>JAIEMT010000012.1 GCA_019751945.1 bacterium
TTTGTTTCATGCTTGAGATGAGGGGGATTGTATCAAATCAACTCTTAAGACTTTCCAAACACACGCCGGCGCGAGTACTCCTCCTCCACAAACTTTCAGCTCAGCAAGTGCTCACCACCACCCCGTATTTTTCCATTCCCGCCCCTCGCACAGCCCATCCCCAGACGAAACCCAAACTTTCTCTGCGTATTTCCGACGAAATTAAAAAAGTTCGGCATTTCTGTGCGCAAAAACAGCTGAAATCCCGAAAGCTCAAAAAATTTTGTTTTGGTCAAGAGTGTGTTGTGTTTCTGCGACGCGCAAAGTTTTTCTAAGACTCAATAACGCACGAAGTTATTTCTAAAAAAACCCAAACGGCTCCAGCACCTAACGCAGGTGCGTACGACTATCTCTAGTGGTATAAGTTTTTTTACCCACAACATATTGTGGTAGTTTTTGACAGAAACTGAGGTTTCGGGGCACGCTTTAATTATCAGGATGATGATTTTTGGTGACGGCCTAGGACGGGTTGTCAGCGATCAAAATGATCGAAGTGTGGCGGATGAAACCGCCGTTGGATATTAAAACCAGTTCGGAGAACTGGGAAAAAAGAAGGAATCATCATGGACAAGATGGATACAATGGAAAAAACCGAAAATTTCGAAACTCAAGCTGCAGAATTAAGCCTCACTGACGTGGAGCTGCTCAATCCCACCAACAAGAACTTGCCCAAAGGGGGCAAGCTGTTGAAGACCGAGCCCATTGCGGGCAAGAAGCTTCAACCGGGTACTGGCAAAAAGCGCTCCGTCGGCTTTACGCGTCATTTCACGGAAGCGGGTGTGAATCCGCTCGATGAGATCCGCTATGTGAAATCTTCTTCTAAGATTCGCGATACCGATGGTCGCACTGTCTTTGAAATGAAGGACGTGGAAGTCCCAGCGGACTGGAGTCAGCTCGCGGTCGACATTCTTGTTTCAAAATATTTCCGCAAGGCGGGCGTGCCTGAAACGGGTCATGAGACCTCGGTTCGGCAAGTCGTGAAGCGTGTTGCTCACACCCTCCGTACGGCAGGGGAAGAGTGGGGTTACTTTGAAGGGGAAACCGCTCAGGTCTTTGAAGACGAGCTGTCCTACCTCCTCATTCATCAAATGGGCGCATTCAATTCGCCCGTGTGGTTCAACCTGGGCCTCTACCATGAGTACGGGATTGAGGGCTCTGGCGGGAACTTTGCTTGGGACCCAGTGGCGATGCGCGTTGTAGAAACGAAGAACGCCTACACTCGTCCTCAGTGTTCTGCGTGTTTCATTCAATCCGTGGATGACGACCTCATGTCGATCTTCCAGCTCGTGAAAAACGAAGCTCGGCTGTTTAAATACGGTTCTGGAACGGGCACGAACTTCTCGAAGATTCGTGGCGCACAAGAAAAGCTCTCCGGCGGCGGCAACTCCTCTGGTTTAATGAGTTTCTTGGAAGTGTTCGACAAGGGCGCCGGTGCTACCAAGTCGGGTGGCACGACTCGTCGCGCTGCAAAGATGGTTTGTTTGGACATGGACCATCCCGAAATCAAAGACTTCATTACTTGGAAGAGCCGTGAAGAGCGCAAGGTCGCTGCCTTGATCGCTGCAGGTTATTCCTCCGACTTCAACGGTGAAGCTTATAAGACGGTTGCCGGTCAGAATTCGAATAACTCTGTCCGCGTCACCGATGACTTCATGAAGGCGGTCGATCAGGACGGCAAGTGGGAAACTCGTTCTCGCGTGGATGGCTCGGTAGTGGATACCTACAAAGCTCGCGACATGTGGAAGATGGTGGCGGAAGCCGCCTGGGCATGTGCGGATCCGGGTGTGCAATACGACACGACTATCAATGACTGGCACACCTGCTTGAACACGGATCGCATTTACGCCTCGAATCCGTGCTCGGAATACATGTTCTTGAACGACAGCGCCTGCAACCTGTCTTCGCTCAATTTGGTGAAGTTCCTGCGCGAAGACGGCAGCTTTGACATTGAATCGTATCGGAAGGCCTGCCGCGTGTTCATCGTGGCTCAAGAAATTTTGGTCGATCTCTCGAGCTACCCGACGGCGCAAATTGGTCAGAACTCGCATGACTATCGTCCGCTCGGTTTGGGTTACGCCAATCTCGGCACGCTGCTGATGTTGAAGGGCATTCCCTACGACAGTGATGCAGGTCGCGCTTGGGCAGGAGCTTTGACCGCCATTATGTGTGGCCATGCTTACAAAGTGAGCGCTGAGGAAGCAGGTGTTCTCGGTGCTTTTGCTGGTTACACTGCAAACAAAGAGCCGATGCTTAAGGTGATTCGCAAACATCGCGATGCTGCTTACAAGATCGATGCGACGAAGTGTCCGCCAGAACTCGTGAAGGCTGCTCAAGAAGATTGGGATCAGGCTCTCGAAATCGGTGAGAAGAATGGCTACCGCAATTCCCAAGTGACTGTCTTGGCTCCCACGGGAACCATCGGTCTCTTAATGGATTGCGATACCACGGGCGTCGAACCCGATTTTGCTCTGGTGAAGTTTAAGAAACTCGCTGGTGGTGGCTACTTCAAGATCGTGAACCAGTCTGTCACGGGAGCGCTGAAGAACCTCGCTTACACGGATGACCAGATTGCTGACATTCTTCGCTACCTCTTGGGTGCGATGAACTTGGAAGGCACTCCGCACGTCAACCGCGATTGGCTGTTGTCGAAGGGCATGAAGGCTGAAGAAATTGCCAAGATTGAAAAAACCCTCCCGGGTACTTTTGAACTAACTAGCGCCTTCAACAAGTTTGGAATGGGCGAAGAGATTTTGAAGCGATTGAATGTTCCGGCTGAAGATTACAACAAGCCGACTTTCAATTTCTTAAGATACTCCGGCCTCACCAGCGAGCAGATTGCGCAGGCGAACGAAGCGATTTGCGGAACCATGACAGTGGAAGGCGCTCCTCATTTAAAGGAAGAGCATCTGGCTGTTTTCGATTGCGCCAATAAATGTGGAATGAAGGGGCAGCGTTTCATTGCTCCGATGGGTCATATTCGATTGATGGCGGCTGCCCAGCCGTTCTTGTCGGGTGCAATTTCTAAAACCGTCAATCTTCCGAATGAGAGCACGGTCGAAGAAATTCAGGACATCTACTACCAAGGCTGGAAGATGGGTCTGAAAGCTGTGGCCCTTTACCGAGATGGTTGCAAACTTTCTCAGCCGCTTTCGACGAAGACGGAAGAAAAACAGGAGAAGAAGGAAAAGCCAGCGGTTGCCGCCGCTGCAGTTGCAGCACCGATGGGCGCTCAACTGACCTTCGCACCGGTTCGTCGCAAGATGCCGTCGAAGCGCTTGGGCTTTACTCAAGAATCTTCGGTGGCGGGACACAAAGTTTATCTGCGCACGGGTGAGTATGAAGACGGCACCTTGGGTGAAATCTTCATCGACATGCACAAGGAAGGTGCAGCGTATCGCTCGATGATGAACTGTTTTGCAATCTCTGTGAGTCTGGGTCTTCAGTACGGGGTGCCCTTGAAGGAATTCGTGGATAAGTTCACCTTCACCCGATTTGAGCCGTCGGGAATGGTGGATGGGCATCCCAACGTGAAGCTGGCCACCTCGATCGTGGATTATATTTTCCGCGTATTGGGAATGGAGTACTTGGGACGCACGGACTTCTTGCAGATCAAGCCGAAGCCCCAGTTGGAAATGACTCTGGCTGAGCAGAAGCTTGCTCCGGCAGCAACGGCAATGGCCACTCCGTCATTGAGCCCCGCTCCGGTGAGCCCGATGGTGAGTCTGTCATCCGATCCCACGAACTCGGTCACTCACGGAGTGTCGAGCTTCTTGGCGGAGATGATGGGCGATGCACCCCCCTGCGATAGCTGTGGTCACACCACCGTCCGCAACGGCGCTTGTTACAAGTGCTTAAATTGCGGCAACAGTATGGGTTGTAGCTAAGCCCTGGGCCAGTCTTTAGGAAGTTGAGCCTCCACAATCAGTTCTGTTTGGTCACGCGTGGGGACCGCGAGCCTCCACGCGTGCAACCAAATTCTTTCGGAAGCACCGCCCTTATAAATCGGATCTCCCAAAATCGGCATTCCTAGAGAAGCTAGGTGACAGCGAATTTGGTGCATCACGCCGGTTTCAATTTGAATTTCCAAATCCCAGAGATTTTTTGAGAGCGGAGTCAGGCGTTGAATACTGGTGCGGGCTCTTAAAATTCTTCCTCGAAAATCTTGGTTCGAAGTTCTCACGGCGATCATTTTTTTCTTCGACTTCGGATCGTGGGCGAGGGGAGTGGTAATGACCTTCGGAATGGTTCCTAAAGCCAGGACCGCCTGCTTCTGATCGACAATGGCTCGATAGGTCTTTTTAACTTCTCCAGAACGCCAAGCCTGTTTCAGGCGCTTAAAATCTTCTGGAGTCTTCGCGAAAGCGAGCGCTCCACTGGTGCTGTTATCCAGGCGATGCAGAAGACCGGGCTCTTGAGAGTCCCCCAGCGCATTTTTCAAAGCCGGAAAATAGTTTAGTGCCATTCCCACTGCGGTCTCCGTTTCCTTTTCAGTGAGGGGAACACTGGGCAAACCCGAGGGTTTGTTGAGAACAAGCAAGCTTTCGTCTTCGTAAAGAATCGCTTCGGAAGAAGGCGGATTTTTCATGGCCCGAGCGCTCCATCCGCTTACGTCAGCCAGTAGGCTTTCAAGAGCTTCGATTTCCACCTCATGTTCCCCCTCGGGGAGAACAAAATGAGAGGGGAGTGCCTTGCCGTTTCTACGAACTTTCTTTTCACTAAACCAAACCTTGAGCTTCCGACGACTGAGTTTGGGGCTTTGTTTTTGAAGGGCAGAGAGAAGAATCTGATCGAGGCGAAGTGCGGGTTCTCCCTGTTGAACGGTGATGGTACCGAAGCTCACGGGGCTTCCTGATAATCGATTTCAATCGAGTCCAACCCAGGCTTCAAGAAATCGAGTGGATTGTGAATGGTGATGGTTCCAGCTTCGGCATCGTATTCCCAAAGGCCCCCTTCCAAGGCAATACCTGGTGCCAGTTTCAGGTCTCCATAATGGATTTCGAGCGAAGCAGGCAGGGGACGCGAATGGAGCACGATTCGGGTCGAATAGCTCATGGCCTTCTGTACTAAGATCTGCCCCAGTTCTTTGAGTGTTTCACCAAAGCTTTTCTGACACATCGGGAAGTACCGTCCCTGGGTCAGGTCGAGATACTCTTTCCAGCGGCTTTTTGGAAAGTCGATGGTGTTCTTGCCACAGCCGTCTTGAACAGTTGCAAGGATTCCAAAAGTGAAAATGCGCTTGTCTCGGCCGACTAGTCCACGGAGTTTTTTTACAAACTCTCGGGGTTCTATTTTTTTCGTGGCTTCGTTTTCATCTTCATCTGCGGTGGAAATAATAATGAGATCTGCTTTAGGGCGAATAAAGTAAGGATGATTCGTGAGGTGCTTCAAGAGAGGGAGGAAGGTCTTCTCATCCGTATCGCCCCGATTTCCCAGGCGATCAACTGCTCCTTGGAAAGCCTCTACGGGATTCTTACTGCGGTAGTCGAGGGCTGTGGATGGGGTAAAGCCAATAAAGGGTTCTTCGTCAATGGTGGAAGAGATCAATCCCATACGCCAACGCAAGTCCTGATTGGCTTCCAAAAATCCTTCCATGAAGAGAAATGCGTTCGTACGAACCGCATGGTGCTTGCTCAGCATGCTTTCACTATTATCGATGGTCCAAATGATGTCCGCCTCTCGGTAGGGCAGGGTATCGTATCGAAGCAAAGAGTGTGTGATGTGTACGGCCTTGGGACCAGGAGCCGGATACAGAAAGGGAATGTTCTTGCTGCAAGCTGAAATCAGCAGGCAAGATGCCACAGTCGCTATCGGTACTACTTTGTGGAAGCGAATGGCAGCCATAGAAGGTGCTGCTTAAGTAGCTTTCGGATTACACAAAGTCAATAGATAAGATCAACTATTCTGCGTGGTTCTGTTGCATTCCCGAGATGTACTTAATGCGAACCTGCTCTACCTTTTCCAGGGTAAAGGCCATGTTCGGGAAGTAGATCATGTTCTCGTCCTGCTCGAAGGTCCAGAAGCCGCCACTGTCCCGGTCTCCTCCAGGCAGAATCTTGCCGTCGTATTCCAGCCGAATGGTCGCTGGATCCGGAACGGATGGAAGGACAATGCGAGGTACGAAGGTTCCTACGCGTGAGACGATGTCTTGGCTCATCTCCGCCAGGTTCTGGCCAAACTTGGGCGAGCAAGCCGGGTAAACCTTGTTTTGGAAGCGATTGAAGAATTGGCTGTATCGGCTGGTGTAAAACGAGAAGGGAGATCCCGACTCTGCCGAGCAACCACCCACGTCCGGAGCACCAATCACTCCATAGACGAAGATTTGTTTCGCCGAACCCTTAAAGGCCATCAGATTGCGAGCCACCGTAAGGGGGTCCAACTGAGGCAACGTGCTGGGGTCGCCTTGAATGTCGTCGTCCGTGTCTGTCATCAAGATGATGGCCAGAGCAGCACCCGGTCTAAAAAAGTGCGGGAAGTTGTGAATCACATTCTCAAGGGGCCGGAACATGCGTTCGTTCGCGTCGCCGTTCGTACCAAGCTTTGCTACGGCTTCTTTAAAGCGATTTTCATTGTTGGAAGTAGTGCTGTCGAGACGATCATTCTTTTCGAACCCAATGAACGGCTCGTTACGAAGATCGGTCGAGATCAGGCCCATGCGCCAGTCGAGCTGCTTATGCTTCTTCGTGAACTCCTTCAGAAACAGAGCCGTGTTGTCGATCACCTGGTTCTGGTAGGTCTGCATGCTCGGGCTATTGTCGATTACCCAAACGATGTCGAGCTGAGCAAACCCGGAGTTGACGAAGCTCTGGATAGTTTCATCCAAAACCACGGGTTCACCTGGTCGAGGTAGCGGATAGAGATACTGCTTCTGATCGCCACAGCCCGAAAAGAAGAGTGCCGAAACCACTGCAAATACTGCGCTGAGTCTAAGTAGTTGAGTCCCCATAATCCTCCCCCGAGGAAATTTCCCACGGGCTACCTATCCTGCACTGGAGACTGGAGTCAACCCCCCCTCAAAATAAATCAGAGAGGCACTACTGAACAGCTGGCACGTACGAGATCACGACATCATTGATGGTTTCGAGCGAGAACGACAGGTCCGGGAAGTAAATCATGTTCTCGTCCTGTTCGTAGCTCCAGAAGCCCCCGTTATCTGGGCTGCCACCTGGCAGGATCTTCCCGTCGTAAGTGAGCTTCAGGGTTTCTGGCATCGGCACCGTGGTGAGCGGAATTCGAGGTGTGTAGTTAATGATCTTGTTCACCAAGTCGCGTCCTAATTCCGCCAAGTTTTGTCCAAATTTCGGGTCGCAGGCCGGGTAGACCTGATACGGGAATTGGTCAAAGAACTGTTTGTAACGGCTGGCTTTGAAAGTGTAGCCGGTCGACTCTGCAGGGCAGTTCATGCCACCGATGTCAGGCATACCGAACACGCCGTAGAGCAGAACCGTGTTTCTGCCCTTGTAAGCTTTCAATTCCTTCGCCATCGCAACGGGATCGATCTTCACTGTGAGATCTACGCCCTCATCCACGTCGGTCACCAAAATTATGGCAAGTGCCGCATTTTTTCTGAAAAACCAGGAATTGTTCTTCATGACTTTTTTGAGAGGAGCAAACATCTGCTCGGTGGAGTCTCCACCCGTGCCGAGTTTGGCGACTGCATTTTGAAAGCGAGAAACCACGGAGTGACTCCTACTATCGAAAGCATCAGCCGGCTTCATGCCGATGTAGGGTTCGTCCGCGAGGTCGGTGGAGATCAATCCCATTCTCCAATTCAATCCGCCCGCCTTTCGAACGAATTCGTTGATGAACATGCTGGTGTTCGCAATGACTTGTTTTTGGTAGGTGCCCATACTCCCGCTGTTGTCGATCACCCACAGAATGTCGACGTCACCACCTTGGCGCATTTCCGCGCTCTGGAGATTGTGAATCATCTCCACTCGCGCGCCCGGCTCTTTAATTGGATAGACGAATTTTTTATTTTCCCCGCAGCCGCCCATGATGAGAGCACTGCCCACTAAAGCTGCAGCAAGCAGCTTCTTCAGCTTCCGATCCATTCCTCTTCCCCCTGTTTTTCCCCAAGTAAGCGAAGAAAAAAGCTTACTCGCTCGGAGACTTACGTCAATCCGAAACAGAAGGCTAGGCGCAGAGTATTATGATTTTTATTCTAAGAAAATATAAGGTGCGCTATTCACGGTAGCCGGTGACGCGTACCGAGTTTACGCCATCCAAGGCAAATTCCATGTTTGTGAGCTGGATAGAGTTCGTGTCTTGCTCGTAGTACCAGTAGCCGTCTCCATCGCGCCCCGACTTGAGAAGTTTGTTGTCATAGTAGAGCTTGAGTGAATAGGGATCTGGAATGAGGTCGTTTAGCAGGATGGACGGAAAATAAGTGACCGTCTTGTTCACGATGTCACGGCCAATTTTCGCCAGTTCCTTTCCGAAATTGAGCGAGCAGATGGGCATTTCGTAGTGTGGAAATTGAGTCATGAACTGTTGGTAACGGCTGCCTTTGAAATTCCAGGTGGAGTTGGATTCTGCTGCGCAGAGTAGGTCTGGCGCACCAAAAATCCCGTAGGTCAGAATTTTCTGGCGACCCTTGAAGTCCTTTAGTTTTTTTGCGAATGCGACCGGATTGATTTTGAATTCTGCAGGCCCGTCCACATCGTCATCTTGGTCCGTCAGCATGATCAAGATCAACGCAGCGCCGGGTCTAAAAAATTTCACGTAGTCTCGATCGTTGATGATGTCGTCCAGCGGTCGAATCGTTTGTTCGTTGCTGGTATTCAGAGCTGCGCCGTTACCGCCTGCAGCCTTCAGTCTCTGAACCGCTTTCATGAACTTGACTTCTGGATCCGTGGAATGGGAATCCAGAATCGTGCTCGGGGTGAAGCCTAGGAAGGGCTCTTGATGCACGGTGGTTGAAATCATTCCTAGCTTCCAGTCCAGGCGATTATTGTTAATGAAGTGTTTCATGAACAGCTTCGTATTTTGAGCGACAGCATCATGGTAGGTTTCCATGCTGGAGCTGTTGTCGATTACCCAGAGGATGTCGATTTTTGTGGTAGCCGTCATGTCGAACGATCGAATGTCTTGATCGTAGGTGAAGTAGGTCAATCCCCGAGGAACGGGGTAGACCAGGGGGGCTTGAGGAGCGCAGCCAGCCGCCTGCAGACACACCGCAGCAACGAGAGCAAAGAATGCTCCCTTGTTGAAGTACTGATTTTGGCGACTGCGTCTGTTCATGGTTGTACTACTTCTCGAACTACCAAGTTGTTACTTGCCCGCTCTTTCGAGACATCGGTTTTGAGCCAAGCCTCTTAAGCGGAAGAGTTCATCGGGCCACATCACTCCGTCAAACGGAAAGACCAGGTCGATTTTCTCTTCTTTGTTTAAACTCTCTTTCTTCGGGCTAGCCTGCGAAAGAGAGAGTTGATCACTGTTGATGCCTTGAGAATTTGCGAGTTCATGAAGCTGGCTTAAGTACTCCACTTTCACGAAGTTCATTTTCTTGATGGCTTCACCCACCATAGCGTACTGATTTTTCCACTGGCGGCGGTACTCGTTTACGAGAGCTTGATTGGAAGATTGAACGATTGCAGCCATTCTGACTGCAGCGGATTTCCAATGCGCTTGTTCTCCCACTGCAGGAACCACAGCAGTGATGCTCTCTTGGCCTAAAGCCTGAAGCCTGGCGAGTTCTTGAGTTCTTTTTTCAACGGTCTTTTCAGCCAGCTGAGAAAAGTAATCCGTTGTTTGCGCCGGCTTTTGTGGAGACTCGGCTTTCAAATTGGTTTCGATGAGCTTGATCGCCGGAGTATAGGTGGCTTGAAAACCATTCAAGTCTCTCTCCGTCGCATCATAGAAGCAAAGTTTCAGATTCGAAATGGCTCGAACAACCGGGACTTCGGGTTGGAAGTGGTCTTCAAACAAAGACGAAGCCAAAGTTTTCACTTCACCACGAAGCTTCTGGCTGTCGTTCTTTCTTAAAAGAACCCACGCTAATTCCTCACGGGCGTTGAGATAGTGCGGAACCTTGTTCGGAATTTTTTCGTAATACTGTTCGGCCGCATCCATCAACCCCGATTGATAGAGAAGGCGAGCGACTTGCAAGTAGTGCGCTGCAAGCTGCATCGGATCTTTGCTGGCTTCAATGGCGGGTTCCACGTAGCGCTTCAGAATTTTTGCAGCGGAAGAGACATCGCCCTTCTTTGCAAAGCCCAGTGCAATAGTACGAGCCAACGGAATGGCCAGTTTATTCGAGGGCGGCAAAGTTTCTAAAGCCGGGCCTGCGTCGATGCCCTTGCGGAGAGCCAACCAAGCTTTCAACGTGTAATACGGTTCGCTTGCCTTAGTGTTTGCTTTGAAGATTGCAACGAGGGGTGACGAATTTTCGTTCGTAGCAACAATCGCATTGTCCAAAATCCATTGGTCAAAACCAGGTGCAATGGTGCGCTCAAGTTCAGTGGCCAACTTGGATTCACGGAAAGATTTGCTGGAAAGTTTAGAAGTCCACTCATTGAAGAAGGTTTGAGCTAGACCCAATTTCCAAAGGTTGTAGAGCTGAGCGGCGTTGGCAGACTGTTCAAAACTTGCCGGAATTTGAGGCTGAATCGCACTCCAGAGGTGAGCAGCGCCCACATAGTCGCCCTTCAAGATTTTACCAGTCCAGGTCATCACTTCGTAAGGCAGATTTCGTTGCGAGCGAAGTTCAGAGAACAGTGCCACCGAAAGAGGATCATTCAATTGGAACGAGCGGAGATCAAAGGTATCTAACGCATCTTTTGCACCGCCTGCAGTCGGAGCCGCACCCGGTGTTGGATTCGCGGGAGCCACGGGGGCCACGGACTTCAACAGCAAGTCTGCTGCTGACCCAGAGTTATCCGCTGCGACTGCTGCGCCTGAAACTAGTGCTGCAGCTAGTACGATGGGCAATGAGTATTTCATGCTTAGCTCCCGCCTAACATAATGCCTGCGTCCAGATGGAGGACGAAGCTGTTGACGATCCCCTGAGATGTAATGAGTTTCTCGTTATAGATGTAGTCTTTCACGCCGATGCGCACGCTGCCCTTTTTACCGAGCCAGAATGCAAAGCCTGCGTCCACCACGCCAGCGACTTGTCTACCAGTGTTCAAGTTGACCACGCCGCCGCCCAACGTCCAGTATTGGTCGAAGTACAGAACGTTATCCATCGAGAGACGGAACTTTCCATAGAAAAGGTTGTATCCGACGTTCAGGTCAGCCACGAAATCCGGATAAGCAACGTCCGGGCGAGGACCCTTCGTGTCGTTCAAAAGAATCAAAGTTGAGTTCGTGAGAGAGTTCGAAACATACGAACCGTTCACGCCAATGCTCCAGCGATCGCTGAGGTGATAACGAATGCCGCCGTTGAAGTAGGTGGAATTCACAAACTCTTGGTTCGTGCGCTTTCCGATGCCGAGCTGGAATTCCCATTTGTTTGTCATCGGAGCGTAGCGGGACTGAACCGAGTAGAGCTTTTCATAAGAAGCGGAGGGTGGAAGAGTGTTCGTAGGAACGCTCATTTCCTGAAGCTGATCTTCTAAGCTTTTTTCAGCAGGCTTCTGTGCTTCCGCTTTAGTTTCGACTGCGTATCCAGTCTGAACTGCAGCGAAACCGACGACGACTGCTACTACCGACCAACGAATGGATTTCATCATAAATTTACCAATGCCTAGTTATTCTCAGGTTGAAGATCAATTCCACCCGAGTCTGATTCTGTTGCAGCCGGAGCTTCAGCTGCTTCAGCAGGGCCCGACTTATTTTCAATGATTCGAATTTTGAAGGTTTCAGTCACCCAGTAGCCGCTCGCGGACTTAAAGGAGACTGAATATTCGCGGTCGAGCGGGAACTTTGCAGTGCTCGATCCATACGGATACTTCGGCGAAAACGAGAAAATCTGATTTGAAACATCGTAACGAAGCCCGTCGATATCACTGTTATTGTCGTTAAAGCCGATTTCGACACTTGCCAAGGGGTCTGCCGGATCTGGCTTGGCCACGTCCAAGTCCTGAACTGGAATCTTCACTTCGATCTGAGCATTGACTTCGATTTCGCGAGTAATCCCACGGGGCCATTCCGATCGGTCAATGCGAATACCCTTGGTATCCGGCAACGCCTTGTTGGAAGCCACCACGACAATCGTCTTATCCGAGCAAGCGATCTCTTCTGAATGAATCTGTTCAGAGCTGTTGGACGGATTTTTAGAGCTACAAGCGCGGATGGTGATCTTTTGCTCTTTGTCCATCATGGAGAGTGGAACATTGACCCAAGCCGCAGCGCCAACGGTCGTATCCTTGCCAATCGTTTTTGGGGTCTGAATGCGAATCGCACCTTCTTCAGGCTGCGCAGCCAGGAAAACATCCGGAGCAGACTCACCGCCGAGATCCTTCGCTACAAATGAGAACGAAGCCCCGTGCGACATGACTACGCGATCAGGCATTTCGATCACTGGAGCCATGACTTTGTTTTCAACTCGAATGATCAACGGATTCTTTGTCCGAGTTTGACGTCCGAGAGAATTCACTGCCACTAAATGAACTTTATAAACTCTTGCGCGGCAATTACATGCGGCATCCCAAGGATCGGAACGGCCAACCGTCCGAATGCTGGGGGTGTAGCGAATTTGCCAAAGGCCCGGACCCACGTAGTCTACAGTTAAGCCGTCGGGAAGGCGGCCCGGAGAAGCGGACTCAGCATTGACCCAAGCTTTATTGCTGACGGGTTCGTCGAGCTCTACTTTGAATTGATATTCTAAGGTGTCTTCTTCCTTCACAACAAGCTGCTCTTTGTCCGTCTTAATTTCGAAATTTCCGGGTGAGTAGTTGATGTGAAGGACCACAGTCTTATGAACAAACATGTCTTTGTTCTCAGACGAGCGAAGAGCGACTTTGAGTTCTTTAGTGATGACGTTCGGAACGCTGTTACCGAACTCTTCTTTGTAGAACATGCGTTTGGAGGGCTTCCAAGTGAACTTACCGATCAGGCGATCTTTACCGGAAACCTTTTTGATCTCCGTCTTAAATTCTGCCCCTTCTGGCAAACCTTCCCCTTCAAAAATCACCACGGGATTTCCCTTGGGAACCCATGCTTCAATCTTGAAAGATTTTTCTTGGCCAGCGCTGAATTCCCATTTTCCTTCCGGATCTGGAATCAACGAATAGAATTCGATCTTCTTTTCAACGGGCTTGATTTGTTCGACCTTGGTGCCATTGAGGGCCTTATCGACCTCATCATTACAACCCGTAGTTGCCACGATGGCGATTGCGCTTAGGGCAAGAACTAGACTTTTAGCCAGCTTCATATTCATGATTCCTTCGACTCTCTTAAGTTCCTACCGGACGGAGCAGGAACGGATAACTTACTCCGACCTTCACTCCACCAAGTGGTTTCGGGAACTGCCACGTCATCATTCGAGTAGAGATACAGCTTTCGACTTCTGAACTGCGGAGAGTGGTGGTTTTCACTCGGCTGAAGTTCAGCATGCCGGTTCCACTAATTTCAAACTGCATGGTCACGGTTCCGCCGAGACCTGGATTTTTCAACAAACCTTGTTCATAACAAGCACGAACCTGGCTCAGGTATTTTGCAATGGTGGCTTGAATAGCTGCCTTACTGAGGCCGCCTTCCAGAACCATGTCTTGTGAGATCGGAATAGAAGACAGCGCTTTGCCTTCGCCAGAGCCGACGCTCGCATTACCGTAGCCGCCCTGTCCGCCGCCGCGACCTTTCGTGCCGATGCCGCCCAAACCAGCTGTTCCGGTGTTACCCACCGTCACGCGCTTCAGGCCTGCGCCGATACCCACTAAGACTTCGCCGCCGCTGCCTTCCGAGCCGCCTGCGCCAGCACCGGGGCTAGCGTTGGTGAGCTTGGTGGGAGCGCCGCCAAGAGCCTTGTTCAAATCTTTTCTTCCTAAGAGACCTAGGAAGCCTAAGTCTTGTTGTACTGCGCGCTTTACTTGTTGATCGCGCTGAACCACGAGCTTCTTATTGGGATCCTGAGGCAACCCATGGGTCATTTGCGGGACGACCACTTGCTTTTGAATCTTCGGCTTCACGTTTACAACGACCTGTTGAATGATTTGAGGTTCGATCTGTTCGACGTGGTCTTTTGGAAGAGCCAAGAAAAGTAAGAAGAACGCAGCACCGATGAGGAGCGCGCGCTGAACTTTCTTTGCTTCTTTTTCATCGTCTGGGAAAATGACTTCGCCCAAACGATTGGGATCGAGAGCTGCGGTCTTGGAAACCAAGAAGGAGCCATGACCAGGAGTCGAAATCTCGTAGCCACCGTCTCTGGCTTTCACTTCGCAGTTTTCAACGGCGGAGAGCTTCATGCCCGGAGCGATGGATACTTTGAACAACCACTTGTCGGGCTGAGCGAAATGAGCTTTCGCTTCACGATCCCGACCAATCTCGAGTTTTCTCACAATACGAGATTGGAGACGCTCTTTAGCAGCTCTCTCGCTAATGAAACCGAAGGTGCTGTGGAAGCCATAGACTTCCGACACCGAATCAGGAATTAACTTGAGCAGTGATCCATTCGACAGTGCGATGGCGATCATTGAATGTTTTCCCCCAGCTCAGCTGATGTGTGATCAATAAAGTTTTCACGCATTCTTAGAAGACCGAACCCATTCCCACGTGGGTCACCAGTCACAACACTCATTTCAGGGCGCTTCAGCTGACCTTGAATGATGAGTTCTTCGAAGTTCATTTCTTTGCCGGCTTTATATTTTACTTTAGCAGCGCTGGCTTCAGTGGCTTTGCTCAGATCCGGACCTTCCGTGGAATTGGAAGGTGCGTTGGCAGCCTGAGCGCCAGTGACGAATGCGAGAGTCATGACGAAAACAATTAAAACACGTTTCATTTCTTCTCCCCAGGAACAGCAGCCGGCTGTCCACCTTGAATCTGACGAATGCGGCCTTCAAAATAAGCAGCCAATCGAACTTGGCCTCCAGCTTGGTACATGGTCTTCAAAGTCGTTAGGGCAGCTAAGTCGTTCGGATTCCCATGCAATGCTGAAAGTGCAATCTGTCGTTGAGCTCCATTGATAGAAGCAGGAGCAGCAGCTGACGTTTTGATCGCGGCTTCGGCCGCTGGAGCCGTAGCGGTTGCTAAAAGGTCCGTGTAAGCCTTGGCTTTGTCTTGGAACGGCTTCGCCATTTCGGTGAGCGAAGCTTTGATTTGTTCCACAGCTTCCGGAATCAAACCGGGCGGAAGCGGACTATTGACGACTTCACCAGCTAAGTCTTCGTGGTTCTGTTTGAGGATCTTGAGCATCTCCACGCGAGTTCCCTGGTCGGCACCTTGGAGGTACTTCTCGCCCCAGTCCGAGACTTTCTTCAAGAGAGCGATTCTCTTTTCAAAGTTCTGCTTACTCTTCTTGCCGTAGAATTTCACCTTACGCTGTTCAGCATCGAGCGCCCTGAGATTATCCAGGACTAGCTTCGACCACGCCGGTCCTAAGCTCTCTGGCGAATCCAAGAGGATCTTGTTGATCTCAGCAACATGTTTTCCTGCCAAGCCATTCTGAGCCAGGTAATGAGCAATACGACGCTCATTCTTCTGGGTCGGCTTGAGTTTCAGGGTGTCGTAGTCGAGAAGCTTTGCATCCGCCAAGAGCGATACCAAAAGGTTTTCTTCTTCTTCCGTAATGTCCTTTTTCTTGGCTTGTTCACGAACCACTCGGAGCAAGATGCGATTGCGATCGAGGTTCTGTTCAGCCAATTCATACAGCAACATGAGCTTGAAGGAGTCCGCCACTTTCGGATTCGGATTGAGTTCTTCAGAAAGCTTCGCCGATTCGCCGAAGTAAGCAGCAGCTTCGTACTCGGTTGCTAACCCGGCCTTATCTCCAGTGAGCTTTAAGATTTCAATGATGGCGGGCTCGTTCTTTTGATTGACGGCCAAGACTTTGGTGTTTTCGCAAGATTTTGGTGTGAACTTCCCCGCCTTACAGAAAGTCATGAAGGTGTTCAATGCTTCCGCAGATTGCATGCCCTGAGCAGTTGCCAACTCAAAGGTGGCCTGGTCAGCGATTTTTTCAACTTCAGGCAATTCCTTAGCAATGACTGCTTGCTTGTTCAACGTTGGGCTTTTCGTCCAAATTTCAGTTTGGGCGATGATCGCGCGATAGTCTTTCTTTTGGTTCAAGATATCCAACGACAAGTGCTGCGATTGGATGGCCCATTGGTCGGTTCCACTCGAAGCCAATGCTTGGAACAACGGCAACGCCGCTTCATTGTTCTTGGTTTCGTAAAGGGCTCGAGCTGCGAGGTACTTGTACTCGCGATGCTTGGGATCGCTAGCGGGAGTGTAACTCGCGAGGCGATTCATTTCTTCAGCAACGATGTCCTGAAGATTTAACTTCTGAGCGATGGAGGCGCGAATCTTACGAAGGCGAATTTCTTCGTCGGTATTGACCATTGAGCCGCCTACGGAAACCGTAGCAATCCAGCCCTTGAGTTGGTCGAGTTTTACTTGTTCATCAGTCTCAGCAGCCAGCCAGCCGTCCATCATCTTCTGACGTTCGGAGGTGGCAGGATAGAGCTTCAAGTAAACGAGAGCCGCCTTTTTAAAATCATCCGCATACTGCTTTTGGCTGATGCGTTCGCTGTCCAACTGAACGATCACGCGACGGATGACTTTTTCTTCTTCGGACTTCGCGTCCGACAAACCATGGCCTTCGATCTGGGTGAGGATCATACGGAACTTTTGCCAATCCCTGGCACCGTAATATTCCTCGAGAAGTTGAGCCTGATGTTTCAAGCTCGGCTCTCTGTCATTCACCAGTTCTAAGACCCGCAAGCCGGCGGGTTTGTTACCTGCAGAAAAGAATGCTTCTGAAAGACCTGCTACAAGGGACGGACGAGACAATCTCTTGGAGATGCCATCGATTTCGGCCAGGGCGTCTTCACCCGTGCCCGGTCTTTCCGACCAGAAGAGTACAAAGTCGCGCAACACTTCTTCGCGCGGATTGCCTTGAGAGTCCCAAAGGCCCAGGCGAAGTTCAGCTAAAGCTTCGTCGTGAGCGCCTAAGCGGTGGAGCAACCAGCCCCTTCTATAATGAGCGTAGTAGCAAACGTCTTGCGCCGAACAATATTCGATGGCGCGCTTATAATATTCGTCTGCTTCTTTTACAGAGGCAGCACTGTTGACATTCGCTTCGCGCATTTCAGCCAAGCGGAGTGCGGCTTCCTTGCGAACCATTGGGATGTCTTCTTGTTGAATCAAAACTTTCCAAAGCTTTTCGGCTTCGCCCGACTGATTGGTGTCGGAATAAATGCGCGCCAATTGGAATTGAACTTTAATCTTTTGAGTGCCGCTAATCGGAGCCAGATAGCCATTGCCTTTGAGGGCTTCCAAATAGAGAGCAGTGGCTCGACCACGATAAGCCTGTGCTAAGCGGCGATCGTTTTCGGTTCCGTTCACCTTGTTCGCTGCTTTACCTGCTTCATCAAAGAGCAAGTCCGCGAGCTTGAGATTCATTCCCAAACGAGCGGGATCTTGCGGGCTGAGCGAGCTACGGAGCTGCTCATATTCGCGAATCAGGCGGTTCTCTTCGGCTCGTGCGAGCCCAGTGCTCAGGACGGCGCCTAAAAGAATAAAGGTGAGAAGCTGAGTAGGTTTCAGGCTTCGGTGCGCCAAACTCATTGAACCTTTCCTCCGCCCAAACTGCTGCCTGCAACAACTGCGAGCTGCATGGTTGCGTAGGCTTGGCTTTGAACCATGCCCATCAAGGTAGAAACGGTGGTGCTGGGAACTTCGGTGTGAGCCTGAATGGTCACTTTACCCGGAAAATCTTGATTCGGATGGGTTTTTTCCCAGAGTTCGCGATGGTCTTGGAGACGGCCCATGAGGTCGTCCGGACGGGTGAGTACTTCACCCGTTTCGCCCACAAACTTTTGGTCGAAGTAAACGCCATCTGTCGCGATCGAAAGAACAGGCGCGTCTTCCATTTCAGCGCCGCTCACTGCTACCGGAAGAGTGACACCCTTCGAAACGTAGAGCAGATCTGGAGAAGCCGAGAAGTTCTGGAGCAAGAAAATTACCAACAAACTGAACATGTCCACCATGGGGGTGAGCATGAGGCCCGCAAGAACCGAACGTGAATTCTTCTTCTTGCCTCTACCGCCCGCGCGGAGATTATTGACAAAGGTGCCTGTAGCAATGCGGCGTTTTAAGAACATTCCCAACTCCTACTGTGGAAGTACTCCCAGGTTGACCAACTTGTTTTTACGTAACTTATCCATCACGGCGACCATGTGGCCGTACGGAACTTTTGCATTGGGAGCGACGGTAGCCGATGAGATGACTGTCGACGGATCGACAGCCAACCCATTTTGACTTTTCACAACCGTACCAATGAGCGAACCCAGTCCTGCGTCGAATTGATTCGCCAATTCTTCGATCGTGGCAGCTGCGAACTTCGTACTCTTAATGACGCCACCCTTGGTGGTTTTCAACGTCACACCGAGTGCTGTCGGAGCTGTGAATCGCACTTCCATTTCATATTTCTGTGAGGGGTTTGGAGCTGCAGCCGAGGTACCGTGTGATTGTTTCACATCGATCGAGCTCGTTTGAACCCAAACTGCTGTAATCAGGAGGAAGCAAATACACATCGAGAGCAAGTCAATGAAAGGAACAAGATTGACTTCGGCTTCGAGGCTTTTTTTGCCACCTTTGCTAGGTAAACTGACTGCACCCATAATCCCTCACTATTTCCTAAGTGATGATCTGTTACGGACTCAATGATTTACTGAACAGGCTGCTGTGCAGGCTGTTGAGCGTGACGGCTTTCCGATCTTGCGGACGCCTTGCTTGAACCAGCGGACTTTTGAACAGCCGGATCTGCTTCGATTAAGAAGAGCAAGTCGTTGTAAATTTCGGTGGTCATCTCAGTCAAGCTGCCGGTGATTTTATCGGTACGGTTTTGGAAAACGGCGTACGCGATCAAAGCCGGAATAGCCACGATCAGACCGAAAGCGGTACAGTTCATGGCTTCAGCGATACCTTTCGACAGCAACGTTGCGCGGTCAGAAGCCGAAACGCTTCCGCCTGCTACAGCTGCGAAGGAGTGAATCATCCCGACGATGGTTCCGAGCAACCCTGCGAGAGTTGCAACGTTTCCAAACACGGCCAAGAAGCTGGTCCACTTGTCGATGCCAGCGATTTCCGAATTGAGTTTTTCATCCAAGCGAGCTTGGAGTTCTTCTTCGCCTGCAGCGGTCGAACGGAGATGGCAGCCAAGAGCTGCGATCTTGCCAACGCTGGTTTCACCAGCGGTGTTCAATGCAAATTTTTCGGCGCCGAGTAGGTCGCCTTTTGAAACGAGATCTAGAAGCGCTTTACGAAAGCCTGGAGCTGGTGCCTTGAAATTGAAGTAAAGTGAACGTGCTCTTTCCACGATCAACATTACCGTCAAAATTCCCAGGGCCAGAATGGCATACATCGTTGCGCCACCTTCCTGAAACTTATGCAGAATTCCCATTTTGTCTGTCTTCCTTTCTTATGTCTTCCGGGCTACGCAGACCCGAAAATTTAGCTTACGCGTTATACTAAATGTGACCGTATTAGTCAAAAACTACGGACGGCCTAAAAAACCCCCTCGGAATATCGGTGCTGGAGCTGTTGTTTTCCTTGTAGAATCCTTTACTTTGATCACTTTGGGGGGCGCCTTTTCGTCCGGTAAAGTCAGGATTACGGCCGTGGCGGAACCCTCAAAATGGACAGTCTTGGTGGCCTTATCTTCCAAAACGGTTTCCTTATTGGGTTGGCAGGCGGCAAAAATTAAGACTTCTTTAAACTCGTAGTCGCGGAATTTGACCGTCGAATCTTCCAGTTCGAGAGCCATTTTTTCTTCCCAGGCAGCGCACTGGGCTCTGTAGCCGGCCTCGGCGTCTTGAAGATTTCCACTGGGCCCTTTTATTTTCGCAATTACTTCACGAGTTGTGGCGACGTAAGCTTTGTACCGAACGTTCGTCCAGTATTTGTATCCAGCTTCTCCGCCTTCATCGCCGACTGGAATCTTGGCACCGTCGAAATCTCCGCATTCGATTTCTTCAACACGAATGCCCAGTTTTCCGTTTGTTTCTTCGACTTCTTTCTTCTTTTTTGCGCAGGCGGCTTCGAGCATCTGGCGGCCTTTGTTCACGGCAGGAGCGCCGGCGCCCGGAGAAAGAGGCGCCTCCACCTTATCGCTGACCGTTTCTTCGATGATCGGATAGGTCACGCTCAGATTCATCGTGGAGTAGTAGTAATAAATGGGTTTGTTATCGAGATCAGTGAATTGGCGGTCTTTGGGGTCGCCTGGCTTGAGCGCGTAGATGTGGTCGCCAGCGGGCGAGTTCTCGAGTTTTTGTTTGAACGAAGAGACGGCTTGGTCAAAAGCGTTTCGGCCGTCGCTCTGTGTGGGTGCCCAAGGAGCTTTGAATTCGTAGTCAAAACTGACCACCGCTCCTGGAGGGTCTGTTACCAGATTGGGGACTACGGTCAGCTTGCTCACCAAGCTGGCTTCGGCTCCTGGAGGCGTTACAGGAACAAAGACGGTGATGGGAGCGGGATCTTTTTTAGACCCACAGCCCGCACTGAGGCCTGTCACCGCTAAAATACCGCAGCAAAGAGTAGTAAACTGAATTAGTTTCATTCTGAGCGGAAACCTCTTCATAAATGCGTTACAAAATCGTTGCGAGCTCCCACACACGTATCTGAGCTAACGCTGGGCAATATAATACTTTTTCCCTAAGGTCAATAGCCGCTACTAAAAAATCTTTGGAAATTTGTCTAAGAAAATCTATGGCAAATCTAAGAAATGACTAAGAAAAGAATGACGCAACTCTGAAAAATTCTGCCGCAAAAAGCCATGCTAAAATTTGGTAGTGGCTTCATCATCTCTATACCTTCGACTTCTGTCGGTGTTCGCACTGATTTCTCTGGGGCAAGTCCTGCCAGCTCTGGCGGAGGATTTGCGACAACCGAACGAAACGGCAGGTAAGGACTCTCAAGATTTCGGTCGGCTTTTACAACTCAGTGACAAACTCTCGCGTGCGGTTTGTGTGGAGGGGGATGCCCTGAAACTTCCGAGTTTGGATACCGGACTGGAGACCGCGTCTTCTTCGACGCTTTTTGAATACTCTCCAGTGCATTCGGTGCGCCCCATTTCAGAAGCAGATGCGTTAGCTTTTTTGCTCGGAAACCAAAGTACTCTTCTGGCGGCGGAGTCTTTGTATCTTCTTACCGGTGGAGAAGGGGAGTCTCGAATTTCCTACTCGGATGCCAAGAAGAGAGTCGCGATGGAAATCTGTTCTGCGGTGGTGACACCGGGGCGATTACAAAAATTGGTAACTGCAACACCCAAGCGCTTCTTGCAGGTCATGCCAACGGATGAGACTCGAAAAAAATCTTCCAAGAAAACTATCGGTAAAAAATCAGGAGAGATTTCTTTTCTGCTTCAGGACGTCGAAGGACGATTTGGAAAAGTGGGATCGCAGTGGTGGGTGGGCGGATGGCTTGAGTCTTTTGAAGTGCGATCGATTCAAGTGGGTGCACGCACCTACACTCGATTGGCAAATCCTCTGACCAATCGCGCGCAGCTTTTTCTTTTAGGAAATGCGGACGGTTTTCCCATGGGTTATCTCTACACTTTGCCAGAGTCCGAATTGCTGGAGTTGGTTCGCAATAAATCCGCTCCAAAGTTGGAAGAAAATGATTCTGCAAAAATGCGTCGCTTCGAAACATTTCGGGCCATGATGGAAATCGAAGCGCTTCGAAAAGTGAAGAAAAACCCGGAAAAATCGGAGAAAATTAAGAAATTGCAGGAGTCGTATCGAAGCCTAGTGGGGCAGTACGGTTCGACTCCGAAAGATGCGAAGTTTAGATCGTACTCAAAAGAAGGTTCTAAATTTTTGAGTAAACTCGACTCAAAAAATATCTTAGACAAAGATTTTTACAAGATGCTGGAGTACGTGCGCGTGAATGGAAGCGGAGTTTGGGTTGGAGTTTTCACCCCTGATGCAGTGCTGCTCGGATTACTCTCCGACTATAGAAAAAAACTTTCCGAAATTTAAAAAAACAGTTTGCAGTTTGCAGTCTGCGGAAGCAGGCAGCCGCTTGCTGAAGCTGGGACTGTTGGCAACAGAAGCCGAAACAGTTTCTGCAGACTGTTGCCCGCTTCCGCAGACTGCTAACCGCAAACTGTTAGTACTGAGGAATCAAGCACTGAGTGTTGGTCGAAGGCTCGAAGTGTGCGAAAGAGTTCTTCGCTTCTTGACTCGACAGCAGTCCGCCTAGCCCCGTCCAAACTTTTACAGAAGTGCCGCAGCACCCTTGCTTCGGGGTGATTTTTCCTGCCTTACCACCACCTGCATCGTAAGTGATGGTGCAGCCGTAAGTAGAATCACCAGCTAGAGCCGCTTCGACTTGAGCAGCGCGAGCCAAGAGCGGGTACTTCGACCACGAAGAAGTTCCTTCTCTTGTCACTGTGCGGTCGCAAGTTTGTTGCGAGCAATAGTAGCACTGCCCATTAAAGAGCGTGCCACCGTTCGGACACGAGGCGCCTGGAACGGCCATCGCATCGACGATGAAGTTGTTCGGATGGTTCGCAACACCCGTCACGCCGCCCGGGGGAGAGCAAGCTCCCGCGGTAGCTGCGGGATACGCTGTACCTAATAGGCTCAAGTCGAGTGCCGAGTAGGTGCAGTTAGCGCTGATCGAATTTTTCACAACGTGAGAAGTGAATGGAACCACTTTGCCTGGGAAGGGACCCGTGCCCGAGGTGCTGCGCTTGTCGAGGTCAGCCACGTTTTGGTTCTGGGTCGGATAAGTTTCAGCGCACCAAGCCACGTTTCCGTTGGTCGGATCTTTAGAAAAGTGCATCGGCGGATCAATGACCGGTGACGACTGCGGAGCGCAGGCCATGAATTCGGTGTCTTCCACGTAGTGCGGAGCCCACGCCTGGGTGGGGCGAATATAAAGGTGGCGCAATGCCGGGTTCGGGTTGGTGGCGTTCAAAGTCCCGATACTCCATTTTTGGCTGCGAGGATTGAAGAGCGGAATAGCGGCAGAGCAGGACTTGCCCCCGATATCGGTGTTCGGGAACTGAATGCCGTCGACGTTCACACCGTTCCAACCTGGGTAGTTGGTGGCTGCGTAGCCCGGCATGCCGCCCGGATAATCCACATCGAGCGGATCGCCGAGTACGCCGGCGTGGTCAAAGTAAGCAAAGGGACAGGGTTTTGCTCCGCGCATCGTATAGGGAACGAGCGGATTGGCAGAAGCAGGAGCCTGGACGGGGCGATCGACGACGTAAACGGTGTCGATCCCTTGGGCTTCGTTTCTCATTTTTCCGTCCGTATCAAAGGTCGGCGGATAGAGAGCAACGAAGCGGCGCAGACGATAGGTGAAAA
Source organism: bacterium (assembly GCA_019751945.1). Lineage (GTDB taxonomy): Bacteria > Bdellovibrionota > UBA1018 > UBA1018 > UBA1018 > JAIEMT01. Next base: position 23,454 of record JAIEMT010000012.1, read on the forward strand.
GAATTCCGCCTGCCGAGTTCTTATAGCTCGGGCAGGTTCCGTCGGTCATGGGTTTTGCTGCCCATCCGATACATTTTTTTACCAGGGTGTTGGTAGCAATCGTGGTGGATGAAGAACTGGTTCCGTTCGCGATGTCTGCGCAACTCGACGGAATGGAACTGGACTCGTTGCCGATACTCACTAAGCTAAATGCGTCCACACCAACGGTGAAGTCTGAGGTTTTTGAAACCGAGAGCGCGAAGCTCGTATCGAGCGGCCAATAATCAGGATTTCCGGTGGGGCCGGCGCGAAGAGACTCTTTCACTTTCGGGCATTTATAGCGTTGGTTCTCGGTATTGATGTCCCCTTTGCGGGAGTCTTGAATGAATAGGTTGTAGTAGTAAGCTTGCGAAGTGTTTTCTGCAGGCGGAAGTCCGAGACAGCCCTGCGTGTTGGTGTTGCCGCCTCCATCCGCTTTAGAAATACAGAATCGGCTCGCTGAAACGAAGGTGGCAGGTTGTCCCGTGGCCGGGTCGGTTTGCGAAGTGTCTTTGTAGCTCGCTACCGTCATTCCGCGCTGGTACTGCTCGTAGCAGCTGTAGCGTAGAATGTTGTCGAAGAAGTTTCCATTCACATCTTGGAATGCGCCCGTTGCGGTGTTTGAACGTTTGATGAAACTGAATTTCGGAACGTTGAACTGCGAAGTGTTGGTGCCTGAAGGAACCACTGAAATCTTGAGAATCGTGCCGTCCAAAATTTCGTTCGTGTAAACCGAAGGAGCGTTACAGCTGATGGCGTTGGGCTGTACGGTCGTTACGGAAGTTTGAACCGTTCGAGTGATCGGGCCTGCTGAGCCCGAGTTTGAATTTTGCTCCACCCAGTTGAAGGTACAGCTACATTGTTTCGCAATGTCAGTGCCCGTCGTAGTGGTTAGGTTACAACTGTTGGCGATGCTGCCTTGGGATTTCGCTTGGTCAAAAAAGAGAGTGGCTTGAAGGCCTGAAGAAGCGCCAGTGCCGGAGCCTGCATTTACGGTAACCGAGGCGATTACATAAGTTGGGCCAGTGACCGTGGTGGAATTCTGGGTGGCAGTGTTTGCCGTGTCTAGGGTTGCCTTTGGGAGTTTCGAAAGACCCGAGTTGGTACACGCCGACGCACTGACCAGAGTTCCGGTCACGAGGAGTACTGCGAGTTTTCTACTCATTCCTCTAGGTGCTCTCATTCGTTGCCTCATATCGGTTGCAACGCGCAGATCGGATATTTGCGCGAAGCCGCCGGGTCATTTACGCCGCCTGCTGTGGTGGCGTCCTTATTTTCGAAACCATAAACAATCTTCTTATCCGGAGAACAATCGCGGCTGCCGTCGGGCAGAGTTTTCGGATTGTCCGGATCCGGCGAAGAACAGAAAACGGGGGAGTAGTAACGATAGGGCATGTAAACTAATCCTACCGCATCCGCGACGCCGGTGGTGCTGGATTTAAAATTTCCGCTCATGACTTCAGGCGGCGACACCGTGTAAACGATGTCGAAGCGCGAAACGTTTCCATCGATGTTGAGATCGGTCGGTGCTGCCGTATCAAACGGAACCGGGCCAGGAATCGCTGGGAAGACTGCGTAGTTTCTGAAACAGAGATTGAGAGTGTCCGCTATCGCACCACCGCAAGCCCGAGTTCCAACGGGCTTCCAAATATCGGAGCCTGGAGCAAAGACAGAGTAGTCGGCAAAACCAGCGTTGATGGCCGAACTTTTTTGTTGTCCGGCAAATGCGCCGCTAGCAACAGTGGTGCAGCCGACGCCGGTCGCCGGATTTTTATCCGTACAGATCGGCAGTGCGCCACCAGTGGATCCGCTGAGATTGATGCAAACACCTGAACCTAGGACGCGGTCAGCGATTCTTCCTGAGGAGTCTGCGGTCACGCCGCCGGTGGCGCCGCAATCTGCAGTCACCGGAGCGCCACTGGAGAAGAGGCCGGCGTTACAAGCTACTGAAACGGTGTTCGAAGAAATATTTGGACTGCGCTTCACGGTACGGCTGGCGAGTGATGCGCGGAACTGCCACACCTTCACCCATTTAAAGCCGGTGGGAATCGTAATGCCATCGTTCGAATTGGGACAGCGCTCTTGGCCGTCGGAGATGGGAATGGAAGCAGCGCCATAGCCAATCGACGGCGGCTTACCACTAGGTGTGGCACCAGTGGCAATGTCTTTAGTTTCAGTCACGGTATTGGGTGCGACGAAGACGTTAAACGGAATGCTAAAAATTCCTGCCGGAGCTTTTGCGAGGTAGAAAGTGGATCGATCAAAGCTGGTCTGTGATGCTGGAAAAATGAATTTGCTGCCGCTCGAGTCGGGCGAGATGCTGTACATGGTGAGATCGAGGCCCGCAGAGCTGTCGTTCGGAAGTGACGGGCAAAGGTAACCCGCACCATTCGTGGGTTGAGCAAAACCTAGGCCGACGTAGTCGCTGATCGCGCGCCCCATATTAGTGGTGTAGTAGTTCAACGGATACGAGATGTCTGGAGCATCCGAAGCGATCGGGTCGTAGATGTTTCCGTCGAGCATGAAGGGAACGAAGACAGCGTCGCGGCATTGATAGCGTTGAGCTTTCACGAAGCTGGAAGGATCGGTGAGATCTACCAGTGCTCCCGAGCCGCTGTATTTATAAGTCACGCTGTTTGAGAAAATATCTGCTGACTTCACGTGAATGCGGACGTTTGCGTAAGCAACCGTGGGCGGAATGCCTGCTGAGGAACAGCGCATGAGATCGGATTCGACGTAGAGGGTATCGACTTCAAAACTTTGGCTCGTACCATCGGGCTTGATGAAGCTGTATTCGCAAGTACAGCTCGAAGGACCTTCCTTGCCGATGTCGACAGCGGCAGTCGTTCCATCCGTGCCTTGAGCAACGCAGAATTTTCCAATCGAGCCGCTGCCGTTTCCAACTAAATCGAAAACTGTAGCGGGATTGGTGTTCGAGCGGAGGACCTTGCTGAGATAGATGAGGTAATTGTCTTGGTTATCGGAAACGTTGATGCCACCAGTGGTGGTGACTTTAGTGGATCCGAGACGGAAGTTCGTGGTGAAGCAACCCGTGGCGAGAGTAGAGATCAGAACGACAAGACAAACGGACGCGAACGCGTTCGAGCGCGCGAATGAAAAATCCAAAAGGCGGATTTTTGAGAAGTTCCCCCAACGTTTCGACAATCTCTTTTCCCCCGAGGCTGTTACACCTACGTTAGATAAATATGCAATTCCTATGCGAAATTGGATTCTCCCTATATATTCATACGGCTAGATTTGCTCTGAGCATTAGTGCTTTTTAAAGCCAAAAAGCCTTCGTTTTACGCGATCTTAAGCCCTGTTTTTTGCGGAAATTTTAGACAGTGTTGTTTTTATAAACAATGTAACTATATAAAATAGCGGATAAACGCGAGATGGTTTGACGCGCTGAGTGTGTCAGTGGCGACCCATCCTGAGAACGGTTGCATCAATCAAGATAGCGGAACCCGAGTATCTTTCGATTCGAATGCGGTCGATGGTCGGGTCCACTGAAATGGGCAGGACGATCTGGTCTTGCCGTACAGATCCGTTAGGCGCGGCCATTACGCTAAGGGTTTGAACGACTTCTGGATAGGTTTCCTGATCCGAGAAAGTCATGTAGCGCGGCTGGAAGGTTTGTTTCACGGCATCCGCAGAGAGACCGCTGCGCACTAGGTGCACCTTGAAGAATGCATTTTCCTGACGACCAAACGGGGCTCCATCGGGGCGCTGGTTGGCCATGCTGAGCGGAATGTACGTGATGTTTAACAAGAGGTTTTCTTGTGAACCCAAGGATCCGCGATCGATATCGATGTAGGCGCCACCTGCTAAGAGTTTGCTGACCTGGGGGTCGGAAGTTGAAATCGGTCCTGCGTTAATGCACGCGTCGTCGAACGTGGAGTAAAATCCAGTGTTGTAACCCGTGCCAGGTAAGAAGACGCTCGCCATATGCCCTAGGCCTGTGACCGGAGGAGCCTGGGTGGGAATATCGATAGAGTTTCCGAAAGTGGTTTTCTTCGCCCAGTAGTAACAGGGGAAGGTATTTCCAGTAGATGGAATTTCTGGACCCGAAGCTGTCGCAGGTCCTGGACCGGAGATTCTTTTTCCCGTCCAGACTTCTGGTAAGCGGTAAGTGCGGCCGTCGTAATAAGTTTGAGTTTGCGTGATGGGCAAACCACTGACGTCGTAACCACCGACCATGACGACTTGCTTGGTGAGATGGTCGTAACCCATCGTGTGGCCGTAGCGCCCTGCAGGTGCCGTCGCGCCGGTGTAGCCTGTACACGCGGGAACGGAGCGCCAGTAGCCTTGCTTTGCGTAATCATCAGCAGCGGAGCCCGGATTGTCGTAGTTGGCAGATGATGGCGTGTACTCGTAGAGCTTGTTGCCCACGGTTTTAGTGACCGGGTCCCCGCCAAGTCCGCCGTAGACTAAAACTTTATCGCGGTCAGGATCGTATGCTCCAGCGCCCAAGAAAGTTTTGACTGCAGACGGATCGACGTCATAGCTAGCACCCACGGGGGCATTTGGATCGATCGCAGCTGTTCGCGGTTTTTTACGCAACCAGCGGCCCATGTAATTCGGAACGGGGCTTTGGGAGTCGGGGTTGTAGGTACTGTCGTAGTAATCGCAGGTGGCATCATCGTAGTCGTCACTCGTAGAAGACGCCGGTTTCTCACCCGTTGATCCCAAACAGAATTTGTAGACGCGATCGAGCGGTTGGTACTGACCATCTTTGGTGCGGCCACCGATCATGAAGACTTGTGGAATGGCGAGCGGTTGAACCACGAGGCCTGCATTGTCGGAGATGGGGCTCGGATGAGTACGAGTTACCATGATGGCGCCAGAGGTGGGAGGTGGCGAGAGTTCCGCTATTTCAGGCGAGAGATAAGTCGTTGGCGAAGCCATGTTGTAGAGGTTATAGAAGCCAGCCGCCTGAGCCGTCGGATTGACGATGTAGGCCTGGCGTTTTTCGAATTCGGTGAGCCCTGAAGGAAGTGCTCCAACGTAACCTTTTCCAAGGAGCTGCGCACGATTCCAACTTTGATTGTCGAAATCGTAAACGTAGGTGTCACCCAGAGTGGGCGGTACAAAGTATTGGGGTGCTCCAGCTGCGCTTAAGGAAGCCGATTCCGGACTGTGAAGAGCCGTTTCTCCACCGAAAAGAATCGCGCGGTGAGCGATCTTGTTTTGGCCGGGTAAGAAGTATTCCACCGACGCCATCGATGTGAAGTGGCGCGGTGGGAATCCATCGACTCGCTGCCAGTGGCCTAAGCCTGCGTTTGCAGTGGGGTCGAACATCCAGCGATCGGAGAAGTTGGACGCGCCGTCTTTCGTTCCGCCTTCCATAAAAATTCCGAAGGAGCATGGAGCTGCAGCATTCGTACAAACAGGCTCGAGCGTCACCGGATTCGTGTTTGCTGCGGTGTAGTTGTAATTCACTTCGATCATGCGATGCGATCGGCGCGGTTGGGGGCACTCTGGGTAGCAGGTAGTGCCACCGGTTTTGTTCAATTTCTTCCAAGCAAAAGTACAGTTCGGGCAAGCTCCGGTGACAGAGAGTTCCCACGTATCGCCTTGAGTGATGATGTTGCCGGCGACTTGGTGTCCGCCGAAAATATAGAACTTGCGAGTGACGTGGCTGTACACCATGGCCGAGTTGGTGAGCGAGATTGGAAACTCCGCGCTCGTGGGAACGTACGTTCCCCATTTCGGAACGGCTGTGAGCGGATCGGATGGCGTGCCGTTATTGTTATAAAGGACGTAGAGATTGTTGTCGTTCGAGGTGACAGGAGCACTCATGCCTCCCCAAGACACTATAATGATGTTGCCTGCCCCGTCTTCCCCGCGGGCCGCGGCCATGCCGGCGCGTGCCGGGGCTTTGCTAGTGTTCCAGTCATCGCCGATGCCGGTGGTGGCTGGAAGAGTGGCGACCGGAATATCGACGGTGACGGAGTTTAATGAAACGGCCGAGAGTCTCCAGTAGCGACCTTTGTTGGTGAAGTTACAGCCGGTGGCGGTGGGGTCCGTTAAGTAGTCGCGGCAACTGGATCCGCCGAAGTAAACCACATCGTTGTTCGTTAAGCTAAAGCCGGGGAGGAGAGTGACTCCGCCCATCCACGGTACGGCTTTTCCGTTTCGAGGAGTGGCGTCGGCAGCAGCATCCGGCGGCGAGCGCTCGGTGAGTGTCGTGATTTTTTGTTCGAGAATTCGGTTGCCGTAAACGTCGTCGGGAATGCGAATGTAGTTTCCGGTGAAAGTTTCGGGCGAGGCAGCGGTTCCTTTATATCCTGCGTAGCTCATGCGGCCACCCTGAGCAGAGGCCCCACTCACCACTCCGAAGTTGTCGGTGTTCTGTAGCGCAGGGTCAAACCCGCCCGCGAAGAGAGCCATGCCGGCGCTGACAAATCCTCCAGCAAGATTGCGAACGGTGGTCATGCCGAAGTTTTGAGGGTTGCTCACTCCGCCCGAGTTGCTGGGGTAGGACGGAGCAAAGCGGCTGGCGGCTGTGTAGTTGCTCATGAGTTGAGAGTGGTAACTCTCGATCCATTGCACGAGACTTCCTGCAGCTGGTGCAGCGCCTTGTCGTCCCAGGGAGTCTACCCATTCTGGACCGTAGGTCGGATTGAATTTCAAAGTGAAGGACGCAGATGCGGGGTCAGGGCCTGCTCCTCCTGCGATCAAGATGCGTTCCGTGGTGTCGATGTTTGCGGAGGTCACCGCGCCTGTGGTGCTCATCGAATTCAAGCTGACCGCGGGAGCCGCAGTGTAACCGAAAGCGGAGCGCGAACCCGAAGATCTTGCCAAGTTATAAGTGAAAGTCGCAGCGGGGTCGTAGTCTTTTAAATTCAGAATAGCGGGATCCACTCCGGGGACTGCGCTGACGTTCGTCCATTTTTGATTTTTGAGATCGAAGATCCACGTGTCCACAGTGTCGGAGCCTAGTCCCGAGGGCGCTTGGCCGGGGAGTGGCGTCGCTCCCGCGAAGAGAACGATTTTCTGCGCCCCGGGGCTGAGTGCTATTCCACCGCCAGCGGCTCCCTTAGGTCCAGTGTAACCAGCCCCGCCTGAAAGATTGGCCCAAGAAGAGATCGCTTCTGTCGGGGCGATTCGACCTAGTCCGGGCGCAAGTACGCCTTCGTTGTCTGTAGCGGCCGAGGGTGGGAGCGAGTCCACTGCGAGCGCATAAACACTGGGGCTGCAAGAAGTCGCCGTAGCATTTCCACTTAAGACCGGTCCGCAACTGAGGGAGGTTCCCTTATTGATTGAGAGACCGATTGGATAAATGGTTGCGTAGCTGATGTCTTGCACGCCGCCAGCGAGAAAGAAGCTGCCCCCTAAGTTCGTGGAGATTCCGCCAATAGCGCCGTAGTCAAACGTTGCGCAAGTGGAAGACGGAGGAGCGGAAACGCTGGCACCGTACGAACAGCTGAGTGAAGCGTTCGAGGGGATGTTCGAATTAGCATTCGTAATATCTACCGAAATGTTTTTTAGGAAGTCCGGCTTAAAAGTAGTTCCGGGAGAAAGCTGGCTCGAGTTAAACGCTTGCGGCACGCCTCCGGAAAGCTTGAATGGATCGTAAAAAGTTTTAGCGTCGCCCGGACAGTTGCTACCAGGAGCAGGAGCAAACAAGCTGTAGTAATCCGAGTAGTGGAAGCTGACTCGAGCGCCTGCTGCGTTCTGTGCGTCGACGTCGGTGATGATTCCCTTGCTGCCGATCAGATTCTTGATTGAGATCGGAGAAGCGCCACAGCTCCAAAGAGCCAGCGAAAGCAGGATGCTGGTTGTGGTCTTCCAGTTTCTAATCAAGCAACGATCCCCTGTTTCTCGTTACATTCTGTAGAATGTGATCGAGTAAAAAATCATCCCCACACAAAGCGCTGAGTTCGACGGATTGTTCGATCCGTTACAAATTTTTCCGAAGTCCGAAGTCGTGCCGCCGTTGGGTAAAGCTTTGATTCGGCTGATCTGCAAAGTATTGAGTCCCGAGTCAGCGGCAAACGGTAGAATGAATTGTTTCGTCCCCGCGACACTTCCACCCGTATTCGTTTGCTGGTTCACTGTGGCGAGAGCGGGAGGAGCCAACATCAAGAAGGGTTGCAATACTTCAGAAGCGCTGTGCTTTGCAAAGATCTGCCAAGTCATGTCGGAGCAGCCTGGTGCGCTTGGGTTGAATCGGCCGTTCGAAAAGCAAGCCGTGGGATTGGGTGGGGCCGGATTCAATCCCGACGCCGCGTATTCCACTACGACCAAGATATTTTCTTGGGGTGCTAGAACTGTGGAGTCGCGGCTAAACGTCGCTCGAATGTACACGCCGTCGTTGGCGCCGCCGTTTCCATCCAAAGTGTCGCTGTTTCGGGTGCAGTCGTATTCGCTCACACGAAGATAAGTGGGCGGAGCTCCGCAGTTTACGGGATCGGGATCTGCTGGGTTCGCGTTCTTGTTGAAATCGCACTGAGTGCCCGTGTCTTCACCGGTGAAGGCAAAGCGTGCGCAGTGAGAGTTGGGTGCTGAGGTGTTACTAGATCCGCTCAGGCCGATTTCAAACGAAGTGAGCCAGGACGGCCAGTTCGTAGAACCATAACCGCCAGAGGCGAGAATGCTGCCGTCGGGATTGAAAACGCGAATAGCCTTTTGTCCGGAGCCAGGAACAGCGGGCGTACCGTTGCCGGACGGAGCATCGAAGCTGCCGGAGGTCGATGATTGTCGGAAGAAGATTTTCACTGCCTTCGGACCACTGGGAACCGAGACTGAACTGAGATTGGTCGACTTCGTGCTACTGGAACTCGAAGTACTGGCGGTGGGCGATTGAAAGCATCCCGCAGCGCCAGTGAGTACCAGAGCAAGCAGAGCAGACCGCTGCCAGCTATGAGTTTTGATCGTTAAGTGTTTCACCCCGAACCCCTTTTCAAACACGACCCTATACTTAAATAAGATCTATTTAAAAAAATGCAAGAACTGTGCGCACTTACCTCTTTTTTCACGCGCAAACTGCCTAAACTTCAGACTGTTTTGGGAAATTCAAAACCCAAGACAATCCAGTTTCTTATCGGCAACACCCACTAGAAAGTAGACAGTTCGAACAAAAGGAAATGACGTAGTGTGTTGTGGTGAGGCGAGTTTTTGACCAGGATCTGGTCAAGGTGACATTTATGGTCAGTACAGTTCGATTTTTTGAATCGCGGCCGAGAGTTCTTTGACGCTCTGATTGGGAAAGAGGATTTCGAGCGTGGCGATCGGCACCGGTTTAAACGAGAACGTGTAGTTCAAGCTGTATTGCGACAAGTAGGAGAGTGAAGTCTGATGTGTGCCATTGGATGTGATGGCAAACGTTTCGTTTTCAAATTCGGTGACGAAGTCATGATCGAAAGTGATGAGTGCATTGCTCACGCCCGTGGCAGCGAGTTTGCCGCAACGTTTTTGAAGTATCTTTGCGAGCTCAGGATCCAGCTGGCCATGTGATAAAAACGGCTGACCGATTGCGGCTTCGTAATAAGGCTTCGAATCTTTCTTCTCTCCAACAACAATCAGCTTTTCTTTGATTAAAACCTTGCAGCGGTTCGGATGAGTTTCATCTTTGTCAGCGGCCTTGAAATTCTTGCGTGCAGTTTTGCAGGCAGGGGCTGCTACAGCCAGTGTCAGGGCTAGGATGAGAGAGGCGGCGATTCGCTTGAGCTTCATAGCTATCCTCTACCCAGATTTTGCGGATTGGGCAAGATGCGGTAATGCAAGAGTTGATGATGGCCCCTGCAAAGGAGGGTGAGGTTCTCCAGCGTTGTTTCCCCTCCCTGTGACAAGGGATTCTTATGATGGATATCGAGCCAGCGCCTTTCAGTGCAGCGCTTGCCTTGCGTGATATGGGTACACTGCGCCTGATCTCGTTTTTGAACGGCGTGGTGGAGATGTGCTGGAATGACTCGGGGATTCTTGTTCACTCGCGCCGGAGTGTGTTTGGAAAGTCCCAAAAATTGACGATGATTCTCGTAGGGATGTCTCAGATCATT
>JAIEMT010000035.1 GCA_019751945.1 bacterium
ATTCACGGCTCGGAGAAAACAGGAAAACGCGGCATGAGGATCAGGCCACAATTTCAACTAAAAAAAGCTTGCTCCCACGGATGAGTATGTTGAAAAAGTAAAAGCGCAGAAGAAAGCCGTCGTCGAGGACTTTAAGAACGCCGTGGCTCACTTGGATCGTAACGAACCCTTGGTGCGAATCTCAGTAGCAACCAATGCCGTAACGGACTACCTCACCGGACAAACAGACTTTGCAAAATTCAAAGCCGCTCTGAAAGACGCACTCCCGAGTTACTCGCACGACTACACGAACTGGGAGCAGGCCCAGGCTTTCTTAGACAAAACCATGGCTGAAGAAATTGAGAATCTCGAGAAGTTCACTAAGCAGAGCCTGAGATCGACGACTCATTCTCGCTACGAACACTATTTGGATACTGGCCTAAAGCGTGAGCTTCAGGATCTGATGCGATCCCTTCAGCAGATTCCTGCCCAAGTGGGTTGCGCGGCGATGTACCGGTTCTAGTTCAAGCCGAGCTTCAGTTTCAGCATGGGCTGTAAAAAACTGAACGATGCCGAGACTCCCGATGATGATTCCCTCATATAATAAAAATCTATCGCTGTTCTGCTGCTAGCTGGAAAGGTACCGAGCCGGTCACTCGATGATTGTGAGCCTTCGTGTCCAAACGCCCTTACTGCTTGAGCGTGCGGACGTGGTTGTAAAGCTCTCGAATTTCCGAGACGCTAAACTCTCCGTGGCCAGGCATGAGATCGCCAGGCAAACCCTTGAGCACGACTTCTTGGAAGCGACCCGAGTCGACATTTCCAATGGGTGAGGTCTTCACGATCGTGTTCGGGAATCCACCGAGATTCTTCACTTCTACGCCGCCCTGAGCGCGCTCGCCGTGGCAAGACGCACACTGCGTGCGATAGATCTGAGCGCCAACGCCTTCCGCCGTTCCCTCTTTCATCAGGTAGGGTCTGCGGATGGTGGTGACGCGAATGGTGTCTTTTTCAGCCATGCGTTCCATCGCAACAGCCACAGGAATCGTGGGCTTTTCGGAGCCGCCGGCATCTTCCTTATTGGGATCCACGCCGATCTTCGCAAAGTCTGCAGCACTGTCCTTTTCAGCTGGTCCGTTTAAGGAAAGAACATAATGGGCCACTGCCCAACGGTCTTCAGCAGGGAGAGTAGCAAACGAAGCCATCCCGCTTCCAGGAATCCCTTCCTTTAAAGTCTTAAACACCATGGTCAACTTTCGACCGTTCTTCCAACCTTCATTGGAATGAAAGTTTCTCGGATGCGGGATGAGAGCAGCTGCAGCTGGACCATCCCCTTTCCCATCAGCGCCATGACAAGACACGCACTGAACGGCGTAGAGTTGCTTACCATGCGCCAAAATCTCGGGCGTTTGGTTCCAAGCTTTTTTGAACTTGGGTTTACCCACTACACCAGCGATCGGCGGGAAGGGCTGACCCTTTTCTTTCCAATAAACATCGCCGCGGAAAAACAAATCGGCAAAAGTCAGTACAAAGAAAATGGCCAAGAACATGAACGAGGCGCCGAAAATAATCCCGTTCTCGAGCTTATCGTTTCGGAGGTTCATAAAGATCAGGGCAACCAAGAGGGCCTTGATCGTAGCTACCACCATTGCGACGAAGAAATTGAAGCGACCGAGATCGATGCCTGCAATCCCAACGGTGACAGCCGTTAGAACCAGTAGGGTCAATCCGACAAGTGTCGCAGATTTATACGACAGGATGAAATGATGCCCGCCGCCTTTGTGATCGTTACCGTGATGTTTATCGTGACTCATAGGTTTTCCTTAGCTCACCAAGTAAAGAAGCGGAAAGAGATAGATCCACACCAAGTCCACGAAGTGCCAGTAAAACCCAACTAGCTCGACGGGCGTGTAAAACGCCGGACTGAAATATCCCTTTTGGTTTTTAATCATGATCCAAGCAATCAAGCCCATCCCGATCAGGACGTGCACCCCGTGCAAGCCGGTCATCACGAAATAGAGCGAGAAAAAGAGCGGTGCCTTCGGATTGGTCAGCTCATGATTGGTAAAAAATCCTGCCGGCAACAAGCCGTCATGAATTTTGTGCATGTACTCAAAATACTTCACCACTAAGAAGCAACCAGCGAGCAAGAAGGTAGCCGCTAAGAACCCGGTGGTTCGAGAACGAAGCCCTTTCTGCGCTGAAGTCACGGCCATGGCCATGGTCAAGCTGCTCGTGATCAGGAACACGGTGTTGAGAGCGCCCATCGGCACCGACAACATCTTATGCGCTTCATGGAACATCTCCGGATACATTCCGCGGAAAGTGCCGTAAGCGACAAAGAGGCCACCGAACATGAGAACTTCGGTCACCAGAAAAACCCACATCCCCTGCTTTGCTGCTTCAAACTCATCATCCGCGCTAGCGAAGTGATGGGCGTGATGGTGTGTCACCGTTGCTTGACTCATTCTGCTCTCCCCTTAGGCCTTCGAGGGACGGTATTCGTACGTCCACTCTGTAACAACAGGTTCATGTAAGAAGTTTTCCACCGGCGGCGGAGACGGGCTCTGCCACTCGAGCGACTTCGAATCCCACGGATTGTCCGGGGCCTTCGCACCACTAAAGAGTGCGCGTCCCATGTAAATCGCGGTCCACAAGAAGCCGGCTCCCAAGAACCACGACCCCACCGTCGAAACTTGGTTCAGGAAAGTAAACTCAGGCAGGTAGCTCCAGTAACGACGGGGCATGCCCTGCGCTCCCAAAATAAATTGCGGGAAGAAGGTGATGTTGAATCCCAAGACCACCAAGATGAAACCCACGAGCGCGGCACCTTCGGAATACATCTTGCCGAACATCTTCGGGAACCACATGTGCATCCCTGCCAATAGTCCCATCAAAGTTCCGCCCACCATCACGTAGTGAAAGTGTGCGACCACAAAGTAGGTGTCGGTCAGGTGCACGTCGACTGCGAGAGTGGCCAAGAAGACCCCGGTCAAACCGCCGATCGTGAAAATTTCCAAGAATCCGAATGCGTAGAGCATCGGAGCGTTGAACCGAATGGTTCCTTTATACATGGTTGCTATCCAGCTAAAGACTTTCACCCCGGTCGGAACCGCCACGAACATCGTGATCAGAGAAAAGAGGAAGTTTGCGAATTCGGACTGACCACTCACAAAGAGGTGGTGGCCCCAAACCACAAACGCGATCAAGGCAATCCCGAAGGACGAGTAAGCAATGGCGCGATAACCGAAAATCGGCTTCCGCGAGAAGACGGGGATGACTTCCGAGATCACACCCATGGCCGGCAAAATCATGATGTACACAGCCGGATGCGAGTAGAACCAGAAGAAGTGCTGGAACAAGACCGGATCGCCGCCCAGCTTCGGATCAAAGATCCCGATCTGAAAGACGCGCTCGAAAATCAGGAGCAACAAGGTGATGGCCAAAACTGGAGTAGCCAACACTTGAATGATGCTGGTGGCGTAAAGCGCCCAAACGAACAGCGGCAAACGACCCCAGGTCAATCCCTTGGCTCGAAGCTTATGAGTCGTAATGATGAAGTTCAGCCCCGTCAGAATCGACGAGAACCCGGCGATGAACGCGCCGCAAAGAACCAAAATCACAGTCGTGTTCGTTCGAATCGAGTAAGGCGTGTAAAACGTCCAGCCCGTGTCTGCACCGCGGAAGAACAAGGCAGAAACCGCGAAGGCAGCCCCTATACAGAAGATGTAATACGAAGCCAGATTCAGTTTTGGAAACGCGACGTCCTTCGCCCCGAGCATCATCGGAAGGATAAAGTTCCCCAGTGCGGCCGGAATGGCGGGAATGATCACGAGGAACACCATGATGGCCCCGTGGTACGTGAAAAACTTATTGTACGTGTTCGCGTCGATAAACTTGTGATCGGGCGAAAACAACGACCAACGAATCAACAGAGCAAAGATACCGCCAATCAGGAAGAAACTCAGAACCGTATAAAGGTACATGAGTCCGATTCGCTTGTGATCGACCGTTAAAAGCCAAGACTTAAGTCCCTTCGGACCAGTCAGATAATTTTCACCAGGTGCAGATGTGTGGCTCATTCTTGAAACCTCCGCCTTACTTCACACTCTTGATGTATTGAATCAGAGCGTTCATTTCGAGTTCACTCACCATGCCCTTGTAAGTCGGCATGAGAGGAGCAAATCCTTTGACGATTTTTGCATTGGGATTTTCAATCGATTCGCGGATGTAGTTGTCATCCACTTTCTGCTTTTTCCCATCGCTCAAAATCACTTCGTGACCGTACAGTCCCTTCCAAGACGGGCCCTGTAACTTCGAACCGTCCGCGGAGTGACAAGCCACACAACCGCGAGTCATAGCCAGCTTCTGGCCCTGCTCGATCAGGTTGGGAGCTTTTACCAAGGTAGTGCCCTGAGAGGTGGTCACTGCATCCGAAGAGCCTGCGACTTTCGCCACGGCCGTTTCGCCCGCTTTTGGAATTTCACCTAAAAGTTGTTTGCCCGATTTCCAGGATTCCCACTGATCAGCCGTAAGAGCCACGACCTGCGCCAGCATCTGAGAGTGTGAAGTCCCGCAGTACTCGGCGCAATAAACCTGGTGCTTACCCGGAATCGTCGCTTCAAACCAAACGCTGGTGTACATGCCCGGAACCACATCCTGCTTCACGCGGAAACTCGGAATAAAAAAGCTGTGGAGAACGTCTTCCGAAGTCATGATGAACTTCACCGGCTTATTCACCGGCACAAAAACTTCACCGGTTGTGGTGCGACCGTCATCATACTGGAATTGCCAGAGCCACTGCTTGCCGATCACTCGGACTTCCATGGCATCGGACGGTGGGCGAACCATGTCGTCGTAGACGACGTAGCCCCACACGAATATCACCATCAATAAAATGAGTGGAACAATAGTCCACAGCACTTCGATGAGAACGTTGTGAGTGATGTATTTGGCGCGTGCCCCTGGACGTTGACGAAACTTCACTGCGAAGTAAATCATTCCGCCGACGACAAGGATGAAGAAAAATACGCTAAGCCAAACTAGAAAGTTATAGAGGCTGTCCCAGCGACTTGCGATGTCTGATGCCGCGATGGGAAGGCCAGCGGCGTAAGCCTGACTGAACATGGAAATCTATCCCCCTTGTTGTAGCTCTGTAGCTGCTGGATTAATTCCAGCGAGCTGCCGTCGTTGACGCATCCAAAAAACTCCTAAATAGGTCCCCATCAAAACAACCGTCAATACAGTTCCAACCTGCATGAGAGTGGTCAGATAGAAGGAGTACTTCCCCGTCGTGGGATTGTATCGATAACAAAACAACAAGAAGCGATCGATGATCGTACCGATCTTTCCGTTGGAAGCTTCTAACAATGCCATCTTTAAATCTGTCGGGCGAAAAGTAATGCCATACAGATAACGAGAAATTTTTCCGTTGGGAGTGAGGATGACGAGCGTCGCTGCATGAGCGTATTGTTTTTCCTTCGCATCCCACTTGTAGCCAAAGCCCACTTCTGAAGTAATTTTTTGAATCTGCGCTTGATCGCCCGTCAGAAAATGCCAACCCGCAGCCGATTCCGGTTTCTTATACTCGGCGAGATAGGCCTGTTTTTTCTGCGACGCAAGCTCCGGCTTTTCAGTCGGATCAATGCTCACTGCGACTACATCGAACTCCCGACCCGGAATCCAATTCATTTTCTGAAGCGATTCCACGAAGCCGTTTAATAAAAAGTTACAAAGGTTAGGACAGCCGTAATAGATCGGCGCGAGAACAACGGGTTTTCCTTTTCCCAAATACTTGGAAAGCGTGACAGGAGCGCCGGTATCGTCCTTAAAAGAAAGCTGATCAGCAGAGATCGTGGCACCCAAATGTTCTTTGATGCCAATATCTTTGAGCTCGTTTGGGACTTCAGCAGCACTGACGGACAAGCCGGTGCCCAGACCCAAAATTAGAAGCAGTTTCAGCATATTCTTTGATTTGCCACAGAGTGGTTGGACAGCCAAGCGTTTAATCCTTACGACTTCAATAAAGTTTCGCAATGCGAACGGCAGAATGGTAAAAGGCCGCCACATGAAACGATCAGTCTTATTGAGTTGGATCACCGTCGGATTTGTTTATTTTCTGATGTTCTGGGGAAACCTTGTCAGCGCGACCGGCTCCGGGTTAGCTTGCCCAGATTGGCCGCTCTGCCATGGCACCGTTTTGCCACCACCGCGGCCGGATATTATTCTGGAGTGGGGTCATCGAACTCTCGCGGCAATTGCTGGCGTCCTGATTCTCACGCTGATCTTTCAAGTCTTCAAATCGAAAGACGCTTCGACGGCACCACTCAAACGCGCCGGTCGCTGGCTCATCATCCTCTTATTTGTTCAGGTGCTTTTAGGCGGAACAACAGTCCTGCTGGGCCTCTCCCCGATTGTGAGCACCATTCATTTAATTATTGCGACGGTGGTTTTCAGCGGCTTGATCGCCGTAGCCGTTGCGGCAACCTGGGGCAAGGGCCTCGTCTTGCACAACTCCTTCAAAGTTCAACGCTTGGCTAAGGCAGGCCTCATTGCCTTGATTGTTCAAGTGGCGCTGGGAGCCATGGTTCGTCATAACGGTTTTGGCCTGTCCTGCTCCCGCTTCCCGAATTGCTTAGAAAGTTTCTTGCCCATCCCGTTGAACCCGGGAACGGCTCTCGCCTTCACGCACCGATGGTGGGGCGTTTTACTTTTGGGAATCTTCATTCATCTTCCTTTGGCTGCTCGCAAAACCGCGCCCCGTCTTCGCGGCGCGTCGATAACGCTGGCGATTCTGGCCGTTGCTCAAGTTCTCTTGGGAATTGCCACGGTCCACACCGGGCTTCACACCCACATGCGAGCCACCCATGCTGCGGTCGGTTATGCGATTTGGGGAATTCTGTTCTTCATCGCTCTCCGATCCGGTTCGTTCCGTTTCCTCTGGGATGCTTCGGTGGATCACCGCTCCCATCCCGGAAAGGGTAAGGCCGTTCACGTTTAAAAAATGAAGGTTTATCTCGAGCTCTCCAAATCAGGAATCGTGACCCTCGTCCTCATCAGCGTCTTGGGCGGATATCTGATTGGACATCGCTTTGAGACCCCCCTGTCGTGGGGCGGGCTCCTGCTCACATTAGTAGGAGTGATGCTGCTGGCTTCGGGCTCTTCTGCTCTCAATCAGCTTCAAGAAGTAAAGACAGATGCCAAGATGCCCCGCACAGCGAAACGCCCCCTTCCGAGTGGGCGAATGTCGAAGAGCACGGCCCTCGCTTTTATCGTTGGAACCCTTCTCGGGGGCTTAGCCCTGCTTTCAAAAATCAACGCCTCAGTTTGTTGGATGGGAGTGGCAGCCGTCATTTTCTACAACGGTTTTTACACGATGTGGTGGAAGCGGAAGTGGGCGTTTGCAGCAATTCCTGGCGCCGTTCCAGGCGCTCTGCCGATTTGGATGGGCTACACCGCTGCCAGCGGAAAGGTTTGGGCACCGCCGGGAATCTTTCTCTTCCTCCTCCTCTTTTTTTGGCAGATGCCCCACTTCTGGGTTTTGGCATTGAAGTACAGGGACGATTACAAGCAGGGAGCGATTCCGACGCTCCCCGTTGCGCGCGGAGAAGGCGTCACGGTGCAGCAGATTTTGCTCTGGTGTTTTGGTTACGTCGCGCTTTCACTCACTGCGCCGATATTTTTAAAAGTCGGCGCGCTCTATTTGGCTTTCGCCATTCCGATGGGATTGAAGCTTTTTTGGGAACTTCGAAAGTTCGTTCAGAAACCTGCAAGCAAGCAGTGGCTCCACTTTTTTCTGTGGGTCAACTTTAGCCTGATCATCTACATCGGCGCAGCAGTTGCGGACTTTTGGAGCACCTGGTTACTGCCGCTTTTTATTTAACAGGAACGCTTCTTGCTGAATTGAAACTCCTCAGCTAAAAAAAGGAGTCTCTTATGAAAAAGAAAACGTCCTCAGCAATTCGGATCCCTTCCGCAAAAAATGCGGACCAGCCTGCTACTCGGAAAATGCTGTGGCTGGTCAGAGACGAATTGAAATCTGAAATTCGCTCTCTAGGTCTCAAAAATGATTCTCAATTTGGAGAAGTGAGATCTCAGTTTGAAGAAATGAAATCAGAGCTCTTTCGAATGCATACTCTGTTAGAAGAACAGAATTCAAATAATCGGATTGTCCTAGAGGGCCTTCAAGCCGTCTGGCAACGGCAAGACCGCGTCGAGCAGTTCCTATTCAAATCCTAACGTTTAGGGTTGCAAACACTTCGAACTTTGTTAGCTTCGTTTCTATGAAAAATTTCAAATCAATCGTTGTCATGGCTTCTGTTGTTGTTCTCACCCTCGCTTCTTCGGAAGGTTTTGCGAAAGAAAAGAAGGTTCGCAACCCCGCAGCAGCACCTGCACCGACCCATTCGTCGCCAGCGCTCAGCGGAGTGGGAACCACGACCATGAATTTCAGCGGTCCGATCACCATCGCCGGTGGAACAGTGGCTTGGGGTCCTTGGATCAACATCATGCACGAAGTCTATCCGAACCTCCTGATCGGTGGAGATACGGGGATTCAACTGGCCGGCGTAGCCAACACGACCGCCATTCATATCCCGATTTTGCTCACCGGGATTTACAATATTCACTCGGCACAGATGCCAACCTTCCGTCCCTTCGTCGGTCTCGGACTGGGTATCGGAATCATCACCGCATCGAGCTGGGGAACCACCGGCTTCGAAGGCTTGCTCCATTTGGGCGCGCGTTTCGGTGCGAAGCAAGAATGGACATTCGACGCAAGACTCGGGGTATGGAGCGGATCGTTCTTATTTGCTCCGACCATCGGATACACGATTCCGATCATTTAAAAAACTCGGTATCGGTTGACGGCTACAGTTTCGGTAAACGGAACTTGTACTTGAACACGCACTTGAACTGCTTACTGAAACCGTAGCTGTTACTGATACTGGTCTTCATCTTATTATGGTCGGATAGACATTGAGTCGATTCGCCTGATCCAGCGCTTCTTGCTCGCTGCCCTTGAAGACCGTGAATTGCCACTGATAGTGGCGAAGTTTGGGATTCCGAACTTCAAAGCTAATCCAGGGCTTCTTCTTATTGATCCGAGCAGCAATGTGAGCGTTTGAAGTGTTTTTGATGACGTAGAAATCATTTCCCAAACCAATCAAACCATTGCTCAAGGGCAACCACATGTCTTTGAACGTGAACTGATTGAACGCATAAGTCTTGAGTTCGTCTTCGAGCAGAGCCGGTGAATAGATCACTTTGTCTTCGTAGCGCTCAAAGGCCACTTTCAAAATATTCATATTGTAAAAGGGGATGCGAGGAACCACGGGCCAAAAATCGACGGTGACCTCCCACAGATTCTCGCCCAACTGTTTCCAAGCCACACGCTGGTGGGCCCCTCCGCCCAGATGAAAGCCGACTGGTCCTCGCTCGATTTTCTTTCCTTCGTTTGTAGAAACATCGGCAGAGGGGAGCTCCGTCACTACTCCCGTTTTCGTATCGATTCTAAGAGCGGCACTGCCCCAAAGTTTTTTCACCTCATCAATCAGAGCTTGCGAACGCTGCTCGACCTGATCGCTCTGTTCTAAGCTGGTTTTCACTTCAATGGGAAAGGGAAACCCGAGTCCCGTAGAATCGGAAACTTCGGCCATCAATTGGAGGCGCCAGAGATCCCGAATTCGCGCATCGAAATCGGCGGCCATTTCCGATCCACGGCGACGGACTTCATTCACCACCGTTTCAGCCGCCAAGAGCCAGTTTCGGGAGGCATAGTTCCGGCTGCGAACCTTGTCGTCGTCTTCTGAAAAAGGATTTCGATTGTCGCCCATCCAGAGCCAGACGTTGTCGGTAAAATCACTTCGCATTTTGTCTAAAATGGGACCAGCGGCAAGCCCTGTGGCCCCCTTCGCCTTCAATGTCGAAAGATACTCGCCGATGGTCGCGATCTGGTGATTGGTTTCCCAATTTGTCATCGTTGTTTCGAGACGGTCGAGGCTCTTCTGACTCTTTCTAAAAAGGGCATCCCACCCGATGTGATAAAAATAGGGATTGTTCAACTTCCCCGTCCCGGCAAGTTCAGCATCGCCTACAAAAACCCAGGCGGGGCTTTCCCCGTTGCCGTGAACCATCACAACGTCGAGTCCTTCGTAGCTATAAAAGGGGGCCGGGCCTTCCTGACGAAATTGATCCCACCCGTGCATGATCACCGCAGCCGTTCTGCCGTGTTTTTTCATCAGACGGGCCACTCCCTCACCGAACTCGTCTTCTTGCAAAAAAACGACTGGGGAGAGCGCGAGATCGTGTTTCTTAAAAACCTCATCGTTGATCGCGAGCGACTTTTCTTCATCGACTCGGGGATATGCCAGAACGATCTGATCGGAATAATGGCAGCTCACCAATTCAATCTGTCCTCGGTCCACTAAGGTCTTCAGTTTCGCCAAAACTGCGGGATACCGCTCGGCCAAGACCTCGACCATGTAGCCCTGCATTTCAAACGTGGTCTTCCAGTTCGGGTGTTTGGCGTAGAGATCCAGAATCGGTTCAAAGGATTCGATGACGATTCCATTCTCGGTCCGAGTGCTTCCGGAAACGTATTGGATATTCCAGTGATACAGGCTCAGCGCAAACTCGTTCGCTCGCGTGGCCATGAACCGCTCAGCCGAAAAAGCCGAGGCGCTGGAAATAAAAATAAGAAACGAAAGAAGCCCCACCAACCCTTTTGATCCACCCATAGATCCGGGGCATTAGTGCAAAGGGTTGAACTGCGATAGAGGGGGAATGCAGGAATTAGTACAAAAGTGACAGGAACCGTATCGGTATCGGTTTCAGTACAAGTACGTGTTCCGTTTACCGAACCTGTAGCCGCCTAAGTTTAGTGACATCCTAAGATTTTGAGAGAAATTGTTCGACGCGTTCCTGGCGCTGCCAAACAGCTTGGAGACCTTCCAAGACGATTCGATTGTTAGAGTTTTGTTCCTCTAATAAGGTATGCATTCGAAACAGTTCGGACTTGAACTCCTCGAATCTCGACTCCGCTGTGAGATTCATAGACTGCATCTCCAATTTCAATTCATTCCAGCGAGAGTCACTTTTCGAACTCAAAGACCGGATGTCTGACTTCAGTTCATTCCAGCGAGTGTCGCTTTTTGAGCTCAGAGAGCCAATTTCTAATTTCAATTCGTTAAAGCGAATGTCACTTTTTGAACTGAGAGAGCCAATTTCTACTTTCAATTCATTAAAGCGAGAATCACTTTTTGAACTGAGATAGCGGATTTCTACTTTCAATTCATTAAAGCGAGAATCACTTTTTGAACTGAGAGAGCGGACCTCTGACTTGAGTTCATTTCGAACCAACCAAAGCATCTTTCGAGTGGCAGGCTGATCTCCGCTTTTGGCCGAAGGGATGCGGATAGCGGTAGTCTTTCTCTTCATAAAAGCTCCTTTTAGCTGAGCCCCCTCAGCAAGAAGCGGTCCTACTGATGATGGTGGAAAACCGATTCCGCGAGCTTGGGATCTCCCATCGCCACCACATTGTTCTTGGATAAGAACCGAGCGACAGCCAAACCAAAGAGTCCCAGGAAGCCCAAGGTCAGACCGATTTCAATCAAGCCGATTTTGGGTCCGTCTTTGTAGAATTCCGGTTGAACGATCCACAGCATGTCGATCCATTGAGCAATCAGCATGAAAACGCCAACGCCCACGAGAACTTTCTGATCGCGCTTCGCATCGCGGGGCATCAGTACAAAAAACGGCACCGCGAATTTTCCGACCAGCAGAAACACCGAAACGTAGAACCAAGCGCCGTGTAAGCGATGAATGAAGTATCCGGTTTCTTCAGGCAAGTTCGCGTACCAAATCAACATGAACTGAGAGAAGCCGATGTAAGCCCAGAATACCGTGAAGGCGAACATGAATTTTCCAAGGTCGTGCAGGTGATTGTCGTTCACGATGCCTTCTAACGAACCCTTGCGCTTCAAATAGATAGTGAGCAAGCAAGTAGCCGCCAAGGTGGAATAGAAAAGGCCCGCGAAACAATACACACCGAACATCGTGCTGAACCAGTGTGGATCGAGCGACATCAACAAATCAAAAGCAGCCATCGTGAAAGTCACGCCGAAAGTGATCAAAAACAGCGGCGACATCGACCGATTCTTCGCCGTGAATTTATAATCCGGATTCGCATCCTGAGCGACGGAGTTGCCGATCATCTTCTTGGTGAAGAAAATCCAAAGTCCGAAGGCCACCACGTTGCGAATCATGAAGAACGGCACGTTGAGGTAAGAAGCCTTACCGGAAAGAATCGGATCGTCCTTCACATGCGAAGCATGAGTCCACACGTAGAGATCATGCATTCCAAAATAGAGAATAATGAACGCCACAAGAGCGATGGGCAAATAGGCCGTGAACGATTCGCTCACACGGCGAACCGGAGCGCTCCACATCGCGCCCGTGAGCCATTGCACGGACGCAAAGAAAATTCCGCCCAATGCTAGACTCAGAAAGTAAAAGTGATTTTGGACGAAGCTCGACCACATGCGCTTTGAGTCCATCATGAAGCCGCCCACGAAGGCTGCGATTCCAAGCACCACAAAAAGTCCCAGCAGCATCTTCAACTGGCTGGAAATCTGAAACGGACCGGGATTTTTAATGGCTGTTGCGTTGTGCATATTCTTTTACATCCTCTGAATTAGGATTCTTCGAACGCTGCAAAGCTCGAATGTAGTGAACGATCGCCCATCGATCAGCAGCCGAAACTTGGGAAGCGTAGCTGGGCATGAGATTCTGTCCCATCGACATCACGTGATAAATATTACCATCCGGCCAAGTGCGTACTTTGTCCGATTGCAACGACGGCGGACGGGGGAACTTCGGAACGATGTGACCGTCCCCTTCCCCGTTCGGACCGTGGCAGACAATGCAGTAGACATTGTACTTAGCTTGACCGCGCGCCAAAATCGAACTCGTGCGCTTGAACGGATTCTTCAACTCTTTACCTGCGCGAGCGGGATCATTTGGAAACGGATAGGGCACGAATTCGCGGGGAATAGTGCCAGCCACCGGCATGCGCATCGACCCTTCTTTTTGCGCTTTGAAAGCCGGGCTCCAAACCATGTCCGGCATGTACATGAAATTGGGCTGCTTATGCTCGGAACAACCCGAGATCAAAACCAAAGCCGCCGCTACCGTAAACACGTGCTTGAACGTCATCTTAAAACCATCCTTCGTTGTAGACAGTTTTGATGTCTGTTGCGCCCAAGCCCTTTAAGAAACTCGTTGCGCTTGAAACTTCGAAAGCGGTGCCCGTGTCGACAACTTTCTTCTTCACAGGAGTAACGCCGTCAAAATATTCGTCGTCGTCACTGGCCTGACCAAATCCCGGAGGTGCTTCAATCATCAGCGCAAACTTGTCGCGGGTGATGCCCGGATCAAAAGCCTTCTTCTTAATATTCGGAAGTCCGTTCAAGAAGAACATGGCGCCAACAGTGGATAGCCCTGCGAGAAGAACCGTCAACTCAAAGGTCACCGGAATAAACGCCGGCCAAGAGTTGAAGGGCTTACCACCGACGTTCAACGGCCAATTGATAGCAGAGGTCCAATACTGAAACCCGAAGCCGATGCAACCACCGGTCAAACCTGCCAAGAAAGTCACATACGGAAGCGGTGAGCGCTTCAAGCCCTGAGCTTTTTCCAATCCGTGGATCGGAAAAGGACTGTAGGCATCGAAGTGCTTGTACTTCGCTTCGCGAGTTTTCTGAGTCGCTTTGAGCAGCGTCTCCGGAGAACTAAAGAACCCCACCACTCCGGCGAGTTCTGGTCCTTTGGATTCAGCGTGTGACATGACCCGAGGTCTCCTTCTGCGCTAGATGTTCGCCCTCACCGCCCTCTTTGTTGCGCACCTTCGTGAGGTAAGACACGGACGGTTTGACGTTTAAGACTTCGAGAACGCGATACGTGCGTTCGTCTTCGCGGAGATGCGATACTCGGCTCTCCGGATTGTTGATGTCGCCGAAAACAATCGCGTCGGTCGGACAAGTCTGCTGACAAGCAGTCTTGATATCCGAATCCTTCACGCGATCGCCAGCATCCTTCACGCGCTCCTTCGCGTCGCGAATTCTTTGAACGCAGAACGAGCACTTCTCCATGATCCCGCGAGTACGGACCGTGACATCCGGATTCCAAGCCAGATTCATGTTTCCAGCAAAAGCCTTCCAATGATCGAAGAAGTTGAAGCGACGAACTTTATACGGACAGTTGTTCTGACAGTAACGAGTACCAACGCAACGATTGTAAACTTGTTCGTTTAACCCTTCCGGGCTGTGAACGGTGGCCAAAACCGGACAAACGGTTTCACACGGAGCGTTCTCACAATGCTGACAGAGCATCGGCTGAAACACGACATCCGGACGTTCCGAATTCCCCGAATAGTAGCGATCGATACGAATCCAGTGCATCTCGCGGCTGACGCGAACGTTCTTGCGTCCGACGACCGGCACGTTGTTCTCCGCCTGGCAAGCTACGACGCAAGCGCCGCAACCCGTGCAGGAGTTGAGATCGATGCTCATCCCCCAGCGATAGCCCTTGTACTCATGCTTAGTCCAAATGGTGGGAACGGTTTCCATTCGCAGTTCCGGCTCGGTCTCATTGTGAGCGGCCGGATTTTTCTTAAACGTTGCGAGTGTAATGTCGTTCACAACCGGACGACCTTCCGTCGCATTATGCCACTGAGTGGTTGCGATCTTGAAGAACTTCCCAGTCTTGGTCACCTTCACGGGAGTGCCAGAAGAAACCAGGCGACCGTTCACGACTTTCAAGAATGGGAAAACATCCCAGCCCGCTTCTTTCGCGACATTCCCGGCCTTCTTGCGACCGTATCCAATCGCAGCGCTGACCACACCCGCATGCAAACCGGGTTGAATGTTAACGGGGAGTTCGACACTTACGCCATCCGCACTGACGGTGACCACGTCATCTTGGCCAATGCCCATTTTCTTGGCAGTGGCGGGACCCATGTTCAAATAATTGTCCCAGGTCGCGGTCGAAACCGGATCGGGCATCTCTTGGAGCCAGGGATTGTTTGCGCTACGGCCATCGCCCATCGAAATCTTGGGGTAGAGGGCTAAGGTCAAACCAGAATCGGCATCCGCCTTGTAAGCGGGAACCTTGCTGAAGCAAGCTGCGCGGAACGAGCGAGGAGAAGCCTTCGAGTGGGTCAATCCCTTTGCACGAGCCAGATTCACCACGCCTTCGCGAAGTGCGCCTTCCCAGAACAAATCAAAGTTGGTGGCCGAACCGACTTCTCGATGCACTTCGTGCCAAGTCGCCTTGAGGTAGTCGTACCATTTATTAGAAGTATCCGGAGCCTTGGCAATCGTGGCTGCTAAGCCGCTTGCAGGCAATTTGGCAGCGCGAATCCAGGTCAGCAAAGAATCTTGCAATGAACGAGTCGAATGCAACGGTGCAATCACTGGCTGCTGCAAGCTGTAAACGTTTTTGCGAATGCGACCATCGCCCCAGTTTTCAAGGAAGTGATGATCGGCCAAGATATAATCCGCGTGCCAAGCCGTTTCATCGTCTTTATCTGAGAGAACCACGATGAACGGAACCTTCGACAAAGCCTCTTCGAAGCCCACCGCTTTACCCAAGGTGTAACCGGGATTCGTATGATGAACGATGAGGACTTCGACTTCGCCGGCCTTCATGTCTTTAATGAGCTTCGCCATTCCAGCAAAGCCAGCCGACGGGCGAATCACGGGAGCCAATGTGCCATCTACCGTGTTGCCTTCATTGTCTAAGATCGTATTCAAGAAGTTCGTTGCGATTTGGAGCGAGAGAGCGTTCGCCGTGCGCGAAGCTAAGCCGCCTGCAACCACCAAACTCTTCCCACGCTTTTCAGCCAACTCTTTTCCGAGTTGTTTAATGGCGGCGGTCGCTGCAGAAGAAATTGCCGGATCTTTCCAGATTTCTTGCGCCACCGTTTCGGTCTTGTAACCTTGAACGATCGAAGTAATTTGAGAATTGCCTGCGTACGAAGAAAACTTGCGAACCATCAGCAACTCGTAAGCAATGGCCATGGCGATCTTCAGTTCATCGCCGGGGCGAACCGGAAAGCGTTCGTCCGAGCTTGCACCCGTAATGGTGAAGTTCGGTTCAAACGTCACGAGCTTCGAGAGCTTGGCGCTAGATGCCTTCTTGCTATCGAGCTTTCTATTCTTCGCCCATTGAGCTGCGTGCTCAACGGGCGAAGTCCAGGTCCCCAAAAAATCTGCGCCTAAAGAAACAATTAATTCTGCTTTTGAGAAATCATAAGTCGGCAAAACAGCGGTGCCATAGGCTTCTTCGCTGGCTTCGACGATGTCTTCCCAGTTCAACGGTTCGTATTCCACGTGTTCGCCGGCGCGGAAGCTGCCCGTGAATTCCTTCAACAAGCGGCGGGTCGACTCGCCATGAACAGCGCCGGTCAAGACGCGAACCTTGCTGGCCTTCTGAAGTTTGCCCGCAATTGCAGCGTCGGCCTCTGACCAAGCCACGGCCTTGCGAGAACCGTCTTGGCGATTTCCAGCCAGCGGTTCCTTCAAACGATCCACATCGTAAAGATCCAAAACCGCTGCTTGAGTGCGAGCGTGGAGCTTGCCCGAGTTCACCGGATGGTCGGGGTTTCCTTCCATCTTAATCGGACGACCTTCGCGGTTCTTCACCAACAGACCCAAACCCGTGTCCGGATCGGTGGAGGCGTACCAGTTCGGAACGCCTGGAATAATTTCTTCCGGCTTCACGACATAAGGAATGATTTTATGAACAGGACGGCGAGCGCACGAAAGCGAGGCCATAGCCATGCTGGCGCCCATGATAGTCAAGAAGTCCCGACGAGCAATGCCCTTCGTATCGAGTTTCTCGATCATTTCTAAAGTTTCGATCGGCTTGTCGTGGAATTCTTGCGAACGACGCTCTTGAATTTCGGGATTCGACCAGTAGCTCGCTTCTAATTCTTCGGGGCCGATCCAATGCCGAGGCGGTATAAAGGTTGTTTCGGTATTCGTGCTTGGTTGCTTATCCATACTCTCCATCCCTAAACCTTAATTATGACAGGCCGTGCAATGCAGCGGCCCAATGGGTCCGTGCGGATTCTTCTGCTCGATTCGGACTCTCGCCAGGACTGCCTTCGGAGTCGTCACGCCTTCGTGGCACTTCAAGCACCAACCCATGTTGAGTTTTGCAAACTGAGATATTTTATCCATCGACTTCACTTCGCCGTGGCAGCTTTCGCAAGCTAAGCCCTTTGCAACGTGGCGATTGTGCGGGAAGTACACGTAATCCGGCAATTCGTGAACGCGAACCCACTCCACCGGCTTGCCTTCTTGAAAATGTTTTCTGAGATTTTGAATGTGGGGACTGTCAAGTTTCACAACCGAGTGACAGTTCATGCAGACATTCATAGACGGAATCGTCGCGTGACGGGAAGTTTCCACAGCCGCGTGACAGTATTTACAGTCAATCTTGTTCGCGCCCGCGTGCAGCTTGTGACTAAAAGGAATCGGCTGATCCGGCGCATAGCCCTGATTGCTCACCGTGGGGAATACGTACACCACCCCCAAAGCCAAAGCCGTGAGCAATAAGACGCTCAGTGCAATAATAGGCCCCTTTCCAGGACCTTGATTCGAATGTCCACTCGTGATGCTCATGCGCCCACCCTATAATCAAGAAAACAGATCGTTTTTTTGAACTATTTGTTTGTAGCGCGTGTTTTTTCAACTTTCTAGTCTGATGTTCTTAAAATCGAAAAAAGTTCCCTAACCGATTCTAAACACACCGGGCATTGCAGAACCCAAAAGGCGTGTTACGCTGATCTCGGGTTCTAGGGGAATTCAATGGGGTATTGGGGGGACAACACCATGGTCGGTGCTCAAATTGTTCGCGACGGAAGAAGAATTCTTTCGGCGCTCGCGTTCATTGTTAGCATTCCAGCATTCGCAGTACCAGCTGAGTTCGGGCTCTCACCGGACAATTCGAGGGATTTACTTCTCTCAACAATCGGCTCAGCAAAATCTTCGATCCTCCTCAACGTTTACGAATTCAAGAGTGAAGGCATCGCTGACGCAGTAGTGAATAAAATCAAAAGCGGCGTCTCGGTCCAAGTCTTGGTCGAGGGGAATCCGGTCGGAAAACTCGCCCCAGACACCCATGACAACCTCGAAAAAATTCAAAAAGCGATGGCCAGTTCCAAGGCCCGAGGCAAGAACAAGCTCTTTATAATGATGCAGACCTCGAAAAAACAGCCCCGTCGCTATCGCTACGATCACGCTAAGTACGTGGTTGTGGACGGAAAAAGGGTTTTAGTGACCTCCGAAAACTTCAGCGATTCGGGCCAGGCTGAAGCCGGCAAGGTGGGAAATCGGGGTTGGATTACGGTCCTGGAAGACTCTTCACTCGCTCAGGAGCTCCGCGACATTTTTGAAACCGATACCGACACCAGCTCCAACGACATCCTAGATATCGGTGCTGCCGACGCTGTTCCCAACACCTTCCGTTTAGCGACACTTCCAGAGCAGCCCATCACCTTGGTCGCAAACATGGGAGTGACGAAAGCTGCTGGCTCGAAGCGAACGGTTCCAACCATCGCTTCCGCTCAGGGAGATGTTCAAAACACTCACTTGGTGACTTCGCCTGATTCCTTGAAGCCGCTGGTTTCGATGATCGATTCCGCTCGAAGCCGCGTAGACTTGGAGTTCATGTCCTTACCGAGCAAGTGGCGAGAGCCCGGTGCAAGCGCCCCTGATTACAGCCCACTCATCCGTAGTCTCGTCAGTGCTTCGAAGCGCGGAGCAAAAGTTCGGGTCTTATTAAACGACGACAAGGTCTTCGGCGGTGGCGGTACTTCTGCAAATGATAGCGGCGACGACAATATTTTCCTGACCCTTCAAAAGGTCGGCAATATTGTGAATCTCGCTCCATTTGCCACAAAGAACACCAACCAAGACACCGTGGACTATCTCAATGAACTCGCTGAATGCGACAACCTGAGCCTAGAAGCGCGAATCGTCGATATTCAACAAGTCGAGATTACCTACATTCATAACAAAGGTATTTTGGTCGACGACGACCAGGTCTTAGTCAGTTCCATCAATGGCACTCGCAACTCCGTCATGAACAACCGCGAAGTCGGAGTGCAACTCATCAGCAAGCCCGCCTCGAAGTACTACAGTGGTGCTTTCAACTTTGATTGGGCACAGAGCCCCGCCTTGAAGGTGACCAAAGCAGCTTGCTCGACTCTCACACGTCCATAAGGTACGTTTAGAGTGTGAGATCCCGAAAGCTCCGCGTCCTCAGCGGCATCCTTGCAAGCATTTTGCTTGTCGGGGGAATTCTTTTCTTCGAACGAAATCGAATCAAGAACTGGCTTGAAGAGCGTCTCATTCGCGCGCAAATCCGAAAGCTCGAGCAGAAATATCCCATTCGCATTACTGAATTTGCATTCGACGAACCTTGGGTCGATATTCTCAGCGGAAAGTTTTCGGATTTAAAAATCACCGTGGAGTTCGAATTCGATTCCCGAAAATGGAAAGCCCACCTCTTCGGCCCCGTGCACCTAGTGCAAGCCAAGGGATCCCCCGAATATCACCTCGAGTATTCAGCGGTCACCACGTTTGAAACCGGTAAGCACTTTATGCCCATGAAGACCGAGATCTGGGTGGGATTGAAGGACTTGAGCCACTTCACCGAATTCGGAATCACCTTGGGTGGTTCTAAGTTTGAAATTCCAGGCCGGGGTTACTCGATTCATGACTTCGTGGCGGATGGAATTTTTGATGGGGAAGATTTTGAATTCGATTTGAGTGCCAAAAAAGTGGTTTGGAATGATCCCGCTCGTCCGGAAGACTCTCCCCACACTCTTCAGATCAAAGACGTCGAATTTCGCGCCCAAGACCCCGATGACTCCGAAGGAACTATTATCGAAGCCCAACTCAAGGCCAACGTCTTGGAAGGTTTTTGGGAAGACGTTCCCTTCAGTGCCCCGCTCGCTTCCATTCCGGCATTTCTGAGAGTGAACTTTGATCCGAAAACTAAGAAGCCCAAACGCTTTCTCTTCGACCTCGGGGTGAAACAACCTTACGCCGTGGTGGCCGAAGGAGATTTTCAAACGCGAGAGTTGCGATGGGAGACGCAGCCCCTTCCTTTGAAAAAACTCATTCCGGAAGGTCTGGAACTTCCCTATCAGTTCAAACGCGGCACTCTCCACACCCAAGGCAGGGGCCGCTGGAACGAACTCGAAAAAATGGTGGGATCTCTGAACATTCGCGATTTGGAGATTGCCGTTCCGAAATCTGATGTGGTGGTCAGCGGAGTGAAACTCAGCCTTCCCATTGAGAACGGAACCATCCGCAATGGAGAAGTGGCCATTCGGGACCTCTGGTACAAACGAGTGCACGGAAAATTGGGCACAACTCCGATTCGTCTCATTCCCGAGGCCGGCTCCGAAGCGCGCAAAGTCCCCACCTGGAAGGTCTCTGTCGGAACAAAATCAGGCATTCCGCTCTCCTTCGAAGGCGCCAAGCTGAGCCTAGCATCCCTCGAAGGAACGCTCCAGAAGCCAAAGGGTAAAGAAATTGAGGCGGATCTTAAAACAGCTCTCAAGCTAGAACCCCTCCCACTACCCTCCCTCGCCAAGGGATTTTGCCAGGAAGAATCCAAAGTCGTTCCCGCATCGATCTCCATCGACTTTCCGAAGATTTCGGTCACTCAGGAATCGATTGTTCCGGAGGAAGGCACCGCGAAAGTGGAGGTCTTTGGCGGGAGCATGGACATCAGCGAAATCGCCATCTACGACTATCTCTCGGACGTACCCGAGTTTGATTTTGACCTGCATTGGGAAAAGATCGACGTCTCGAAGTTCGCCCGTTGGACTTCCTTCGGGCGAATGGACGGCTATCTTCAAGGCTATGCTGAAGACGTGAAGGTCCTTTCTTGGCTCCCCACCCATTTTGATTTCAAAATTGAAATCGTTCCCAACAAGCATGAAGTGATCGTCCTTTCTTCTAATGCCATGCGAAATTTTGTTCGCCTCTTTGCAAAAGACGAATTGGAACAGCTTCCAGAAATCGCGAAGTGGTTTTACTTTGGAACGCCTGGTCAAATTTTTGATTACAGCGCTCAGTACGTGGGACTGAAAGCTTTTTCGGACGAAGGATCCATCTTGTTAGAAACTTTGGATCCCAAAAGCGATTCTGTCACCGATATCAAACTAAACCATTACATCTTGTACGGAACTCGGTTTAAAATACTCCTAAAGGGATCTCGATATCCGCTCGTGGTGGATGCTCATGCGATGGCGAACTTCGTTCGTCACGTGACAGACACATTGAAAACTATTTCTAAGGAAGGAAAAACGAATGAAGGCGCAACAACTCCCCCTCAGCCCAAACCAGAACCCGAGATTCAAAAATGTGTTCCTGAAAATTCTCGCGGCTAGTTTTTTTCTCGGGGCTTGTGTCACCGTTAACGTCAACTTCCCAGAAAGCGCGGCTCAAAAAGCCACTGACGATTACGTGCGCGACCTTTACAAAGCGCGCGAGCGCGGCAAGTCCACACCGACTCCGCCGGCTGCTGGAAAACAAAGCAGCCAGAACGAATTTATTTTTCTAGATTGGAGCATTGGAAAAACGGCCTGGGCTGCTGAATCCGCAGCTCCTACGGAAGCAGCACTCTTTAGTTTGAACAGTGATAAAGCTCGTACCATTAAGAGCAATCAAGCGGGCCGCATCGACAAACTGGTGAAGTATAAAGCCAAGGGTTTAATCGGTGAAACCAATGCCGGAAAAGTGAAGCTCATGGACACCGGTAAAGTGGCCGAGCTGGAACGCAATCTCGTCAATGCATTGGTTCAGGCTGAAAACAAAGACCGCGATGCCTTGTATGAAGAAGCAGTTCGGCTCAACGGCTTGAGCTCGGAAGGGCTGCGCAATGTGGAAAAAACCTTTGCGCGGTCGTTCCAAGGAATGTCTCCGACAGGGACGCCGATTCAGGCTCCCGACGGCAGCTGGTCGCATAAGCCCTAAGGCTTTCGCGCAATCAAACTTGCCACTGCGGATTTTTGATCGTTGCTCTCGCGATAGAGCAGAACTTTATATTCTTTGAAGAGATTCTTGAGCTCTTCGTGGGAGAGAAGGTCTCCTCTTAAGAGAGCCTGACCTCCGGGATTCTGAGTTTGCTCAATCGTGTAACTTTCGAAAATGATATGACCACCGCGCTTCAATGCCTTCTTGAGCAACGGAATCATCTTACGATCTAGGAAATTGATCACCACGATGGCTTCGTAATAATCGGTCTTGAGCGGATACTGATTCAGATCCGCAGCAATAGTTTTGATCGTGACATGATTTTCCTTGGCCAAGCGGCGAGCTTTTTTCAAGGCCTCTTCGGAGATATCAATGGCATCGACCACGAACCCTTTTTTGGCCAAAAAAACAGCGTTTCGCCCTTCGCCTGACGCAACGTCCAATGCCCGACCTGCCGGGATCAGATGAATGTTCTCCTTCAGAAAAGCGGCGGGTTCACGTCCATAAACATAGTTCCGGCGACGATAGAGCGCATCCCAGCGGTTTCTTCCGTCCTCTAGATCGTCGCCCGTCACCATCTGGTAGGAACTACTGGATTGCTTGGGTTGAAGGTCTTCAGCCCAGACAACCTGCCCTACCGAGAGTGCAATTGACACTCCCCAGACGGATAGGTATGTGTACCTTACTATGTTTGGCTTTTCTGGCGAGCACCTGCTCATACTTGGCATTGTTTTACTCATCTTTGGCCCTCGGAAACTTCCGGAGCTGGGCCATACTCTAGGCAAAGCGATCCGTAACTTCAAGGATTCGATGAGCGGAGTGGAAGAAGCGGGCTATCGCAAGCTGGATGAAGAAACAAAGAAGCCCGAACTCACGGCCAAAACCGATAACAAGGGTGACCATGGTCCTGGATGAAAAGAATTTCACTCGATATCTGACTCGAAGTGAAATCGACGCGGCCGTTCAGGAAGTCGCGAAGCGAATCAACCAAGATTACGAAGGCAAAAAGTTAGTTCTGGTCGGTGTGCTCAAGGGGGCCGTGGTGTTCATGGCCGACCTGGTTCGCCACATCAAGGTCGATTGCGAGATCGAATTCGTGCGCCTGTCGAGCTATGGCAAGGCCCGCACCTCATCAGGCACTGTGACCATTTTGAAAGATATCCAAGTCGATATTCGCGACAAACACGTTCTGATTGTCGAGGAGATCATCGACAGCGGTCGCACTCTGAAATTTCTTTTTGAACGCCTGAAAGCTTCCGGCCCTGCTAGCGTGGAAATCGTCACCTTACTCGATAAATCCTCGAAGCGAATCGTGGACGTTCCAGTCAAATACGTCGGTCGAATGATCGAAGACCAGTTTTTGGTCGGTTACGGATTGGATCTGGAAGAAGGATGTCGGAATCTTCCCGACATCTATTATCTGAAATACCCGAACTGAAAAACCCGGTGACGGTTGACGGCTACGGTTTCGGTTTCGGATGAATTAAGCGATAGAGGCATGCTGCAATGTGATCCGCTAGTTTGATAGCTTGTGGATTTTCAAGATTGATCAAATCAAAGACAGCTTGCACCTCCCGAACAGAACCTAGAGCAATGGCATATATTCTGGCCTGATCTCGCTTGCTCGTTCTTCCAGCTCCTTCTGCAATATTGAGAACAACACTTTCTGAGGCCCGTAAGAGCTGCTCTCTCAGTGACGATCGGGCCTGAATCGTTTCAACCTGGCGATAAAGAGCCAGTCTCAAAATAGGCTTAAACCCGAACATGAACATGAACTTGAACTGAAACCGAAACTGATACCGATACCGATACCGATACTGATACCGAACCGAAAACTGAGTCTTAAATTTCTGCGGCGGAACTCGGTCGCGCCATCAGGCTTGGAATCAATTCTTTGATCGACGCGCCGTCTTTCACCAAACGATATACTGCGCCAGTGATTGGCATTTCAATTCCCCGACTTTGAGCAAATTCGTAAACCGTCTGTGTGGTTCGAACCCCTTCCGCCGTGCTTCCCAAGTCCTTCAAAATATCCGGAAGCTTTTCGCCCTTCGCAAGTCGCATTCCCACTCGATAATTTCGGCTCAGATTGCTGCTACCGGTAGCAAGCAAATCCCCCACTCCGGCTAACCCTAAGAATGTGGATTGATTTGCCCCCATCGCCATTCCGAAGCGAACCATCTCGGCCAATCCACGAGTAATGAGTGTCGCACGAGAATTCCAACCCAAGCCCATCGCATCGAGGGCCCCTGAAGCGATGGCCAGAATGTTTTTCAAAGTGCCAGCCCACTCCACTCCAATCACGTCATCGGCCGGATAAACTCGGAACGACTCTGAACTCAGCAGCGCTTGGCCTGCCGCAACGACTTCATCGAAATGGGAAGCCACAACAGTTGCGGCGGGTTGCTTACTCGCCACTTCATGGGCCAGGTTTGGACCGCTGATCACACCAATTCGCGGAGTCGGTAACTCTTCTTTTAATACTTCTGAAACGCGCTTGAGAGTTCCTTCTTCAATTCCTTTGGTAGCGTGGAGAACCAACTCATCGCCACGGAAATGCTTGGCAAGTCGAAACGATTCTTTTCTACAAACGGAGGAAGGCAACGCCCAGATCACACACTGCACCCCGGAAGATGCGTCGAAAACCTTTTCGAGATCGGAATAGGCACGAACTCGATCATTCAAAGTCAGTTCAGGAACATATTTCTTGTTCACCCGAGTGGCGTTGATTTGTCCGGCGAGTTCGTCATCCCGAACCCAGATGCGGACTTCCGAGCAGTTCAACGACGCCAGATGCGCAAGCACCGTGCCCCAACTCCCCGCTCCAATCACGGCAACGCGTGAGTTAGTCCAGAAATCCTTTTTTGTCATACAAGTGACTCATCTCCGAAAGCCCATAACCAGCCAGGCGATTTCGATAGTAGTAAAGGAGGTACATGTCCTCCGTCCAAACCGTTCCATCTCCCATTCGCACAACGCCATCGTCGTGGAAGAGGCCTAAACTATTCAATCCGTCCTGAAACCACTTCAAGGTATCGGCCGATTTCAACTCGGGATCCAAGTAGAGATCGCCCCTATCAGCAAGCGCTCTCACTTTTTTATAAAAGTGTTCTGCCGCCGCTAACACGGTGTCGAGCGGAAGCGTGCGCTGCTGTAAGGAAATGCGAAGCAAGCGGAACAGGTCTAAATCGGGATATTGCCTTCTCAGCGTTTCAAAAAAACTGAACGCCACGAGGTGCGAAGAAATCACAGTGTTCTCTTTGTGAAACCGATCTGCCAGTCTTACGCCGAGCTCGCGAACGTATTCTCGATCGCGCTGCTGATTGGCAACCACTTCGCCGCGCGAAGTGAGCCAACGAACGGGGTCAATCGTCGTGCCGTTCGGACCGATGGATCGGCCATTTTCGTCGACAAAGTTCCCAAAAATATCCATCGGCTTACCAATTCGGCAAGTAATCCCGCTCTGAGCCGAGAAGAGTTTCCAAAAAAAGCTCAATATCTTTGTGGGTTGCCACGATTCATCGTCGGTAATGATGAACCGATGCTTGCCCGCTTCCGACAGATAATCTTCGATGAGGGAGCTTGCTTCCAAAACAAAGTGGTAGCTCACCACCATCGGCACGACAAAAACACGAGGCTTCGGTTTGTTCGTTCGAATGTTTTCGATTTCGGCTTCCAAACCTGTACCCAGTAGCCCCAGCTTCAGCTTGGTTTCAATCGCCCCACTGCGCGAACGGCCGCCCCCTGGAAAGAAGATGGAATGAATGCCTTCTTGGAGAATTCGAGTCGAATAATTTTTCAGGAGGTGCTTATAAATCGGATTCGATTTTTTTCGATCCACCGTGTAGGCGCCCAACCCCCCCATGAAGTAGCTCAGCACGGGATTTGAAAACAGATTCAACCCAGCGCCATAAGAAAACGGAGGAAGGCCCATCAGATAAATGACGTAGCCGATCAAAACGGAATCGATATTGCTCTGATGAGTGGGCACCAGGAGGATCGTGCCTTCTTGAGCCAGCTTTCGAATCATGGGAATTTCACCCACGATCTTCAAGCGACTTTCCAAAGATTGAGTGAGCTTCCAAGGTAGGAATCGGCGCACGCTTGCTGCGTTGAGAAGCCAGCTAAATCCAAACGGAACTGTTCGCGTGGCGAACTCGTAGGTCTTGGGATTGAAGTGACCGCCGATTTCTTCTGCGTAGTGATGAAGAACGTTATCGAAAAGCATGCGACGATCAACGACGCTTGGAGATTTTAACAGCCCCGATTGAATCTGATTCCAAAGGCGGTAGTCATTCTTCTTCCGTTGACGGGTAAAAATATTCACGCGCTCTCGGCGCAGACGGGCCTTCTCCTGATAAAGCGCTTCACTGAGAAGCATGTCCATCGAGGCTTTGCTATTTCCCAACAAGTCGGCGGCTGTTTTATCGGTGACGTCTTTCAAAAGTTTGCTGCGAGAAGTATCCAGGGTAGAGAGCGGCCCCTGAACCACAGGCAAGTGCTCAAAGCGAATCGACGGGTGACTCCCGGTTGGACCGTAGAGCTCCGAATCTCGATTCGGTGCTGTTAGAAAATCGTCGGTTTCTGCTCTCACTTTTGCTCCGTAGGGATCATTACAACAACACAGCCAGACCTCAACTGAATCTCACACGGCGTCTTCGAAACCACGTTGCTTAACCCATGTGATGAAAAACTTAATAGTCCATTATTCATGGGATAACGAAAACCTGAAAGACTCAAGCCCTGAGCCTCTTCTAGTACCGGCAAGATGGACAGCAACGTCGCTTTTTTAAGAGAAAGCCGGAGCGGCTGCGGCATGAAATCCGAGAAGAAATGATAATCCCCCTCCGGCCCGAAAGCGGTCACAGAACGCAGAGGCGACTGCCGACTCGCATTGGCGAGTTCATACAAGGACGCCAGATGATGATCCGGACGCCCTCCCGTCACACCCAAACAGATTAATTCACTCACGCCCACCCGAGAAGCCGACTGAATCGCATAGTGCAAATCACTTCGAAGCTTGTCTTGGGAGAGCGTTTCCTTCGGTGTGTCCTTCAAACGTTTAAAAGATCTGGGGGAAAGGCTATCCCAGTCGCCCACGGCGTAATTCGGAACAACCCCGAGCTCGAGCCAAAACTGCGCGCCCCCATCGACACCTAGGAGCCAATCTGATTTTTGAATTCTGAGCTGAAGGAGTTTCTTTTTTAGAAAAGTGCGATCCTGTTTCTGAATCGCAGGCCCGATGAGAATAGCTCGCTTCGGATCACTTGAGCTTCGCAAGACGTTCGAGGGCTTTTTCGAGGTCGCCAAGCTTGCCTTGGATTTCTTGTTCACGGGCTTTTTCCTTTTGAACGAGTTCTGCAGGGGCCTTGGAAATAAAACTTTCTTTCGAGAGTTTATTTCGAATGAATTCCAAATCCGCTTTCGTTTTCTCGACTTCTTTTTTTAGACGTTTCGATTCTTCTTCAACGTCGACTAAACCTTTGAGTCCGACCCGAAACTCTAACTGAAATGCAGGAATTGGAATCACCGCCATCAAATCGCTCTTGCCCGAAGCTTTGCCTGAAACGAAATCCATCTTTTCAATCTGAGCGAGAGAACAAATCACACTCTCATGCTCACGATTCAACGCTTCGGCTTCCTTCGTGCTTGCAATGACTTCCACTGGGAAGCGCGTCTTCGGAGAAATATTATTCTCGCCGCGGAAGTTTCGAATCGCTTCGACCTGCGCTTGAATTGCTTGGAGCTGCTTCTCGACAGACTGGTCGATCAAGCCCTTCTGAACCGCCGGAAATTTCTGGAGCATGAGAGTCTTCACGGGCTGTGAAAAGCGTGCGTTCTGAATCGGCTGAGCCCAAGGGAGCGACTGCCACAATTCCTCAGTAACGAACGGAATCATCGGGTGCATCAGCTTCAGCAGAGTTTCGATAGTATAATGATAGGTAATCAGGGTCTCGACTTGCACCGCGGCCGGCCTAGATCCTGGTTTTAAAAGGACTTTTGAAATCTCCACATACCAATCACAGAACTGATACCAGGTAAAATCATAGGCTCCCTGGGCCGATTCGTTGATTTCGAAATTCGCAAAACCTGCTTCCACCCGAGCTGTCACACCCTGAAGAGCCGAAAGAATCCATCGATTGTAAGGGGTGAGCTGTTTCTGATTTTTAACGAGCCAAGCCTCTGCTCCCCCCGTCTGAACTTCCTTTGGAATTTGCGCGACCGCATCTTTGCACTGATCCATCTGCAGGTGGAAAAACTTCGTCGCATTCCAGAGCTTGTTACAAAATCCGCGGTAACCCTCGACGCGATCGGTGGACAGCTTGATGTCCCGACCTTGCCCCGCCATCGCCGCCAATGTCAGGCGAAGCGGATCCGCTCCATGCTGATCAATGATGTCGAGCGGGTCAATGACGTTGCCCTTGGTCTTCGACATCTTCTCGCCTTTTTCGTCGCGAACCATGGCGTGTAGGTACACTTTGCGAAAGGGCACATCGCCCATGAAGTGAATGCCCATCATGATCATTCGAGCAACCCAGAAGAAAATGATGTCGAAACCTGTTTCTAAAATCGATGTCGGATAGAAAGTCTGGAGCGCAGGCGTTTTTTCAGGCCAACCCAGAGTAGAAAACGGCCAGAGACCTGAACTGAACCAAGTGTCGAGCACGTCTTCATCTTGCTTCAGAGTTCCGCCGCCACAACCTTCGCATTTCGAAGGAGTGGTACGCGAAACAGTAATGTGTTCGCATTTCCCGCAGTACCAGGCCGGGATCTGATGTCCCCACCAGAGCTGACGCGAAATGCACCAATCGCGGATATTATACATCCACTCGAAATAAGTTTTTTCCCAGTTCTTAGGGGTAAAAGTGATCTTGCCACTCTCGACTGCTTGAATGGCGGGCTTCGCGAGCGGTTCGATTTTCACAAACCATTGCTTCGAAACAATCGGTTCCGCAACCGTATCACTGCGCTGACATAGGCCGACTTTATTGGCGTGGTCTTCTACTTTTACGAGGAGTCCAGCAGCCTTCAAATCTTCAACGACTTTTTCACGCGCTTCCGCAAACTTTAATCCGGCGTAAGGTCCGCCATCAGCCGTTATCTTTCCGTCCTTGCCCATCACTGTAATGAAAGGGAGGTTGTGGCGCTTGCCCAATTCATAGTCGTTGAAGTCGTGCGCGGGAGTGACTTTCAAAGCCCCGCTGCCGAATTCTTTGTCGACGTAAGCATCGGCGATAATCGGGATCGTGCGACCGAGAAGAGGGAGCTTCACTTTCTTTCCCTGCAAACTCTTGTAGCGCTCGTCTTCAGGATGAACGGCAACAGCGGTGTCGCCGAGTAAGGTCTCAGGCCGAGTGGTGGCAATCACGAGCTTCGTGTTGGAACCTTCAACGGGATAAGCGATGTGCCAGAGATGCCCTTTGCGATCCGTAGGAATAACTTCCAAATCCGAAAGCGCAGTCTGACATTTCGTACACCAGTTGATGATGCGCTCGCCGCGATAAATCAGTTTTTCTTCGTAGAGTCGAACGAAGACTTCGCGCACAGCTTTGGACAAACCTTCGTCCATCGTGAACCGTTCGCGCTTCCAATCCAAAGACGAACCCAGGCGTCGAAGCTGGTTCTTAATCTTACTGCCGTGTTCTTCTTTCCATTCCCAAACGCGCTTCACGAACGCATCACGACCCATGTCGTGTCGGTTGAGAGGACGGCCTGTCGGCCCCTTCCCTTCCTTCGCGATTTGCTTTTCGACCTGCGCTTGGGTGGCAATGCCCGCGTGGTCCGTACCTGGCATCCAAAGTGTGTTGTCCCCATGCATACGGCGCCAGCGAATCAGAATGTCTTGAATGGTGTTGGTAAGCGCATGCCCCATGTGCAACGCCCCGGTGACGTTCGGGGGCGGAATGACGATGCAGAACGCTTTCTGGCCGGGATCGCTCTTGTCATTCGTATCTTGCGCTTCAAAAAAACCGCTCTTCTCCCAAAACTGGTAGAGGTCGGACTCAAAGCCCGCGGGCTCGTAACTCTTCCCTAGCTCTCGTTTTGTCGGCGAAATCATTCGGTCAAGATACACGACCCAGGCTCGAAGTGAAAGCAGGTTCACCGGTTTTTTGGCTCTGTCGCATCAGGTGGTCGAGCTCTTTTCCCACCCCGTCCTCAATAGCCAGGTTTTCGGAGACGAAAGAATCTCCCTAAGCCAAACCTCCAACCCCTGCTCGGACCAGGCTGTGGTTTCAAAAACAAGCGGACCCGCCCGCAATTTCCTCCAGCCCTGAAACTGGAATGCCGATGAAAACGGGTCCATCCGAATCACATTCGTTCCGGTGTGCTTTCCAAAATTTGCGAGTACGTAGTGAATCGCATTTCTGGTCTCCCGAGGAGTCCGAAGCACCCGCAAATGATATCGATCGGCAAATACAGCTCCCGAGCGTTTCAAGAAAGCATTGAGCCGCTTCGAAAAGGAAATACCCAGGCTTTGGAAAACTCCCCCCAGTGTCGCGTGCTGCCTTGGTTCCAAAATCAAATGAATGTGATTCGACAAAACTGCAAAATGAACCACGTGGAGTCCCTGTTTTCTCGCCGTTTTCACCGCTTCTCTCAGACAACGAAATGCCGCCTTCCCTCTCAAACTGGGCAGCCCCGATCGCAACTTGAGAGTGACATGAACAGGGTGACGACTCTCGAGTCGTGGCCTACGCACATGCGCTTGAAGCCCCGAAAGATTAGGCCGCCCTGCACCTTTTCGAGCGCCGCCGTGCGTGTTGGGGAGTTTGAGCTGGAGTTGTTTCGCTCGCATGGGGAGCAACTACTGCTGGGCAAACATCCTGTCAACTTGAATTAGCAGATTTAGAATTAGGCAGCCCCGCTGGGCGGGTTAGATTCTGAATCCACCCAAATTGCACACCCCGCCCACTCCCTCTCTCGAAGAACCGACACTTGAAATCCACCGCACGCAGGCATAGAACCACCCCATGCTCACGGCACCGCGCCTTTCCATCATTGTGAGACTTTACTCAGGGATCGGATCCACAATCCTAGGGCCGCAGTTTCCCTTCAAAGCGCTTGCTGAGAAAACCGTGCATTCCCTGCTCGAGCAAACGGATCCCATCGGGACGGAGATTGTAATCACCGACGGAAGCACAAACGTCTCCGACCATCTCTCAAGTGTATTTTCGGAGGCTGTCAGCCAGCAACGATTGCAGCTCGTCCCCATCCGCCGGCTCACTGATCCGGGAGCCATGTGGAATCAGGGCGCGAAGAACTCCCGCGGCGCCTACTTAAACTTTGTGGATGTGGGAACTTCTTGGAAACCGGGGTACCTCACCTGGCTCGAACCCCTGCTGAAACGCCACGACCTGATTCTTTCCAGCCACTCCCCTTTGGGAGAAAGCACGGACTGGGTTCGCGCATTCATGAGCCACAACTGGCTCCTGAAAGGGTCGATGGTCCTACGACGATCGCTGTTTGAACAAGCGGGAGAATTCTCTGAAAATGGTTTGGGGTTGATTAGTAATTCCGAATACGAACTCTGCTTGAAATGTTTGAGTGCTACGACCTCTGATCGAATGGCCCTCACCACCAATTCCTATTTAGAACAACCTCAGTCCCCTCTTCAGCTGCCCGAACTTCCAGCGAAATTAAAAGATATCAAAGACGTGATTTCACTTCTGCATGCGACGCCCGGATTGGCCAGGCGCTACTGGCCCGCTCTTCTCAGGCGACTGAGCGACACGGTCTTTCAAAAAAAACTAAAATAAGCCTCCACACGCCCGAGTATTATTTAATCGACAGAATTTACCCACCGTGTCATAAGCCCACCATTATTGAACCGGGAGAATAATTTATGAAATGCTTTTCACGTTATTTGTTGGCCGTTCTGCTTACTAGCTGCCTTCCCTTTTCGGCTTTTTCTGCTGAAGGGGTTTGCAGCGGAGTGACATCGGTATTGAATCAATCAGACTATTTTATGAATACCGACCTCAGCGGAAATACTCTGGGTTATGCCCACTTTGAAAGCACTCCCGTTGGCAGATGGTTGGAGTATGACAACGGCGCCACCATTGTCGCAAAGTCGGCACCCGGACCAGAGGTAGGCAGAGTCGAGCTCAGAGTGATCAATAAAAAATGTGTCTTCGTCGTTGAATCTGGAATCAAGGGATTTCTAGGTCACGATGTCATTGCAAAAAATGACGGTACCATCGAATTCCAAGTTGAAAGCAATGATCCCGATGTCCTTTTTGGTGCGTCTCTCTTAGTTCCGATTACCGAAGAAACCGAGCTAGCTAGTTCCCGCTGAAGAATGCGGCTGAAGAGGGGCTAAAATCCAAGAGCCATCGTCGATTTAACTGCAAAAGTTGCA
>JAIEMT010000022.1 GCA_019751945.1 bacterium
CAAGAAAACCCTCTTTCACCCTTATTCTCGTTCAAACCACTGTGAAAAACTTGTTTCTTAACCGGACACGCCTGAATCTTTTCTTGATCTCTCGCTCGATCAATGTAACATCATTGTTGAAGCGATGAGTTGTGCTGAATGGCATGTAAAAAAATTCCATCGCTCTTACGGAGGAACTAAAAATGGCTACGAAGAAAAAAGCTACCAAGAAGAAGACGAAGAAGAAGACTGCTAAGAAGAAGAGCAAGAAGTAATCTTCTTTCTTCTTTGATTTAAAAAGCCCTAGGTTCGATTCGTCGACCTAGGGCTTTCGTGTTTCTGGAGTTCGAAAAAACGCTGAATTTCCCCGGGAAAATGGGGTCCTTTGAATACCCAGCCCGAATAGATTTGAACTAGATTTGCTCCCGCCTGAATCCGATTCCAAGCATCTTGAGCACTCATGATTCCGCCCACAGAGACAATGGGTAGAGAAGTTTGTGAGCGAGCCTCACGCAGCACATCAAGAGAAAGTTTTGTGAGCGAACTTCCACTCCACCCACCACTCTGATCCCCTCGAGTGCCTGCTAAAGTATTCGTGAGCACCCAACCCTTCAAACCCCACTTCGGACCATTTTCGAGAATTTCTTTAAGCTCTGCGCCGCGAATTTCGGGTGCAAGCTTCAACAAAATCGGTGGAGTTCGCTTCCAACCGGCGGTTTTTTCTGCAACAGCCTCCACAAGAGGGCGCAAACTCTCCACAGATTGCAAAGATCGCAGTCCCGGCGTGTTTGGTGAGCTCACATTGATCACCAAGTAGTCGGCCAAGCCCTCGAATTTGCTTGCTGCGAGCCGATAGTCAGCCGCAGCCTCTTCGAGCGGAGTATCTTTATTTTTCCCGAGATTTACGCCTACTCGGAAGTTTTCAGGAAGGTTTGCGAGCGCTTTTTCAAGCCGACGAGACACGACTTCCGCACCCAAACCGTTGAACCCCATGCGGTTGAACACTGCACGACTTTGAAAGTCTCTAAACAATCTGGGACGCGGATTTCCCGGCTGAGGTCGCGGCGTAACGGTTCCCAACTCTGCAAAACCAAATCCGAGCGACGGAAGCGCCTCTAAAATCTCCGCATCTTTGTCAAAACCAGCAGCGAGGCCGACTTGCGACAGAAATTTCTGCCCCCAAACTTCGCTGAGAGGCTCTTTTGAGCGCGATGGAGCACCGGAAACGATCCTCAAAAGCCCACCACCCCCTACGGCTCCCAACCGAACCAGTGAAAACGTCAAGCGATGCGCAGTTTCAGCATCTAGGCGAAACAAAAACCACCGCACGCACTTCCAAATCAGCTCTCTCATGCCTTTCTCGTCCAAACTTGCATATAGAATCCGTCTGTTGGGCCGGGACCTAAGTATCCGCCACTCCCGCGCTCAAAATCAGCATTCGCTTTTGTAAATTCCTCGGCTACGTCCTGCGTCTCCGCCTTTCTAAACGTACAAACCCCAAAAACCAAGCGTCCACCTGGCGCTACCAGATCTGAATAGACCTGGAGCAACTCTTTTTGAAGCACGGGCATGCGCTGAAGCGTGTCGGAATCTTGCCTCCACTTCAAATCGGGGTTGCGACGCAATACTCCCCACCCCGTGCAAGGAGCATCCACAAGGACCACTTGAGCGCGCCTGCGAAAGCGACGCACCGTCTCTGCTTCTTTTCCCTGCTCGAGCGCCACCGTCTGAATATTATTGAGTCCCGAACGTTTCGCACGCTTCCGAAGCGCTTCGAGCTTTCTCGCCGCCACATCGTAAGCGTAAACCCGGCCCTTTCCTAAAAGAGCATCCGCAATGGCCAAAGATTTTCCGCCGGCCCCAGCGCAAGCATCAACCACGTTCCAAGCAGGAGGGTCTTTAGGAAGCGTGACGCTGAATGCTGCTCCGCTCTTACTGGGAGAATCCGAAAGAATCTTAGAAAAAAGTTCGGGCCACAAAGAAAAGAGCGCCATGCACTGAGAACCTTCGTCTTGAATTTCAAATGCACCCTTTTCATAAGAGGCGCTCTTCAATACGCTCGCGTATCTTTCAAAGTGAATTCCCAGAGGGGAGAGGGCAGTTTCGCGCACCCCGACATCTTGAGCGGGCGAGCCGTCAAATTCTTGGAGCACCGACGCGCGATCAAATTTTCTGTTCACCCTTAAGAAAAGAGGGGGCTCCGTGCACAAAGTTTCCATCAGCTCTTTTGACTTCGCAGCGCCCCAAGATTTCTTCCACTCTTCCACTAAATAAGGAGGGAAATCTTGTTCACAGAACTCGGAGTCGGAAAGAGATTCTCCGGTTCGCAATTTCTTAAAATATCGCACAGCAATCTCGCGTGCGCGCGGCCAGTCAGCGAGTTTCGGGCCTGAAA
Source organism: bacterium (assembly GCA_019751945.1). Lineage (GTDB taxonomy): Bacteria > Bdellovibrionota > UBA1018 > UBA1018 > UBA1018 > JAIEMT01. Next base: position 2,375 of record JAIEMT010000022.1, read on the forward strand.
GACTCCACGGCTCGCCCTTAGAAGTCGGAACATCCACTAACTTTGCCAAACTGATTGGCCGAAGAAGCAAAGGATAGATGACTTGGGCCAGAAGGGGTTTGAGATCTTTGGGCTGTTTGGATAAAGCCGAATCTAGGTGCACAGGGGAGGAAAAAATTTCCTTCCAAAGTGCTTCAAACGCTTTTGAGAATCGGCTCTCCTGAATGGGGTGGCTCTGCATGCAACGTGTTGGTTTTACACCGGCCGTGGGTTAGAATCTTTATTAAACTGGATAAAACTGGGAAAAACAGGAAGAGAGATCCTTTTATGATGAACTTTGGACTGACAGACGAACAAAAACAGCTTCAAGAGATGGCTCGGAAGTTCACGAAGGACGAAATTATCCCCAAAGCGGCTCATTACGACGCCACAGGCGAGTATCCCTGGCCCGTTATCAAGAAGGCTTGGGAACTGGGTCTCCTAAACACCCACGTCCCCACCGAATACGGCGGCCCCGGCTTAGGCTTACTCGATGTTTGCATCGTCACCGAAGAACTTGCTTTCGGCTGTTCGGGCATCACCACCGCAATGGAAGGGAATGGCTTAGCCTCTGCTCCGCTGATTGTTGCAGGCAGTGAAGAAGTGAAGAAAGAATTCTTAGGACGCCTGACTGCATCTCCGGTCATGGCTGCTTACTGCGTGACAGAACCCGGCGCGGGTTCCGACGTCGCAGGCATTCGCACCCAAGCTAAGAAAGTGGGCAGCGACTACGTCATCAACGGATCGAAAATGTGGATCACCAACGCCAGCGTTGCGAACTGGTACTTTGTTTTGGCCTACACCGATCCCACGCAGAAACACAAAGGCATGAGCGGCTTCGTTGTTCCTGCCGACACGCCCGGCATTCTTGTCGGCAAAAAAGAAAAGAACATGGGCCAACGTGCCAGCGACACGCGCGGCATCACCTTTGAAAACGTCAAGGTGCCTGAAAAATATCGCTTAGGAAAAGAAGGTGATGGTTTCAAGATTGCAATGACTGCATTCGATCACACGCGCCCCTTCGTGGCAGCAGGTGCTGTCGGCGTTGCTCGTCGTGCAATGGAAGAGTCGATGCAATACGCCGTCAACCGCAAGACCTTCGGAGTACCGATCGCTCAGCATCAAGCGGTGAGTTTCATGATCGCGGACATGGCGAAAGACATCGAAGCAGCTCGCCTCTTAGTTCACAAATGCGCTTGGATGCTCGACAGCGGCGAACGCAATACTCAGTACGCGGCCTATGCAAAAGCATTTGCAGCGGACATGGCCATGCAAGTCACGACGAATGCGGTGCAAATCTTCGGCGGCTACGGTTATTCGGAAGAGTATCCGGTCGAGAAGCTGATGCGCGATGCGAAGATCTATCAGATCTACGAAGGCACCAGTCAGATTCAGCGCATGATCATCGCTAGAGAAGTTCTCGGGAAGTTGATGTAAGGATCGTCTGCGGTTCGCAGTACGCTTCCATAGCGCTGCGCGGACCCTCGCGACCAATCCCGGATTCTTTCATTCCGCCATACGGAGCAACATCGGCTCGGTACGTAGGAACATCGTTGATGATGATTCCGCCGACATCCAATTGACGGATCACTTTCTGAATCAACGTGTGATCGTTTGAAAAAACTCCCGCCTGGAGTCCAAACCGAGAACGATTCACCTCTTGAATCGCTTCTCCCATTTTATCGTAGGACTGAAGCACGGCGACGGGACCAAACACTTCTTCAGTCACCACTTTTTCATTCAACGGAACGTGCGTCAGCAAAATCGGATGGACGAGGTTGCCCTGGCGTTCTCCGCCCTGAATCATCTTGGCACCTGCGTGAACGGCTTCATCCACCCACGACATCACCCGATTCGCAGCGTTGGAATCAATCATTGGGCCCACGAGAGTCGCAGGATCTGCGGGATCGCCTACTTTTAACTTCTTGATCTCTCCGATGAGCTGAGCGGAGAACTCTTTCATCACTTGCTGATCGACTAGAATGCGCTGAACGGAGATACAAACTTGTCCGGCGTAGGCATAGGCCCCATACGCACAGCGTGCCGCCGCACGCTGGAGATCGGCATCCCGATGAACAATCACCGCTGCATTGCCTCCGAGCTCTAAAATGACCTTCTTACGCGTTGCCTTGGCCTGTAACTGCCACCCCACCTTGTCGCTTCCGGTGAAACTGAGAACACCGAAGCGCGGATCTTCCACCGCTTTTCCAATCACCTCGGGGCTTGCTTGTAAAACTTGGAACGCCGCTTTGGGAATCGTTTCTCCCAGTTCCCGATCCCGAATCTGCCCAATCGCATCTTCGTAGATCTCGTGAAGGATGAAAGCGCAGCCGGCCGCCTGGGGTGGTGGCTTTAAAAGCACAGTGGCACCCACTGCCAACGCCGGCGCGACTTTGTGCACACCAAGGTTGAGCGGAAAATTAAATGGGCTGATGGCCAACACAGGCCCTCGAGGCACCCAGCGTACGAGTGCTTCGCCATAACTACGGCCGTTGGGATCAATGTCGACAGGCAAGGTGTGGCCGCCCCATCTCAGCGTCTCAATCGCCGAGAGCTTGAAGGTTTGAATCGCGCGATCAATCTCGCCATTCGCAAGCAAGTGCGGCTTACCTGCCTCGGTGATCATGCGCTGAACCAGTTCGTGCCGACGCTGAGAAATCCCCACCGCCATCGCCGCAAGAAGTTCTGCTCGAATGAAGTGACTCGAGTGCTTATAGGTTTGAAAGGCTTCAAAAGCAGCCTGAGTGGCTTGCTCTAACGTATCGGCGTTTGCCCAAAGAATTTCTTTAGGAGTCATGCTCGGCCTCTTCTTTAATATCCGCCGCCAAGGCGGCGGCGCATTCGCTAGCGGCCTTCGGCCGCCTCATCTTCCAACAAAGACTGGTAGATTCTTCGGTAGCTAGGATACCGCCAATATTCCGAGTCTGCACCCTTCTTTACTTCACAGCCTTCTTCATCCCAGTGGCGGCAATTGTCGTGATCGCATCCGGCTACCTTGAACTCCGGAAAATAGTTGCACAGATCGGCAGTTCCAATTCCGAAGAGTCCAAATTCCCTCACTCCCGGCGTATCAATCCAAGAAGATCCGTTCGGGCCTTGCAAGAGAATGGCAGATGTCGTCGTGTGGCGACCCTTTCCAGTCACACCACTCACGCTTCCCACTTTTCTCTCACTGCTCGTGAGCATTGCATTCAGAAGAGAAGTTTTTCCCACTCCGGAGTGCCCGCAAAACGCGACAGTCTTTCCTTCGATTTCTTTCAGAAACTGCGAAAGCCCCAACCCATCTTTCGCGCTCACTTCGTAGAGGTGGTACCCCACATCGAGGTAACCCTTCCACTGAGCGGGCCGAAGCTGATCGATCTTGTTCACCACAATAATGGGTTGAATCTGATTTGCATGCGCCGCAACGAGAAATCGATCTACCAAGCCGGGAGAAAAATCCGGATGAACTACAGAGCAAACAATCGCCAAGCAATCCAAGTTTGCCGCAATGACATGCGCCTCTTCATCTCGATCGGGCGCCGGGCGCGCCAAAGAATTGCGTCGTTCCGCACGTGCGGAAATCACTCCATCGTTCGTGCCCACTCTTTCGACAAGGGCGCGATCCCCCACCGCTACGGGACTGCGCTCCTTCTTATCTCCAAAAACTTGGGCGCGACGGTACTTGCACAACATCTCTTCGCCGGTAACGAGCATTCGCGCGCGACACTGATTCGGAAAAACCTCCGTAACAATCGCGTTTGCTTTCTCAAACGGAACGAAACTTTCGCCGGTCGACTTCTTTTTCTTTTTATTCGGAGAGCTTCGAACATTTCCCGTTCGGGAATTTTCGTCATCCCACCAATCATCCGAGTTGCCTCGGTACTTAGGAGCCATGGGGGTATCCTGCCACGACTGCCCCCAAAATTACCATCGATGGTAAGCGGGGTGCCCCGGACCCACCGCAACGAAGGTGCCCCGACAAGTGGCGCAAACCTTTCCTCCTGCAGTCAGCTTCGCCTCAATGGTGGCTCGGTCGTCTTTTGATTCCGGGCTTTCGACAACCCGCGCAGAAAGGTGAACCGGCCCATTCGTGGGGGTCGGACGCAGGAGTTTAATGGAATAGTCCGCAGTCACCGTGCAAGGAGGGGAGCTGGCGCCCGCTTTCTTCATCAGATGATAGGCCGCCGTCCAGTTCGAATGACAATCCAAGAGCGCCCCGATGATTCCGCCGTTTAAGACCCCAGGAAATGCCTCATGGTGAGGTTCAGGAGTCCAATCCGCTACGACTTCTTCACCCTCCGCAATGCTTCGAATCTTCAAACCCTTCGGATTCGAAGGTCCGCACCCAAAGCAGGCACTATGAGGAGCGTATTTTTCCTGTAAACCCTGTTTTTCTGTGGATTGCATGGCCGAGTTATACCCCAGCCATTTACCATTTTAAAGGAGTGTGAGAAGAGAATCCGATGCCCTACGAGCCGAAGCAGATTGAAAAGAAATGGCAAGATTACTGGGATGAGAAGCGTCTTTTCGAGGTGAAACTCGATCCGAAGAAACCCAAGTACTACATCCTGGACATGTTTCCTTACCCGAGCAGCTCGGGCTTGCACGTCGGCCACCCCGAAGGCTACACCGCCACCGATATCTTGGCGCGCTACAAGCGCACTCGCGGGTTTAATGTCTTACACCCCATGGGATGGGACGCCTTCGGCCTTCCTGCCGAACAATACGCCCTTCAAACCGGCGTTCACCCGGCTGAAACCACCCGCAAGGCGATTGAAACTTTCAAACGTCAGTTGAAGATGTTGGGCTTCAGCTACGATTGGTCGCGCGAAATTTCGACCGCCGAACCCGATTTTTATAAATGGACTCAATACATCTTTTTGAAGCTCTACGAAAAGGGACTCGCCTATCAAAAAGAAGTGCCGGTGAACTGGTGTCCCGAATTGAAAACCGTTTTGGCAAACGAAGAAGTCGTGGATGGAAAGTCGGAACGCGGCGGCCACCCGGTTTTCCGCATGCCCATGAAGCAGTGGATGCTGAAAATCACCACCTACGCCGAGCGCCTGTTGAAAGATTTAGACAAGGTCGACTGGCCCGAAAGCACGAAAGACCTTCAACGCAACTGGATCGGAAAATCTGAAGGTCTGCAGATGCACTTTCCTCTAGCGGATGGCGCGTCCGAGTCGATCGAGATTTTCACCACGCGCCCCGATACTTTGTTTGGCGTCACTTATATGGTGCTCGCCCCCGAACATCCGTTGGTGAAGAAAATCACCACGAGCGGACAAAAATCAGCAGTTGAAGCCTACGTCGCCAAAGCCGCACAGAAATCTGAAATCGCGCGCCAAGATGCTTCGAAAGAAAAGACCGGGGTGTTCACAGGCGCCTATGCCACGAACCCTGCATCGCAGGAAAAAGTTCCGGTCTGGGTCGCTGACTATGTGATGATGGGTTACGGAACCGGCGCCATCATGGCCGTTCCCGCTCATGACGAACGCGACTTTGCTTTTGCAAAGGCGTACTCGCTTCCCATTAAAAAGGTGGTCGATAACGGCCAGGCAGAAGAAGAGATTTTCTCGGGCGAAGGCAAGTCGGTGAACTCGGGCTTCATCACTGGAAAAAACTCAGCTGAAGCCAAAAAAGAAATCATTCAGTGGGCCGAGTCAAAAAAACTCGGCAAAGGAACCGTTCAATACAAACTTCGCGACTGGCTCTTCTCGCGCCAACGCTACTGGGGAGAACCCTTCCCCATTGTTCACGGTGAAAACGGCACCCAACCCGTTCCCACTGATGAATTGCCGGTTCTCTTACCCGCAGTAAAAAGTTATGAGCCGAGCGGCACGGGCGAAAGTCCGCTGGGCGCCATCACGGACTGGGTTAACACGAAAGACAAGAAATCGGGCAAGCCCGTTCGCCGCGAAACAGACACCATGCCAGGCAGCGCCGGCTCCTCGTGGTACTTCTTGCGCTACATTGATCCGCGCAACACGAAGGAACCTTACAGCGCTGAAGCCGAAAAATACTGGATGCCGGTCGATCTCTACTTAGGCGGCCCCGAACATGCCGTCGGCCACTTGCTCTACTCGCGCTTTTGGACCAAGGTTCTTTTCGATGTGGGCTTAGTTTCACACGACGAACCTTTTAAAAAACTAGTGCACCAGGGAATGATCCTGGGCGAAGACGGCGAAAAAATGTCGAAGTCTCGCGGCAACGTCATTAATCCCGACGACGTTGTAAAGAAATACGGCGCGGACACCCTTCGTCTCTACGAAATGTTCATGGGCCCACTCGAGCGCGACAAACCGTGGTCGACCTCGGCCATCGAAGGCGTGTACCGATTCGCTCAGCGTTCGTGGCGCATTTTCTTAGATGATGAAGACAAACTTTTAGCAACGGACGCAGAACCGTCTGCCGACGATCTCAAAATTCTGCACAAGACGATCAAAAAAGTGACCGAAGACATCGAGCACCTGCGCTTCAACACCGCCATCAGTCAGATGATGATCTTTGTGAATCACTTCACCAAAGCAGACGTCGCGAAGTCTCGAAAATGCCTGCGCCCCTTCGTGCAGCTCTTGCACCCCTTCACTCCGCACTTAGCCGAAGAACTCTGGCACCGCTTAGGTGAGAAAACGGCGCTGGCCTACGAAACTTGGCCGCAGTTTGACGCTGCTCTCGCTAAAGATGATTTGATTCAGATGGCCGTTCAAGTCGCCGGCAAGACCCGCGGCACCATTGAAATCGAGCCGGGCTGCGATCAAGCCACCGCTGAGAAATTGGCGAAAGCTAACCCGCAGATCGCGCACCACCTCGAAGGCAAACCGGTGCGCAAGGTGATCTTCGTTCAAAACAAGATTTTGAACTTCGTTGTTTAATTAGAAAGCGGCGTTTAAAGAAAAGTAGAACTGCGAGCGGTTCTGGTCCAAGAACGACAGATTCGTGTCCGTTCCATTGGCAGCCAAGTAATCGCCTGAAGTACTAATCCCAGCAGCTAAGCTGAGTTGTTGATTCAAGCTGTAACCGATCGCTTCGTCCATCGTGAACCGGCTTCGAGCCACGCCGTTATAAGTCCAACTCGTGCTGAGAGTGGGCGTCCAAGACAACGAGAACCCGGTTTCACCCAATGAATATTCCAAGTTCAGAATATGCGAGAGAGCGAAACGAGTGTTCGGACGACCGTCCACAGTTGATTGAAACTCATGAGAGAAGAACGAGGGCGACAATTCGTAAAAGGCCGTCAAGTTCTTCAACGCTGCTGGAGCTTGGCTTCTTTTCAGATCCATCGACAAGCGCGGAGACAGTTTCAAACCCACGAGCATGGTACGGCGAACTGCCGAATCCCGGCTCACGGGCAAGATCATCCCTGCCCCTGGCGAGAAACTTAAAACCGGATTGATCTCCAGCTTCTTCCGACGGAGAGAAATCACCCCATCTTCAAAGCCAGGATTTTTATCCGGACCGTAAACGGGCACGTTCAACATGAATCGTCCGGTTAAGGAGTAGTTTTCACCCACTCGAAGCGACGGCATCAAGCTGAAGGTGGTCGCTACGGAATGTCGAGAATCCGAGAAAAAATCCGATGCAACCGACAGTGATGTCAATAGTTTAGCCGGACCAGACGGAGTTCCTTGATCTGCTTCATCGGCCACCGAGCTCCCTGGAAGAGCCGCATCAGCGGAACTCGTTCCCAGAGCGAGAAGTACCGCAATCATCCAAGCTTTCATAACCTGAACCTTTGCCTTTCTTCTCTTAGCCACCGGTATTACCGCCAGCTCCACGCATCAAGCCAGCCTTAATGCCGTTCATGATCTTCAGCATTTCCAGGTAGATGTCGCTCTTCGAGTCGTATTCTTCCTTTTCCGCATTGTAGATACTGAACGTCGGGCCCAGAATTTCTGCGACCGCTTTGTCGACAGAAACTCCGCCGTCTGTTGCCCATTCGCCTGCCGCTTCGGCATAGAAGACGTTTGCAATCTGAGCACGGGCAGCAATGTCATCCAGTTTCAAACCAGACAGAACTTGCTGAGCTTCTTCTTGAGACTTCACGCCCTTCGACTTCAAGAGCGGTTCCACTTTGGGACCGAACTCTTTAATCATGCCGTTGATGCCATCCAAGAACTCCTTGGGGAGCTTTTGGATAACAGCAGCATTCAAAGGATCCGACTGCTGAAGCTGTCCGAAGGCTTGAGCGAACATCATCAAGTCAAAGAGAGTGCCCTTAGCGGCATCTGCCTTTTTAGGCATCCCTTGGAGAACTTGCTTCAAAGTAGAAACCCGAGGAGCTGCTTCTTCTGGAGTCGTGCGGAAAACATCCATCTTGTTTCGCTCACGAATGACCTTGAGAACCATCGAGGCGTTCTTGTCGGTCGCAGCAAAGTAAATCCCTGCCAACGGACCATACACGCCTTCTGGGAACTTCTGCTTCAGCATGCTGACCTGAGGTGACTCTGGAGCCACCAAGATCGAGTACGGTTCGAAGCGAGCCAAGGTAACGTCGGTTTTTCCTTGGATACCTAAACCCAGCAATTGGTATTGGACCATGCCCAACAACACTTCTCGCTCCACCACGTATCGTTGCGATTTTTCTACGCCGACGTCTTTCAACGTCACGCCGTCGAAGATACGAGAGTAGACGCGATTGAGGAGGTCTTCGCGATAAGCCGGCTCGTCCATCAAGCTCGGGGCCAGATTGCGCTGCATGTTCTTAATGGTGCTCGTACCATGAGCTGTTAAGAACTGCATGGCCTGAACTCGGTCACGAACCACACCGATCACATCCACTGCGTCTTTGGAGTCCTTGGGTTTACGCGAGTAACGCATGTCCGTGAGCTGGTACCCGGTTTCATCCACGATTTGGAAACCCAATTCCTTCTCAGCAAATCTGACGAAGGCCGGATCTTTACAGCTTCGGGGCGGGATGGCAATGTTTGCACTCTCACGACTCATGTAAAACTGATCCAAGAGCTTGTCGAACTCTCTCAAATCTCTCTTACCGTTCGCTCCCAAAGTACCGACACAATAGCGGTTCGGTAAGAACGCGAGCTTAACGCCGAAGTCATAGACCATCTTCGAAACGGGCTCGTAGAGCTTAGTCGCTTCGGCGAACGTCATGTCATCGTCCATCATACGGTCGTCTTTGCGCATGTCTTCGACTAACTTGGCATAAGATTCCTTATTCAAGTCTTCGAGATAACCCTTGTTGGTGCTGCCGCGGTACTGGGCCACGATGAATCTCCACTCATGGTAGAGTCGAGCCATAATGCCGAAGTAGTTCGAACGAACGGCCGCCAAACTTTCACCAGGGTAAAACGCGAATCGGTCATAGCGTTGCTGGTGAGCCATAATCGATGCACTATAATCTTCGATCGCATTCTGCACGATTTCCACAGGCGTCGTTCCGGCATCATGTCTCATACACAATGGATCGATCATGATGGGATAAGGCCCAGCCGAGATGTCTTCATCCGTACAGAACTTGTACGGCTTCAACTTCAAGTTTCCCTTGGCAGCCAAGTTGTCGTTAATCGACATCGTGGTGTCGGCTAGCTTCTCAATCTTCGTTTCAGAACCACTCAATACTTCGACCGAGTCGCTGTAACCAAAGCGAATAGCAGCTACGTCATATTTTCCGGGCATTCCCAACTGAATTTCAGTACCCGCCTGGTACTCCATGATCGACGAGTTGCGAACCTGTTCACGAGTTTTGGTGAATTCCTTCGGATAGAAGTTTGCCACGTCGTTGGAACCACGGAAATTATGTCTCAAGCCGAGGTTGTGACCCATTTCGTGAATCGTCGTCGGGATCATGTTGCTGGAGATCAAGACCTGAGCACAAGCCGTGAGAACACGTTTCTCTTCTTCGCTCGTTTCAGCCCAGCCCCAGTCCACATTGTCCGCCTTCAGCGAATCAACGAGGGTTTGGACTTCCGGACACTTCTCTTCAATGTCCTTACCCAATTCTCGGGTCGTGAACGTTTCGCCGCAGCGAGTTCCTTTCTTCCAGAACCTCTCAAGCTGAGTTGTCGCTTCTGATGGACTTGCCACAATCGCCTCTGCTTCAGACATGCCCGGATTTTCAATCCGACGAGCCACCTTCAGCATTTCATTAAACTGATCGAGCTTTGACTTCTGAACGCGTTGAGCAAGCTGAAGCGAACTCACGTCCATACCGGCTTCGAAAGCCATTCTGGAAAGGTTCTCAAAGCTGGGCTGCATCGTTGCCGAAGCCTTCTGAGTGCCCAATGCAAGCGGATTGAACTGAATATCCGCTCCCTCAAGCAGGCGCAGAGAGGTGACATCTCTCCCTTCAAACATACCCAACTTCGCCATCATGTACTGACGGATATAATTGATGAGCCATTCCTTCATCGGCGTCGCGTAAATGTTGGCCGTTGCAGAAATAATTTCACCCGTGCTGGGGTCGACAATCGACGGACCGAAACCGAAGAGACGGCCTGAAGACTGAGACTCCACGATATTAATAATGTTGTAGCGCAAATCGCCCAGCTGGACGGACTTGGACTCATCTAAGACCACGTGAATGCCGGTGTTCGCCTGTTGGTAAGCGTCATCCCAGGCTTTCACAGCGAGCTTAGCCATCGGCTTTGCCCACTCAGGAGTGTTTACCGAGTAGAAGAAGCGAATCTCCTTCTTACGAGGATCGAAACGGTTCAGGTAGGTGATCTTCTCGATGTCCTTATTCTTGTAGTACTGATAGTCCAAAATGACTGGCTCAACACCTGCGAAGAAGCCGAAGAGTTTGCGATCTTCCTTCAGGTAGTTCCGCTTCGGGTAGCCGCGATTCGGATCCGCTTTCAAGAACGAGTATTTGATCTTGATCTGGCGAACGGTATCCATGATCGAGAACGACAGGTAGTCCTTGTCGATTTCAACATCGAGAACCTTGTTGATCTTCTCATCACCGGAGCTGGTGTTGGTCTTCATCGTCGCGAAGTTCGGCTGAACGTACGGACGACGAATGGGATCCACTAAGGAATATTCTTCTTCCTTCAGCTGCGTGTCTTTTCCTTGCGGAATAGCGCGGTAATCCTTCCAAGCCACATCTAAGAAGAAGATCGGAGCTTGGTTGATTTCAGCGTTCTCACCCTTCAAGCGCTTGTCGATGCTGACGTCCACGCCGCGGATGTTGGAAGCAGTGGGTTTAAACTTAATTTTTGCCACCGGACGGAAGCTGTTGAAGTCCGCAGCGTACGCCAAGTGCGCACCGATGTCGCCTTTGTTTCCTTCAGCGGTATCGATGATGGTTTCAGAGTAGTACCATTCGTCTTTTTCCGAGAAGAGATCCGCCGGATAAACGTCGATCTTCTCCACCGGTTCGAAAATCTGGCGACTGAAGTAATCCAGGCGAACGTGAGTCGCGCTCTGATAATCTAAAGCACTGATTTGGGTCAAACGTTCCGTCTTTTCGTCGTAGTCGTTCAGAACGTTTTCAACGCGGTAGTACTGAACTTTGTAACCCACGAGCGGAATCATCACGCGGCCGTCTGGCAGCGTTCTTTCCTTATAGGTCAACTCTCGAGAAGCAATGTACTGAGGGAGAGCTACTTTATAGAGTTTGTAGAAGTACGGAGTAAACTCCCCGATAATGCTGTAAATGTTCTTGGTACCTGCTTGACCAATGAACGGAACACTTCCGAGGAGCTGCGCGGAGGTTTCATATTCCACCACGTTCAGGAGGTTGATGCCTTTGACATCCTTACCCACCTTCACGTTACCAGCCTTACTGACCGCAGTAGCGGCAGAGGCTAGAGCAGTCTTAGTCGTAACCGGGAACTCTTTCTGAGAGAAGTTCGTGATCGACTCAACACCTTCCCCTTGGCCCTGTAGGTATTTTGCGTCTCGTTTCTTAGCGCAGCCTTCCAGGGCGAATAACGCCACTAAAACCAACGAGAAACTTGTTGCTGTACGAAATGCCTGAATACTTCTTCTCATTTTTAGAAACCCACACTTCTTCTTTTTAGAACGAACTAATTTTAGGAACGAACACTTCCTTAGTTATTTTTTAGGAGCGGCAGCAGGAGCTTGTTGTTGTTGCATTTGCTCGTAAACCGATTTTTCAATCGCCTGATGAGAACACATCAATCGGTAATAACGACCCTTAATATTGCTCGAAAGAGTGATAGATCGCTCGTAACCAACTTCAAATTCTTTTCCAGATTGATCAGTGACTTTGATCGGATGAGATTCACCAAATCCTAATGCTGGCAACGAAATTGCTACGTCAGCACCTTTATCAATGAGGTCAGCTTTCACATCGATCTCTTGAGTTTCCAAATTCGGAGCAACGAAAACTTGTACGACATAGTTGGGATCTTTAGGATCAGTAACAAAAGCAAATCTCGGAACAAGAACACCCTCGGCCTTGTCTGCTTGAGCAGCCTGAACAGTTTCATAAACCTTCTTAGTAGCTGGATTCAAGAAACGTTGAAGCTGTCTTAAAGAAAGAACTTGCCCAACTTTTAGACCGGGAATCGCAGACTCAAGCACATTCTCTTCATCTGAAATCAATTTCTCTGGATGAGCGACTTGATTTTTATTTTGGGCTTCTAAATCTGCTTTAGTTTTTCCGGTTTTCAACTGAGCTGCAGCAAACCCACAGTTAAAACTCGTAACCATCTGCGGCTGCTCGGCACCACCAGCCTCAGGGCCAGGAGCGGCTGGGCCAGCGCCGGGTTGGGTCGGAGCTGCGGGAGCGGCTGGACCTTTTGCGGGGGCCTTGTTGAAAAGATCGAGATCGTCAGCAGCGAGGCTGAGGCTCGAGATGTATAAAGGAGCGACTAAGAGTGCTCCGAGAGTTAAAAGTGCCCCACTTTTTTTGAAATTTCTCTTCACTGTTTTCTCCCACTTTCCATTTAAAATTCAGTAACTTAGATATTGCTTAACCCGGCGGGTCAAATAAATAGCGCTCTGCAATAAACCATACCTTGACGCAAAACACAATAGATCCGCCGCACTTTTGTACGAGGAAAATGAGCTCGAATTTAAGAGAGATCAGGTCGAACTATTGAGACGGAACTGGATTGTAAATCTCTTTTGAATCAAAGAGTTAGGCTTGTTCACCAGATTGAACTGCGCCAGACGGACGGCCTGGAGGGCGGCCTGATCGAGACGGGGAAAACCGCTCGATTTCTCGACCTGGACTTGAACCACTCCTCCGTCAGAACCGATCTCAATCCAGAGGAAAACCTCGCCCTCTTCCCCTCTCACGCGAGAAAGAGTCGGGTACTCGGGTTGGATTTTGGCAAGCAGGGAGGAGAGTTCGGCGTCGCTGCTGATGGAAGCAGTCGCCCCGCTCTCAGCCGCGGGCGCGGCAAGAGAAATATCCGAAGCACCTTTCAGCCCAGCAGGTTTCGGAGCGCGTGTAGGACGCGCTACATCCTTTGGAGACCCATTCAACACCACGACTTGAATCGAGTGCTTCGGCGAAAAAACAGAATAGCGATGTAAAACAAAAAACCCCGCTGCAATCAGAGCAACGTGAAATAGTACCGAAAATAAGCCTGATTTTGCAAGTTTCGGCATATCAGATTCCCTTTTTCAACCCCACGTAAAATGCGCGACGAGAAGTTCCGTAACCATCGGCCTCTTCGTAGACACGATCCAAAACATTTTCGACGCGCGCAAAAACTCTCCACGATTTTTGAAATTCGTAGTCGCCAGCTAAACGCACGACATAGTGAGGCGGCATCTCTTTTCGAGAAAAACTGACGGCGTCGGTGTCGGCGCGTTCGCCCACATAGAGAAGTTGAAAACTGGTCTGTAAAAAATCGGAAGGGCGATATTCAACCGCAGTTGAAACTTGATGCTTGGGTCGACGCTTCAACTGCAATCCCGTCGTGTCGTCTTTGGCAAAGGTGTAGGTGTAGCTCGTGTTCCAAGTCCACCCGCCGGAAAAAAGATTCTTACTGGTGAGCTCCAACCCGCTTGCGCTGCTCTTGGCAACATTCGCAAACCGATTCGTCCCCGAATTGAATTCGATCAAATCCTTTTGGACATTATAGAAGAAGGTGGCGCTCAGCACCCAAACCCCCGGAATGAGCTTCTGCTCAGCCCCGAAGTCCATACCCACGGTGGTTTCCGGGCGAAGGCCTGTCTCTCCATATAAAGGAGAGAAAAGCTGGTAGCTGTCGGGCGCTCGAAACCCAGAACCCACGGAAGCCTTCACCGTTGTACCCGTCGATTCCAACCGGTACCCGGGCGCTAAGCGATAGGTGAGGTGACTTCCAAATCGAGAGTGCCCATCTAGCCGGAGTCCTAGGGAGCCGAAGAGTTTCTTCTGCGTGAGCTGCTCTTCGATGAAGAGACTTCCCACATCGACAGTGCGAAAGCCCATATCGCCGTTGCCTGAATTGCTGTTGGAAGTGATGGAGCCGCCCTCTCGGTACCCCTCCAACCCCAACGTCACGGTGTTCTCGTCATCTAAGAAGAGATTGTTCTGTAGCTGAGCCTTCAGCCGTGATGACTTAAATGAATCTTGTAGAAAGCTGGTGCGATACACATCGGCAGAGTCGTCGTCCGTACGCTGATTCGACATCCATGAAAGCCCGAAGAGAGTTTCGGTGTAGGCGCTCTTGGAGTAGCGAAGTTGAACCAGTGAGTAAAACTGCTGATCGGTGGAGGTGAAATTGGGATCGTCGCCGGAATTTGCGGTAGGTGCGCCTCCTCCTTGATCGAGACTGAATTGAGAATCGGAAAACCGGGCCAAGACTTCTGCAGAAAGGCCGGGGGATATTTCAGTGCCGCCCTTGCCTGATAGAGTTAGCAATCGGCTTCCATCTTTCTCGGTATTACCGAGAGTTTCATCAGCGACGGAAAAGCCGTCGCGAGTTTGATAGCCCGCGGACAAAGCGTAGTGAGTTTTCTCCTGCGATCCCGAAATCCCGGCATTGCCGTTCCAAGAGTTGTAGCTTCCATACTCGAGAGAGGCGTTGCCCTTCAACGGACCACGGCCCTTCTTTGTAATGATGTTGATCACACCGCCGATGGCGTCCGATCCATACATCACGCTTTGAGCTCCGCGAACGACTTCAATTCGCTCGACGCCATCTGTACTCAGCGTACCGAAGTTAAAGCCGGTACCCCCATTCAGAGGATCATTCATCCGAACGCCGTCCAAGAGAACTAGTAACTGACCCGGGTTGGTTCCTCGAATGAAAGCAAAAGTCGTGCGCCCCAATCCTCCTTGGTTTACCACCGAAAGCCCAGGCACCTCTCGAAGCGCATCAGCGACGGTGATCGTTTGTTTTTTCTCGATCTCAGAACCGGTAATCACACTCACCGAACTCGCGACCGCATCTTCGGGAGTCTCTAAACGATTAGCGGTGACAACAATGCGCTGAGTTTCTTCGGCATGGACTGGAGTGAGAGTGCTTAAAATCAGGAAGCTCAGAAAACGAAACATTCTTCACCCTTCAGCGAGAGTGTGAATCAGGACTCGACGTATCCTGATTCAACGTGAGATCTGCAGAGCGATCGGACTTCTAAGCATTAAGCTTAGTCACCGTTGCGGGACAGTGCCGGACTTTCACCGGACTTCAGCCACCACAGACCAGTTTCAAACGTTAGGAAATATAGAGTTCTATCGCGCGAGTGTCAATTGCGCTGAAAACAGGGCGCAGGCAGTCAAATCAACGCTCCCCAGCATCTCTTCCTCTGATTGACAAAGCCCTCGAGCTCCCGTTAGAAGTCGCCAACCGCTAGAAAAGGACCGGGATTAGGGCCTTGGGGGGTTGAGGGGGAATATGAAAGTCACAGCAGCAGTTCTGCTTGCGTTGTGTATGAATTCGAGTGCACTTGCTCTCGATGAGCCAATGAAGCCCGCGTCCGTTGTGGTTTCAAAAATCGTTCAAAAAGAAATCTTCGATACGCTTTCTTACCCCGCGCGGGTGAATCCAAAGATCAATACGACTTTGCTCTCGGAATCCGATGGCGTCGTGACATCGATATTAGCTCCTCTCGGAAAAAAAGTTTCCAGAGGGCAAACCATTCTCACCATTACACACACCGATCCTGTTTATCAGTACGCACCGGTTCGAGTGGTTTCGCCGGTGAATGGAGTGGTCAGCGGCCTGGATGTTTCTAAAGGAAGCCAAGTCGCTCACGGCCAAAAAGTGGGGACAGTCACCGATCCAAAACAGCTCAAGCTTTTGGTGGAGGTACCTGCCCAGGACCTTCCGATGATGCAAGAGGGGATGGTGGGTGAATTTAAGATTCCGGGAAATGAAACACCGCTATCTGTAAAAGTTCGCGGCATCAGCCCCGCTGTCGACCCCGGCACCGGAACTGCCGCGTGCGAAGTAGAAATTCTTCCGGCGCAGAATCTTCCAACAGTGATTCAAGGGCTCGTCGGTCAAGTGAGTTTTAAAACGCAAGTTCGTCTCGGCATTCTGCTTCCCGATCACGTCGTGAACTATAAAGGAAAAGATCCCTACGTTCGCGCCGTCGAAAACGGAAAGACCAAGCGCTACTTTGTAAAGCTCGGGACGAAACAGCGGGGCGAAGTGGAAATCCTGAGCGGGCTGCCGCAAGAATCCGTTGTCATTCAAAGAACCAGCCGCTTTGTGGCCGAAGGTGAGGACGTCGTCGTTCAAGACGGCCAAGAAGGCGCGGAAGCGAAGAAATGAACCGACTCTACGCCTCACCCCTTCGAGTCTACCTGCTCTTAGGAGCGCTCGCGTTCTGGGGAATTTTTTCCGGATTCAAGCTACCTTCTTCGCTCTTTCCCAATAGCTCGAAGCCGCGAATCATTGTCACCGCACGCTACGGTGGTTCCACGTATGAAGAGTTTCTGAACGTCTACGGCCGCGCCTTAGAAGAACAAATGCGCAGCATTTCTACAAATGAAGTCGCCGTGGAGACTTTGCGGTCTCGGTACGGTCGCAGCGATGTTCGCTATGAATTGGAATTTAAGTGGGGCGCTCAATCTCGCCAGGCACTGAAAGAAACCCAGCTCGTAGTGAATTCTTTTGCCAGCCGAATGCCGGTAGAAGTTCGAGATTCGATTTGGGTGTCTGCTCGAGGCGAGAACACCGGCTTTTTGGCCATTAGCTTTTATAGTCCGCAGCGCAGCCTGGACGATGTTTACAACATCATTGAACCGATTCTGACTCCGCAGTTTTCGAAGGTGCAGGACAGCGACGCCATCTCGCTCTGGAATCCGGCGGGCAAAGAAGTTCGAGTCGAACTCAATCCTGATCGAATGGCCACGCTCCAACTTTTTCCAAAAGACATTGAGCGCTCAATTAGTAGATCGCTCAGTGAATACGGCAGCGGCACCATGACCGTCGGAATTCGCCAGATTCAGATTCAAATGCCGCGACCTGTGCGCAGCATTGAAGACTTCAATCGCATTGTGGTCCCCACCCCTTCGGGAAAAATCGTTCACCTCTCGGACGTGGCGAAAGTCAGCTTGGGACCCAAGGGCAGCCAAACCCAACTCTTTAAAACGAGCGGGGCCGCAAGCTTGATTCTGTTTGCTGTTCCTCGCCCGGGCGGAAACGTCAAGAGCATGAGCGAAGACATCATTAAGATTGTCGAAACCTCGATGGCTTCGGTACCGAAAGACATTCAGCATAAAGTTTTGGTGGATCCGTCGGAGTTCATTCGCTCGGCCGTGAACAACGTCTTCCACGAAGTCGCCATTGGTGCCTTCCTAGCCGTCGTCATTCTCTTCTTCTTCATTGGGAGCTTTAAGAACACGGTCACTGCGGCCATTGAAATTCCGCTGAGCATGGTGCTCGCATTCATTTTAATGCGCATGTCGGGAATGAATCTCAATCTCATTTCTCTCGGTGGCTTGGCGCTTTCAGCCGGAATGAACGTCGACGCCTCGGTCGTAGTGATGGAAAATATTTTCCGGCACTTTGAAGAGAACAAAGAAAAATTGGATTTTGCAGGAAAACTCCGAGTCATCACCCAAGCCGTGAAGGAAGTTCAATTCGCTGTGATGGCGTCGACGGTTTCTTCACTGGTGGTTTTCTTGCCGCTCGTTTTCACCTCGGGGTTGAGCTACGCGATCTTAGGAGACCTGGCGAAGACGGTCGTTTTCTCACACGGGTTTTCGGCCTTCGTTGCCCTCATCTTAGTACCTACTGTTCGTTTGCATCTCATGTCTCGGGCAGCACCGGAATCCCACGTCGTCAGCCCGATCGAACCGCAGATTCGCGGAATGGAAAACTGGTACGCCAGATCTCTGGACCGCTTTATCCGCAGTCCCTATAAAACTTTAGCCTACACGAGTCTCGCTGCCGTGCTGGCGCTGCTGGTGGCTTTTGTGCTCCCCAGTCTTCCACGCGAAATTATTGGCAAGCCCGATTCGGACTGGATGATTCTCAACATCAATACGTCGGGAAACACACTGACTCGGCAGATGGAAGGCATGGCCGAAGAAGTCGAAGCCCATGTCTTGCGAGAATACGGACCTAAAATAAAATACACCTTCACAGAGATTGACGATCCCAACAGCGGGAACGTCATGTTTCGTCTCAAGAACAAGAAGGACATGAAGGATCTTTGGAAGGCGCTTGAGAAAAAATATGTCGACGAACCACTCGTTCGCTATCACGTCGAACCTTGGAATCCGGCTGAACTTCCGATTCCCGATCCGCCGCAGCTCAAGATTTCAATTCGCGGGGGGACAATCGAACAGAGAACCCATGGAACCGATGCTCTGCTTTTGAGCCTTTTAGAAAGTCACGCGCTACCGCGATTTTACACGGATCCTTATGTGAAGCATGCGGACGCCATCAATTTAAAGGTGAACGCTGAGCAATGGGCATCGCTGAGAGCGCAAGGATCGTCTGCTGAACCGGCAGACTTGGCGGACATGGCGCGAATTGCGACCTCTGGCAGAAAGATCGGTGTGATCGGACTGGCCAATCAGAGCACCGATATTTTGCTTTGGTATCCGGAAGGTCTTTTGAAAACGCCGGAAGATTTGGAATCGTTCCCAGTAGGAGTTCAAGGCCGCTTGCTTCCATTTAAAGCTTTGGCCAGCGTACGTGTGGAAGAAGCTCCACCGACCCTTTATCGAGAAGACGGCAAAGAACTTTCGCTCGTGATGGGAAGGCAGGATGAATCCTCCGACGGCAAGGGGAAGAAAGATTTCCTCCCGGCCGTTCAGAAAATCGTCAACGACTGGACGAAAGAAATGAATGCCCAGTCGCAGACTACTGGACAACCTGGACCTTTGGCCATCTTCGAAGATGCTGAAAAAGATTTGAACGACGCCCTTTGGCAGCTCGGAATTGCCTTAGGACTTTCCATCATTCTGATATTTCTCACCCTAGTCATCCAATTTGGAGATGTGGTGAACGCAGCGCTAGTACTAGTCGCTGTTCCACTGGGATTCATCGGCGTACTGATTTCTCTTTTCGTGTTTCGAAGCACGCTTTCACTCAATTCGGTTTTGGGAATTATTCTGCTGAACGGCATTGCTGTCGCTAACAGCATTATCCTGGTCGATTTCCTAAAGCGCTTGGTCGATAGCGGAATGGAACCGGGTGAAGCAGCCATCGAAGCAGGTAGAAAACGTCTGCGCCCGATTCTCATTACTTCCTTAACCACCATTCTGGGGATGCTGCCGATCGCGCTCGGTTCGGGAGAAGGCGGAAAAATTTTGCAGCCGTTGGGAATTGCAGTGAGCGGCGGACTTTGGGTGTCGATGACGCTGACCCTCTTCGTGGTCCCTGCGCTTCAGGTTTCGTACCTTCGCTGGTCTCAGCGCCGTCGCAAGAACGCACAAACGCCGCCGATGAAACTGAAGCATGCTCTGATCACAGCACTGATCGCAGGATTTTCCTGTAGCCTGGCTCAGGCCAAGGAAATGGTTTCTTTTGACGCCGCTCTTCAAAGTATTTTGGAACGCTCGACTGCAGTGAAGACTCAAGAAGCGAACGTCGGCATCGCTGAAGCGCGCTACGTCCCAGCGGTCACCAGTTTTCTTCCCTCTCTTTCACTGAGCGCTACTCAGACCAACGGCCAAGATTACGGATTCTCACCTCCAGCTACAAGACTGGTTTCAGCGAACGCCAGCTGGAATCTGTTTCGATTCGGAGCAGACTTGGCGGGACTGCAAGCCGCTTCTTACGACAAAGACGTTCAAAGTGCGGGATTGGAATCGACCGTTCTTAAAACAGAGTCGACGGGAATTGAGGCGCTCATTGCTGCCATTCAAAAGAATCGGGAAGTCGCGGTACTCGAACAGCTCATCGAGATTGAAAGCAAGTCGCACGACATTGCCAAGCAACGGTACGCGCGCGGGCTCCTTCCACTTCAAGACGTTCAGAAAGTGGAGATCGACTTGAGCAATGCGCAGGCTCGCCTCTCCGCTGCACGAATTCAAGAACAAGCAGCTGAAGCGACTCTCACCAGTTTGTTAGGCCACAGTGACATTGCCAATGAATGGCCGTGGAAAGACTCGATGTCCAAATCGAAGTACGAAGCCCTCATCAACGAAAAGAATCCCAATCTCCCCGGTTTGCCCGACTGGAGATCGGCGGAATCGAAAGTTGCAGCCGAAGACAAGCGTGTGAGCCAGGCGTATCGTCTGATGCTCCCCTCGGTCGGAACCGCATTTCAATACAATTGGAACGCGCCCCTCGGTGGTACGATGGACAGAGGCTGGACAGCGCAGCTTCAACTCTCCGTCCCTCTCTTCGACCAGCTCATTCAATATTCTGCGGCCCGAGAACAGTCGTACAAGCGCACGACGGCTGAAGTCGCGTTCGAACAAACCAAGCGCGAAGCACAGAGCACGTTTACGCAGTCCCAGGCTAGCTTTAAGGTAGCGCTGGAATCGGCCCAAGATCGGGAGAAAACCTTGGGCATCTCTCGCAAGCTCTACGAAGATAGCCTGAAGCGCTTTCAGCTCGGCCGAAGCAGCACCAACGACCTCTTTGTCGATCAGACCCGCCTGATTGACTCAGAACTCTTCTCCATTCAAAGCTGGGCGTCTGCTCATATCGCGCTCGTGAACCTCTGCCATTCACTCGGCCAGCGTATCCAAACTTGCGTAAATTCTAAGTAATGTCCCATTGATGCCGCAGGTTGTCTTTCCGCTCATTCAGCTGTAAAAAGCCTCTTGTGATTTTGCGTGTGGCTTTCATTTTAAACACCCTTTGGATAAGCGCCCTACCTGCCCTGGCACAAACTCCGACCATCGACCTCCCCATAGAACTGCCCTGTGGTTATGCCGTAGCCAAGGCGATTCGAGCGTGGGATCAAAAGCCTCAGTCCTGGAAGAGGGAACTGAGCCTGAATCCGGTAGTGGTGCTGTATAAAGCCCCCACCCAGGAAGTGGGGACTTGGATTCTCTTGAGTCATTACACTTCTGAATATGTCTCGATTACTCGAGCAACCCCGGCAACATCGCTCACCATCCTTTACAATGTGAATCAGCAATGCCTGCCTCGAGTGGAGCTGGAGCAGATTCCGGAAGCTCAGGATAAAGTCCCGCCGCAATTCTTCACGGATCAGAATCTCAAAGGAATTTTAGAAGAGTCCCGAAAACAGGGAACCTCCGGATTCGTTTATGTCTGGTCTCCGAAGATGGCCCTCTCGATCAGGGGCGCTGTCGAGCTGAAAAAAGCTGCAAAAGAAATGAAGCTCAAGCCTGTTTTCTTGGCGGATCCTCTCTCGCCAGAAGCTGAAGTGAAAACAACGGCCACGAATTATGGCATCGACCTTCCAAGCCAGCATCGCCTCGGCTCTTCGGAGTTAATGCAACGAGGAGCCCTGATTCATTTTCCCACCCTACTTTTATTTTCTAAGGGCGTCCTTCTTCCGAAAATTCTTCCGGGTTACGTAGGGGACCAGAAGTATCGGGAGTATATTTTTGAGAGCCTGAAAGAAAGTTCGCAAGAGAGTGGCGAATGATTTTAAGAAGACTTCTTCCACTCAGTTTATTGCTCGCCCTTCCTGCATCGGGAGAAACTCCAAACACTCCTTCTTATTGTGAGATTGAAAATCCTCCGATCTTAAAATCGGTTACTGTAAAGGGATTGCCCAATTTCTTTTTCAGAATTTTTCCGAACCTGGACCAGAACATTGTGTCTTTCACCGGATCGGATGGAAGAGGGAACCACGTCCTCAACCTTGATACCCTCGAAGACAAGAAAGCTCCTGGCACCGCGGACCCTGTTCCACTCTGGAGCGATGATGTGATTATTATGCCGGGGCCGATTTTTCCGAAGTACCAGCTCAAATTCGTTGCACTCGAAGACATTCGGAACTTGGAGCTCTCGGCGCCGGACATTGTAGTCGACTATGAAATGAGCGGTGTTTATCCTTCGGTGGCCCAGCTTCAAAATGGTCCGGACTCTCCTGGGTCGCACTTTTACCGGGTTTTGACAGCATTAGACGGTGTGGTGGTCCGAGATTACAAAGTAACTAAACTTCCTGCTAGTTCTCCAAAAAAATATTTGATTGAGTTTGTTTCACGCCCTGTTCGTCTCTGCCCCTATCTCAACCTGACTCTTCCGCAAATTTCAAAAGACGGCCAACAATTCATTGCATTCGACAACAAATCGCAGACCACCAAAATTTTTAATGTGGATATGTTCGGCGATCCCAAAAATCCAAAAACCTGCATCCAACTCGATGACTTCCAAATCGCCACGGGAAAAGGGGATTTTGCATTTGGGAACAATTCCAAAATCGCCTTCCACATGTCCAACATGTACGTCGGATCCATGGCTCAGTACCCTGCTGACAATTCGCACATGGGAATTTTCGTCATCGATCGATCGACCCGAAACTTCTACTCCCTCCACAGCAATCTTGCCGGCAATGCTTACTTTCCCGTTTTTAAACCCGATCTGAAAATGGCTTTCATGGAAACCATTCCAGGGGCCAGCGACTATTCGCTGTCCAGCAATCAGAGATTTAAGTTTACTTTGATTGACGCCGTAAAAATCTTAGAAGGCTCCAGCAATGTTCGCCCATTTCAAATTCCAACTAAGTTTTTTGATTCTGAAACTAGGGCGACTGCCAAATTTGGCGTAGGCATGCTTTGGAATTTGGCGTGTCGAAATACTCCGCCTGAAAACCAGGCCCGAGACAACTCTTTGGTCAGCGCCCTGATTCTAGACAAAGACAAATGCAAAAGCCTCGTGGAACAAAAATGGACTGAGTTCCAGAAACGCGTTGAAGAAGACGTGAAGCTCCAACAAGGCACTATCAACCCCAAGGTCTTAAGCCAGGTCAGCAAAGCCGATCTTCTCGCCGCTTGCCCCGATTAAGAGATTAAAAAATCTCGTCGTTCCAATTGGGATCCATACCTAGCGGCTGAACCGAGCCCCCGTACAATTCTGGAATGTAGCTTCTCAGTACTTGAAGGATAGTTTGTTCTTTCCCCGCAAGTTGGCGGAGGTGCATGAGACTTCCGTCGAACTGCAATTTCGTGCGTCCGTATTCGGACTTGTCGACCGCCAATCGAAGAAGCTCGAACGCTTCATCGGAGAGACCGAATTCTTTTGCGAAATCGTAGTCCCGAATTTGAGCCGCGATGAACTCCCGCTGCGACTCCGTCCAATTGAAATGAGCGAAAACCGTGCAGCCCCGCAGCCAAGCTTCACAGGCATGCAAGGTCAGCGATTCCGAATGGCGCTCGACCCAAATAGAACGATACTTCTGACTCGAGTTCTTCGGCGAGGTGTTCGCCACCAGCAGATCCACTTCCCAAGCCTGAGCCCCACTGCTTGAAACGAGCACACTACAGACCGCCAAAATTTTGATGATTTTCATGATATTTCCCCCTTTGAATTCCCCGAAACGCGCGCAAATTAGGCTGAAAAGTGACAAAAGTCCAATAAAAGAAATGGGATCAGTTTAGTTTTTTTCTTAAGAAAATCGTATAGCTAGACGAATTTACTCGGTTCTTAAACCCGATAGATTGACGCAAATAGTCATTCTTATTGCTATTTTGATTAAATTGTTATAAATTATTAACTGAGTTAAATATTATGAACAAATTTCGAACCAGTTTTTTGATGGCAGGCTTAATGGGCTTAACCGGTTGTTTGGAAGTTCCTTACAATCTCGTCATTCGTCCCAACCCCGATGCAGGCGAACCCTCTGGCGCCTCATCAGACCCGGGAACGACGCCGAACCCCGGCAATAACGGCGGCAACAACGGTGGAAATGGCGGAAATGGTGGCAACGGCGGAACCCCTGGCACTGGAAACCTCCAGTGCTACGCAGAAAGATTTACGCAACCCGATCAACAGACCATTCGCGCGGTCGACTTGCTCTTCGTCATCGATACCTCGCAATCGATGGACGATAACAAGAAAACGGTGGTGAACGGCATCGGCGCCTACATCGCTAAGATCCCGGCTGGAACAGATGTTCAAATCGCGGTGATGATGGGCCATGGCAGCACCTCAAAATATTCAGGCATGATTTACAACGACAAGAATCACCCAGCCGTTCTGAGCAACAGAACGATGTCGGTTGCTGACATTCAAAACCACTTGCGCGCAAACATGATGAACATCGTCACGGACTATGACACCGATGGCGGTGAAGAAGGTTTGTACTCCTTCCTAAAAGGAATCACGACCAACTTGGCTGCAAACCGCGCCAAGGGTTTCTTCCGCCAGGATGCGGCTCTGGCCACCATCTTCGTTGCGGATGAAAACGACATCTGCGCGCAATACCCTGCCGGTGTGAAACCGGTCACGGATTACGACGGCATCGAAGTGAAGGCCAAAGCCCGCGACTGTAAGGGCATCTCGCCTCAAGGAATCTTAGCCGCCGTGAAAACATTGCAAGGCACTCGTCCTTACATGTTCGGTGGCGTGCTCTATGACGATCTCGCTCACCCACCGCATGCCGGCGAAGATGAATACGGCTGGGGTTTCATCGACCTCATCAAATTGGCGAATGGCATGACCATCAATATCGCTCAAGCCGATTACTCAGCTGGTTTGGCAGCAATCGGTGAGATGAGTGCCACGAAACTTTTGATCTCGCTCGACTATGAACTGGGCAAGACCAACGTAGACCCGCAAACCATTCGCGTAACTGTGGATGGTCTTCCGCAAACTCATTCGTACAGTCCCAGCACGAACGAAATTCACTTAAGCTATGGGGGCGTCGCTCGCTCCGTGGTGGACGTGAGTTACTGCACTAATTCCACGCCACAAAATCCTCCGTGTACCGATATCGGTTGTACGGGTGGCGGCGATATTGGAATATAGGCGCCGCACTAAAGTCACGTTCGAAAAAAAGTATCTTCAAGATTGCATTAGCAAGCTGAAAGGCGCTTGAAAGACTCCCAGCCCCCCGATAGGGTGGCCGCCAGGGGGTTTTCGAATGAAAAAAATTTTAATCGCAGCAGGAATGTTGGTAGCAACCACGGTTTCTGCAAACACTATTCAATCGACATTCAAGGCAGACACCATCCTGCCAGCAGGCCTACAAACCGAAATTTTAAACGCTCTGAATTTAAATTGCCCACAGGGAATCGTGGGTTACGGGCTTCGAGAAGTTCAAACCGAAGTCGTACGCGCTGACCACTCCACGGGACTTTACACCATCATCTATAAGACGGTGATTTCTTCTCTCTACTATCCCGACTACCATCCGACTACGACTCAGATCACTGTTTACTCTCAGGACATCATCGGCCAAGGCGATGGCTACGCAGTGAACGAAATTTTGGCAGATCGCCCGAACGTCTGTAACTAACAGGCTGATGAAAAATCCAAATTTTAGTGTTTGATTTTCTCTGAATCTGGATTTTCTTTCTTTCGTTTT
>JAIEMT010000029.1 GCA_019751945.1 bacterium
GCCTTCTTTTCGTGCCGCGAGTTTCGTTGATATTTCTGCTTTCGTCTAAATGGAGTTTGAACCGACCGGCGCCAATATTGAAATGGGGGATTGCTTCTAATCGAACTGCAGAATTCATCGTAAGATCCCCTAAGAACCTGGAGATCCTTCCCAAGTCGATACAAATAGTCGATGACATCGCCATCGAGAGGCGGAGGAATAAACTCCGGCTCACGCCATCCACGGAAACGCTGCGGACGGGGATTGGGGGCTTTGGAGCAGTAATACTCAAAAGCCCACTTAAGAAAGCAAGCGTGTCCCTCTTCATTCCACAATGGAACATGCTGGGGATTGGGGTGTGCACTGCGACTACCCATGAAAGACCTCCTTTCAGGTCCTTACATGGCGTGCAGTACGATCTCCTTTTTCAGTGCGTGAAACTTCATATTGATCTCCAGGCCAGCCGATCAGTATAACCGTTCTAACGAAAAATGTATAGCCGTTAGCTGAAAAATTCACGGTCAGCCCAGCTTGATTTCAACTGCGCCCTTTAAGCACTTGGAAAGAAACATATAGATCCTCATCGTATTGAATGCGTCGGCAAGGGCATGGTGCTGTTCTCCAAACTTTGAATCCCAGCCCAAACCAAAAATTTCGCATGCTTTACCAAGCCCTACCTTCTGTCGCATCTTTGAGCCCGATGCATTGGCAAGCATCTGAAAGACTCCTTTGACATCAATAATCCGACTTTTGAAAGGGCTCTCAATCCCAGCCTCGTCAAATATCTTGCGAACATCGTTTGATCTTCCGGCACCCCAGACAATTCCAATGGGATTAATTTGCAGACGATTCTTGAAATCAGATAATTTCTTTGCCCCCTCGACAATTGAAGGCATCTGCACCACATCTTCATCTTTTATTCCGGTGAGCGTTACGATTTCCGGCGCAATCGGCTCACCTGGATTAATCAGTTGATTGAATGTGTCTACAAGTTCACCCTTATCCGGCTGAAAACAGACAGCACCAATTTGGATAATTTTTCCACTAGGCTGATTCATTTCAAGATCGACCGCAATGACCCTCATATTACCCCTTGCTGTTCATATTTGACTTCGATGCTTGGAAGATGGGCTTCTACTTTTTGGTGGCTAGACCAACAGACAAGAGTAAATCCACTGGCATCGACAATGATCTCTTTGAAAACCCGTTGAAGCAGTCGATTTTTTTGAAAGGGGCGTAGCTGCTTCCAGCCTGATTGAAATTTGCTCAACAAGGTTTTTTTGTTATTCCAGTCAATTTTCAAATTTTTGGACGCTTCAACTTGCCTACGAATTTTTTTTAATGTCAGTTCCAAATTAGATTTTTCGTTTTTAAGTTTCTGCAAATGTTTCAAAAGAACGTCTGACATAGACGAGCTAACCAGCTCTTGATCACTCAGCGTCAACGCATGATCAATTTCCTGATCAATGCGTAGTAGCCGCTCCTTCACCCGAAAATCCTCGGGCTTCAAACTGTCCATTTGTTTTTCTAAGATAGTATTGAGATTGTTCTGAGCGACATCGAAGTATCCAAGTTTTAAAAGAAGGCCTCCTAACTCTGGAAGAATCACCTCTTCGGTTTTTCCAGCCCTAATGCGTTTAATTTTACAGGCTACTTTTCCAGTCGTTAACTTATGAACATAATACCGATGGAGCCCGCTGTTTCCATGCGCCGAAGCGCCACAGAAACTTCGTCCACATTCGGCGCACTTTAAAATTCCGGTTAAGATGTAATTTCTGGACTTCGGTCCAAGGGCCCTGCGTGCACGACTTCTATCCAACTCCTGTTGCACCTCATCAAACACCACTCTTTCAACAAGCGCTGGCCATGCTGCCTTTACCAATTGAAATTTTTCGTAAGATTTTAAAGTAGCTTGATCCTTATCCTTGTGCTTGGAATTGACGGCCCGAAGTCCAACGTAGGATGGGTTTCTCAATAAACCAAGCAGCGTCGCCGGAGTCCAGATTCCGCGTCCTGCCTTGAAGTGTCGTCTATTTTGACTGACCTTTGGCCTGATCCCTTCTTCATCAACCTTGATAAGAGCGCGTGATAGGGAGCCTTCTTCCAAATATATCTCAAATATTCTTCTCACTTGAGAAGCTTCTGCGTCATTGATAATAAGTGCTCCTGGCCTGCTGGGATCTCTTTGGTATCCGAGAATGATTGGCGCTCCGTTCGTAAGACCACGCAAAGCTCTGGCGTGAAAATTCATCGTGACTCTTTCTGAGGTCTGTTTTCTCTCAAACTGCGCTAGATTGATCATATTGAACACCATCATTTCTCCGGTTGCCGTGCTCGTATCAAACTGCTCCTTGATCGAAAGAAACTTAGCGTTGTATTTCCGCAGTTCCTCCAGAAGAAAGCAAAAATCCATAATGTTTCTGGAAAGCCGTGAAAGGTCCGTGACCAAGATGATGTTAATATGCTTCCGCCTAATATCTTGCATCATCTTTTGATAGGCCGGACGACGCGTGTTTTTTGCGGACAAACCCTCATCAGAATATATTTCTACAACTTTTCCCCAGTTGGGTTCGTGAGCAATTTTTGATTCGTAGAATAATCTTGCTCGATGCTTTTGAGATTCAATCGAGCCCTCTTTCAACTGCGCCTGTTCTTCAGTGCTCACCCTCACATAAATTCCGATCTTGTAGTTCATCCCCACTAGCCCCCATAAGTTGTTCCTTCCTACGCTTTCCCGCGACCGCAAAAAGCAATGCACGCGTGATAATCTTTCCGATCTCAAGTGACCGTTGAGCGGCTTCAGATTCGCATTTTTCTATCGTTTGGCAGGACTCTTTGATTTCGTATTCAATCACGCCAGCTCTATTTGTTTTCTTGGGCGGCTCCTCAGAAGGAAGGGACACAAGATCACTTACTTTGGACTCTGGTTTATCCATTTTCTTTTCCGCTGTGACCTCTGCCTCTTGAATGACGCTTTGGCCAAGACTTTCATTTTCCGAAAGAACTTTTTTGATTCTACGCGGAAACCAGAATCCGCCGTTTCTTGGTTTGATTCCGATTTTTGTGAGATCCTGCGTAATTTCATCCAAAGACTTTCCGGCAAGCTTTTCATCACGGATTCTTTTGATGACCCATTGCTCAAGATCGTTTTTTATAAGAACTCCGTTTCGCCTTTTCCAACCAAATGGAATCTCGTCATCTAATTTGACCCTCATCAATGGATCACTTTCTCGATCCTCTTGGAAAGGCCCGCAAAGATCGACGAAACCTTTTCCTCAGAGACATCGCCACCTAACCAACGGGTCACATATTGAATCAGTTGCTTTTGGTCTCGATAATGGTGAATTTGCAGGACGGCGTCGAAAATTCGTTCCACAAGCTCCTGGTCATCGTCAGCCATGCCTTCAACGGCAGCCTTCAATGTTTCGGATGCATTTCGCTCTTCGAGGATTTCGTCGGGAGACTTTGGCGGCGCGCCGAGATATTTTACCTTTCTTCTCTCTCCATCAACCTTGGTATCTTCCAATTGATAGAGGACCACCGGCAGATTTGTCGTATGCGCAGGAGAGCGTCGTCGAATTTCATTTGGGTTAAGGCCAGCCTCCCAAAGCGCCTGGTCCCAAGAACCAAAGAGCCTTTTAGCCATATTCTTTACGCTGTAGCCACTCACAGCCCGGCCAAACTTCATCTCAAGAACCTTTTGAATTTTCTTTGAGTGCCGTAGCACCGATGTGGAATTCAATGCATATTCATTGATGTGAAGGAACTGAATCATTTCTATGATTTGATCCCTTCTTTCTTCACACTGTGCAGCTAATTTTCGGATCGTACTTGGGGTGAATCCAGAATATTTTAGGGCTTCATCCCATGATCCAAGTCGTCTGCGACCGACATTATAAAAACTACGCCCCTGAAGCTTTCTTCCCGAAGTTTTTAAAATAATCCGGCTTGTCTCATCGCCGAAGTCTTTTGAAAGACTGCCAACATTCAAAGGCACCTTTGAACGATGAAGCGCTCTCAATATTTTAGAAATAGATTGCTTGTCCCATCTGAATCTTCTTGCGCGAAATTCGGACGGATTGAATCCAGACTCTTTTAGAGCACTATCCCAAGAGCCGAATGTTCGATACGCGGCTCCAATCAGGCTGCGGCCATCCCTTGGTTTTCCAATGCAATTTTTTATGACTTGAGTCGTTTCCTTGCTGCGATCGTATTGAACAAAACCAGCGTTAAGCGGGATTCGAGCTTGATGAAGCCCTTGAATCGCAATAATCATTTTTCGCTTTGTCCAAAATGGTTTCTCCTTGATGTCATCTATGGGAATTCCTGCGCGGGTCAGCGCCTTATCCCACGACACAAAAAATCTACATGCGGCATTGTACAGCCCGGCTCCAGTGGTCCATCTGCCCGTAACTTCGATGAGCAGGCTTGTGGTCGCTCTCGAATGGTCGCGCCAAATACTTTTTACATTCAATGGATGCCCTGCACGCTGAAGATGCTTGATGCAATCAAGGATTAACGTATGTCCCCAAAACCGATTATGCGCACTTTTCGAGGAGTGAAGACCGCAGGATTCAAGAGCATAGTTCCATGCTCCAAAATAATGGCATGCCATACTATGAAGCTGCTTTTTCGAGATGGGTCGGCCAGCCGCTTTGCTCAAACGACGATCGGGGACAGCGCCTCTGCTGAGGTGGAGAGACCTGACCGAAAGCGGTACCTTGGCTCGCCGCATCTCAAGAATGAGCTGTGCAACAAGCTGCGAAGTCCATCCGTTTAATGGCTTTTTCCGGGTGTGGGGTTCGAGCATGATCATGCCTGCTGATTCCGATCTAATGTCTTCAACGTCTGGATGACCGGATCGATCGAATCAGCATGCGATATGGCCAGCTCGACAAATGACGCGACGGGACTGCCGGGCTCAATTTTCCCAAACTTCTTGGTAGCAGCAGCCTCTATGGCTAGGGCGAATTTCCTAATTCGTGCCGCTTTTTCCCACGACAAAGAACAGGGCTCTAACTGCGCGATTTGTTCTTTTCTAAATTTTTCTTCCTCTTCAATCTTACGGCGACGCTCTTCTTCAATTCGTATTTGTTCATGCCTTTTCTCATCTTCAATACGAATGACCTTGAGCTTGGCCGCTGCCTCAATCATGCCATCAATGATTTCTGGAATTCTTTCCTCAAGTTTCCGGGTCTTCGTATCCGCCCACGACTTTTGGCGGCTCTCACCAAGGAAATGATCGATAACGAGACTCAATGTGCCGTTAGCCACATATTCATAACTGTGATTTCGCGAACGCAAGCCAGAATCACTGGCTGGTAGTGGCTTGCGCTCAGATGACTCTTCAACGTGAAACGGCAATTTCTCACTGTCGATTCTAGCCAACGTCGTCCAACCATCATCAAATGTTTTTCTTTCAATCGACACCGTATAGGCTCGCGACTCCAGTTCTTTGATGAGTAGGTCCACGAAGTACAGGGTCCGATCGAGGCTTCGATAGCCCACCCAAACATTAAGGGCCTCTTCTTCGGATCTCAATCGATCAGACTTATCAGGATGAATCGATTTGTATGCTTTGTAAGTTTTCGTGATGAGCGGATGTGGTGAAATAATTTCTATCTGCTCGTTCACTTGTGAATCAAACTTCGGGTGAGCTGGGGTAACTGGTTTTTTTGTTAATGGCGTTTTTTGCTCCCAGTGTCGATTTTTCTTAACGGCGTTAGGAACGCTGTTCGTTGGCAGCGGCGGTCGATCTAAATGATACCCATGTCTTAAGCGGGACCAATACCCAGAGGGAGGTCGTGGAATATTATTTTTCTCACAGAGCTTGATAATATCGTGATCCCGTACCGAATGAGTTTTTGCAATTTCAGTAATGGGAGCAGTCCACACCTTCTCGTACAGCTCCTCACGGGTGAGATTGATCGCTCCCAAATCCATACTAACGCCATCCCCCTTGCTTGGTACCTTCGAGGAGTCGATCAAGCTCTGTACGTTTGAATCTCAAACTTCTTCTGAACTTGTAAAACGGAACGTCTCCACGATAGACGTGATTTCGTAAAGCCTGTGGCGAAATCCTCAGATAC
Organism: bacterium; assembly: GCA_019751945.1. Taxonomy (GTDB): domain Bacteria; phylum Bdellovibrionota; class UBA1018; order UBA1018; family UBA1018; genus JAIEMT01. The sequence continues at coordinate 6,069 of JAIEMT010000029.1, forward strand.
CTTGCAGCTTCTTGGGTGTTCAGCCATACCGCTTTTTCGAGCGCATCCTGATTTGAGTTCTTTTCATCCATTGCTCTGCTCCTTTGGTTTTAAGACATTCGACGTTTTTCTAGCCACACCGAGACATCTGAAATCCGGAATCGAACTGCGCGCCCAATCTTAAAGTGAGGCAATCCTTCTTCAGCCATCAGTTTGCTGACGAAGCTGCTTGAAACACCAAAAGCGACAGTCAGTTCTTTTTTTGAGATCAGCGCTTCAAAGGCGATTCTTTGGGTCAAAATCAAACTTCCAGACACATATTCACTTTGCTTACCTTTTTGCATGTTCATCAAATCCTCCCGCAATTCTTCCGTCCAATACCGGCCCATTATCTGGGAGGATGTCGGGCAACTTGCTAAGACGACTTGGAAACAAAAACCACGATAAGCCTATACCCTCAAGGTGGGACTCCCTCTGTAGATAACAAACTACTTCTGTGAAAGTTGGTGGATGTGCTTATACCATCAAGGGTTTTGACGGAACGTAGATTGACGGTATGCGGTGGTTATTTAAGCTATAAATTATAGCTATTTTTAAATAGGAAGGACTACAGGAGCAAATAGGAGATTAATCTGCCTAGTTCTAAAAAAGTTGCTATCAATCAAATAACTAAAACTACGAGTAGTATTCTTCAAACGCCCGCTTAATGACTTCTACCAGCACATCCTTCTTGTCTTTCACTTGAGGAATGCTCAGCTTAATTGGAGTCACTCGCCACTGTGGAACGTAGTCCATCACTTCGATGTCCGCTTCTTCCAGCTTGGCCTTTATCTCCGCGGGGATCACCATACCGACATCAATTCGTATCGCCTTACGCTGAGGCTTAAAGGCTACGAAATTCTGCGCCCGTCCGTTTTGAGCCAGACCGATATAATATTTGTTGTACTTCAGCTCGAAGCCGGGGGCGAAGGGTGAAATATATTCTAAAATTGTGTCGGCGAGTCTGACGGTTTCCGGCGTTGCGCGTTCTTCCCAATACGCGCGATTTGTCTCTTGCTGATTCGCTGCCGGCTCCTCTTCAAAACCAAATTTCACTTCATCCAATACCTTAGTAAAAAAAAGCGTCACCTTGTTTTCTATTTTGATCGCCTTTACCTGAATGGCAATAAGAGGAATATGGCCGTTAAATAGGCTTATGACGTTGAGAAAACGGCCAGTGATGTTCTCTGCGATAATTACGGCGCAATGATCATACTGCGGAAACCTCTTCTTCTCATTGTCCCAATACTCGATTGTGCGAATTATATGGGACTCATCTGCCGATCCAAGTTGAACTTCGACCTCGTATCTTCGACGCAAGTCAACGTCCTCCAGCAGCAGATCGAGCCGACCAGCTTTGGGCTGAATTCTTTCACGGTCCCTGAGGACAACTTCGCCCAGGCCAAGAATTTCTGGCTTTTCTGCGATACGGCTATGCAACCAAAGCTCCGTAAACTCAGGATGACCTTTAAGCGAGATGATCTCACTTTCGGCGTAGCTAATTTCGGTCAGCGGAAGCTTGGGGGCCATCTTTAGTGCTCGATCGTTCTTTTCCATATCTTTATCCTTCAACAATTCATTCTTTATGCAGCAGCCTCTTCTCTTTTTCTGCGTTCAATAAGGTCTTTCCAATACTGGTAAATCAGCACCATTGCAAACGTGTCCAGCTCACAGTACTTCAAAAGCGCGGCGCTAACCCGATTACGTTCAGCTTCGGACATCTGCGTAAACTGCATTCGGGCATACGCTGTCATTGCAGCTCCACCGTCTGTGATACTTCCGTCGGTTACAAGGGAATCCATCGTTTCTAGGTCGAGGTCTGAGAAAATTGGCGGAAGGAGCTTGTAAGGGTCGAGGATAGAGCCTGGAGGCCCGACTTTGATCCACTGCCAATCTCGATAATTTAGGCTAACCAAGCCCCCTTGAGTCCCATAGACGGGCTTTGAGTATTTCGCTTTTAAAAACTCCGACGTCGCTAGAATGGCGGGCAAAACTTTTTTTATCGAATTGGAGCCCCTTGTATCGGGATGGTAAAAATACCGTTTGACCAGTTCGCACATATCGACCATCGAACGCTTTCCATCCCACTTTTCGACAGAATCGTCCGTCGAAGTAGTGACTGTCCGAATCCAACTCATCAACTCGTCTCGATCGCCCTCGTTAGAATTCTTCAATTGATTGAAAATCTGACAAAGCACCGTATTCTCATGAGCGGCAAAGCGGAAGATCGTCCCATTATCGCCGGAAAGAGCTTTTTTCAGGGCACGAACGAAATCAAAGTTGGGAAAGTGACCGCGTTCCGTACTGATATATTGAGTCCGATGCTCGACCGTTCCCGAATTGGTCACAATGTGGTGCGAGAACTGAAAGGCAATCTGTTCATACGGCCTTCGTCCTTTGTTGAACGGAATTGCCACCATCGTTGTTTCAAAATCTATGAAATGGAGCGGGAACTTCCAGCTCGCAAATTCCGCAGAAAGGCCCGCAATGTCAGTAAATGGGGCACCGTCGTGAGCCTGCACTTTGGCGACCTGGAGCCACTGCCGTTCGGAACTTGACAGTCCGGGCTCGCTCTCTCTCGGCTGGGGCTTGATGTCGCTTTCGGTCAGTTCATCCATGAAGAACCGGCCATCCTCTATCAACTTTTGAGACTTACGAAAATTCCAGATATCAAAAACAAGTGGCCGAGCAAAATCTGATGCTTTCAGCCCCTGAGATTGCGTCCAGCACTCTTCAAATCCACTCTTGAGTCCCGCCGCTTTCTTGCTCTCATCGATGCGAAACTCACACGACTTACATTGCGTACCGACCTTTGGTGGCACCATTTTGTCGTCTTTGTATGCCGTCGCAAGTTTGCTAACGTATTTTTGAAATGGGCTTCCGTCTATCTCGCTCGATAAAATATGCTTTACCTCGTTATCGACCGAGATTCTCACGAGAAGTGGGGAGCCCAAATCAGCACGAGAGGTGCCGGGAGCAACTTCCGCAAATGTTCTTCCTTCTGAAGATAGAAGCGCTGATTAAGTCCATCCACAGAAGCTACCGCAGTTTTGTCCGCAAGCATGAGCGCGCTGGTAACCTTCCATTTTGGAAATGCAGAGCGCACGACAAACACCTGAAATGCGACATCAAGTAAATAGGGCTCCCATTCACTACTGATCTTCTTTGAGCCCCTTTTTAGCGCTATTTTGTTATAAAATGCGTCTTTCTCACTGGGATCAAAGCTCTTTGCCTTCACTTCAACCAGTTCTACGTTGTTTCCGCGCTTTATCAGTATGTCGACTCGGATCAGCAAATCCCCGCATCGGATTGCGGGCTCGTAGAGAACCACAGAATCTTTCTGAAGCAGTTCGGTCGTCTGCGTGATGGCTTCGGCGACATCCACCGTCTTGATCTCTATACCGCCATCAAAATAGAGCTTCGCGAGTTCTCCAACTTGGAACCCACCTTCAGCAAGTGCCTCAAGAAACGCGTTGTCGATCTTGTTGTTCCCAAATTCCGACTTGCCCGTGAAATACAGCTTCGTAGGGCACTCGCAGGCCAACTTAAAGCGCGATTTAGACAGGTATCTGGGTTTTACACTCACGCAGCTTCCTGTCTTGAAAGCACAGCTCTGCGAGCCGCCCACCATTTCAAGACAGCTCGTGTTTCGGCAGCAGTAAGCTCGATTCCAAACAACGCCGCTACATCGCGTTCAAATTCGATCACCTTCCGCAATCGGATTTCATTTGTACGGGACCGTTCGTCAAACGAATCTGCCGTATCAACCAACGTCAGATGGAATGAGGCTTCTTTTGCTAATTTCCGAAACTTCGCGAGGCGTTTCTCATCTACTTTGGGCAGAGGCAGCTCGCAAAATTTATCACCGTCCAGAGCGCGAAATCCGATCTCGTTTATTCGGTCCAACCCTGCTCTTCCGTAGTCGAGCAAAGAATAGAGTCGAGAATTAAAAAGGTGATTAAGCAGCTCTAAATCCCACCCCGAATCCGCCTTCAGCTCGTCAGCGCGCAGATAGTAGACATTATCGGCAACGGCTATTGCTGGTCCCACCAGACGCGTAACCATTTGCGAGGGAAAGAAGCGCGGAAAAACGATTTTATCGGCACCGTATCGTTCCTGTGCCCTAGCGCGCTCTTGAGCGGAGACCTGACATCGCTTGATCGCAGGTCCGTCATTTTCGAGCTTAGAAGTCGCCACCGAGATCGTCTGGCCAGACTTGCCACCCTTAATAACTTGTAGGCGACCACGGGAGGGACGTTCAGCCAAAATCGCCCCCACGTTTGTAATTTCTTCCTCATGATCGGCATCCCAGAATAAATCGAACGACTTCACTCCAGAGGATACACGCCCTCTTGCGAGAAATTCGTTCTGAACGTCATGGGCCAATTCGATAAAGTCAGTAGACTTTGGTTCCGGGAACTCAAACGCATCAATAATGCCCTTCCGCTCTCTGATGTCTGTGTAGACGGGATATTTCCGTGCTGCACGACTGGCGCGGCCTTTTTGAATGACATAAACAAACGGGCAAATTGCCTTATCAAAGACGGGTACTTCTGTAAGATCGACGATTCGCTCAATTCGATGGTTCGAGAGCAAGTGGTCCCTCAGCCTTTTCCCATAGGGGCGGAATGCGAGTTGATTTGGCGCAATCAACGCCACCACTCCGTCCTCCTTCACGACGGAAAGTGCCTTTTCAAAAAAAGCCACGTAGATGTCGTATTGCTGGTTCGGATCTAGGGTCAGCTCGTATTTTTTTTCGAGCGCATCTTTGTATCCACGGCGTAGATTCTGATGGGCAATAAATGGCGGATTTCCAATAACTATATCTGGAGATCGACTATAGCCCTCGATTTTATCGAGAAGAGCATCGCCTACATGCACGTTGTTTTGGATGTTCGGAAGTGGAAGATCAAGGTTTGAAACGTACTGCCAGATCATGAAACGAGTCAGTTCGACCGCTGCGGGATTGATGTCCCATCCGGCGATACGTTTGTTCAAAAGTGATTCGATTTCTTGGGATGAGCGTTTCGATCCGTGCAGAAGATATTTTAGCGATTCGAGAAGAAATACGCCGCTGCCGCAAGCAGGGTCAAGAACGGTAGCGTTCTTTTCGCCCACAAGCTCAAACGACAGACGAACCATCGCACTCGCTAAATCCGAAGGGGTATATACGGCTCCAAGCGCGTGGGATTCCGTAGGGCTATTGGGCAGCTCAGATAAGTCGTCAGAGAGAGACTGCTCAAAGATGCGGCCCAACACCTGTGGCGCCAAATCAGAAAGCTCGATCTCTGTGAGATTCATTAGCTCCTTCCGCAGCGCACTCGATGGAGTAAGCTTATCGAGAGTCGCATTTTTTGCGAACAAACCCCCGTTAAAGTGCGGATAGCGAATGGAAGCGCGGTCGCCGCCCTTATCCAGCAGCGAGAAGAATTGAATTAGTGAAAAATCTTTGCCGCTATCTTTCAGAACGTCTCGCACCGAAGCAGGAAGAAGACCGCACTGATGCGCGTATTCGCTGAAGAGAAAACGATTCACATATTGAGTTGCCAGTTGACGGTGCTCTACTGGTTCCAGCCCGCTAGAAACTGACGCGACCGCAGTGGTTGCGCCATTCAGAGCTGAAATATAGGTGCCGTAAAGGGCATCAATCTTCCTCTTGCGGTCCTTTAGCGTGCGTTCCACAGTCGCTTGAAGGTATAGCCTTTGAGGATTCGCACTCGGATCGACAGAAATGCTTGGTGTGAGGAATGCGACAAAAAGAAGAGCGTCAGACTCAGAGTTCTCAATTTGCTCAATCGTGAATTCCTGGAAAAACTCGAATCCGAAGAGAGGCAAGTAGACTCGGATAATATGATAATTGGTGGTCAGAACTTGGCGAAGAAACGGGTTGCCTTCCGATACATTGATCGCTTGTTCAAGAACGGTTTCGCCTTTTTCATTTCTGTCTAGGTCGAGATGCCAGTCGGGTTTTTTCGCTTCGATGACCGTGGTCATCACGCTTTTTGCGTCGTCGAGTTTCAGGTCTCCAAGTGCGCAATCATGGGGCCGCTTCTTGCTCGCTCTCTCAAAATCAAATGTGCCGTTCCTGCCGTTGAAGCGAGTGAGACCGATGCAGTCGAGTAGCTCGGCAAGAAATGCCTGATAGGTTTTTCGTTCGGTAAAGGCATCTTCATCTTCCTTCACCAACTGGTGCCACTTTCCTGCCCATGCCTGGACCTTCGATACTTGTGAGAGCGCCTTGCGATCAGATGAGCTGCCGTCGGAAGATAATTGCCGCAGGAACGAAGCGGCAGAAGTTTTGTTCAATAGATGTGAAACAAGTGCGGTCTTTTTCTTCACGCTATCTCCCGAGAATGTGAGGCGAAATCAGAGAACAGACGTGTGCCCCGAAATCAGTACTGACTCGCTATCGGAAGAAGTGCTTAATATCTTGACGGAAAAACGACTGAGGGAACTCGCGTTCGTCTAGCTTTCGATGGAAAGAACCGAGCTTTGAACCGGTATTCGGATCGTATAAACCATCCCACGACGAAGATTTGACGGAAGCTCTTGAGAATACGGACTGGCCCTGAGCACAGGCCAGCCCCACTTTTTCTTTTTGTTCCACGAAAAGAGCGGAGTCTCTGGTGTGACAAGGTGCCGAGCTGAATCGGCGTAAAACGCCTCCGCGTCTTCGTATTGAAAGCTTGGTCCAAATACGACGATTCCAACTATGCGAGCTTGAAACTCCCCGATCGAGCCGGGAGTCTCAATGATCGCCACCTTTCGATTCTCAAAATGTTTTGGAAGTGGATAGTGCCGAGTCTCGATGACCTTTCGTCCATTCACAATTTGAGTGGCCCAAGGAGCTTGAATATTGATTCCCGGAAGATAAGACATATTTCGCTAGACCAACGATCTTTCATTGACCGAAGGAATGGTCGTGTTTGGAAAAACAAAGTCGGTGGGAACGCGCGGGCTCGGCTTGCTCAAATTTGCACAGGTCCGAGTGAATCCGCGAACATTACCAAGAGCGTCGCAGCAATCATCCTTATTGCTCCAAAGGCTCTGATATTTGTAGAAACTTTCGCCGCTAGTGTCGTTGCCAATATAGCAGGTTGAGAAGCGAAGCCCCTGTTGTTTGCAGAGATCGCGAGCCTTCGTGTAATAAAACGCGGTCTCCGATTCAGAGTAATGCAGCGCCGCGCGCTCCATACGAGTTGAGCCTGAAAATCTGTCTTTAAAGTTGAAGCCGAGAGCTTGGGACAGAAATCTCAAGTTGTGCATGTACAGACGGACAACCCCGACGAGAACCGTATCCACCTTGTGCTGCGCAATCGCTGGTATCATGTCCCAGGAAAAGAACGGAAACGGATCAATTTTCTTTGAGCGATCAAAGTTTGGATCGGTGTAGTACCCATCTGGATAGATTGGAAAGAGCGGGTTGATTCTTACGGTAGTATAGAATCCTGACTTCGCCAGCTTTTCCAGCGCACGCAACCGACGAGCCGGAGATGGCGCGCCTGGCTCGATTTTTTTTGTTAGCTCTTCATTGATGCTCGATATGGACATTTGAATGCTTGCGAGCATCGGATCGAGTTGTGCCGCGTATTCGTCCTCCGCGATCAAATCTGATCGCGTAAACACAATGTAGGGATAGTCGTAGAACTTTAGAATTTTCAGAAGCTCAAGAGTCACCTTGTATTTCTTATCCATCCACATGAATGAATCGCTCATGGAGCCGATTCGTAGAGGGATTCGCTGCTCCAATACGGATCGAAGTTTATGATGACGATCAGACTCGAAAACCGTCGCGAAAGTCTTCCTGATTTCAGAAATATCTATTGGAAACGGCATCGGCTCATTCCAGTACTTTCTCTGATGGAGGTAAGCCTTGGCGTAGCAATAGGCGCAGTTATGGATGCAACCGCGCCCATAAGTGTCCACCTCAAATCGGTAAAAACACTTGTCGCAGTCTTTTGACTCCAGGAGCTTTAAGGAGCCTTTAAAAACTACACCGCCTCTCGGCTGTTGAAGTCCAAAGCGTTCGTGGAGACGGTCGTACATCCCGTAGTCGAAGTTATCGGGATAACGACTTTTGAGCTTACTGACCTTTTCCCACATTGGCCTTGATAAGGGTCCATCGAATTTTTTCTCTACTGACTCGTTTGGCGGAGGGAAAACCATGCCAGGCATCTGGATGATTTCTGCAAGTCCTATTGTTTGAAGTTGATCGGACATAATTACTGCTCCTGCCGAGGTTCTAATAGACGACGCTTTGCTTTCTGCGTTTTTATTTCGACCGGCTCTAGCTGAAGATCAGGATTCTTAATGAAGCGCGAGATGGACAAGCGAGCCAGAGTAGAAAAATCCAAAACTGGATTCTTCGATAAAAACTGGTCGATCAGTTCAGCCTCGTCTTTTCTGAAGCGAACAGTACGTGTGATTGTCGTCATAAAATTCCTACGTCTTAAATTGTAAGACGACGTATCACAAGGTATTTAATGACTCAACGCGCATCATTCAAAAAACTTGTGGAGAAAGAGGTTGTATTTTGTCTGGCGGCACTCAACTGCCACAACTAGTTGATTTTACTTATATTTTCAAGAGGGCTCTACTTGCTTTAATATACACAAAGAGACATTTAAGGTATCTTTACGTATACTGTACATGGCTTATAGATATATGATATTCTAAAAGGGACAAAATATGTCGCTTTATGAATATTAAAAAACAAAATAAACCGACCAGCTTAGCGCAGCTTGTGGACTCATATCAATCATCAGGAAAATACACTTTCCTCCGTGATGAAGCCATTACCGCGCTGGGGCTTTCAAAACAGGCAATAAAAAAAGCCGTTGAGCGACTAGTAGCAAAGCAACGTTTAGCCGTTCCGCGTCGAGGCTTCTACGTCATCGTGCCCCTCGAATATCGACAGGCTGAAGCTCCGCCACCAATCTGGTTCATTGACGATCTAATGAGATTTCACGGTTGCTCCTACTATGTGGGACTATTGAGTGCCGCAGCCATTCACGGAGCCGCCCATCAGCAACCACAAGAATTTCAAGTTATTGCTCCGATTCAGTTGCGGCAGCTCAACGTGGGTCGGGCACGAATTCGTTTTTTCACTAAACAGCAAATGAAGCATACCCCCATTCAAGAGGTAAAAACAGAAACGGGCTCTATGCGAGTCTCAACGCCCGAAGCCACTGCTCTAGATTTAGTGCGATACATGGAAAATGCCGGACACCTCAATCACGTTGCAACCGTTTTAAGCGAGCTTGCAGATCGGCTAGACGCGGGCAAACTTATTTCGGCAGCAGAGCAAGAGCCGGAACTCGCTCATGTGCAAAGGCTTGGATATCTGTTGGATCAGGTAGGTGTTAGTGCTTCATTATCAACTCAGCTTGCGGAATGGATCACAAAGAAAAAACCTACTTCTACTGCACTGAGAGCGGATAAGCCCACTGCGCGACAGCCTACCGATCGAAAATGGAAAGTTCGTGTGAATGAGAAAATCGAGGTTGATGAAGTATGATTTCCAAAGCTCACATCACGGCATGGCGACAAACTGTTCCGTGGGCACTCGATACCCAAGTTGAACAAGACTTGGTAATTTCCCGAGCTCTCGTTGAGTTATTTTCTGATCCACTTCTTCAAAAGGCAGTTGCATTCCGAGGAGGAACGGCTCTGCATAAACTTTTTCTTCAGCCACCGGGCCGGTACTCAGAAGACATTGACCTTGTTCAAGTGGATGGACAATCTATCGGACCAGTTTTGGATGCTATTCACGCGCGGCTCGATTTCTGGTTAGGCAAGCCGCAATGGAAACAAGGAGCCGGACGTGCAACTCTCTACTACCGATTTGAGTCCGAACTTCCGCCCGTTACTACGCTTAAGCTCAAAGTGGAAATCAACACCCGAGAACATTTTACGGTCTTGGGGCATCAAAGCGCCGAATACTCCGTTGATAGTCCATGGTTCAAAGGCAAATCTCAAATTTTGACTTATCGGGCAGAGGAACTTTTAGGCACCAAGCTCCGTGCTCTTTATCAGCGAAAAAAGGGACGCGATCTTTTTGATCTTTCTGAAGCGCTAACGAGGATTTCCTCTCTCGACTCGAAGCAAGTCTTAGAATGTTTCAACCGATACGTGGCTCATGACGGGACAACAGTTAGCCGTGCCGAATTTGAGGCCAATCTCTTTGGAAAAATCAGCGATCCTATTTTCTTAGCCGACGTTCCAAAGCTCTTAGCTGGTGGTTTTTCATTCGATCCATTAGATGCGCACAAGAGAGTACAAAATGCGTTAGTGAAGCACCTCCCAGGTGAGCCGTGGAAGGGTAAGAAAAAGTGACTATGAAAAGTTGAACTGAGTTTCTCAGTAATACCAGCTATATTCTATAGCCCATAGCCCAACTTAAAGACCCTATGGCAATATCCAAAGAAACATCATAGCGATCGCCGTCGGCAGTAATGCACTAAAAAACAATCTCACTGGGCTAATTCCCTCCGTACCAAACCGCTCTCGCAGAATTGCAAATCCCGCAGGATTTGGAGCATTCGCTATCACGGTTAATCCTCCACCCGCCACTGCACCAGCAACCAGCGCGTATTGAAACGATGACGATACATTCGGAATCAAAGACCCGAGATAAGTGAGTGCCGCATTATCCGTGAAAGCAGTCAAACCCGTTGCTCCCAGAAAAAGAGCTCTTTCAGACAGGCTCGCCACAAGAGGTTTCAGCCACCATCCTTGAAGTCCGCCAAGTACGACAAGGCCAGCAAGAAAGAACGCGACAAGGAGACTTTCTTTTAGCTTCAGTTCTTCCTGGTGTTCCTTCGTGATATCAGCAAGGCCCAAAAACAGAAGCAGCAATCCAATAAAAACAGCTGGATGGTGAGAGGTCAAAACAATCAAGGCAAGAAAGGCCAAGTGCAAGACGTTCAACCACCAAGGAAGGCGGCCACGATGCAAACTCGATGGGGCTACGTTTTTAGCAAGCTCCTTTTTATTGAGTAGGATAAGAATTCCGGCATTTGCGATGCAGGCAAGCGCGGTCTTCCAACCGAAGTGACGTAACATAAAAGCCGTATCCCATTTCCATGTTCGTGCGACCATCAGAACGGGAGGCGCTGCAAAATGAGTCAGCACGCCGCCAATTGAAACGTTCACGAATAACGTTCCGAGCATCATATACTTGAGACGCTCTGATCGTGCTTTGTCAAAAAACCGATCCCGCATGATGAGCGCTGTGACGGTCATTGCAGCGGGTTCAGTAATGAAGCTTCCGAGAAGCGGTCCCACGGTAAGGGCTGAGAACAAAAATGCACTTTCTCGTCCGAAAGGAAATAGTTTCGACGCCATAGCAATGGCTTGTCTTGCTAAAGAAACTACGGGTCGCGTGGCTGCGACAGTCATAATCGCAAAAACAAAAAGCGGCTCAGTGAAGTTGCGCTTCTCTACTAGTTTGATTGCAGTGCTTGGGTCAATGACGAAAGCCACGGTGGCAACTAGAATTGCCGCCCAAACGCCGAAGACGATCTCGATTTCCCCAAGTAGGTGGAACAGGTTTTCAAGAACCGAACCCTCGCGGTATTTGCACGCGAGATGCTGAAAGACCTTCACCGAGAAAGTATGGAGAATCGCGAGAGCAAAAAGAACTGTTCCGAGTAATTCAATTCGAGTCGGGTTCATGACGCTTTTTTATCTTCGCGGTTTTTGTCTACAATCGCAAAGAGGATCAGCAGAAATGCAACGAGTCGAATCAAATAGACTAGAGAATGATCCTCTCCCCGGCCGGGGTCGCGCATGAACATGAGAATCAAGCGCTCTAACGCCATGATCCAAAATGCGACCCCAAAGATGAGAAAGAGCCGATCCCGCGTCTTAATCCAAAACTTTAAGAACAGGACGCCGCCCGCCCATGCTCCGAATAATGCAGCGCCGGAAAGAGTTTCATAGAACCCGATCATGGAGTGTCCCATATGAACCCCCACACGAGAGCACCAAAGCCCATGACAGCGGGTAAAGTGCGGATTACAGACATGTCAATCTGAGGTGCTAGGACGAGGTCGACAAATAGCAGAATATTATTCAAAGCGAGGCAAAAGAAACAGATTCCGCTCCATAAAAGCAAGCGAGTGCGGTTTCTCCGATATTTTAAATAGAGCAAGACGGCGCACAGAATGCTCGTAAGCGCGCACATCAAGTAGACAAGAGCAGAGATCATGACTTGCCTCCCCTCAGCTTAAAAGCATCGGCGAATGCCTGAAGAGCCTTGTTTGGGCGTGAATAGATGGCCTCAATCACCCGGTAGGGTCGCAGCTGGTTCTGCGTCGCCAGCTCTCCGATAACATGCCTCAGGTCCTCGTTGGTTGGACTATATTTATGGCGATCTTTCGCGTTGGGTACCGGCCAAAGGACCTTGCGCGCATAGAGCGCGTCAAGTCGATTTGCTATTGAGGTGTCTGCACTTCTCAGTTCTGTGGTGATTTCCGCCGTCGTCCAGATCCTCTCCGGAGCTGACTGAAGAAGCAGTAGTACCCGAAGCTGTTCGACCGAGTCGATGCAGGTATCGAGAAAGAGCAGAACGCTTTCGGGAAGGTCTTCGCCAGCCATCGCTCAATGACCTCCGTTCTTACGAGAACGCTCAAGCTCGGTCATATACTCGATGATTGCGTCATCGGGGATGTTCTTCGGAAGCTGGGCACGTGGATCAAAGCATTCTGCTAGATACCTTCGGATTTTGATGTAGATGCGGACTAGCACTCTTACCATCAGAACGCCTCGTCCCAGCTCTTCGAGAGCAGGAAGGCGGAATTGATGACGCCGACGTGCGAATAAGCCTGTGGGAAATTACCCCACAGCTCTCCACCTATGGGGTCGACATCTTCGGACAATAGGCCAACGTGATTCGATCGGCTAAGAACCCTTGCAAATACATCCTTTGCTTCCTGGTTTCGTCCCATCGAGGCAAGGGCATCAATCAACCAGAAAGTGCAAATCGTGAAAGCGTGCTTCGGAACACCGAAGTCGTCCTTGTTTTTGTAGCGGAAGAGATAGCCGTCGTTCATCAGCAATTTCTCGTACCGCTCAACGGTGCGGCGAAACTTCTCGTCTTTGCCGGAATGAAAATTTACCGCAGACATGAGTAGGTTTGAGGCGTCCGGATTTACGCCCTTTATGGCCTGAGTGTAGAAACCGAGCTCTTCATTCCAACCTTGGTTTTCGATGTGATCGCGCATGCGATCGCGGATTTCAGCCCAACGTCCGTACTCGTTTTGAACGCCAAGCTTAGTTGCGATTTTGATTCCGCGATCTACCGCTGCCCAGCACATGAGCTTTGAAAAAACATAATGCTTCTGCTCGGAACGGAACTCCCATATTCCGCTATCCGGCTTGTCGAAAGCAGCGGTGGCTTGGTCAACGAGTCTACGCACGTTCTCGAAAGCGCGTTGATGGTCGATTCGGTCCAGTCGCGTATCGAAGAATAAAGGAGTCACCGCAAGAACCATCTCTCCATAGACGTCGTACTGAGCGTGGGCATAAGCGGCATTCCCGACACGGACTGGACCGATCCCTTTGAAGCCTTTCAGCCACGGCAGCTCGCGCTCGTGGAGTTCTCGCTCGCCACCAATACCATAGACTGGCTGAAGCTCAGCTCCAGGCTCAGTGACAGCGATGTTGTGGAGGTACTGAATGAATCTCTCCATCTCCTCGAAGTGACCGAGACGGTTGAGAACGTTAATGACGAAGTAAGCGTCCCTAAGCCAGCAGTAACGATAGTCCCAAGTTCTGCCGCCGTCGGGACTTTCAGGGATTGAAGTTGTTGTGGCCGCAATAATTGCGCCCGTATCCTCAAAAATATGGAGTTTCAGCGCCAGCGCCGAGCGAATAACGGCGTCCTGGTACTCGAATGGGATGCTGCAATGTTTGACCCAAGTGCGCCAATACGCCGTCGTGCGCTCGAAAAACTCCTCGCAACCAAACCGAAGCGCATGCCCGAAGGGCTCGCCATGACTCAAAACAAAATAGCGATCCCCGCTCAGTTCAAAGGTTTGGTTTTCAAGAATGTAGGTCGAAGGGACATCGGTCTTCAGATAGATACGTGTGGAGTCGTTTCGATAGACGATTCCTTCGCTAGTGCTCGCGACGTCGGGAGTGACATTTCCGTAGTTGAATCGGGGCTGAAAGCGCACCTTGATGCGAGGATTGCCCTTCACGGGCCGGATGATGCGAATGATCTGCGGCGAGCGATAATATTCATCGCGCTCTTGGAAGCGCGGCATGAAGTCGATGAGATCGAAGCGGTCGCCATTCTTAAGATGAAACTCGGTCCTTACAACGTTGGTATTTTGAAGGTAGCGCTGCTTTGTCTCGTAGTCGCCGTTTTCTGGCAGAATGCTCCAAATGCCAGCCTTTTCATCTCCTAAGAGGGAGGCGAAGACAGCTTCAGAATCAAAGCGCGGAAGGCAGGCCCAGACAATGCAGCCCTGCTTGTCGATCAACGCAGAGCTCTGGCAGTTTCCAATGAGCGCGTAATCAAGCTGTCCCAAGGAAGTTCTCCTCCTTAAGCGCTTCTTGCAGAAGTTTTACGGCTGCCGTGTTTTCCGCCCCTTGCGCCCAAAGGACAAAAAGGTTGTCCTGAAGCTTTGGAGCACCTTGCGGAATCCGAAGCGTCGTTAGTCCTTGCATGGCCATTCGCTGCATCGGAGTTTCACTGAACACTCCGATGCCTGCACCCTGCTGGCACAGGTCCATCAGCGTGCTCGGGTAGTCCGACGTCACAACGGCAGAGGGCACGAGTTCGGCGTCAATGAGAGCTTGTTCGGCAAGGCTTCGCTGCGAAGGTACGGCATTGCAAATGAGCAGCGGAAGTCTTTGGAGCAACTCTGAAAATGGTGTGTCCGCCCACTTTGGAGCGACATAAAATTTAACGAAAGCTTGTGAAACGCGTTGATGAACCAGGTCTTTGCGTTCGGGGATTCGATCCGAGAAACCAAAATCAAATCGCGAGTCCGAAAGGCCCTTCTCAAGCTCCGCATAGTCGGCGCGAAACACCTTCATATTGAAAGGCTCTTGCCGCTGAAGAAGCTTTCCCAGAACACGATTGGCAATCGAAAGAGAGGGGCTTGGCACAAGTGCCACTGAAACCGGATAGCAACCGAGGGGAATAGGTGACACGACGTCGATCAGGCGCTGGCCCGCCTCGAACATGGTTTTGGCCTGTTGGTAGAGACGAGTCCCTTCCGGAGTGAGTGTAAGTTTTCGATGTTGTCTGAAGAAGAGCTGCACTTCGAGATCTTCTTCGAGTTGCGAAAGATGCAGGCTCAAAGTTGAAGGCGTGAGTTCTAGTCTTTCGGCGGCCTCTTTGATGGAACCCGCTGCTGCAATCTCAGAGAAGTAATAGACCTGGTTCCAATTGATTTGGTTGCCTTTGAGCCGACCAGCAATGGTTTCGAGCTTTCGATTTGAATTTTTCACCTCAAAAGTATTTCACATTGGTTTTTTCAAATCAATACAGTAATGTAACTAGCTATGCGAATTGCCTTAAGATTTCTCGCTGTGCTCTGCCCGGTTATCGGGCTCGCGGTCTTTGGATCTCTCAAAGTAATGGAGAAACTGGAGAGCCAATGGGTAATGGGTGACCTTGCCCGTCGATCGGTTCTGATCTCAGAAAGCATCCACGACTATCTCGTCGACAACATCAACGGGAAGAAGCCAGCGACGATCAATAAGCTCCTCAACCGCATTAGTAAGGACGAGCGGCTGACTGGCGCGATGGTCTGCGCTACCGACGGAACTGTGATGGCTCGAAGTGAGGCCGTCCCCCCTGAGGTCCATTGCGACCAAGCTTGGAAGGCAGCCCAAGAGAGCGCTGTTCTCATTACAACCACTGAAGGGCTGACGCTGCACCAAGCGGCATTTCCTATCTCTGAAGACGGAAAACTACTCGGCTACCTGATCGTGCTGCATGACACGAACTACATGGTGAAGCGCCACGAGACGACACGAACCTACGTCGTCATTCTGCTTTCGGCGCTTTCTTTCTTCTTCTTTCTCCTTACGTTGTTTGTGTACCGATGGACTCGAAGCGATTCAGTGCATCGACTCAAGAACATGTTTCGAGGTTTGCTCACTGGCGAAGGTAAAGTCGATGAGTCGATTACGCGAACTGAGTTTTCGCCGCTCGCTAGAGACCTTTCAAAGGTTATTCGGGAGCTGCGGCACGCAAAAGATTTGGTGAAAGAAGCTGAAACCGGCCTTGCTTGGACGCCTTCTCGCCTTCGCGGGGAAGTTCAGAAAGTATTTGGCGATACACAGCTTTGCGTAGTCGCAAACCGGGAGCCCTATGTTCATAATCGGAAGGGCTCGAAGATAGAAGTGCTGCTTCCCGCAAGCGGACTTGTGACGGCGGTGGAACCCATCGTTCGTGCGTGCTCAGGGCTCTGGATCGCTCATGGTAGCGGTACAGCAGACAGAGAAACTGCGGATGCGAATGGGAAACTACTCGTCCCGCCAGATAAGCCCGAATATGGCCTGAAACGCGTGTGGCTTACGAAAGAGGAAGAAGAAGGCTACTACTACGGGTTTTCAAACGAAGGACTCTGGCCCCTCTGTCATATCGCTCATACTCGCCCAAGCTTTGATGTCGATGATTACCAGGCGTACAAGAAGGTAAATGAGAAGTTTGCCCGCGCCTTTCTTGAAGAGCACAAAGAATCTAATCCCATTGCGCTCATTCAGGACTACCACTTCGCGCTTCTTCCAGAACTCATTCGCGCAGAAAAGCCAGACGCGATTTTGAGCCTCTTTTGGCACATCCCTTGGCCGAATCCGGAAGCGTTCGGAATTTGTCCTTGGAAGAAGGAGCTCCTGCGCGGGATGTTGGGTGCGGATTTGATCGGGTTTCATACTCAATTTCACTGCAATAATTTTCTCGACACTGTGGATCGGTTTCTTGAGGCGCGAGTCGACCGCGAGCAGTTCTCAGTGACGATCCAAGGGCATGTCTGCTACGTGAAGCCCTTCTCGATCAGCGTGGAGTGGCCGACGCGCTATGAAATTCCGGTCGAAGCATTTCAAAAAGAGCGCGAGGAGTTGCTCGCGGAGCTGAACCTTCCGTCGCACGTCAAGATGGGGATCGGCGTCGATCGAGTGGACTATACGAAAGGCATCGTTGAGCGACTCCGGAGTGTCGAGAGACTTCTCGATAAACACCCAGAGTTAGTCGGCAAGTTCGTGTTTGTTCAAATCGGGGCTCCTAGCCGAACCCATATTAAACGCTATCAAGACCTGAACTCCGAAGTTCAGGAGGTCGCGGACCAAATCAACTGGAAGTTTTCCAAGGCCGAGGTCGCGCCGATTCTACTTAAACTCTCCCATCACAACTCGCCGGAGCTCTATCGGTACTACCGCGCAGCCGATGTCTGTTTTGTAAGTTCACTTCATGACGGAATGAACCTTGTTGCTAAGGAGTATGTCTCCGCTCACGCCGACAATCTGGGAGCCCTAGTTTTGAGTACTTTTGCCGGAGCTTCGAGAGAGCTTACTGAGGCGCTTCTTGTGAATCCTTACGATATCGAAGAATGCGCCGAGGCGCTCTATCGCGCCCTTTCCATGCCTGAATCAGAGCGGCGTGGGCGTATGGAGCGAATGCGGGCAACCGTATCCGAAAAAAATGTCTACGCGTGGGCCGGTTCATTTCTAGCTGAGATTCATAGAATTGCTCAGGCAAAGGGTGGTATCGCAAGTCCGTTGAAGGCACAGCCCTCATGAACTTCTCGAAAGCGCGTAGCTATCAACACGCCTCTCTTTGGGTCGGCGCAGTTCTCGTAGGTGGAGCCGCCGTTCTTTACGCGCGTATGGTGAGTCTTGCGCAAGGATGGTTTCTCACCCGGTTTTTCGCAAATCCCTATGTGGTAGTCGCTATTGCTCCATTTGCCTTCTTACTCGCAACGGCTCTCGTTCGGAAATTTGCGCCTGATGCCAAGGGAAGTGGCATCCCCCAGGTGCTCGAAGCAATCGAAGCGGGTGCGAAGTCTCCGCAATCGGAGCGCCCTTGGAAATTGCCACTGGTATCAATGCGAACCGCAGCCGTAAAAGTAATCTCATCGGTTGTTGGAATTCTCGGTGGCGCATCCATTGGCCGTGAAG
Source organism: bacterium (assembly GCA_019751945.1). Taxonomy (GTDB): domain Bacteria; phylum Bdellovibrionota; class UBA1018; order UBA1018; family UBA1018; genus JAIEMT01. Next base: position 24,225 of record JAIEMT010000029.1, read on the forward strand.
GACCAACGGTTCAGATTGCAGCATCTGTTTTTGCAGCGGTTGGCCGAAAGGTTAAGAAGCATGCTCCTCACGTCGAGCTGCCCTCTTATCTCACTGCAGGCGCAGCAGCCGGAGTAGCGGCGGCCTTTAATACGCCGCTTGCTGGAATCACTTTCGCGATTGAAGAGGTGATCGACGGTGCTCTTGGGTCGTTTCGCCAGGCGATGATGCTCGCCGTAATTATTTCGGGCATTACGGCCCAGGCCCTCTTAGGCAACTATCTATACTTCGGTCATCCCGCTGTATCGACCCCCGACTTGGGGGTGATCTATCAGTCGGTCATGATCGGTCTTGTTGGTGGACTTCTTGGCGGTACTTTCGCTCGTGTGTTGGCTTACCCGCAAGTCACCCGACTTCCGAAACATTGGGCGTTTCGTGCCTTTTTATGCGGTCTTGTTTGTTCAGCGATTTGCCTCTTCACCAATGGCGATACGGCAGGCTCAGGCTATGAAGCAACTGAGAAAGTGCTTATGGCTTCGTCCGTTGACGACGCCAGTATCTTTTTTCCATTCTTGAAGATTGGAACAACGATCCTCTCCTATTTATCTGGGATGGCTGGCGGTATCTTCTCACCAAGTCTCTCCATCGGAGCGGGAATCGGAATTTCTCTCGCGAAGCTCCTCCACTTTCCAAACTTCAGAACCTGCGCCCTGATGGGAATGGTCGCGTTCTTTTCAGGAGTCGTTCAAGCTCCACTGACGGCGGTGATTATCGTGACCGAGATGACCGATCGGCACATCCTCATTCTACCGTTTATGGTGGCTGCATTTCTTGGTCAGGCGCTTGGGCGACTTATCATGCCGACGCCGCTCTATCATTTTCTTGCTAAGCGACACCAAGAGGGCTGATGAAATACCTATTTGACAGTGAGGGTGTGGCAGTTCTTAAACAGTTAAGATCCGCTCGGACTCTCTACGCATTTGATTTTGACGGAACGCTTTGCCCGATCGTACCCTCGCATGAGCAGGCATGTTTGTCGGATACTGTTTTAAATCAACTGCGTGAATTGTCCCTAATCTCTTCTGTTGCAGTCATTTCAGGGCGCTCACTTTCAGACTTGCGAGCACGCATCAACTGCAATGCCATACGCCTCTTTGGAAATCATGGAGCCGAGGGTCTTCTCTCTTCGGATGCCGTAGAAGTTGCAACTCAAATTTGTACAAACTGGATCAGAAGTCTGAGAAAGTGTGATGTAAGTTGTCAACTTGGTGAAGACTTTATACTTGAAGACAAAGGGATTTCTGTTTCGCTGCACTATCGGCACTCTGCAAATAGAAAACAGACGCACATGCTGCTTGAAGAGAAAATAGCGAAGCTTCAGCCGCCGCCGCGACTGGTGCCGGGAAAACTTGTTCTGAATCTTGTTCCGGAAGAAAGCCCGAACAAAGCTACGGCGCTGCAGTCACTTCTTTTTCAGGGGGAATTGGATAACGCGTTGTTTGTCGGCGACGATGTGACCGATGAGGATATTTTTTCTATGAACGATGAGCGAGTGATCGGAGTGCGAGTCTCGCGTTTAAGGAAATCCAAAGCGCGATTCTTCATAAGATCTCAAGATGAAGTCAGACGAATTCTTGATACCGTGCTCGCAATAAATCCCTAAGTTCATATTTTTTGTCTTGATTAATCTCGATGTGCTTTGTGTTTGTTTCTTGCAATGGGCATCCCATATTCTTGTCGTAACTTATTAACGAGGCCACGAGCCTTCGCTTTGTCCGAAGCGGACACCTTGGTCCAAGAGATTCCTTCGAGCGTTGCGATGACGCCGATGAATGCGTTGGTATTGAGTCGCTCAGGGAAGTTTTCAACCCATTTACGACAGACTGCTTCCCAGCCAAGATCTTCTAGTTGTCCGTAGGTCGTGAGACCCATCGCTTTGAACTCAGGAAGGATTACTGGCCCAAAATTAACAAGTTTGGAAAGCGGTGTAACTCGCGCAGTCTCGGGAGAATCAATTTGGGAAATAGTCTTTCGCTTGGAGCGATTACCCGATTTTCTAACAAGGGTCGATGTGAAGGCAATTGCTTGTTGAATCCAAGTATTGAGGATCGCGTCACTCTTGAATCCTAGAGAACCGATATAGACGTAGCCCTTCAAAGGCCGACCCGTGAAGTCCATCGGGCTCACGTGTATATTTTTCAAGGCTACTTCGCTTTGTTTCGGGCCGAGACGCGCGACGAGCCGATCTGCGATAACTCCGCAGCACATTTTATCTCCCAGCATGAAAGCAAGACCGCCAAACATCCTCTTCTCACTGAAACCGCTTTTACCCTGAATAGTTCTGCGGATTCGTTCGGCAAGCTTTTCATCGTAGGCCATTGACTAACTCTTCGACAACTTTCCATAAACGAGTCCGATTCCGGCTCCCGCAACCACAAATTGGATCAGGTGAAACGCAGACTGAATAGCGAGCCAGGTGCTCATCGATGAAACCTGAATCTTTGCAGCGTTAGCCAGCGTAGAGATGCTGAACAAGAAAAAGCCCATGATAAGGCCAAACTTGATGCCCTCTTTGACCGGAGTTCCACCTCGGTAGTAGCGCGGATAGAGATAGGCCAAGATAATGCCCTGGATGATCATCGAAGCAAAACCAAGCGGGATGACCGGCGGCTCCCGATTGTAGATTCCAAGCTGCGCGTACACCTCTGGAAAGAAATTGAAGTGCCACGTAAAACCGTGAATCATCGTCACGATAGAGTAAACAAGCGTTGAGAGGATAAATTTGCGAGTCATGGGTCGTTTACTTAGAAGCCACAAAACTCTTAAATCCACCCCAGATCATACGCATTCCGTCGAAAGGCATATTTTCCCAAAATTTCATTAGTTTTTCATCTTTATGGACTTTCGCCATGACGCTGTCGCGGTGAGCACGCGACTTGTAAACGGCATAGCCCAAAACAACCTTTTCTCCGGCCCTGAGCTTCACGCTTCTCGGAAAAGACGTAACTTTACCTTTAGAGACGTCATCGGCGAGAGTCTCGAAGTATTCAAGAGCGCCGGCCTTGATCCAAACTTTGGCCGATACCTTCGCCATGCGGCGGAGTGCTAAACTTAGTTGAAATTGCAGCATGACCTCACCGCGTTTAGAATGGGTTCACCAGAATCCAAACAT
>JAIEMT010000063.1 GCA_019751945.1 bacterium
AGCAGGTAGAACACCGGTTAAACCCTCTGCTCTAGGTCTGGCCTCGCACAAAAGCCGCATTCTTCAGCGGGAACTAATTACGGAAATTGGGGGGTATTTTCCCAAGGAGACCTCGAGTAACCCCCGAATCTTATATAGAAAAAATTTAATGAGACCCCCCTCTGCCAAAAATCCCAGATCTGAGATAAGAAGAAATCCCCGCTTATTCGCGGTGGGAGCCGGAGGATAAGTTTTAGGTGAAGGATCAAGATCCTACTTCGGAGAAAAGATCACGATCGGCCCGCGGGACTACGCTCAAAGGACCCAGGCCAAATCCACGAAGCTCGGGGAGTCGTGCCGTCATCCTCAAAGTGGAATCCCGTCGTGATCCGTCGTCTGTCTTCTTCGCGCAGACCTGTAAAACAGAAGAACAACAAAACAACTTCTTAAAAACTCTCACTACTGAACTCAAACGAGAAAGACTGTGGAACGATCGCCGAGAGGAGTGCTTGGGGCTTCAGCAAGATTTATCCCTAGAATATTCGTTTCCGGATCAGGGTTATGCGTTCCCTAGGACCCATGAGTTGTTAGAGAGCCCCCAAGATTTGGCAGTTTTCTTATTCAAGATCGGGATCGATTCTCTGGTCTTCAATCAAGCCATCCGGCGAGAACTGCCAGGGGTAAAGTCGGCTTCGTCTTATCTGGGCGGTGGTGCCTGGGATCTCAAACATTCCCACCTTTTGGATCTTTTTCGGGAAGGTCATTTTGACGAAAAAGAAGGCCAAAACAAAATGGAAATCCAAGAAGGCAAGATTCTCAAAGCAGTGGCCTATTTAACGTGCCGGGGAATCACTAAAGAGAGTGAGCTGGAGATGATTTTGCCAGCCCTTTCCTATCCCCGATTTCATCGACTTCAAGCACGTGTTTATCGTGAAGTGGAGGCAACATTCCCGGAGTGGATGAAACAATGGAATCGGGTTTGGCGGAGTCTCACACCCCCACAGCAAGAGGCGATCCGATGGACTGAATTCGAGAACTCGGAAGGCTGGACTCAATTTGAAATTGCCAGACAGTTGGGAATCTCTTTGGCATCACTCAAGGATCGTTTACATCTTGCCTATCAAAAAATCACCTAAGGGTTTCCCGACTGGATTCCGCAAAAGCAGCGTCGCCCCGCTTATTGGAATACGCTCTTTGTTCCACCCGATGCTCGCGATCGGGGAATGTTCCGAAAATCCGAAGCGGTTCGCATTTGCCCTGTGTATCGTCTTCACCCGATTAATCGTACTCGCCAAGAAGAAGTCATTGTTCCAGACGATCGGCCCAAAACGAGAACTCCACGCGCCGGGCTCAAAGAAAGGGTCGACTGGCTAATGAGAACGACTTATCGTCCGACTCACAACGGTACGGCAAGCCCGCGCCTCGCTCATCTCCGTAATGTTCATGATTCCGAAGTTTCCCGAAGATTAGCGAAGGAAGGACGTACCCACTGGGTCTATGTGTCAGCGGATTCAAAAGCGGCCTTTGATGCCATCGAAGAGGACCGCCAGAGGAAAAGAAAGTATAAACGTGAGGAGCAAATCAGAATCGGAGTCTGATGACGAACATTAATTCGGGCCCTCAGGGACGAGCGCTATCCGTACTTTCTTGCATAGCCCTTGAGGACTTGCCGAATGAGTCTTTGATACTTTAAACCTGATTTTCCCGCATACCCTTTGAAAAACTTCAGAGTTTTGGCGTCCAAAGCGATGGTAATCTTAATCGTTTCTTCGATGGGCAGGAGTTCCTCTGGCGGAGGCAAAAAATCCGGAATGGGAGTGAGATTTCCTTGAGGTTCGTTAATGTCTTTCGCTTTTTTATGCTTCATAAAGTTTTCTCCCTGCTCGCCAAAAGCCAGCTCCGATCATCCTGATTCGGTTCTTGCGCTGAGTGAATCGAACGGTGGCGACTTGATTTCCAATGCTGCCCACGCAGAATAAGCGTTCTTCAGTCAGACTATGTTTTTCGTCGATTGCAATTTTTCGATTAGGATCTAGAAACACTAGAACAGCGGTATAAAAATCTAAGTCGTGCTTGCGGATATTTTCGCTCTCCTTTTCCTCATCCCATTCGAATTTTCCAAAAAACACAGTGGGAGCACATCCATTCATAATATTGCCATAAATATGTATGTTTATAAATATAAAAATAGGAATATCGTAATAAAATGCAATCCAACCCATGGCCCACCTTTTCCGATGTGATGAGCGCTTATCAGAAGTGCCGGTACAAGAAGCGTCCGAGCATCCATCAGATTCGCTTCGAGTCACGCTTGGGCGAAAACCTCCTCTCCCTGCACGCCGACTTACAAAGCCGCGAGTATCAGCCCTCGCGCTCGAAGTGTTTCGTCGTAACCCATCCCAAGCCCCGCGAAATTTTTGCTGCCCATTTCCGCGACCGGATCGTTCATCACTTATTGGTCGGCCGCCTGGAACCCCGATGGGAGCCCAGGTTCGTGCATTCGGCCTTTGCCTGCCGCAAAGGAAGGGGCGGCTACAAAGCCATCGCCTATCTGGATCAGCAGGCGCGGCGGCTCAGCCACGGGGGCAGACACCCAGTCTTTGCCCTTCAAGTAGATATTGCCTCATTCTTCGTGACGATCCATCGCCCTATTTTAGCCGGAATTCTACTCAAGGACCTCCGGGACGAGTACCTCCGTTGGCTCGTCCATCTCTCATTCCATCATGACGCCCGAAAAGACGTCTGGATCGATAGCCCACCTGAGCTGCGAGCGGTGATTCCTCCTCACAAATCCTGGTTCAACCAGGGCAAGAACGTCGGCATCCCGATCGGAAACCTCATCAGCCAGTTTGGGGCGAATGTTTATCTCGACGGGGTGGATCACTGGATTTACAGGAACCTTCGCCCGGGTGCTTACCTCCGGTACATGGATGATTTGACTCTTCTTGACACCGATCCGAAACGCCTCTCATCTATGATTGATCCGATCGACACTTGGCTGCGGAAAAATCGCGGGCAATGGCTGAATCCGGACAAGACGACCCTTAAACCGCTCTCCTCCGGGATTCAGTACCTGGGCTATCAGCTCAGGCAGGATCTCGCTGGCGGAGGCCACGTCACGCTCAAAGCTCCCGCCTCCAAGAAATGGGAGTTCATCCGAACGCTCAAGCGATTGGAATCGTGCGACCCCAAAGAAAGACCTCCCGAACACCCCTTAGAGTTCTCGTTCCGCTCACTCGATCAGAAGAAAATCATCTCGAGCCTCAATGCACGCTTGGGTTTTTTAAAGCACGCAAAAACTTATCGCTTTCGCGAGGAAGCCATCGAAAGGCTGAAGCATCAGCTCACCAACCCCGAACACCTTCCCGCAGGTCACTTTGATTCCTGGACACCCATCCAGGTTAAAAAAACCTATCGGGCGGTACGCTTTCGATAAAAGCAGGAGCAGGCTCGCGCCTCTTTTGAGCCCGCTCGCCTGCTCCTGCTCATCAGTTGGAATCCCGCGCCTACCGGCCCACGCAACGGACGGGGTATGTGTTATTGCGGTTGTTATTGTTCACGTTGCCATTGTTGCCGTTGAATATCCACGAGTTGTTGCGATTATTGGAGTTCAACGAAGCGGACCATTCAGTTGTCCTGTTCTGCTCCCTCTCCAAGGCCGGCAAAGCCGGGATCGGAGATTCGTTCACGTATCGCCCTTTTTTGGGCCGGACTCCCGTGGGATCTAGGCACACTCACCCGACCCGTAGGCGGGGTGATTCTGGCCATCCATCCGAACTCATCTTGTTTTAAAAAGCGGGCACCGTCAACCCGTATTTTTAGGATTCAGGACTCCGATTTGCGCACGCGATCGCACTCCCATTTGTGCCAGGCGTTCGCCTGCGCGGCCATTTCGCGCAAGCGTTCTGAAAGTGTTTGAAACTCGCCTTTGCTGATGCCGCGAAGATCGTGAAGAAGCCGCGTATAGGTTCGAAGGGACTCAATTTCGAGAAGAAGCTCCTGCAAAGGGCGACTTTTGCGCTGCGATCCGTTTGCGAAGATCACGCACCGAAGACAACGGAGGCAAGAAGTAAAGACTTGAGCTCCCAAATCATGCTTAAGTGCGGCAGGCAATTTCAGCTTGATGCGATAAATCTCGCGGCTGAACGTGTAACAGGCTTGATAAAGAGAGAGATGTTCGTATCGTGACATGATTTAAAAAATTAAGCGACGATCGCTTCGCGATCGGGACGTCCGGGCCTTGCGGCCCTCAATGACCCAATCATAAAATTACAGGCACGCCTACCGGCCCACGCAACGGACGGGGGCTGTACTATAGCGGATGATATAGAACACGTAGCCAACGCTGCCGTAGAATACCCACGAGCCGAAGCGATTACCGGAGAACAACGAAGCGGACCATTCATAGTTTGTGGCACCCGGAGAACCATCGATCACCGGACGATTGGTTCCTGCAATGCCCATATCCGGGAAGACTTGCCTGATTCCATTAATCTCCGCCTGCTCATAGTCATGAATCGTCGGAAGCCGCCACCTCACACTCGGCGTGGAGTTGGCCCCCAGAGCTCCTTTTGCGGCCAGATAGGTTCCCGTGCCCCAATTCTCGCCCGCAGGTGCGTTGACTCCCGCTGCTTCGGCACAAAAACTCACCGGAGAGGCCGGCTGTAGCAATGATCCAGCTCCGGGAGCACAGCTATAAGAAGCGGCTGCAACACTGGTCAAAATCTGTTTGTCATTGGCCGCATAGTTCACCGCCCCTTGAGTGATCGTAAAACTACAAAAACCCGCTCGTGACCACGTGACAGTGGACCCCGCCGTCGTGGTCAGTCCACCCGACGTAATGGATCCTCCCTGACAGCCTCCCGCGCCCCCAGTGCCAGAAACGCTGAACGTGGTTGCATTCGTAAAGGTGACGGTGATTGTTTCACCCAACGACGAAGATCCGCCGCTGATGCTTCCAAGGGTTCCATTTCCGGTGATGGGCGTACCTGCCGCATTATTATACGCTTGCGTGAACGTCACCGGCGCATTCTGGGTATTTCCGCTCGCCTGACACCAGTTGATCCCTGCAGAAACGTAGGAACTCCAAATCAGCCCCGTTCTTTGATCCTTCCAGACTTCTTGATTGGCACCGTTGCGGGTCACCAATTGCCACATCCCTTGACCCTGGCTACATTGGGCGGCCCCATTCCAGGTCGAAGTGCTTGGGTTCTGAGTCGCACAATCAGCGATCCGTGCGGCAAGGGTCGCTTGGGCGATTCCACAATTGGTTCCAGGCCTTAGCGCGTAGGCGCAGGTCGTACCGTTATAGCCTTCGTCATCTTTCGTCGCATCCGGAATATCCCGATAATTGTAGCCCCCCGTCGTCGGGAGATTGCTGCTCCCGTAAGTGGCGACTTCACTGTTCAGCGTGAGCTGACTCGAAGTCGTCTGACCCGCCAGCTGGGGCACGACTAAAACTCCCGCATCTCTCAAAGCATTCGAACCGGTGTTGAGCGCAAAAGTTCCGGTAAAACTTCCAGAGACACCCAGAATCGTATTTCCTGAAGCGATCTGGGAGGCCGTGGGCGCATTGTTCACAGTCCCGTTGTAATAGCCAGAGCCCGGAAAAGCGTTCTGAGCATTGAGTGCTCCCTGGTTGGTCATCGTACCGGTGATCTTCGTGCCTGTGGCATCCCAGGCTTCAAGCCCAGAAAGGATATTAGCTGCACCCGCCGGACTTACCGTGGACCCACTTTCACAAACCGCTGCTCCGGCCGCACCAAAAATAGTCGTCCCCGTGCAGACGTTGGTCGTCGTCAGCGTGGAGGTCAGACCCGAGTAATACCCTGCTCCCGGAAACGCCGTCGTATTCATGTTCCAGTTGCCTTGATTGGGCATCGTTCCGGTGAGCACGTTGCCATTCGAGTCGTAAGCTTCCATGTTCAAGAGAATGTTTGCAGCGACTGCGGCCGGTGAAAGCGGGGTTAAATTAAGAGCCTGCGCTGAAACCTTGTCGGGCGGATGAATGAGTTCGGGGACGCAGCTACTCAATACGATCCCGAGAGGGCATATGAAAATGCTTAGCCCCGTGACCGGGTTCCACCCAGGCGACGATTTCAGCAATGATAAAAACTTCATAAAAACTCCGTCACACGTTCTACAGACTGGAAGGGAATCGCTTCGCTGGAGAGGAAATCCAGTTCTCAGAAGAAAATCCGCAATTTTAGCCTGGTTTGAGGCCAATATTCCAATCTTTCCTCTATTCTACCCCCCCCCCCGCATTGCGTCAAAATGTGTCGGGATTGACCTGGGACGTATTCGATAAGTGCTGATTTTTGAAGGGATTGTTTTTAGGTTTGGGCAGCAGCCATGACGATGACCCACAGGGATGTAAACCTCGCCTCGGCAATTCATTCGGCTCCCCGCCCGTTTTTGACTGCAGGTGATCTCGATAGTTACCAAACTCGCTTAGTCTACGGCCACAGGGTGACCAATAAGATAAGCTCTTTCGAGCGCAAAAAAAGTGGCTTGGAAAAATAAGTTTGCGATCCTGAGCGCCGCCGTAGCTTCAGGCTGCTTTTTTTACTCGTAGTTCAGCCTTGTATCCGGTAGCCGCCAGGACTCGGATTAATACGTCGGTCGAGATTCCATCGGTACCCCCGTTCGCAATCGCTGTCACACGCGTTCGCGAGGTTCCTGCGCGATCGGCAATTTGCTCATGGGTCATCCGCCCGGACTGAATGATCTTGGCGAGTCTTACAGTCAAATCAGAACGAAACTCCATCTCAGCGGTTTCAGCCAGGGAGAGACCAAGGATTTCGCCCAGCTCTTCTGCCGTATGAACTGTCACTGCCTTTCCATTCTTAGACTTTGCCATCGATAACCTCCTTCAGCCTTTTCTTGCCCAACTCGATTTCGTGTTGCGGTGTCTTCCGAGTATCCTTCTTGAAACCGTGAAACACGATGATGAGATCAGCAACCTTCGTGATGTAGAACATCCGAGCCGTTGTTCCAGCATCCTTCACTCTCAGCTCAGCAGCACCGGGAGCTACAGAAACCATCGGGCGACTCTTCGGCATTCCCAGAATCATGCCCTTTTGCAAATCACGAAGGGCTTCGCCGATCTTCTGTCTGATCTCCGGGGATTGTTCCCGAATGAACTCAATGGCTCTCGGGTGGAACTTGATCCCCTTCATTTTTCTACTATGTCCTGAATTCAGGACATATGCAAGAGTAATTTTAGCGCGATTTTGGCTCATTTCGAGTTGGAGTGATGATTCATATTCTCACCTGTATGCTTTCGCGTTCGCTCAGGCTCGAAGAAGTAAGGCAGCCCCTGCTTCCATTCGAGTGCTTCCATGGCTTGCTTACGTGCCAGGTGCTCCAACTTTCCAAATTGCCCTAGGGCGATGCTAATTCCAATGATGGTCAAAATACCTTTCACAAGGCCACTGATATCGACCGCGTTCATTTCGTAATCCTCTGTTTGCTCCGCAATCTCCGAGGCGCAAGTGCCAGCTCTGCCTCGGAGATTTTAGCTTTTTTCCACCGAACCGGGTATTCCCGGACCAGGGTTAAGTGTTCGCAGAATAAGCCGCGACGGACGCCACTTTCCAACCACAATTATAATTAGCCCTCAATATTTAGCCCAACCCAATTCGATGTCGTACGAGAGCGTCCCCACGGGGATTCGAATGCGAGGAGCGGCCGCGATGAGCGCGCAGCGCTTAGCGCGGTAAGGCGCGCAGGAAGCGCGACTTAGCCCGCAGCCCGCCCCCGGAGTGAGTGCCTGGAAGGCACGAACGCGAGGGGGCGAATCCCCGCGGGGCCGACCATCTCCGCCGCCGCCTTGTCTTTCATTGCCTTTGTTTGCTTTTGCAGCAACTATGCGGGAAAACTACTTGGGAGATACCCATGATGAAAAGGTTTGGAATGGTTTTAGTACTTCTGATTTCGAGCACTTGCTTCGCTACGGCAGAAGACCTCCCCGAACTCAGAACGGTTCCGAAAGTAGACCTGCAAAGATATTTAGGGACTTGGTATGAAATTGCCCGCTTTCCGAATTCGTTTCAAGAAGACTGTGATCAAGCCACCGCTCAATACAGTCTCAGAGAGGATGGAGCCATTGATGTTTTGAACACCTGCCTCCACAAAAAGGACAAATCTCTGAGAGAGGCAAAAGGATTGGCTCGCGTCGAAGATCCAGCAACAGGGGCTAAACTGAGCGTTACATTTCTTCCGAGTTGGCTGCGCTGGACGGGTATTGGTGTAGGGAAATACTGGATCATCGACCTTGGACCCCTGTACGAATATGCTGTAGTCAGCGAACCCACCAGAAAGTACCTTTGGATCCTGAGTCGAACTCCAGTGATGGAACCCAGTCTCTACAAAAAAATCTTAGACCAGCTCAGCGAACAAAGTCTGGACCCGTCGAAACTAATCCCCTCGAGATAAGCCGGCTAGCCGGCGAACCGAACTTGGTCATTATCCCAAAGCGCGACTTCAATCATGTGCCCAGTCGGATCAGTGACGTACCACGAAGTCGAATGCGGGTACTTCAACGGGCTGCCGTAATAAGTAGCGAGCCGATGCTCGCGCAAAGTTTTTTCCCAGACCTCGCGATTCTGAATGCGCAGACCGAAGTGGTAGATCTTGTAGAATTTTTCGGAATCCTCATCTCGGGGCACCGCTAAACCTGGATTTTCATAAATGCAAAGCATCGAGTCGCCGCTTCTGAGAACACCCCACGGACGGCCGTCGTCTAAGCCCTGCTCCACCACTCGAAATCCAAACACCTTTCCGTACCAGTTTGCTGCCTCTTCAAAATTTCGAACCGTGAGGTTCAGATGATCTAATGCTGCCTTCTTTTGTTCAGTCATAGTGATTCTCCTTAGGAACTCAGAATATCAGCTGATGACTGTTAATCGTCATTAGTGCTAATATACCGACATATGGATCATTGGTTAGAATCGATTGCGGGAAACTTAGCGGCCAACCTCAGTTCGCTTCGAGAGAAGCGCGGACTCAGTCAGCTGGCGTTGGCAAAGCTGGCGCAGGTGCCCCGCTCGACAGTGGCTCATCTCGAATCGGGAAATGGGAATCCGTCGTTAGTAAATCTGGCGCGACTTTCGGCGGCACTTCAAATCAGCCTAGAAGAATTGTTGGCAAAACCCCGGCCCACCTGCCAACTCTTAAAATCGAAAGACATTCGCGCGGTGAAACGCAGCCAAGGAGTTGCTACCGTTTTTAAACTTTTGCCCGATCCCCTGCCCGGAATGGAAATCGACCGAATTGAAATTGAAAGAGGCGGCAGACTGGGTGGCATTCCTCACTCCGCAGGAACAAAAGAATACCTCACGTGCGTCAAAGGTTCGATGAGCGTCACCGTGATGGGAGAGCAGTATAAAGTCGAGGAAGGCGATGTCCTTGCTTTCCCCGGCGATCAAACCCATTCCTATCAAAATACGGGTGCAGGCAAAGCCGTAGGATTTAGCGTTGTCCTCCTCGCGCCTCGGGCGTAAAAGAATGTCTATGAAAACTCGTCTCTTCGGAATTCCTAACTGTGACACGGTTAAAAAAGTTCGAACCTATTTAGAAAACAAGAAGGTTGCATACGAATTCGTCGACTTCAAAAAGCAACCTCCCACCGAATCGGACATAAAGCGTTGGAAGAGTTTCATGAAGACCTGGCCGGTCAATACCAAAGGACCCACCTATCGGAAGATTTCGGAAAAGTTCGAAGCCGCAAGCGATAGTCAGAAAATGAAACTCTTGATCGAAAACAGCTCGGCCATCAAGCGCCCGATCTTAGAAAAAGACGGTTCCGTCAAAGCGGTTGGGTTTGATCCCAACTATTACCAATAGGAATCAGAAACCGGCCGCAACGGCGACTTCCACGTCGAAAACTTTCCGCAGCCGAAGTAGTTGGAAATTCGGCGATTCTAGAATAAGGTCCGGACATGAAAACTTACCACGGCAGCTGTGAATGCGAGAAAGTCACCTACGAAGTGAGCTTTGATCTTTCGGCTGGAACTTTCAAATGCAATTGCAGAATGTGTACTAAAACCCGATTCTGGGCAGCCGCTGTGAACCCAGACCAGTTGAAAATTCTCACCGGCAAAGAAGAACTTTCAACCTATTGGGACAATCCGATGCACCACTTCTGCAGCCACTGCGGAACAAAAGTTTTCGGCTTGGGAAAAAGTCCCTCCGGAAAGCCCATGATGGCACTCGTTCTTGCAACGTTAGATGATCTCGATCCTAGGGAATTAGCCCAAGCGCCTGTCAGCTACTTTGACGGAAAGCACGATCGCTTTGATCGAGCCCCAGAATTCTCCGGGCATCTCTAAAATAAATTCGCGTTCGCCTGAAATTCAGCCCGAGTCATGCCGTAGGTGGTTTTGACGACGGGGTATCCGTGGATTTCTGAATCTTCCCGCTGCGTAAGAAAGCGCGCTCCGATTTTTTCTAGGGCCCGACGAGACCGTTTATTCTCTGCTCCGACCTCAAACAAAACGGTGTCTACGAAACTAAAAGCATGCGCGAGCATCAACTGCTTTAACTCGCGATTATAGTTTCCACCCCAACAGTCTCGGATCAGAAAAGTGTAGCCGACTTTGATTTCCTTTTTCTCTGGGAAATGTTCGTAAAAACGAGAACACCCCACTACTTGCTGGGTATCTTTGCGCTGAATGAGAAATGCGCCTCCACTTGCGATTCCAGAATCGAAGTACTTTTGAAATACCGGTTTTTGGTACCGCGTCGGCTCGGGATGCTGCTCCCAAATCAGCCGATCTGACGCAGCCTGAAGTAACACATCGAAGTCCGCCTTCTGAAGCGGTCGGAGGTTTAAAAGATTTCCTTGTAAAGGTGGGAGTGGGATCATCCCTTCGGATTCTTAGGCAGAACCTTCCTTTTGTCCATTTGCTTTTGTTTCCTTTTCATTCAACAATGGAAGGATATGAAACCAAAATCGATCGCCTGTAAAAAGTGTAAGACACGCAAGGATTTCACCAAGAAGCTGTTTGGCTTAGCGCCGAGCAATCGCTACGGCCTGGCTTTGACCTGCCGTGCGTGCGTGAATAAAAAACGCCGCGCTAAAAGAAAGTAAGCGAGAGCTGAGCAAAGCTCTCTTCGCAATGACGAAACTTCGGCGTGGGCATCGGAATGCCGCGCGTGTGGGTTCGTACATCTGCTAAAAAGCTCTCGATCTGCTGACGAGTCCGCGGATCTTTCAAGAGCCCTACTTCTCCTGGAAATATCTCTAGTTCAATCTGATTGAGCCGGGGTGTGGTCTTTCCTTTTTCAATGTCCTGAACTGTAAATCGATCGAAGGTGGCGAATCCGATTTTCCGGGGAGGAATATCCTTCGGTCCATTCGGATCTTTCCACATGAGATTGATGCCATTTCGCTTTGTCTTCACCTCCTGGCGCCGTTCCAATTTGCCCAGCTTCATTCCCTTCAACTCCGGCACCACCTTCTTACTCAGTTCACGCACCAGCGCATCGACCTGAGCTTCTCTAAAATTGGGGGGAAGCTTGATGTGGAACTCCTGGCGTTTTGTAAACTCTCCCTCTCCGACTCTATTGATTTTGATGAAGAGAGACTTCGCGGCAGGAACCAGTCCTTGAGCTTTCGCCTGCTCACTGGGATACCAAGATTTCAACCGCACCGCGATGCCTCGGCCTTTTAAGGTCTCGGCGGTGTCATCGAAATAGGAACTCGTTTCATACTGATCTCCAACATAGAACTTCGGCACCAAGCGATCGTTTTCCTGATTTCTGGGATGAAGAATTCGTCCCATGATTTCCTTTGTAAAACTCTGAGACCGAGTGTCACCCACCTCAACCTGGCTGATCGGAGAAAAACCCATCGAAGGATGAGTAACCGTATCATGGTAGAGCTCGAGACGAGATCCGAGTGGAGCGAGATAAACTGGAGAGGTGGACCTCTCTCCAAAATCTAGGTGCCTGAAGGCTGAGTACTGGTCGGGGTAGTAAATCCGAAGGAGCCGAAGCATCTCCTCGTCTGCACTCTCGGCGCTCGGAAGATTGATTCGATACTCGTATTCGTCTTGCCAAGCCCCTTGAAAAGTCTGTAGATGATTTCCCATTTGGAAATCCACCGTGAACTTCTCCCCCTCTAGACCCGTAACGAGACCCTCGCGATCGTCCGCTCGAAGCCCTGAGACCGAAATCAGCAGCACGGAAGTGATGAAAAAAAGACGAGAATTCACACCTTCTTATCGGCACATGGAATTTTGAATCTGAAGTGTGGAATTATTGACGGAGGTTTCTACGTCGATATTTTTAGGCCGATAATCGAAACCAGAAGGAGCGCCAAAAAGCCGACGCGCACGAAGGACGCGGACTCTCCGAAAAGGACAATCCCCAAAATAGCGGCGCCCAATGCACCGACTCCCACCCACACTCCGTAAGCAGTTCCGATGGGAAGAACTTGGCTCGCACGTGCCAGCAGGTACATGCTCATGCCGAGCGTGACCAACGTAAAAATGCTGGGACCCGGCTTTGTAAAACCTTCGGAGTATTTCAGGCCAATGGCCCAACATACTTCAAAGAGCCCCGCAATGATGAGAACAACCCAAGCCGAAGTGATCGACATAGGAACGGACTCTAGCAGGGTTTATTTAAAAAAGGCAGGTCGATAGTCGCCGGCCGGAGCTACAGAGCCCGCCGGAAGAAAATAGAGGAAAGCGATAATATCGAGTCGATAGGTTCGATAAACCGGTTTGCCGTTGTCGAGTTTGAAATGATACTCCCAAACTTCGCTCATTCCTCCCACCCAGGTGGTAACGATTCGCTTAACGCTAAAAACATATTCCCCGGGGGTGGGCTCCACCAAGGTTTTACAGTAGCCCTTTTTGATGATCTCTTCGATGGGCCGATCGATATTGAATCGCTGATCCTTAAAATGAAGTTCCGGATCGACATCTTGAATGCCCCGATCGCCCACGGTGAAGAGGAACTTCTCCGTTTTCTCGTTGTAGTAGTTCCCCTGCACTTCGGGAACAATCACGGCGTCTGAATTTCCCTGCTCGCAAACCGGCAGCAGAGAAAGATCTAATGTCGCAAAAGCTGGCGAAGCCTGAAGTCCCAACACACCTAATAAAACGAGGTACCTTTTCATGGGCGGCTGATTGACACTGCTGTCACACCTTGTCAAGACCCCTGCTAAAAATCCATGGGACGAGGCGCGACGATCTCCAACTCTTCGAGGCGAAACTTAGCCCGCTTGGGCTTGGGGGAAACGGCCATGGTCTTGCCCGAAAGGACTTTCTCCATCAGGCGATTCATCTTCAAAATGAGTTTGAAATCGTGGGCCACGAGGCGTGCGAAGCTCGACGACGTGAATTCTCGAATCGTATACGGCCGCCAAACAAAGAAGGCCTGAAGCTTCAACCAGTCGATGCGCTCGTGGTTGGGGTCAAATCCGCGCGGCGGGCGCTTCGCGGTTTTGTCGCGAGAGAATCCGCCTTTGAAACGTTTCGAAAATTCCTTGGTCGCAAAAAGTTCGTCAAAAGCAGAGGCGTCGTAAGCAATCGCTTCGCGAAGTTTTCGGAGTTGTTGCGACGACGGCATGTAAAGACCACCCGCCACTAAAACGGGATCGTCATCATCGTCGCCATCGATCATGAAGTAAAGATTGGGATTGTTTTCGAATCGCGAAGTGCGAGGGCGCGCGGCCGAATAACTCATCCAACTCTTGTAAATTCCCCCACCCTCTTGGACCCAGTTCGACGGCCGTTTCATCCGCCCCAACCCTTTACGCGGAAAATGATAGTCCGGAGCGAGCGAACGCAACTCTTCAAAAACTGTTTCGGCCAAGTGGGTGAGCGGGGTACGAATCAACTTTTCGTAGTCATCCCGATTGCGATCCAACCAAGTATCGCGCTTTTGACGCGAAGCTTTCTTCAGAAACTCGATGGATGCCTTCGAAAAATTTGCGCTGGTCTTCATTCGCGAACATTCATATACCAAGCCCGACGGATTGGGGAGGCCCTTTGTACTTACCAAGGCGATTCGAAAATACAGACGTCGAGAAAAGTTTAGAAGTCATTCGGGCTGCGCCACTTGCCACGCTCATCTCGCAGAATGCGCAGCTGGAGCCGTTTATCAGCCACATTCCCCTCGTAGCCGTTCAAGAGGGGGAGACGATTGTGCTCTACGGCCACCTGGCGAAAGCCAATCCTCACGCGCAACTCCTTCAAGATAAAAAAATCTACGCCATATTTCATGGCCCTGAAGCCTACATTACACCGCGCTGGTACACCGAGCATGACGTTCCCACTTGGAATTATGCCGTCGTCCACATTCAGGGACAGGTTCAAGAACTACCCGATCGCGCTGGCGTCCTTCAATGCTTGGAAAAACTCACGGCCCATGTCGACCCCGAGTGGCGATTCGAATTGCCCGAAGATCTTCAAGCGCCTGAAAGATTTATCGTCGGATTTAGAATCACGGTGGAATCGATGAAATCGAAATTCAAAATGGGTCAGAACCGTTCGGCGGCAGATCAAAAAGGCGTGATCCACGGCCTCGAAAAAAATGGCGATGACAGAAGCCTTGCTGTGATGGAATATATGAAGCGGAATCTGCTATAGGATTGAAATGCGAATCTGGTCAATTCACCCCAAATATCTCGACGCGAAGGGCTTGGTGGCACTGTGGAGGGAAACTCTGCTGGCCCAAAAAGTTCTGGACGGAAAAACCAAGGGCTACAAAAACCACCCGCAACTGGAACGATTCAAAGCGACGAAAGATCCTTTAGCCAGCGTGGGGACCTACCTTCTCCATGTAGTGGAGGAAGCCGAGCGCCGGAGCTACCGCTTCGACAAAACAAAGATTCTAAAAACAAGCTCACGCCTCATTATAAAGGTGACGAAGATGCAGCTGGAATATGAAACCCAGCACCTGCTCATGAAACTGAAGAAGAGAGATCCGAAAAGATTCGCTGAACTTTCGGAGAAGAAAACACTCCCCCCTCACCCGATTTTTAAGTCAGTCGCCGGCCCAGTCGAATCCTGGGAAAGATTTGACAAATAGAAGTGTTAATCATATCCGTAGAACCTCATGGAAAAGTTTGCTCCAACCATCTGCCTGCTTTTGCTTCTGAGTTGCGCACCCAATTTATTGGGAATCACTCATTGCGAGACGGAACCGTCGGGCTCTGAAATAGCGATGCAAGCAAGTCCCAGTGGAGCCACAGAGCCTCTGGAAGACGGACAACAAGACACCAAACCTGCGCATCAATGCCACTTAGGCCACTGCAGTTTTATCGTGGCAGGCTTGGATCCATCCGCCCTTTCATTAGATGTCCGCTCCTACCCCCTTCCGCTCGGATCGAGCCCCATTTCGGGACTCGCGGGTTCTATTGACCGCCCTCCTCGAATCTAGTCCCCCTTCCCATTGCGTTTCTGGTTTGATCGCCCCTTGGAATAGGTACTTGTATGCTTGCAGTTCTGTTGATTGCTTTTCTGACACCCTTCGCAGTGCACGCGGCTCCCTCACCCGCTGAGTGGACATTGTCTCGAATTTTAGACCGTGCGCTTCAGAACTCTCCTCAGCTCAAAGCTGCGCAGAGTGAAATCACGTTTGCAGAAGGAAATGCTCAGCAAGCCGGAAGATGGGACAACCCGGAAGTCAGCCTGAACGGCGGGCCCATGACCTCGAGTATTTTGAAGGGCTACACCTACTCTGCAAGCATTAAGCAAAGCATTCCGCTCTTTGGTCAAAAAAGCCGGGCTTCCGCCGTTGAAAAGGGAAGCCAGGCTCTCGCTGAGACACAACTCGAACTCACGCGCTTGGGACTGCAGCACCAGATTGTTCGTTTGTCCTACGATCTATTATCTGCCGAGATCCATCTCAAGCACGTCACTCATCGGCGGAAGAATCTAGCGGTGATTGGCCAGTATCTGAATTCCAGGCCCTTTGCTTCGCCTGCTCAGATGGTGGAAAAAACACTGATTCAAAATCGAATCCGAGAGATTGAAGAGAAGTTTTTTGATTCGGAAAATCAGCTGAAACGCGCTTGGCATGATTTCAATATTTACCTCGATCTCCAAGAAACGATTAGCCGTCACTCCCTTGGTTGGAGACCGTGGTTCTGCCGGATCTAGCAGACCTTCGGCAAGCTGCGCTGGCAAACAACCCGGAATTAAAGCGACAAAAGATCATTACGGCGCGTTCAGATTTGGCTATTGATCTCGCCAACAGCAAAGCCTTTCCAGAAATTCGAATTGGCGGGGGTTACGATTATCAGAGTATCGACCAACCTCAGACGCAGTACATCGGCACCTTTGAACTCACTCTCCCGCTTTGGAATGCCGGGGGCGGCGCTCAAAAGGCAGCTCAAGCCCAGAAAATTATCGAAGAGAGCCGACTCGACCTTGCGCAAAAACAAGCGGTGGCTGAATCCACGAATCGCAGCGGGTAAGGCAAAGCGGAAATAACCGTACTCACGGAAGCCAAACTTAGACTCACCCGACCAGATTGTAGAAGAATCCCAGTTGTCACCTGTTGTTGGTCCGGTTCCATCGATCAAGCCGTCATCTAATGTATTCGTGATCGCAATCGTACCCGTCGTTCCCGAGGTTGCGCGAGTAAAGAGATAGGGACTATTACTCGCCTCTTTGGTTGCGCCCCCGGCATCTTTTGAAAATACTCTCAAAACATAATTTGTGGCTTCATTCACTGTACACGGTGAAAAATCCTTATTGGTAACAACAACGTTAGAAGCGGTGCAAACCAAAGTCACACCATCCGCCTGATAAACCGCAGTATCGTAGGAAGCAGCATTGGCGGAGGCTCCCCAAGCTGCTCTGGGACTAGCGCCAGCGGTTAAATACGGATCGGCAGTAGAGTCACTCGCCGTTCCCGTAATTCCTGAAATCGAGAACGCGCCTAACGCTGGATCAATATCCGTTAACGTTACCGTAGAAACAGTGGGTGAACCAAGAGTCGCATAAGTCGGGTTCGAAATGGTGACAGTGAAATCTTTGTTACCGAAGTTTCCTCCGTCGTGAATGGTAGTCACGGGTAAGTTCACGCTGGTTTGACCCGCTAAAATCGTAGCAACAGTATCCGGAACACCAGTGTAGTTCGTACCGTCATCCGCCGTACCATCCGCCGTAATCCAATGAACGGTAGTGTCCTTACCCGAAATCGCACTCTGAGTAAGCACCACATTGGCTGTTTGACCTTCGTTGACCGTGAGGTTGGCGACACTCACCGTCGGCATAGAATCGTCTTCATTGATAGTAGCGGTAGCAACCGTCTGACCGCCCAAAGTCGCGTTCACCGGCGCAGAGATCGTCACAGTGAACGTTTCGTTGCCTTCATAGATCGTGTCTTGGTTAGTGGAAGTAGAAAGATTGGTGGTGGTGCTACCCGCCGTGATGGTGCCGGTCTGACCGGTCATTCCCACAAAGTCCACCCCCGAAGTCGCTGTGCCCGAAGCGTTTGCCCAGGTGAACGTCACATTTTTAGACGGACAAGCGGTAGAAAGAGTAGCAACGACGTTGAGAGCACTTCCTTCGGTGGCGTTCGCGTTTGCGACACTCACCGTCGGAACATCAATATCCTGAATCGTGCCCGTGCCATCTGCCACCGAGATCGTGGCATTGGCCGGATTACTCAAATGAACTTGAAAGGCGCGGTTGGCGTCGCACACACCCGCCGTTTGAATACTAGTTACGTTCACGGTGGTAGAAAGGTTTCCGGCGATAATCGTGGCCGTGTTATTGGCGGTAGTATAATGAGTGCCTGCGAGCGCCGTTCCAGGTACCGTTCCCCAATCGACAGTAACGTTCGATGCTGCCGCGATGGAAAGCGAAATGGTAAACGTTGCCACGCTTCCTTCATTCACCGTCACGTTGTTGATGGAAAGAGCCGGAAAGTCATTGTCGATGATGTTTACTTGGTGGGCCACTGACGCACCGAGAGTTGCTGTACCCGTGGTAGGAGTTCCGAGAGTCACCGTAAACGATTCGGCACCTTCAATCGCACCGTCATCGGTGATGGAGAATGAAATGTTCTTGGAAGTATCTCCCGCAGCGAAAGTCACTGAACCCGCGCTCAAAGTATAATCCACTCCCGCTGTCGCTCCGCTGTTGCTGATGGTGTAAGGAACCACGATCGACTCGTAGCTCGCATTCGAGAGTTGAACAGCAATCGTGCCGCTAGCAGTACCTTCGTTGATGTTTTGTGAGGGACTCGCCATCGTCACCACTGGAGCGGCATCGTTGTCATTCAATGTCACTGGAATGGAAGCATTGAGGATGCTGACTCCGGCATCACTCGTCGACATAGCCAGCGTGAAATTTTTGGTGAGTTCATAAGTCGTGTCCGCAATCGACTGAAGATTGACCGTCACGGAGGTCTGTCCCGCTAAAATCGTTGCCGTAGCAGAAACCGCATTAAAATCGGCAGAGGTACTTCCACCCGCATTGTTCGTCAGGCTGAGATTAAAAAACGTATCCACGCTTCGAGAGGTCAGAATACCGATCGCAATGGTGGAACCCGAACCTTCGGACAGGGTCACCGACGAGACGTTAAAGCTCGCCACGTTGGAGCTCGCTGCTCCCGAAAGCTTTCTATTGCTACTATTGATCAGAGTGAGGCTACATCCGGTGGCGGACAGAGAAATACACAGTCCCAGTAGAACCGCGCGCCCCGATACGAAAGTGCAAAATTTGATCAAATTCACACTCAAACGACGTCCCTCAAAAACAAGCGGAATACCGCCAAACTAATGACTTAATTCTATTTTACCCGCTTATAGAGGTAGGAAAACTGTGTCTGCAGAGACACGTCGGAAGGAATTCCTAAAGCATCGAGGAGGCTTAGAGGGAGCTAAAACAAATTGTTAATCTACGCGGTGCGCACGGACATTAAAGTCGACGTTGTCCTTGATCCAGCTGAAAAATTTGTCCTGCTGGTCCATTGGAACACCGGGCACCAAGATCTTGGGTTCCTTCCAAGATTGCATGACCGCAGCGTCCTGAGTCCACACACGGATGCGCTGACGCTTGATCTTATTTTGCCAAGCTTGGCCGGTCACAGCGTCGGTATAGAGAAGACGGACGGTGATATTTCTGGAGAGCGCCTCCATCTGGTCCATCTTAATTCGACGGTAGTTGTGGCTTCCGTAGCTGCCAGAGAAATCCGGCATTCCATCACTGATCAGAATGATGTTGAGAGGCTTTAGAACCAAATTCTTGTTTCTGACTGTCGCTGCCACTTGCTCAAAGAACGAATTGAAATCCGTTAGAGGATTCACCTTCATTTTTGGAAACATCGTGTTCAAAGTCGTGCGGATTTCGTCGATCGATTTATCTTCAAACTCTTGAATGGGGTAAAACGTCTTCGCTTCCTTCAGTGTTCTGCCACCGAGCGATCCCACAAAGAGATTCTTCGGAACTTCTGCTCCCCCAAGCCCCTTTAAATGCACGTAAATGTAGTAGGCCAAAAAATCGAGGCTATCGTCGTAACTCTTACTCTTCATGAATGAGCCACTAACATCCACGCCGATGAACATGGCCATACGAGGCTTGCCCGGCTCGCCACTTTGCAACGACCAACATCCCGACATACTCCACGTTGCCAACCAAATGGGAAAGAGAAGCAGTAATGACCACCGAACACTTTTGCGAATCATGCCGCGCTCCCCTTAATGCCCTTTTTAGCTATTCGAATGGGGAACTTGGGTTCCATCACATCTCGAATTTCTTTCAGCGGAATTTCAAAGATGTGCTGAGAAATGATCAGAAGCGTACAGAAATTAATGGCTGCTGCCACCACTTGAAGCGGCGGCAAAATGAAAGCGGCCAAGACATCGTTGCCCTTCTTTTCGATCCAATCCATTTCCTTTTTAATTTGCTCGATCATGCCCAACGTCAGAACCAATGCCTTGGCAGATTTGTTCGACTGCGAAGAAGAAGACGTGGACTTGATTCCTTCGCCCTGAATGATGGCCATAATCGTTGGCGCACCCTTTGCTGCGAAGAGGAACCAGGACATGCCGCGAATCCCGAGCCAAGCCAGCGACGAAATTGCCAACGTGCCGACGATTCCGAGTTGGAAACCGCCTTGCATGTGCTGAGCAAACCAGGGAACGAGGGAATCGACAAACTCACGATACAAGAACAGGACTTCGACAAAAATAGTGACTAACTCGATTGCTCCAATCTTTACAATGGTCGCAATGTTCTTGGAACGAATGGCATCTGCCCACGTTGCCAGGACCGCGTAGCTTCCCAAAATAATGAACACCATGAACAAGTAGAGAGGAACGCGAATCACACTCTCGGAGAGCTGGTCGCCGGTGAGATTCGACAGAGTGTCCATCACGAGCGGAGTGGTGACATAAGTGAAAACCGCTGCTTCCACAAACGACCAAACTAAAGTAAGGGCCACAGCGATCCAGGCAACGCCCGGGCTCAGCATGCTCACACCCACTCCACGAATCAGGAAGAAGGGAATCAACAAGATATCTTGAACGAGAACCCAGAGACCGATGATCAGCATGCGAAGCATGCCAAAGAGAGCGCCGATCAAAACGAAAACAAATTTTCCAGTTCCCACCCAGAAAGCCAGAATGGCTTTTGCCAGATCCCACCAAGTAATCAGCAACGAAGTGATGAACTCACTTCGGCGGTGACGAATGATCACCGTCGCCACACTCACCGAGGTAATCCAACACCCCAGCACAATGGCGAGCACCGGAAGCAGAAGATATATCCGCTTCAACCAGATCATCCATCCGTGGTCGCCGACGCCCCAAGCGAACGACAGAAACGTGTTCTGAAAAAAGAGTGGAAAGAAAAGAACAGTGAGGACCAGCTTCCATGGTCCAGTGGCTTGATCAAGCATGAGTTTCCCCTTTTAATCCTTTATTAACTAAAGGTTAGGGTATTTCAGCGGGACCTGCCAGCGTGATTAATTTGACGTTAACGGGAGATCGGCAGATCGTACACCGTCTCGGCATCGAGGGTGTCCCATTTGTCGCCTTTTTTGACCTTAATGGGAGTCCTGCCAACGACTTCCAGCAGCCGCTTGTCAGCTCGATTGAACTTAAAAATGAGCGGATCCACAATTGCCGCAATCACAAAGCTAGTGGGTTTCATTTTCACGACCAAAACCTTCTGACTATCCACGGTCGAGTCGTCGATCTTAAAGAACTTGAAGCCCACGGTCTCTTTCCGATCCACAACCCCCAGCCGAACCGAAACGTCTTTGCCTTCGATCAGGTCTGTCCAATTGCCGTGAAGATAATCCACAATCGTCGGACCAATCACGAAATTGTTTTCGAGCGTTTCCTGATCGGTCTTGGTTTCACCTTGAGAAGTGAAGCTGAAATGAACTTTGCCATCTACAACCTTGATAGAACCGCTGTCCGAGCTGAACTTGAGGTCTTGCGTGAAATGCTGAAGCTTGCCTTTGTCGAGGACCGTTTCTTCAGAAACTAAATCTTGCTTTCCATCGAGCGAGAGAAAAGACGTGCGATAAATAGTCTTCTCGCCTTGCTTCTCTTGGTAGCGTTTCCATTGGTAGATGGGTTTTTTGTGATTCGAACCCTTCTCGTAAATCGTCGCCGTTTGAATGAGCTGGGGTGCCGCCCAGGCTTGAGTTGAAATCCCCCCTAAAACCGCCACCACCAAAGCCCCTAAGGTTTGCTTCATACGCGCTTCTCCCTTTTGAGCTTTGCTTTTTACCGATTTTCTTGAATTATGCCAGTTACCTTTTTATGCGAATTCTAGTGGTCGAAGACGAGAAGAAGATGTCCGGATTTTTGAAGAAGGGCCTCCTCGAGTCGGGATATTCCGTCGATGTTGCCGAATCCGGCGCTGCGGCCGAAATGCTGGCAGCTGAAAATCCCTACGACCTCATCGTCCTTGACGTTATGCTTCCAGATCAGAACGGTTTAGATACAGCGCGCCATCTTCGTCGCGATGGCTACGCCAATCCCATCCTCATGCTAACCGCCCTCGCTGGAACGAAAGACAAGGTTCGCGGATTGGATTCGGGCGCAGATGATTATTTGGTCAAACCTTTTGCATTTGAAGAATTGCTCGCCCGCGTTCGCGCGCTCTTGCGCCGACAAAGTCCGGGCGCTCAGGGAGGAACATCAGTACTTCGTTTCCATGATTTGGAAATGGACCTGATTTCCCGCCGCGTTTCTCGCCAGGGTAAGGAAGTGATTCTGACCTCCAAAGAATTCGCGCTGCTAGAATTCTTCATGCGAAATCCGGAACGTCCCCTTTCTCGCACAGCCATCAGCGAACATGTTTGGGATGTGCACTTTGATTCCGACAGCAACGTCATCGACGTCTACGTAAACATGTTGAGAAAAAAAGTGGATCAACCTTTTGATCAGAAACTGATCCACACGGTTGTGGGGGTGGGATATGTTCTCCGCCCTGAAGAATAGCGTGAGAAGTAGACTCACCACCAAGTTCCAACCCAAGAACTTAAAGACCGGCCTTCAAGGTTTAAGATTTCAACTCACGCTTCTCTTTGCTTCGATTTTTGGAACTACTCTGATTGCATTCAGCGTGTTGCTCTACCAAGTTTTTATTCAAACCCATCAGCGAGAATTCGACGCCGCTCTTCACAACCACGCTGTGGATGTCAGCGAATCCCTGAACGTCGATTGGTTTGGCGATCTCACATTTCAAGGCGACGCCCTCGCGGAGAATACCAAGATCTTTCCTTTCTCTTTGGGCCAAGGGTACTTCGAAGTGCGTGGAGAGCAAGGCAAGCCCCTGTCCCGTTCCAGAAATCTAGAAGAGCGCGACCTTCCCCTAGATCCTTCTGAAATTGCCCAGCTCTTAGTCAAAGGCGAATCGTTTCGAACCGTCAAACTCGGCGAACCAGCTGCGAGCTTTCGCCTTATCAATTACGTGTTCAGCGAAGCTCAAGAGCCGCTTTTGATTTTACAAGTCGCAGTACCACTCGACTTGCTTCAACGCGAACGTCTGGGTCTCATCACTTTTTTCATTCTCTCGATCCCGCTCATCTTGGTGATTGCCATCTTAGCGGGGTTCTACGTTTCCAAACGCGCACTCATTCCCATCAGCACCGCGTTTGAAAGCCAAGAGCGATTTGTGGCCGACGCCTCTCATCAACTGAAAACTCCTCTAGCGATTTTGCGCGGAGAACTGGACCTCATGTTATCGCGAGAAAGATCGGCCGATGAGACTCGCGGATTTCTGAAAAGTGCCTCGGGTGAAATCAATTACCTCTCCCGCATGGTGGAGGATCTTCTGGTTCTAGCTCGCGTGGACGCCGGTAGCGGTTCGCTCTCCATCAATACGTTGCGATTAGATGAAACATTGATCGAAGCCATTTCGAGTTTAGAAAAACTTGCTGCAACGAGAGGAGTAAAACTGAAGTTGAATTTAGAAACCCCCGGCGCCGGGGCTCGAGCCCCTTATGAAGTCGCCGGCGACGCCGACCTCCTTCGAAGCATGCTTCAAAGCTTCATTGAAAATGCGCTGAAGTATTCCCCCGAGGGAGCCAGCGTCGAAGTTAAAGCGGCCGACCACGACCGAGAGGTCAGCGTGTCCATCCAGGACCAAGGCCCGGGCATTCCGAAAGAGGCTCTGGACAAGATTTTCGAGCGTTTTTATCGAGCCGAAGACCAGGGCCGGGAGAAAATTAGGGGCACCGGACTAGGGCTCGCTATCGCGCGTCAAATCGCAGAGGTACATCAGGCAACTATTGAAGTTCAAAGCGAAATTGGGAAAGGTACCCAGTTTATCGTTCGGATTAAAAAGTTTTAATCTCGCTTTCACCCCCCTTTAACCACCCCCCGATATTCTCATAGTTAATAAGAACCCCATTCCGGGATTCACAACAACCCAGCAACTCACAGTTGCTAAGGAGACTTTAGAATGAACAAGCAAATCTTGTCGGTTTTGGCTTTGACCTTGGCTTTCGGCACCTACGCAATGGCTGAAGAAGCTGCTCCTGCTCCTGCTACGCACGAAGCTGGCGCTGCTCCGGCTGAAGGCGCTGCTGCTCCTGCTAAAGGCGTGAAGAAAAACAAGAAGGGCACCACCACCAAGAAAGAAAAGCACAGCAAGAAGCACGCTGAGTAATCTTTCTTTTGAAATTTGAGTCGGCCTTCGAGCCGGCCAATTCAAACAAAGGGCCTGAGATTTCGAAAGAGATCTCAGGCCCCTTTGTTTTTATGGTATCGCGAGAGGGATGCGAATCGTTTCTCTCATCGCCAGCAGCACGGAAACCGTCTGCGCTCTAGGATTTGAACACGCGCTCGTGGGACGATCCCATGAATGCGACTTCCCGGTCTCAGTAAAAAAACTTCCCAAATGCTCAGAACCCAAATTTGAACCCGACGGGACGAGCTACGAAATTGATCAACGCGTAAAAGCCATCTTACAAGAAGGACTTTCCATTTACCGCGTGCACGGAGAATTGCTCCGCGATCTCCAACCGGACGTCATCGTTACTCAGATTCAATGCGAAGTCTGCGCCGTGAGTCGCGAAGACGTGATTCAAGCCGTCCGCGAGTGGATGCAGATGACTCCTCCCGGCGCTCCCAAACCCAACCCGAACGTCGTTTCTCTCAACCCGAATTGCTTAGAAGATATTTGGACCGACACTCGGAATATTGCGTTGGCCCTCGGTGCTCCTAAAAAGGGAGAAGCGCTGATTGCCTCGTTGAAGTCTCGAATGCAAGCGGTAGTCGATTCAGTGACTCCGCTGCGAGAGCGCTTGGGCCGGGCTCCTCGTGTAGCCTGCATTGAGTGGATTGATCCCCTCATGGCCGCCGGCAATTGGGTACCGGAGTTGTTAGAAATGCTCGGGGCAGAAAACCTTTTCGGCGAAGCCGGAAAACATTCGCCTTGGATGAATTGGGACCAGCTTCTGGCGAAAGATCCCGAAGTGATTATTGTTCTGCCCTGCGGTTTCGACATTCCCAAAACCCAGCAAGAGATGAGGAAGCTGACGTCGAACCCTCAGTGGTCTCAACTCCGCGCGGTCCAAGAAGGAAAAGTTTTTCTGGCCGATGGCAATCAGTATTTCAACCGCCCTGGACCTCGGGTGGCGGAGTCTTTAGAAATTTTTGCAGAAATCTTATACGGCGTGGGATTGAAACACCGAGGGACGGGTTGGATTCCTCAAACGATCTAGTCGCAGCTCGCGCCGGCGCGAGTTGGTACTTGCTGGATTCTATCCGTGAAGATGCGCGGATTCTCTTTCTGCCTGACGCCCATGGTTGTCCCTTGGCGGCTGGTTGGCTTCCAGCTCACCTGAACGCCGCCAAGGCCTTCCAGAAAAAAAGAAATAAAAAATTTCAGGCGTGTCCGGTTAAGAAACAAGTTTTTCACAGTGGTTTGAACGAGAATAAGGGTGAAAGAGGGTTTT
>JAIEMT010000032.1 GCA_019751945.1 bacterium
CCAAAACGAAAGAAAGAAAATCCAGATTCAGAGAAAATCAAACACTAAAATTTGGATTTTTCATCAGCCTGCTAATTAAAAAAATCAGGCGTTCTCCTTAACTCACCTCGTGCAGGTATAATAGTAAAGATGAGGCTCCCTATTCTTGTGCTTTCTGTCTGCGTCCTGAATTCTGGCTGCGCGCTGGAACTCATCAGTGCGCGCACTGCGACTTCTAGGGGATCGAGTGGTGGTGGCGGAAGTTCTTTCACCTCAAACTGCCCCACTAATTTTGTCCGAATGCCGGCTGCGATGGAGTCTACACTCGGGTATCCGCTCTGCGTCTCCATGTTCGAAATGAAAGTGAGTCAAAATGATGGCACGCCCGTTTTGAACGGACGCGGGGGAGCGCCTCTTCCAGTGGTAAACTACATGCCTGTGTCTCGTCCCGAAGGGACGCCCTGGACTCGAATTACTTTGGCGGATGCAATTTCAGAATGCGCGAGTTTGGGAGCCAGATATCGGCTTATGAAGAACTCCGAGTGGGACTTCATCGCAAACGACATTGCTTCGAATGGAGCTAACTGGTCAGGGAGTATGATTAATCGAGGACACTCGGACGATGCGATCGATGCCAACGCCATCGCCAACGGGTGGGCCTTTGATAGCCCGGGCACTCTTTCGGTTCCGGATTTAATGGATCCCTATCTGGGTACTGGGAATACAGTTGCGCAAGCCTTTGGTGCCGGGGGAGAACAGAAGCGGACTCATGAACTAACCAACTCTGAAATTCTCTGGGACTTCGGCGGCAACGCGCGCGAATTGGTCGACATTGATGGACTCGGAGGATCTCTCAGTTACACTGGACCCGGAGCCACAGGTTATTATGATCTCAGTAGCGCAACGGTGACGACATGGATTCCCACTCTAATCAGCAGCAACGGAGTAACCTTTTCGGCTCCTTCATTCACTCCATCTAATGGAACTTGGACAGATGCAGCCAATTTCATCGGAAAATTCTATATTCCATCCGGGAACCAAACGTTGCG
This sequence comes from bacterium, assembly GCA_019751945.1. Classification (GTDB taxonomy): domain Bacteria; phylum Bdellovibrionota; class UBA1018; order UBA1018; family UBA1018; genus JAIEMT01. The sequence continues at coordinate 1,029 of JAIEMT010000032.1, forward strand.
AGTGGTAAGCAGAGGAGGCAACTATTCCGCCTCCAACGGACCAGGAATTTTTGCAGGGGACTCGGATGCAAGCTCCGTCGGAACAGGCTCAACCGGTGGGTTTCGATGCGTCTTTCAATAATACAACTCCAGAAATTCATCAGTTTCTAAAGGGGGAGGCAGATCACTGCAAACTGCCCCGGAAGAGTAAATGCCCCGAATTCGCCATGGTTTGCAGAATAGAAGTAGGCCACTTCGGTCATGGAGAAGTCTTTGGTCCAAAGAGAAATCCTATTCTGAACTCCCAGTGGATCTCGATATCCCGAAATGTCATAAAGAATTTCTTCAACAAAGTTGTCGTTGGAGTCGCGAATGTTCAGAGTGCGTGTGAAGTTTCGGCTTCCGGAAGCGAAGTCAGGAACCATGCCCTTGGCGCCTCGAGTGACGGCATAGGAAATGAAATCTCGAACGGAGGGGAGAGCGGCGTTTTGCGAAGCACAGTACTCCTCCGCTTTTTTGAAACTCATTCCACAGTAAGGAATGCTGGGGTCCGATTCACAGTAAGCTTCCGTCTGCGGATTTCTCTTTACGATTTGAGCGAGATCGATCTGCGCAGTCCCTGCCCAGCTGGCTTGAGAAATCAATCCCAGTGCGAATGCTAGTCCTAAGTTCTTCATGGCGAAAGCCTCCATTCGAAGGCTCATTAACGAAAGGGGTCTTACTTTTCAATTGAAGGAAGCCCAATTTAGTACAAAAATGAAGCTGATGTTACCTTCACTCCTGCTTTTGCTTTTCTCGAGTTCAGCCTGGGCATGCCGATGCGATTTTTCGGCGGTGCAAGCCCTTGAGAAGAACCCTGTCTCTGCGGAAACAGCCTTCATTGCGAAACGGGAAGAACTGAACGGTAAATCCGTTTTGAAAGTGGAAAAAGCTTGGACGTCTGTTCCGGCAGATTTCATTTCTTATCTTGGAACAGATAAGTGTGCTCCGCCTACTCAGACTGGAAAGCAGTACCTGGTTCTTTCTTTCAACAAGTTGGATTTTATTCAAAAACGAGGAATGGGATTTACTATCTGTGATTCTCTCCTGATTGAACTTTCAAAGGCTGAGAAGGTTCTTAAGAAAATAGAGGAAAAACGAGGAAAGGCTCACTAGCTTCTCCCGACCTCTATCGAAACCAGAGAGTCGTCTTCACAAAAAATACTTCGAGTTGAATGGGACGGCAGCAGACCGAACAGTCTTCGATGTAGTTCTGTCGACGAACGGACACGTCTACTAAGATGGTGATTTCCTCCCCACAGAAGGGGCATTCGATCGAAGATTCTTCCTGCATCATCTTGATTAAATATCACAGAATTTGGGTCTGAAATGATCTATACTTTGGGGAATGTTGCACCCTCATTCGAAACTCACCGCTCTAGCGCCCCTTCCGGCTGCCGCGCTGGGAGCTTGGGTAGCCTATCGAGCCGGAGTTGAGCCGAAAGCGTTTATTACCAGTGTTCTAGGTATCGGTGCGGGGTTGTTCTTTTATTTTCTACTGGGACCTCGAGTTCAAGCGTTGCTCTTTCGGCGTGTGACCCCCATGGCGACTCTGGCGATTTTGTTTTTGGCGTCGACGCTAGCATCACCGGGACTGGGAGATGTCCATCGTTGGGTTTCCTGGGGAAATTATTACGTCAACGCTTCGATGATCATTGCCCCGATCATCCTCTATGGAGTTTACATTTCGTTTGTTCGTCGAGATCGCTTTCTTCCGCTCGTCCTGATTGCGTTTGCGAGTGCGATTCATGTTCTGCAACCCGATGCGGGTCAGTCCACGGCGTTTGGTTGCGCGTGCATTGTTTTACTCTTGCTGGCGCGCGGAACTCCGGTGGCGGTACGTCTAGTGGGAGTAATTTTGGTGGCGATTGGAACTCTTCTCGCCCGTTCTCAGCCGGATACTTTGCCTGCGGTGGAGCATTCTGAAAGAATTTTGCACCTCGTAGTGAAGCAAGGCGGCGTTGCGGTGATCGGAATGATTGGCGGGATGATTTGTCTTTTTGCACCGCTGCTTCGTAGCAGCGTGCTCGCAGTGACTTTCAGTACTTATCTAGCGGCACAATTTGCTGTGACGGAATTTGGGAATTATCCGGTTCCTGTTTTTGGTGCAGGTGCTGCGTCGATCATCGGATGGTATCTCATGGCGCGACTGCGTTAGCAGAGGCGGTGCCTCGACTCGAGAGGCCATCGCACCACTGGGGTCACTTCGCCTCGAAAAAATTAAAAAATGAGCTGAAAAATTCGGCACGCTCTTTGCTCTATGGCTCTCTCTGAAAAGGGGGGAAGTTCCAATGAGTCAGAAATTCGTTTTGAAATTAGTAGGAGTGAGTGTTGCCGTGTTGTTGTCAACCGCGGTGGGGTTTGCAGCCAATCCACCTGCGCGTCCTTTGGGGCCTGGTATTTCAGCACCAGATCGGGGTGGACATGCCAATCCACCCGCGCGTGCGATTGGTCCTGGGTACGATCCCAGCCCGAGCTATAGCTACTACGATTCTTCGGGCTATTCCGATGAAATTTATTACGGAGGTGGCGGTACGACGATTGCGTGTGCTCCAGCTCAAGAGAGCAATCTTGCCGTCGTAGATCGCACCTTGGTAGATCTGGCTCAGCAAAAAGAATTCGCTGAAGCCGGTTTGTTTCAAGAAAAGATTCGCGAAGTACAAACTTTGAAGTCCGTTCAAGAAAAGATCGCCGCTTACTTGGCGTTAGCGAAGATCGATGCGAAGGACGGGAAAGCCCTGGTGGATTTCGTGTTTGCGCGCGAAGTCGCCCAGAAAGATGTTGCGGCCCTTCAAGAGACTACCGGTTTGAGCTCGTTTCAAGCTCAAACCGTAGCCGCTGCAGTGGCGAAATCCCTGCGCGGGAACCTCCAAAAGTAGTAGCACCACACACCAGTTACCAGTGAAGGCAGGGTTAAAACCTTGTCTTCACTGGTTTTTTTGCGCGTTGACCGATTCTGTCTAGCATTGTATCACTGCGTCATGAAAATTTTCTCGGTACTCGTTGTGGGATGTTTGGTTGGAACTTTGATTTCGAGCAGTAGCTATGCGCTCGGTAAGAAGCGATCGCAAACGGCTCCTTCTGTGGAAGCGCTCGAGTGCAAGTTGATCAGCGCAAAGCAGGACAAAGAAAAAGGTCTCGTCATTGAATTGAAACTCTCTCATCCGGTAGAGGTTCAGGGTTCTCAGCCTGTGACGACAGCCGATGGTCTCCGAGGTCGTCTCACCCTTTCTAAAAATGGCTTTAAACTCATCGACAACAGAGACGTCAGCTGTGGCCGTGATGTGCCCGCTTATTCCAGCCAGCTCAACTGCGCATGGCCATCAGCTTCGGGCAAAGAAGCAGGTTGGTTTAAGGTGGTCCCCAAGGTCGATGCTAAAAAAGTTTATACCGGTGGCTACACTGGAAATCTTTTCGATGCAGATGCTGGAGCTAACGGCATCGATACCCGTAATTATTCTGAGACCGTCGGCGCAGCGGATTCGCTGACCTGCACGGCTCAGTAATTAATCTGTCTTCAATACTTCTTCGATTTGCTGAGGTTTCTGACTCGGATCTAAGAGCTTTGGAAAGAGCTTGAAAGTTCGATTGTAGAATTCGTACGGCAGTAAGCGGTTGATGCCCTTGTTCCCGGACAGCAGAAGCTTCAGTGCAATCGAGATCGGATCCGCGTCCGAGAGATCGATTCCTGCAAAGAACGCATCTACAATCATGTCTTGATCGAAACCTAGCTCCGCAAAGAATGGGCGCGCCTCTTCCTTAGTAATCCATCCATCGGAATTTGTGTCGTAGCTCAAGTAGAGGTTGTCGATCACGCGCACGTAACCCAGCGCGAGAGTGACTTCGTAAGTATCCACCAGGCCGTTTTTGTTTCCACCCAGTGCCGGAGCATCAAACTGAGAAAGTTTATTCCAATAGTCGGCGCGGGCTTGATTGGTTTTTTCGGTGAAGACGCTGACACCGGAACGCGGAAAAACTTGGAGCATGCTGAGTAGCAAGCTGGGATCGTTCGTGATGGTGGCCGCATCGAGCTTTGAGTGGCGGCCCACGATCTTGCCGGCGTATTCCATGTCGGTGGCCAGGTTGAAGAATTCGAGAGTACTCAGTGTCGCGGTTCCGCGACCTCCCATGAGTTTGCTCTTATAAAGTTTTTGAAGCATCGGCGAAGTCACACCCGAATATTTCAAGAAGGTGGTGAGTGCCGGAGTGATGTCTTTGCCGGAATAGTTCGCTAGCTTATCACTAAAGTAGAACCGAAGAATCAGGCGCATCCATTCCAACCGTTGATCCGCCAACGGAAGCAGATTGAAAGCTGTTGCGCTATAGCGAGCAAACACTTGTTGATTGAGTTTGTTTTGAATCTGCGCGGTGAGTAGCGCCGCTGTATCCTTCCCGGCCGTGGGTTTGAAAGGAAGTTTCACTTGTTGAGCAAAGCCCAGCAAGAATCCCGCAGAGGCTACTTCGCTTCGAGCTATTTTCCCATCCGCGTTTCCGGCGTTCCAGCTCTCATCCAAACGCATGAAGGTTTCAGTGAAGCTGTTGACCGCCTCATCGGAAGCATCTGGGAAATCCTTCTTCACCATTTCAAAAACGTGCGCGCGCGTGGCCGGCTCAGTTGATTCTACCCAGTTATAGGCGGGCACGAGCTTTCGGAGGCCCGCTTCAATCTCTTCAGGAGAAAGGGCGCCATTCTGATTCGTATCCATCGAGAGCAGCATGTCGATGAGGTCTTCCACCGGCAGCGGCATTCCGCTGAGAACGTTTTGAATCTTATCTTTGTGCTTGTTGACGATGTTGAGAAGGCCTTCCTTAGTAAAGCCTCCTTCTAAGGAGTAAAGATCAAAGAGGTCATCGACTGCTTTGTGAAGATCGGTTCGGGCGTTGGAAGAAAGACCGCTAGAAGTCGAACGTACGTTCACAATACGGTCTGCGCGGGGTTTCCACTTCCCGCAACCGGTAAAGCCAATGATCCCGACAAATAGGACAAGAGTCCCTGTCAGGGTAGTTACTGCAAAAGACCCCGATCCCCTTTTCAGTTCTAAGTCCTTTCGAGATAACTCTGAGTAAAGATCGAGTCGGAGGGAACCTTAGAGTGGTCCCTCTTTTCAACTTCGATCACGGTTTTATGTTTCGCAATCTCACTGGTCATTTCCACCCGATCAGCGACCCAATGAGCCCCATTCACTTTGTGAAGACCTGCCAAGATCATGGTCTTTTCTAACTGACCAGCCATGTTATAAAACTCGGTCTTCACGTTCATATTGTTGTCTTTACGAATCCAAAATACCTTTTTGCCGTAATTGATTTCATCTTTATCAATTCCTGCGCGAGGAGTGCCGGTGACGGAATGGCATTCCGCGTCTCCACACTTAACGGTTCCGGAAATCGCGTATTCATAGCGACCTTCTTTACCGACGCTGAAATCTGCGATGGTGAAATCGCTGCCCAGGAAGGGCTCGTTGTCGTTTCCACCTTTGATTCGGCGAACTTTCTTAATGGCAGGAAGGTAGAGCCATTGATCCGCTTCCTTGTTCTTTTCCATGATGGTCAAGATGCCGGTGCCGCGAATTTCGGTGGGCTCTTGAAACTTGATAAGAAGCTTCCCGTCCTCATCGCCGTTGCGCTTGTACCAAACCTTCATTCGGCGAATGCTTTGGCCCCCATCTGGACCGATGAGCTTCATGACGTACACGGATTCTTCGCTTAGAGTGTAGATAGACTTTACAGCCTTATCCATTAAAGATTGCGCGGTCGCAGGCGGGGTTGCCGCCTTTGCATCCACCAGGACGATGGCAACGGAAAGAATTAAAACCACCACAAAACTAAACGCAGTCTTGAGAACAAGCTTCTTCATAGGTTCACGCATTTTCTTTTTCTTTCTTTCATTCGTAATGAATTCGGGCGGCACGATGCGAATCACTGCGGGTACTAACAGCACCGACGCCAACAAGAGCACTACCATGCTGAAGCACATGAGAGTTGCAAAGGTTTGAGTCGAACTAAACTTAGACAGGAGGAGAACTGAGAATCCCGCTACTGTGGCAGCAGCCGTTTGAACCAGAACACGTCCAGGTCCTTCAATGGCTTTGCTGATTGCCAACTCCAAGTCGTCTGTGGCTTGGTACTTCTTTTTAACTCCCGATATGAAGTGAATCGTGAAGTCCACTCCCAGGCCCATGGCGACGCTTGTAATGATCGCAGTAGCGAAGTCGAGGCGAATACCCAAAATTCCCATCAGTCCAAAGTTCACAATTGCCGCAAAGGGAAGGGGAAGAAGGGTGATTAACCCCCGGGTGAAGGACTTCAACACCGAGACAATCAACAAATAGATGAGCAGGGTAGCTGCTAAGACGTTCTGAATTTTTCCCCAAATCAAATAACGAGTCATTGCGATGGAGTGGGCGAGGTCTCCGCCGACATGAATCTTTGCACTGGGTCCGATGATTTTTTCAGCGTTGGCAGTCAGGTCATCCAAAATCGTTTCTGCGACGTGAGTGTCATGAGTGTCGACGGTCACGCTGATGTTTAACTTCTGATTGTCGGAAGTGATCAGCGAACGCATCGGCAAGCCTGATTCGGACATGCTGGCTAAGAAAAGGTACTGGGCCGCTTCGTCAGAACTTTGAGGCAGAATGTCTTTGTGGTCGGGGCTCAAGAGCTGCCGGGTGGTTTTTAAAACTTGAAGCACCGAGAAAGTTTGAGTGACGTGTGGAAGTTCGCGCGCACGCATTTCAAACTTGTCGATGTTGGCCAACATTTCCGGATTCAAAATACCGCTGGGTTTTTGAGCATCGATCATGACATCGAATTTCTGCGTTCCGCCGTAAGCGTGGTCGATGCGTTCTGTGGCGACACGAATTGGAGTTCCTGCTGGAAGCAACGAGAGATTGTCGTAACCGATTTTGATTTGGAATGTGTAATAGAGCGACGCTACGAAGAGAGCGATGCAAAGGTTGATGATGGTCCAGGGGCGGTGATTGACCCAGTCTGCAGAGATTTCTAAGGTGCGAGTGAGTCCCGCTTCAATTTTCTTGGAGATCAGGTTCATGGACTTGGAAGGCTTAGGCGGTGCCTCACCGGGTTTGTGAACCATTTTGAACATCGCAGGAATCACAATCAAGCAAACTGCAAAGAGCAGCAAGCTTCCCACTCCCAAGAAAATTCCAAAGTGTTGAATCGGACGAATTTTGAAAACCAGCAAAGTCATGGCGCCAATGAATGCAGTCAGCGTTCCTAGAACGACTGGCGAAAAAATGGCATCAAAAGTATTGGAAAGGGTGTCCACGAAGCGCGAGCTCTTCGCATTTTTCTCCAAGAGGTAGTGGTACATGTGAATGGAGTAGCCGCTGCCAATAACGACCAAAATCACCGGCAAAGTAGCCGAAATGAACAGAATGTGTTCGCCGTAGTAACCCATGGCGCCCATGGTCCAAATAATTCCCATGACGATTCCGCAGAGCGGGAGCAAAACACCTTTCCAGGTTCTGAAAATCGCAAAGAATGAAACCGGGATGAGCAAGAAGGCAATTACCACGAAGACTAGAATGTCTTTTTCAACTCCACGGAAGAGCTGATAGTTGATTTCGGGCTCGCCCACCAATTCGACGGTGTAGCCGGGGTATTGCTGAGAGCTTTCGTTAATGATTGCAGTAATCTGATTGTGAATATCGGAAAGGTCCGTGAAATCGTAAGAAGAAGCTGCAATCAAGGTCGATCGAAAATCTTTTGAAACCAATTTGCCGTAAAGAAACGGATTGTTCTTAATCTTGTGTTCCAGCTGTGCCTGGTTCTGAGTTCCATCCAGCTGAACGAGTTTTTGAGAATCCACGCCGTCGGAAGTCGCCACCACGTCCTTGATGGTCATCAAGGAGACGACGGTTTCTTTTTTCACAACTGCGAGAGCTTTTAATTTCTGGGTGAGCGCACCAACGAGTTTCAGCGAATCTGCCTCGGTCACCGAACGTCCGGGAGCTGCTTCAATCGCAATGGCTACTTTTCTTAAGTCTGTAGCAAATGCTTCACGCACGGCGAGCACGGAGCTCACGAGCGGATTATACTTCGTGTGTTTATCGCTTCCAAAACCCTTGGCGATCGTGATTCGTTGAATGCCAGGAATCATTGCGGCAGTAATCAAAACAGACACTAAAAGAATAGCAGCAGCGTACCTATCGACTAGGCGCGCAAGTAGGCTCATTTGAAGTCTCAAAACTGACCTCCCCCTTTGAGGACCCCCCATTACCATAAATCTGCATTTCCGAAACACGAATCATTAGTATTTTTCCCGGAGATCTTTTAGGTTGTCGGGGTGTTACGGCTCGGTTTTCTTTTGATATTGCTGATAGTTTCGGACGCATTTGCTCTGGAATGGTCGCGCCCTGCAGTGCGAGTTCAAGAAATGACGAACTTTTTTCTTACTCCGGTGCAAGGCTACTCGCTTGTTCAGGGCCGACTGGATGCTGAGATTGAAGAAACTCTTACTCACGGCGCGTGGAGTTTTCGTCTCACGCCTTGGGCCGATCTCCGCGCACCCCTTCCCATTGCTGGAGAATTTCGAGGAGCAGGGGTGACTGGCGAGGTGAAAGAAGGTTGGGGAGAGTACGCCGACACGAGTTGGGATCTTCGAATCGGAAATCAGATTTTGAGTTGGGGAGCGGCCGATCAAATCAATCCGACGGATGTTTGGAATCCCCGAGATTTTGTCGATCCCTTTCAGAGCACGAAACTTCCCATTACAGTCGCGCGGGTGCGAGTGCATCCGGCGGAGTGGGAGCATGTCGCACTCGAGTTCGATGTGGCTCCGTTCTTTCGCGAAGCTCGAATTCCGATTAAATTTCCAACCGGCACCACACTCACTTCCGTGCGTGAGACCGATTCGCGTTGGTTGATCCCGCTTCCCAGTGGAATTGATTTGGGAGGTTCTGTTTCGCCTCTTTACTACCGACTTGCTGAAGCCAATTATCCCGTGAGCTGGCAGCTTGGTGGAAAAATTTTACTACAACGTTTTGGCGGATGGGATTTTTCAATCTCGGGTTATTCGGGGGTCGAGTCTACTCCGCGCGTAGGTCTCACAAAAACAGGAACCGCTGGAGATCCGCTCCTGCCTTTGACAATCACGTTGCATCCTTCCTTTCATCGGCAGTGGATGGTGGGTTTAGATGGTTCGGGCTCAGTGGCAATTGGGGATCGCGATGTCGGCTTGCGATTTGAAGCTGCTTATTTCAAACGCGATAACTCTCGGGCGCAAGCTGCAGATCCCACGATCGTCGCAGATTTGATGAAGGACGATTACATTCATGCAGTCGTCGGGGCAGATTACACATTTCTTAAAAAATTCTTGGGAACCGTAGTCTACACCAATCTGCAATTCGTGATTTACCAGAAAATCGGTAGCGTGGAGACGGAAGCTGGACGCTATGTTTTAGAAGGTGTTCCCAATGTGAGTCCGTGGGATCGAAACCTAGCTTTCTATTTAGAAAATCGATTGGATTCGAAGTGGAAGCTAGCCACGCAGTTCATCACGAGTTTCGTCAATAATGACGCTCTGATTACTCCGGCGGTTCAAACTCACTGGAGCGATCACCTCTCGACGAGCCTGGGAATCGACCTCTTCTTTGGTCCGCAGCGAGGTTTCTTCGGTCAGTTCAAAGACAACGACCGGGTTGTCTTCAAACTGAATCTCACCATTTAGTTGGCTTTTAACGTCACCTTGAGGGAAAATTAACGAATATGAAGGCGAATCCGCTGCTCGTATTCATTTCCTTCGCTTTGGCTGCGTTGGTGATCTACCAAAATTGGAATTCTATCGCGGCGTTTTTTAGTAGTGGTAGTAGCGGAAAATTTTCTGCTGCGGGTGGGGCGAGTAGTGCTCATGCTCCTCAGGCTGAAGAAGCGATGTGTTTCTTGTTTGGTGCGGCTCGACGGGGCGATACGGCCGCTACGAGTGGAACCAATACCCTTTCAGACACCATTCGAATCTGGTTAGATGCAGACAACAAAAATGATTGTCGCGCTCAAGCTGAGACTTACTGTCTTCGTGAAATCGTGGCAAAGGGCTATTCGCCGTACCAGTTGAAAGTGAAGTTTCGTCCCGCTCCGAGTGCTGGAGAATCAGCCATCGGAGCGGAAGCCGAATATAAGATCAGCGGCGCCGACTGCGCGAGTTTCTAGTAGCAAGGCGCGTAGAGCGGCTGAATCTGAAGCGCAAACTCTCCATCTAGCGAGTCCACCCCGGCCAGAACATACGCTCTTTGAATATCATCGCGAGTTGCGGTGAGGTCCATTCTCATTCCGTAGTCTTGAGAGCCGTTACAGGTCGTGGGAGCGTCGTTCCTGAGGGTGACAGCAAAATGAGATTGATCACTCTCGGCGCCAATGCCCTGGCCTCGTTGCCACATCAATGGAAACTGGCTCACACGTCTTCCGCTCAATAAGTATTGAACATTCAACATGGCAAGTGAGTTGGTACTCTTCATGATGCTGCCTGAAAAAGTTTGAGTGAAGCCCACAATTCTTTGTCCAGGAGGAGGTGTGAGGTTCAAGCGCACATCACAGAATATGGAAACGGATTGGCCATCTTGAGGGCTTCCTTCATTCATGTTGATGGCAAAGCTGTTGAAGAGAATCGAAAAGGTTTGGCCATTCTCAAGCACGGTGACGTCGTTGTTTGAGCAGCCATTGCCGCTCGCCATCCAGCCGCTTCCAGTCTGTGAGCCCATGAACGGGCCACGACGATAGCCCGATTGAAACAAAGGTTGTCCAGTGGGAAGTGCGCCAGGATGAGCGCCGGGGCCGACGGGAACCACTACTCCCGGGCGGCCTGGTCTCACGGGAACAGAGGGCCTCGAAGGCGGTCGATATCCAGGGCCGACCGGAACTGCTCCAGGATGTGGGCCGACTGCGTAGGCTGATTCAGTGATGAATAGAATGAGTAAGAAGAGTTTTCTCATAACCGATTCCTTCTCGAGCTTTGAATAGGAGTTGTTGAAAAAAATCGGCCCTGGCATCCCCCCTCATGCCAGGGCCGGAAAAGAAGTGGTCCAACTATTAGTGACCGCAGAGGGCCCATTGCGGGATCAGTTCGATGCGTTGCTTGAGTTCTGCATCGACGCTGTCTAAGCCCGCGATGATGTACTCCTGAAGATTGCCGAAGCGATCGTTACGAGAGGCGGTGAAGGTCATGCTGATGCCGTACACCGTGCTTCCTCCGCAGCTCGCGATGGCCAAGTTGTTGTTGTATTCGCGAGTGAACTGACTGTCGTAGTCCGTGGGACCGATCGCTCGTCCTTGTTGAAAGGTGATGGGCATTCCCGCTCCCATAACCGATCCGATGTTGTAGCGAATCTGTAATTGTGCCGAGCTGCGTGCGCTCTTCATCACACCGCCGCGATAAGTTTGTTTAAAGCCCGCCAGGTAGTAACCTTGGGGAGGCGTGAGCTGAATTCTGAAGTTACAGGTTTTTCGAACCGTGTTGCCATCGCCCACATCACCTTGAGGCAAGTAAACTCCGAATTCGTTGAAGAGAACGGAAAGAGCTCCGCCGTTTTCGATGGTTTGAACGTTGTAAGCGTTACAGCTCGTTCCTCCAGCAATCCAGTTTCCCCAGATGGTGTCTGCGAAAACTTGGACGGGGAGTAGGAATTGTACTGCCATTGCAATTCGGACCAGATTCAGCTTCGTCATTTGAAATCCCCCTGCAGTCTGAAGGACTGCTTTTCATATTTTCAGATTCCTTATGGAACCTGAGCACCGTCTGGGTGGTGACATAAGCAACCCCCATACCAACGCGAATAAAAACGGGAAGAAGTGCTACTGAAGCCTGTAGACTGATTTTTTTAGAGAGAAGTGTCGAGCTAGTACTTTAGAAAGGAATGAAGAGTTTATTCACGAGCGGTGTCAGATTGATTCCGATTTGCAGAGAAGATTCGCACCGGGAGAATTTTCAAAACCAGGTCTCGGATCTTTTCCTGCGCTCGAGTCAGAACGGGCACGTTAAAAAATCGAACAGTCATTCCCTGTTTCGCAACCTTATTTAAAAATTCCTGGCAAGGTTTCCGTCCGCCGGGTTCGTCAACCCCGTTGATTTGAAGGACTTGCTGGCTGAAGCCGATGGCCCCAAAGGATTGGTCATTAAATACGCAGCCATCGAGTTTGGGCGAAACAACTTCGAAGCCCTCGGCATGGTTCAGCAGGATTTGTTCCTGGATCGAAGCTGAAAGATGGTGGTCGACGATAGTGCTGCTGAGAGTAGTAAACGTTCCGTCTTGATAGATGCGCGTTGAAAGAACGGAAGGGGATTGGTCAAACGTGCCCGAAACCTCGAGCAAAGCCGAGTTATCAATCGGAGCGGGGCTGCTTTCTCCCCGGATGCTGATGGAGTGCGTGACGCGGGGAGATTCCTTCGGAGCACTACTCAAAAGCGGATCAGCGCACGACGAGAGCACGCAAAGAACTGCCAAACCAGATGCGAAGCGAGATGAAAAGAGCCGTTGCATAATGATGCAGGGTTCTATCATTACTGACAATCCAAGTAAACTATTAGGAAAAATCGGTGACGGGGGGTTCCAATTCTGGCGGGATGTGTTAGTTTCCCCGCCAGTGTGGACTTCTGGAGGGGAGAATTCATGTTACATTTTAGTGGTTTAGCTTTGGTTTTTGCATTGAGCTTGGCAGCAGGTCCTGTTTGGGCCGATGCCGCAGACGGGGACGGCGCCGGCAATCCCAGTATTGAGGAGCTCAAGCGAGACTTTTTGAGCCGTCCCGGAAAACTGGATTTGAAAGATGTCCACCATCCCAATCCCGAAACCGAGGCCATGCTGGTTCGTGAGATTGGGGAGTCTCTCTATTTAGTCAATCGCGACCGTGTACCTGAAAACCAGGTCGCCGATGGCATCATGTACAACACCCTCCAACTCAAGACCGTGGGAGTTTTCCCTCCGTGTGAAGTTCTCTCCGAAAATGACGGTGGAGAATCTGACCACTATCGCTGTGATCAGCCCAACAATATTCAGGCCCAATCGGAAGAGTTTTACTGGGCGTCTGTCACAGCTTGTGCAGGACGTAAGGTGTGTGAGGGTGCCAAGAGCTCCTTGTTAGCGGAATACCTGATGAGTGATCGCCGCGTTTGTGAAGACGAAGTTTACGGCTGCAGCAAGCCAGCTTTTACGATGGATGAATTGACTGAAGAATACGTGCGTCTCTCGGCCCTGCTCGGCGAAAAGGTTCATGCCAGAAATCTTGAGAAGCAGCAGAATGATCCGCTTCTCAAAGCCTTGGGCGCAGGCGCAACGTTTAAGACCAACTCAGACCCAGTTTCCCGGTAGTGCTTCGGTTCGCCAGCTTTTCATGGGCTTCGCCGATTTTTTCGGCCGGAAAGATTCCCCCGATTTGGGGTTGGATCACGCCTTGGTCCGTGAGAGCCACGACGGCTTTTAAACATCGTCCGATGGTTTCGGGATGTGCGTTGCCGACCTTCAGCATGTTCACGCCGACGATCCCTTTGCTGTGCATGAGAAGCCCGAGCGGATGGTAGAGACCAAAAGAAAAGAGAGTCCTCAGTGATCGAAGGAGACTTTTCTTTCCTCCGGCCATTTCAGAAACCCCGAAGATACCAATTCGTCCGCCGGCTCCTAGAATTCGAAATCCTTTTTTAAAATGACTGCCGCCGATGGAATCAAAAATGGCGTCGGCTTTTCTTCCTCCGGAGAGTCTTAAGAACTCTGCTGCAAAATCTTTCTCTGTGTAGTTGATGGGATGATCCACTCCCAGTTTTTTTAAAAACTCCAGCTTAGCGGGCGAGCTACTCGTTCCATACACAATGCAATCCCGATGCTTGGCAAGTTGAACCAAGATACTTCCCACCCCTCCTGCGGCTGCGTGAATCAAGACGTGTTGGTCGGGAAGAAGGGGAATCATTTCTTCGCAAAGGTAGTAAGCGGTAATAGCCTGTGTTCCTAGTGCAGTAGCGGCTTCAAAGGAAATGGAATCGGGAAGGACGACTGTGGCTAGAGCAGGGGCAACGGCTCGGGTGGCGTACCCTCCGAATCGAGTCATGGCAAGGACTCGGTCGCCGACTTTCAAGCCTTTGACTTGGTTACCCAGTTTTGCGATCGTGCCTGCCACTTCGTAACCCAGAATACTGGGGATGGGCGGGGCCTCCGGATATAAGCCGAGCCGAGCCATGACGTCTGCGAAATTTAATCCGGAGACGTGAACCTGAACGAGGACTTCGAAGTCCCCCGGCAAAGGATCCGGTCGTTCTTGAATTTCAAATGCGGACTGAGCGTTCCCATTTTTTACGAGAACTGCTGCGCGCACGGATCAGTCTTTCTTCTTACAAGTGTCTTTGAAGACGATTCGAGGCTTCGCCGGGTCTAAGAAATCGGTCGAGGTAAAGGTCTTTGTCCACTTCGACATGGAAGCAAACACTACCTCTCGAATAATGCGGTCTTGGTCGCGCAGAACTTCGATTTGAGAATCGGTGAGCTTCACGGAATCAAACCCACTTCCTCCGGTGGCGAGGTAGTCACTAGTTCCTACGCGATAGGTTTTGGTGGGATCGAGCGGCTGACCATTCACCAAGACTTCGGAAATTCGGCAGGGGTTTTCTCCCACTTCGCCTAGGGTGACGCTCAGGCCCGACCAAGAGAGCGCTCCGTGATTTCCAGAAACCCCGACGGAAATCATTTTATAGACCTGATCACCCGTCGCAGTGACGATGGCGAGCTGGTTATCAAACGGAATGGATTCGTAGATGTCGCCATACGTAAGTTTTCCAGCCGGGAAGTCTGCGCGCAGACCGCCGCCGTTGGTGGTGGCCAGATCCAAACCTGGCACCGATTCGCGAATGGCATCGGCTACGAGGTTACCCATCGCGGATTCCGATCCGTAGCTTCGTTTGATGGAATCGGTGAATTCCACTTTACCCACGGGGCGATCCCGAATGGGTTTCACAGAAGCGATCGCAGGTTCTAAAAGTTTCACGACTTCTGCATCGGGCTGTACTGGCATTCCCAAGAAAGTTGCAGGCAAAACTTTGTCGGCATACTTAGCTAAGCTTTTGGGATCGCAAGTATCAAAGCCGTTCTTATCTTTCATGACTCCACCGCAGATCTGTACCAATCCCCGAACACTCGTGCCCAGGAGAGCGCGAGGATGGTTATCAGTTTCAGCAGCAAGCTTTACATCGACCCAACCCATGTATTTTCCATGAGAAAAGGGCTGAATGATCGGAATACCGTTTACCTTTTTCAGAACGCCCTTGTGAGTATGTCCGGCGACAATCACGTCAATCGCACCAGCAGGGAGTTTCTTGGCTAACTCAAAAGCTTCACCCTGGTCGTCACAGGAACTGAGGTCTTCCAGCTTTGAAACCCAGTTGATGAAGCAGCCGCCGCCGCCGTGAAATGTGGCGACGATGAAGTCTGCTTTTTCTTCTTCACGCAGACGTTTTACTTCTTTCAACACAGGAGTGAGGGGGGCGTGAAACTTCAGACCCACCACATTGGCTCGAGTGGTGGTGGTCGGTGTACTGGGCGTTGCAATTCCAATCACGCCTACTCGAATTCCATCTTGCTCAATGACGACTGAGCGTTTGAGCCAGCTAGGGGTTTCATCGGAGGGTTCTTCACCGACGTTTGCTCCTAGGATCGGAAACTTCGCTTCCTGAACTCGCGCTTTCAATGCTCCGCGAGGATCCTGATCCGGATGAAGCGGAATCGAATCGGGGCCGACCGGGCCGTAATCAAATTCATGATTGCCTAAGGCAGCCGCGGATACTCCCAAATAGTTGTAGAATTGAACCACGGGGGCGCCTTCCGCGAGATTGGATTCAAGTGAGCCCTGAAACATGTCACCGGCATCAATAATGAACACCGGTCCTGATACTTTCGATTTAGCGATTTTTACGTAAGAGGAGAGGAGGGCCGCGCCTGCATATTCTACTTTTTCACCGGCAGCGGTCGTGACGGTCTCCGGCAAGAGCGCGCCATGAAAATCGGTGGTCGCCAAGAGAGTGAAACTCTTTGTTTTAGTGGAAGGCTTCAGCGGTTCGGCAGTGCCTGCGACTTTCGTCGCTTTCGTGCAGCCAACGCTGGCGAGGAGGGTGAACAAGACTAAAACAGGGTACAGAGATTTAAGTGCCTTCATGGCGAGTTCTTATCGCTCGGGGGTAGAATAATGCAATGGATTATTTGGAACCTTGATTAATGGGACTAAAGACGTTATTTGAGTTCAAGTATGAAGAAAAATTCAATCGTTGGATGGGGCTTTGTTGTTTTGGCAGTGAGCTTAGTTCTCGGAAATTCTTCGAGATCTGCTGAGATTCAACCAGTCGACCCGACTCCGGTGGCTCCGGCGCCTGTGGTTCCAGCTCCCGTACCGGTTCCTGCTCCGGTAATGGATCCCGCGGTTGTTGCTCAAGTGAAGGCCTATTTTGAACAAGGTTACTTCGGATTCGCTACTTGGATGGATGAAGCTCAGCTCGCGGATGCCGCTTTGGCTGAATACACGGCACTTAAAACTGCGGATGCTTGCGCTAAGAGTGGCTTCTGCCCCGAGCTCTTCGAAGAGAAAATTGCGAACACGGCTTTGGCAGTGATCTATTGGGCCGACCAAAATTCTTATCTGTTTTCGATTTATACAGCGGATGGAAAAACGGTGGTTGCCAAAGGGAAGTCCGAAGGCAATCAGCCTTTTATTTGGTCTCCGTAAACTCAGTCCAACCGTGAGTATTTGCAACGAGAGCTTCGGCATCGATCCAAAAACTGCCGGTTCCTTTTTCGCATTTCCAAGGATCGACTAAGGGTCCACAGTTTTCTCCCCAAGAATTCCGAATTAGAAATTCGCACCGTCCTGTATCCTGATTGGGTCGCTTTCCAATAATCAGGGTGATGTGGGTTCTGCAGGTGTCTGAAATTTCCCCTTTTTCGTAGACGCCTCGATAGGTGGAATCCGATTTAAAAACATTCTCACAGTGGAGAGGCGCAAAAGGCATGGCTTGAGAGTTGGGGAGACGATCCAAGAAAGCAACCAAAACGGAAGTAGGAGTGCTTTCGTAAACCATGAAAAACTTACTTTCCGGAATCGGATCGCCATCCAGGCGTAGTTTTTCGAGAATCATTTCGGGCCGCCCTTCCCCGCCTAAATCCCAATCCTCTAAAAAGCGCGTGGGTTGGTCGTAGTTCCGATCGGTATGAGCAAATCGCCACGCGTCTCGCATTTGAGCTGCGGTTTCGGCGTAACAGGTCTTTCGCTTCTTCTGATCGCGAACGCCTACGAATTCCATCGAACCTCCGGGGACATCGAGACGAACTTCGGTTTGGCAATGCGATTGTAGGAACGGAAGGTCGGAGCTAGGAATAGCAGGCTGAAGCCGAGGAGGAGTGAGCCTATCGAGTTTGCTCACACAGTTCTCGAGACTGCCAAGTTCGTTTCTCATGCGAACCTTGGTTTTGAAATCGTAGGGAATGGCGAATGGCTTTTTCAAGGGAGTCTTAAAATAAGCGCAGACCAATCCCCGGTCGGCTTTCGAAATTCCCGCCAAACAGTCTTTTTGGTTTTGAAAGAAGTAGTCTCCAATCAACTGGCCTTGGGAATTATAAGCGCCAAATTCTCCGGGAATGTTCGGACTGGGCCGACACTGCACTTCAGCGGCGCTCGCAGCAACGGACCAAAGCCCTATCCAGATGAGAAAAAACATGACGCAGTCTTATCATAGTTTGGGATGACTGGCCTTCTGAAGTCGGTCGTTGATGGCGTGGCCCAAGCCCTCAGAACTGGGCCAGGACTCCGCCACCAGGCACTCGACCGGAGACTGGTCCAACTCGCGTAAAAAGGAGAAGAGGTTCCGAGCGGCTTCTTCCGTATTTCCCCGAGCACTTAAAATCTGAACGAAACTGGGTTTTTCACCGAGCTTCGCTTCTATCTGTTGGATTTTTTGGGCATCGGCCTTTTGAGCCGCAAGAAATCCTACGGATCGGGCTGTTTTCTTTGGAAGGGATTCTAAGAGGTAGAGGGGCTTCGTGGGGGCGTAATGGCTTTCCAACATTCCCGGAGACGCGAGCTGGGAGGAGGTTTCTTTCTCAACCCGAGCTCCCAAGCAGCGCTCCAAATCCTGAACTGAAACTCCGCCGGGCCGAAGCATGAACACTTTTCCGGAGGCATCGACTCGGACTACCGTTGATTCGACGCCGATGGAACAAGGGCCTCCATCTAAAATCAATTCGATGCGATCCCCAAGTTCTGAAACGACGTGTGCTGCTTGTGTGGGACTGATGCGACCAAAGCGATTGGCACTGGGGGCAGCGAGCGGGGCACCAGCGGCTCGAATTAATTCGAGCGCGACCGGATGATTTGGCATTCGAATCGCCACAGTGTCGAGACCAGAAGTAGCGAGATCGGGAACCTTCTTTGTTTTTGGGAGTACCAAAGTAAGTGCGCCGGGCCAGAATGTCGAAATCAAGCGAGAGACCGTCTCTTTTGCGGATTCACTGAGAGAGCTGCTTTGAATGATTCCTAAATTTTCTAAATCCGAAAAATTTTGAGTCGCCACGTGCGCGATGAGCGGATCAAAGGTGGGGCGTTCTTTGGATGAAAAGATTTTCGACAACGCTTGTTCATCAAAAAGGATTCCCGCTAAACCATAAACAGTTTCCGTAGGCATGCCCACCACTTCCCCTTTTTGTAAAAGGGCTGCAGCCCTGGAAATGTTTTGAGAGTTGGGAGGTAAAACTAAGGCTTTCATGTCGGCGCGAGGGCTTTCCAGACTTCTTCCATCTTCATTCCACGCGAGCCCTTTAATAAAACGACGTCGCCGTTTTTCACTTCAGCGCGCAGGCGATTGGCTAGATCCGTCTGCGTTCCGAAATGCTCGACTTTGCCTTTAAATCCGTTCTTTCCGAGCTCATCTTGAAGCCACTTCATTCGATCGCCGTAAAGTAATACAGTATCGACTCCATGAGAATGGAGGGGGCCTGCGATGTCGCGATGAAATTTTTCTTCGTCCTTGCCCAGTTCCAACATATCGCCGAGGCACGCCCACCGAATTCCCGAAGAACCTGTACGTAACGCCAAATCCGTCAGCAAGTTCAGAGCCGCCACGACGGAGGGTGGTTGAGAATTGTAGTAGTCGCAAAGATAGGTGGCCTGCCCGCCTTCTGCGAGCGGCAACGTTTTAATTTCTGATCTGCCTGGAGCCGATTGAAAAGTTTGAAGCCCTGCTTGAATTTCTTTCGCGTCAAGACCAAGACCTCGGGCAACAGCCACTGCACCCAAAAGATTGGTGGCATTGTGTTTTCCCAGGAGTGGCAGGGTTAAGCGCAAGTCGATCAAACCTTGGCCTTTCACGATGAGTGTTTGGCCTTCATCCTCTAAACGTCCTCGAACAATTTGTTCTTCTTTAATGGTGTAAGCATTGGGCGGAGGTGTCGCACCTTCCAGACTGTAACAGATGCGATTCCCCTTTCGCAGAGTGAGCGAATAAGGACGCAACCAAGGGTCATCTAAATTAATGGCGACCAACCCACCTTGGGCATCAACACGAGTGAGGGCCAACCCTTCTTCACGCGCAACCGTTGGAATGTCGCGAAGCTTTTCCATGTGCTCGGGACCAATGGACGTCACGATCGAACCGGTGGGGGCGATCAGGTCTAAATGTTGGTCCATGGCACCGATTTCATCGATGCCGACTTCAATAACAGCTGCCCCGTTCTCCTTTTTTAGTTCCAAAAGGGTGAGGGGAATGCCCACAAATCCGTTCTGACTTCCGGTGGTTTTTAGAACCTGGGGCCACCGTCCCTTCAAGAGCGCTGCTAAGAATTCTTTGGTAGTGGTTTTACCCGCGCTTCCGGCCACTAAAATGAGGGGGATGGAGAACTGGCGGCGCCAGGCCCCGCTCAGTTTTCGGTAGGCGGCGAGCGTGTCATCCACCGCGAAAACAGTGGCCTCGGTGCCGCCGTTAAATACATGATCTTTTTGGCAAATAATGCCCTTCACCCCTTGTGTAATGGCCGTGGGAATGAAGTCGTGGCCGTCGAATTTTTCACCTTTTATCGCGACGAAGAGTTGGCCCGGCTGAGCCGTGCGAGAGTCGATTGAAAGCCCGGTGAATTTAAACGAAGAAAACTGACTTGAGGATTGCGCTCTTAACCCTGGAATTGATAAACCCAGGGCTTCCGCTACAAAAGCTGGGGTCAGCTGGGGCTGAAATTGTTCCTGTTTCATGGCGCACATAAGCCCCTACGGTAGCATGAATGAGACGGACATGGAATTGCAGGAAATGATTGGAGCAGGGGCACGCAGGGCTCGCGTCGGAATTCTCGGCGGAGGGCAACTCGCGCGGATGTTGGCCGAATCGGCCTGGAGAATGGGATTTCGTCCAATTACTTTGGCTTTGTCTGCCGAAGATCCAGCGGCGCAGATCTGTCCCGATTCCGTTTATGGAAGTTTAACCGATCCCATCGCCCTTCGACGTTTTCTTTCCCAAGTCGACACCGTCGTTTTTGAAAATGAATTTGTGGACTGCGAGCTTCTCTCCCAAATGAGCGAAGGGTTGAGCGTGACGTTCGCACCGAGTTTGGAAGTTCTCTTTCAGCTCCAAGATAAAATTCGCCAAAAAGAAATTCTCACCAAGCTGGGGATCGAAAGCTCTCGCTACTTGGTTCACTCCAAAAAAGCAGATTTAAAAAAGTGGCTCCAGCAGGTGCAGGAAGAATTTCCAAATGGTTTTGTTTTGAAGTGGGCACAGCTCGGCTATGACGGCAAAGGCACTTGGATTTCTCCGGAAGGAACTAAGAACTTTTCAGGAGATGCTTTAAAATTTTGCGAAGCTGCCGTTGCCAAGGGTGTTCCTCTGTTTGCGGAAGAAAAGGTTCCGATTAAAAGAGAAGTGGCCGTCGTGGGTGTTTACTCCACAGACAGAGAATTTGCGGCGTATCCATTGGTCATTTCCCAGCAGGTGACGGGGATCTGTCGTTTGGTGACGGGGCCAGCTCAGGCATTGGGTGTGAACGCAGACCTCGAAAAGAAAGCTCATCAAGCCGCACGCAGCCTCGCTGAATCCATCTCCCTCTACGGAAGTTTTGCTATCGAGTTCTTTGAAACCTTTGACGGAAAACTTTTGGTGAACGAGATTGCTCCGCGAGTTCACAACACGGGTCACTATACCCAGAATGCTGCCGATACGAGTCAGTTTGAAAATCACTGGCGTGCAGTTCTCGGTTTAGGATTGGGAGAAGTCTCTACGACTCCCGGTTTTGCGATGCTCAATTTGTTAGGTCCTCTGAATTCGAACGACAAGCAGAGTGTGGCCAGCACACCTCTTCGACTTTCTCCGCACATTCATTTGCATTGGTATGGCAAATCGGAAATTCGTGCCGGGCGGAAGCTCGGGCATTTGAATGGCGTCGTTTCTTCGGTTGGTGAGATCTCCGGTCTTGTGAGAGAATTAGAGAAACTGGAGCAAAGCTGGTGGCGGTGAAAAAGAGTTCTTCGAAAAAGATGCCTCGAGTAGCGATTGTGATGGGAAGCGATTCCGATCTTCCAGTCATGCGCGAAGCGGGCGTAGCACTCAAGCAACTGGGAGTTGCTTTTGAAATTTCGATCGTCTCTGCTCACCGTACGCCTCAAGAGATGGCCAAGTTTGCACAAGCGGCTCGCAAGCGTGGAATTCAAGTCATCATTGCTGGTGCAGGCGGCGCTGCCCACTTGCCAGGAATGGTTGCAGCACATACAGAGTTGCCGGTGATTGGAGTTCCCGTTCCGATTGGTTATCTCCAGGGACAAGATGCTTTGCTTTCCATCGTACAGATGCCGAAGGGCGTTCCGGTGGCTACGGTCGCTATTGGAAACGCGTTTAACGCAGGGCTTCTTGCGGCTCAGGTTTTAGGAGCGGGCGGGACTCAGCAGGATGAAAAGCTGTTGAATCAGATCTCGGACTATAAAGCTGGTCTAAGGAAGATGGTTCTTGCGAAGAAGGTGAAGAAGTAGGGACAGGCTGCAGGCCACAGGAAACTGGCCCTGTAAACAGTTTCAGGAACTGGATCTGGTCTATTTGCTGTGGACCAGTTTGTAGAGCATGGCACCCAAATCATTGGATACTGCGAATTCTTTTTGGCGCTCTAGGATGGTGAGGATCGCCTGAGTTTCTCTGAGGGAACCGAAGGCTATGGAGTAGAAGCGCTTTCGCTCCTTCGGAGTGGGTTTTGCGGATCCTTCTGCCAAATTTAGAACCACGCTTAAGGTCGCACGCGAGAGTTGGTCTTTGATGTGGGATTGAGCTTTGATTGGTTTGCAGTCTTTGTAGAGCTGAACCGCCAGTTGATAGGATCTGAAGTTTTGTAGCATTTGAATTCT
>JAIEMT010000067.1 GCA_019751945.1 bacterium
ATGTTTGGATTCTGGTGAACCCATTCTAAACGCGGTGAGGTCATGCTGCAATTTCAACTAAGTTTAGCACTCCGCCACAAGCAACCACGACCACGAGCTATCTCAAGAGGTCCACTGACGGTGGGTTCACCTACACCACCCTTCGTACCCGCGTCGGTGGCGGTGACATAGGGGCTCTGGATGTCAATTCAGACAGCAGCATTATTCTCTGGGGTGGTTCTTGGGTCAGCACGCCTTGGACAGAATACACGTTCGACTCCGGGACCAACTGGTCAAACAATACAACAGGCGCAGCAGCCTTGTGGAACTATGCCAGCGCAAAGATTCTTCCAAACAGGGACCTTTTGTACTCCGGATACTGCTTTTCGAGCTGCGGAGCGGGAATGCGATGGGTAGCGAACAAACGAAGTTTCGCCACAGGAACCTGGACCAATATCACCCCAGCAGTGGTTGATGCCGAAGGCCGGAAGCTTTTGATTCGAAGCAGTGATGGCGCCGTGATCGCTTACAGTTCCGCAGGAATAAAAATCTCTACAGACGCCGGCGCGAATTATTCGAATATCACATCTCCGTCAACTACCGAGCCCTTGGGGAAGGCTCATTCTGCCTTCTTTTCTGACTCCGCAACGAAACACTATCGAATGACTACGGAAATGACTGATAGGAGTACCATCGTTCCTTCCATTGAGGTCTCTACCGATTCAGGCCAGAACTGGTCTGTAGACAACACCGAAAGTGCTGGAATTTATCTTTTTGCATTTGGAAAGTCCCCCACAACCTCATCACTATTTGCTGGCGGAACTTCTATTGCAAACTGGTACATTCGAAAAAAATCTGGTGGTGTCGGCGCTTGGACTACTTCGTATAATGCTATCCCCTCGGGCGGAACCTCCGGAAAGGCAAATGGGTTTGCCGTATCCTCAACAACAGGGGTTATTTACAGCGTGGGCCAGGCGAACATCGGGAGCAGCTATCGATGGACTGTCATAAATAGCGCCAACGACGGAGCCACCTGGAATACTTTCGACACGTACAATCTCATTGGAACCTATACCGCTGAAGCAATCGCTGCGACTTTCTCAGGAAGCAACCTCATCGTTGCAGGAAGTGCTTATGATAATAGTGGGAACATACATTGGATTGTTCGCAGCTGGAATGGGACAAGCTGGACTACGCTCGATGACTTTATAGACCCTGGAAGACTTACCAACATCCCTCAGGCTATCTTGGCAGTGGGATCGGATATCTATGTCACCGGCTATGTCGGAAACAATACTGGCGGAGCCAGCGAATGGATTACCCGAAAATATACCGCAGGCTCCTGGAGTACTGTTGATCGCTACCAATATAACTCAGAACCTGCACGTGCGAATTCCATCATTGCTTTAAGCACCGGAGAAATTTTGGTCGCCGGACAGAGCTCCGTGAACGGGATCATCCGAGCCACCATTCGCAAACAGACAGGCTCCAGCTGGAACACCATTGATCGATTCTCCGGCAACGGGGTCAGTGCTTACAAATCCATCGGCGAGTGTGCGCCCGGAATCCCCTGCGCTGCAGGCTACTCGTCCTTTAATACCCCACTCCAACAAACGTTATTTAGACTGCTGTCGCCTTAGCTTGACTTCCCCCATTCCGCCCCCATCTTTGGAAACATGAAAAAACTCCTGAAGACTCAACGACATGACACTCCTCATTGGGTTGGCAACGGTTTCCCCGTCCGACCTGTCTTTGGTTACAACGACTTAGCCCACAGTATTTCACCCTTTTTGTTAATGGATTACGCGGGCCCCGCCGAGTTTACACCGACCGAGGAGCGCCGCGGCGTGGGCGAGCACCCCCATCGTGGATTTGAAACCGTCACGATTGTGTACTCGGGAGAGGTCGAACACCGCGACTCTTCTGGAGGCGGCGGCATTATTCGCCCCGGAGACGTGCAGTGGATGACCGCTGCCGGCGGATTGGTGCACGAAGAATTTCATGGAAAAGAGTACGCCAAAAAAGGCGGTAAATTTGAAATGGTTCAACTCTGGGTGAATCTTCCCAGAAAGGACAAAATGACGAAGCCTCGCTACCAGGGAATTCCCAGCGCAAAAATTCCAGTCGTCGAACTTCCGAAAGGCGCGGGTACCGCACGAATTATTGCTGGAAACTTTTCTGGAAAAACGGGACCGACTCAAACATTTTCCCCCATCAATCTTTGGGACATTCGTTTGAAAAAAGGTGAGAGCGCAGAGTTTCAAGTTCCCGAAGGGCACACGGCCACCGTTTTTGTTTTAGAAGGGGGCAATGTGACTGTCGGCGATGATGGAAAAATTAGCCCTGCGGAAATCGGCGTGCTTGAAACTTCTGGCACAAGTTTCAAGCTCACCGCTTCGAAAGATCAAGATGCGACCCTTCTCTTCTTAGGCGGAGAGCCGCTGAACGAGCCCATTGTTGGTTACGGCCCCTTTGTCATGAATTCGCCTGGAGAAATTCGCCAGGCATTTCAGGATTTCGAATCGGGCAAAATGGGCAGCCTCGAAAAAATTGCGGGCAGCGAGTACTAATTCAAGCTCCATACCGCCAGTCATTGACGCGTGCCGCCGTCTGAAAAATTCAGCACTTAACCCTTGTGAAATCCACCTAGGGGGTTAAACTAAAATGAATAGTTTCAGATTTACCATTAGACGGAGGCACTACTATGAAGAAGTTCTTTGTTCTGTTTTTGATGGCGGTAGGTTTTTTTGCTGCATCTCAAAATGCAAATGCAGCAGGTGATACCAAGTTCGGCTTAAACGCCGGCGTTAGCTACGGTCTGATGATGCCCACAGGCGTCAGCGCTGCACTCGGATTTCCGGTTGCAGGTCTCCACATGCATACCAGCATGGGAACCATCGGCTTGCACGCTTATGTAGATTACGTCACGCAGGCGATTTCCGTGCTAGGCAGTCCGGCGGTGAACACCAAGTTTACGGATATCACGGCGTTGTTAACGGTCGGTAAAAACGTTTACTTGGGCGTCGGGGGTCAGTATGCCATCGCTATGGATGCTGGGAATACCTCGGGAGCCAATTTCGCGTTTGCGGTTGGTGCTTATATGAGCCCGAAGCTCTTCTTGGATCTTCGCGGTGTCATGAGTTTCTCGGGCACGACAACCATGAACAACACGCTCCAACTCGGTTACAACTTCTAAGAAGTAGACCTGAGTTTTTGATTGAAGATGAAAGCCGAACTGCCGAAAGGCGTTCGGCTTTTTCTTTGTCCTCTGCCTTAAAAAAGTTTATGAAAAGCACTCCATGAAATCCTCCCGAGCCTCCGAACAAAGCCGCGTTCTGATCACCGTGCTGCTGATTAATCTCAGCATGTTCTTTGTCGAAGCGATTTACGGCTGGATTGCTCAGTCCAGCGCCCTCTTGGCCGACAGCTTGGACATGCTCGGCGATGCTTTTGTTTATGGAATCAGCCTTTACACGATCGGCAGATCGCCCAAATGGGCGGCATCGGTTTCACTGTTCAAAGGCGGCGTAATGGCCCTCTTTGGGGTGAGCGTGATTGTCGAAGCCGTCTACCGATTTCTTTCGCCGTCGTTCCCAGTTGCTCAAACCGTTGGCATGGTGGGGTTTCTGGCCGTGATTGCGAACTTTATTAGCGCTGCTTTACTTCTACGACACCGTAACGACGACATCAACATGCGCTCGACTTGGCTTTGTTCTCGGAATGATGTGCTTGCAAACATCGGTGTGATTATTTCAGCCGGGCTGGTTTCGCTCACGGAGTCGAAGATTCCGGATTTGGTGGTGGGCCTCGCCATTGCGACACTCGTGCTGAAATCGTCGCTCTATGTGATTCAGGAATCGCTGAAGTCACGGCGAAAATCACAGACCTCTAAAAAAATTAAAACAGGTTTGAACAAACCCACCTGAATCGGCGAGCTCACTGGCATTCACACCTCACTCATCGGCAAAAACTCTTCGCGTTATAATGTGTGAAAAATCTGGCGCTATGCTCAATTGAGTTTTTGGAACTCCCAGAGACACGCCGGCATCTTATAGGGCTCGAATTTTAGGCGAGAATCCTTTGCTTCACGAATTCGGTAACTCTCATCGACGATTTCTTGGTAGGCGTCCGCGATCCACTGATATTGGGGCGCCGCAGGTTTGACTTCAGTCGAAGTCAGACTCGTTTGAACATACTTCCCTACTACGTACTTCATCGCGAGATCATTTCTGTTAGGACCTTGAACTGAGACCTTCTCCACGGCATCAGCCCAGTCGTGAAGCACCCACTGCTTGCGCTCAGGATCATAGCTCAGCTGCTCTTGATGCATGTCTTTGACTAGGGTTAGAAGAGCAACCTTCTTGCCGAACTCTTTCAGGGCCTCAATCATTTCTCTTTTTTGAGTAGCGGGGATCAAATACTTTCCTTCAGCGAAATCAGAAAAAATGATACTCCCCTCAGAGAGAAGTTGAGTCATCGTAAACTCTCCGGGCAATCCTTTATTCACGATTGGCACGAATGGAACGCCATTCTTCTTCAGAAGAGGCGCGCCCTTGACCGTGTCATCCACGGTATACCTTCTCGTATCATCGGCTGGAATTCGAAGGGCTCCCCGTCGCCCTTTTTTGTCGACCCCTTCAAAAATAAAATCTCTTCGCCCTTCTGTGCGACTAATGGGCCGAATGATTTGAATTCGAGTGCCATCTGAAAAAACGAACGCGTCTCCGGGTTCGACCAGACGGATCTCTCTTTGGTAATCCTGAATGGGTTCCGAAGGACCAAGAGGCTGCTTTCGCTCAAAAAGACGAACGTCCCGAGCGTACGCATTAGCGGCAAAAAGAATCAGGAAAAACCAGAGCCCCCGCATCTCTCCTAGGGTACCGAAAAGTTGGGGTTTGGTGTACATTTCCGTTATGGAAATCGAAACCGATAGCGCACAAGTTCAATTCCCCCCTCCCCTAGCCCTTTTGGCCTTCAATTTACTGGGGGTTTTTTTACACTACGTGGTTTATCCACTCCCATTTTTAAGCGAAGGCCTGCATTTACTGCGATGGATTCTTGGCGGTGCCGTCTTTATTTCCTGCGTTGTCCTTGTGGTGTTTTTAAAGAAGGGTTTCGACCGGGTCGGTACGAACATCAAGCCGTGGCAGGCGACTCATAAAATCATTACCTCGGGGGTGTATGCCTATTCCCGAAATCCTATCTACGTTTGCTTTATCGTTTCGGGCTTTGCTCTCGCAGTGATTTTCAACACGCTTTGGATCCCACTCTTGATGTTAGGATTTATTTATTTGATCCGCACACAAGTGATTGCGAAGGAAGAAGCGTACTTAGAAAAAAAGTTCGGCGCCGAATATTTGAATTACAAGTCGCGCGTCAGACGCTGGCTCTAAGGAACCATGTAAGTCATCTCGTCCGAAGGGGGGCCAAGGTGGTCACATTTCCTCTAATTCTGCTTCGAGCAACCCACGACTTCAGCGTGGCGCTCGAACATGAATACGTAGAAGTTATCTAAAGCCGCATGCAACTTGTTTTCATTGCTCTTATCTTCGGAAGCAAAACGAATCAGTGCGATCAGTTCGGAAAGGTAAGCCGGAATGCCCGTCGCTGTCATAATCCCTTGAGTTCTCACATCCAGTTCCATCTTGGTATGAGTATTGAGTTGGTTAAGGTCTCCATACAAACGACTAATGGCTTTTGCGGTGACTTCACCACCGATAACTGTAGAATAAAATAAGGCTCTCGCCTCTTCCTCGCTAATTCCGTAGACTTCTTGGCTCTTCTTCATGCTTTCTTTGGCCTGAGTCTGGAGTGATTCCGCACAAGAACCCTTTACACTGGGAACTACGCGGATGCTGCGAGGGGGAAACGGCGGATTTGCCGAAGACAGGACAGAAACAAAAAGAGGTAGAAAGACGATTTTCTTGAATTTCATTCAAATCTCCAAAGCTTATAAATATTTTGATTTGTCTACTGAACCTGGGAAATACTGTCAACTTTATTCAGAATTTATTGAAAAAACAAACTAAGCAACAGAACATACTTCAAAGGAAGGATCGCCTCGAGTTCCGTCGTCCGTCGAGAAAATTAGCATTCCTCAATAAGTAGGCTTAAACGGGGGGTATTAGCCAGATTACGGGGACGACAACGAATGAGCAGGAAATCGCTCTAAGTAGCTTGAACGGATCCCCATCGCATGATAGCTCCATGCGTCAATGAAATTCAACCCTTCCCGACTCCTAATTCTTCTCTGCTCGCTGGCACTTACCACTCCGACGGCTTCACGCGCTGTTGAAGAAAACAAAGCCCACCTCAAGGTTCCGATGGAACGCCAACGCGATCCCGACACGCAGGAAGACGTTTGGGTGGTGGGACTTGGGAATGACTTGATCGGTTTGAAGAAGAGCGACCGCTGGCTCACTAGCAACATCATGATCGGCACAACGACGAAGAAGATTCCGACTTTCATTGAAAAGATATTGGCCGACAATCCGAACGCTGTTTTTTCTATCGCCGTTTCTCAGTACCTTTATACACCCGATGACACTTCTCGGTCGGACGTCGTTGAGAACGATCGCCCCTACGCCGGCTGGCTCTTTGTGACCCTTCAGGGAATTGATCGAAAAGACAATTACATGATCGTCACCGGTTTTGATGTCGGCGTAGTAGGACCGCTCGCAGGTGGAGAAACTGTTCAATCCTTCATTCACAAGGCAACGGGCTCGGATGCTCCCAAAGGTTGGGACAATCAGCTTCACAATGAAGTGGGTATCAACGTCTTTAAATTGTGGGCAAAGAGTTTACGAAGCTCCGACGGAACGTTTGATCGAGAACTCATCGGTCACGTGGGACTCACGCTCGGAAACGTCAACACTCATGCAGAAACCGGTTTCTTAGCTCGCTGGGGTTACAATGTTCCGGACGATATGGGCGCACCGTTCTTGTCGACGGGAGAAATGGCCACCGCTCCTCGACGAAATACAATCGGACTAGCTGCCCACGATAAAGGGGATTTTAGCTTCTACGTCTTTGGCGGAGCGGATGCGCGCGCCGTTGCTCGCGACATGATGCTCGATGGAAATACTTTTGGTGACAGCCACTCGGTCGATAGCAAAGCCTTTGTCTACGATTGGAAGGTTGGAGTCGTCGTGGGTTACAAAGGATTCGAAGTGGGTTACACTAACGTTCGAGTCAGCAAACGCTTCGAGGGACAAGTCGACCCCAGCGATAACGGGGTGATTTTCTTTCGCTATACCAAAAGATTTAAGTAACTATGCCGAATGTCGTGACCATTCCGATTGCGAAGGGGACTTGGATTGATGTCGCGGATCCCACATCTGAAATGCTGGAGGAGCTCACTCAAAAGTACGGACTCCATCCCCTCTTTGTAAAGAACTGGCAGGATCCTACTCACCTCCCCAAAATTGAAGAGCTCGAAGATTCGACCTTCATCATTGCCCGCGCCTTTGACGAAAAATCCGACTACACTGCAACGACTGTGCAGGAACTCACTCGCAAGGTGGCCATCTATATTTCGCCCACCACTATTCTGACTCTTCATCGTGTGGAAATGCCCTTCATTCAGACCCTGCGACTTCAATGGGATAGCGCCTTAGGAAAAAAGCGAACTCATGCTCACTTAGTGAATAGTTTGTTCACGAAAATCATTGCATCTTATAACGTTCTCATTCAACGAACCAATGACCAGCTGGAGATCTTGGAAGAAGCTGTCTTTAGAAAAAAACGAGACGTCAATCGCCTCGAAAAAGTTTACGAATTGAAACGCGTCAGCTCCATTGCTGAACGCGTGGTTCGTATTACCGAAGAAATCATTCCTTCTCCTGCTGGCAAAGACGTCGATGCTCCCTATGTTCGAGACCTTCAGGATCAGATTCGTCGCGTGCTTTTCTCTTTTGATGACCTCGACATTCGCACTGATCATTTGCTGCAGCTCGATCTTGCGATCCAATCTCAGAAGAGCAACGAAACCATGCGCGTTTTGACGTTGTTCTCTGCGTTCTTCTTGCCTCTGACGTTTATCGTGGGCATCTATGGAATGAACTTCAACCACATGCCTGAACTGAGTTGGAAATGGGGATATCCAGCAACGCTTCTGATTATGGTCGGTATTTCGCTGGGAATCTGGCTCTGGTTCCGAAAAAAAGGCTGGCTGGGGGATTAAGCCATCGAACCCAAGCAGCTCTGCATCGTCTCTGAAGAGCATCGCAGTAGTCTCCTGAAAGAACTGAGTTTCTTAGATGCTACTGTTTTAGGTTCTACTCCATCTTGCATTTGGATTTCGGAAGATCGGGTCGAGCCAGCCTGGGCTCAATGCGTGTGGCGAGACATTCAACTACTCGAGTTCAAATCGATTACCGATGCAAAGAAAAAGTTGAAGACGATTTCTAAGCGTTGGAATTATTTTGGCGACAAGTTGAATCGTCGCGGTGCTTTGATTGCTGAAGGTCTCACTTCCAAAAAATGGGGCAGCATAGAATTTCCGACATCGCTTCCCGCTCTTCCTGCTTTTACTCTCTTGGATACTGGCCGGCTCGCCTACAGTTTAAAAGTTCAACGCCCTACTTCGAGCGGAGAGATCTCTTTTAAGGAAAATAAGAAAATTCCGCCTAGCCGCGCCTATCTTAAACTTTGGGAAGCGTTCTCTATTTTAGGAAAATGGCCGCAAGCGGGAGAATCCGTGATTGAACTCGGCGCCTCTCCGGGATCGTGGAGTTGGGCACTAGCGGAATTGGGTGCAACCGTTCTCAGTGTGGACCGCAGCCCACTGCATGAAAATCTCAGTCGCTATCCGAATATTCGTTTTCAGAAGGGCGATGCGTTTTCATTGGAGCCTCAGAAGTCGGACTGGCTGGTCAGCGACGTGATTTGTTTTCCGGGCAAACTCCTAGAATACGTGACTCACTGGCTCGCATCAGGCCAGTGTCAGAAGTTTATTTGCACGCTGAAATTTACGGGCACGCCCGATCCCGCCATCGTCGATCGATTTCGCAGATTGCCACATAGCCGGGTGCTTCACCTCTTTCATAACAAAAATGAAGTGACTTGGATTTGCGACGCGTCAGTCGTTTCTAGATGACAGATGATCCTCCGGTCTGAGCATAATGTTCTTGTCTGGGGGGCAGGGATGCATGCTGAGACAAGGATGTCTTTTCTTTTTTCTCATTCTTTTATCCACTACAACTAGTTGGTCCCAGGAAATCGACGTCGAAGTCGAAGCAGATGTTGCGCTAGCGATTCCTCAAAAAACTTACGATGCTGCCAAGAAGGCCTTCGATATCGCCACAGCTTGGGGAGAAGCAAAAACTTCTTATCTCGCCATTATTGATTTCAATTTACCTTCAACTGCTAAGCGTTTTTGGCTGATCGACACAGCCACATCGAAAGTTCTCTTCAACGATTTCGTGGCTCACGGCAAGGCCAGCGGCGACAATTACGCAAAAACTTTTTCAAACATCCTGGGAAGCAATACCTCTTCACTCGGCGGATTTCGTTCCACGGAAATTTACTGGGGCAAGCACGGTATCTCTCTCAGGCTCGAAGGACTGGAGCCCGGCATCAACGATCAAGCCGAGGCGCGCGACATCGTGATTCACGGGGCCGACTACGTGAGCCAAGATTTTATTAACAAGAATGGCCGGCTTGGTAGAAGTTTAGGATGCCCAGCATTAAATTTTTCGATCTCAGAAAAAGTCATTCGCACGCTAGATCGCGGCTCATTCGTTTTCGCGTATTTTGATGACGCGAGCTACTTTGCGTCATCAAAATATTTCGCAAAAACCCCTTAAAAAATTTTTTCAGATGATGTAGGTCGCCCCCAGTTTTTGGTTTTAGGGGAAGTTCAATTAAAATCGGGGGAGCCCATGAAGCAACTGTTTCAAGCAGTTTCTGTTTCTTTTCTTTTATTCAATGTTGTCCATGTAAACGCCGCTACAGTAGATATTGCTGACGACATCATCCCCGAAGAAGAAATGTTTTTCAGCACCCCTCAGGATTCCACTCCCGAAGCGCGCTTTTATTCCACTGCGCGCGTTTGGGGAAAGCCTTCTACTGAAAAAGCGCTCCAACGCCGCTTGCAAATCAAAGTGAATAAAACCATGCGAATCACGGGTTATCAGCACATGGATGTTTATCTCGACGGCGAACTCATCCATCGCTACACGGTTTCTACTGCTTGGGAACGAAACGTCGAAGGCAAGAGTGGTCGCGTTTACAACGCCTACACTCCCGAAGGCGTTTTCACGCCCGATGCCCTAGAAACAAAACGGTATTCGAATCTCTGGAGAGTGAATCTGAAATATGTCATTCGCTTCTCTGGCGGCGTTTGGATTCACGCCACGACGACTGATCATTACAAGGAGTTGGGAGCTCCTGCCTCAGGAGGCTGCGTGAGAATGCACGAAGAAGATGCCGCTGAACTCTTTGATCTCGCCTCACGAGTAGGACAACACGAAGTCGCCATTGAAGTTCTGCCGGAAGAAAAGGGGGAATTTCAGAGCCGTCCCAAGACAGCTCCAGGCCGAGTCGTCGTCTCTGTGCCTAGGGCGATTTAGTTCGCTACTCCAGCCGGAATTCCGTCTTCACCATGACTGTCTTTCGGGCCGGGAATGTAAGGCTTGCCATCCATTGCAGCAGTTTTGCCGATGAAATCATAATCGGAATCTAAACCCACGCAGTACTTTTGGGTTCCGCAGCTAAATTCTGATTTCTCTCGAAAGCTATTGCACGCATCCGTGCCCTGCTTGAAGAAAAATACATTCGGACTCATTTTTGGAAAACTCCCGTAATCCGAAAACTTTCCGGAGTCCTTTACTTCCGCGGCATAAGCCACTTCCGGAATACGAAGGAACTGAGGAATACCTCCTTTAGGGTAGGCGATATTCACATTGTCCTGATCTTTGTGGAAGACACGTTTGAAATCTTCTCCGTGGGCATGGCAAAGCAGTCCACGCGAATAGAGATCGATCTCTTTCACTTTCATGTCGTCCGGCGCGTTCTGCGGAACAATGACGTGACAGTGTGACAGGTCGGCGGGAGAAACCGTGGAACCATTCTGCGCACCGAAGTCGATCACCTTGCAAAGATCTTTGTACAGGGTGGGATCCGCTGCTTGAGCGACTCCCGCGTAAAAAACCCAAGTTCCTACCACCAACAGTGCTGTTTTTTTCATCCCCTTCATTTTACAAGACGAAACGAACCCACTACAATTCAGAAGTGAGACTCGTCTCTTTCGTCAATATTTTGACCGCTCTCTTTTCTATCAGCGCTTGGACTGCAGAAAAACCACCTGAAAAAATTCAACGTCTTTTAGATCGGGTGGCAGAAAAGTCTGGTGATCCATTCCATCGAATGGCCTTAGCTCATGAACTCGGCAGGTCCGACCGAATGGAACTCCAACGCTGGGTGACCGATGATCAGATTGCCGCCGTTCTCAGACGTGTTCCCGGCATGTCTGCCATTTCAGAAGAAATCGCCATTCTTAGCTTCATTACTCCCCCGCAGAGCGTGCACCGACAGGAAGTGGGAAAACTCGTTTTGAATCAGCTGCTCTTTGGTCGCGTAACGGATCTAAAAGCCTTGCTTCCAGATCTCGCCCCAGACTTCGACGCTCTCTTGAAAAATGCAGCCCTTGAAAAAGACATCGTGAATAATTACTTCAACGATACAGGGCGAGTGAGGGAACTTCTTGCTGCAAGGCTTGAACCCCGCCTAAAAACTCTTTTAGCTAGGCCACCCGGCAAGGACTTGCACCACTCGAAGGTAGCCGTCCTGACACCGCAGTCGATGGACTCTCTCATCAAGACCGCTGTCGGAAAGGGCATTGATCCGTAGCTCCAAGAACAGGCGACTAAGGCCGTTCTCCAATTCAAAAAGCACGGAGTATTCTTAACTCCCACTCAGATTGAAACCATTCTGGCTCGATGGCCCGATGTCCACCGAGAAAAGAAGTTTGGTCCGCTGAGCATTCGATTTGGCGAAACGGACGAAGCTGCTGAAAGTCGATTCATTCGTCTTCTTGACGCCGAAGACGCTGCCGCCGTTCAAAAGCTGGCGTGCTCCTCGGAGTACAAGAGGCTACTGTAGAAATAACCCCTTGATTTTGTACGTGGTACCTATCTGAGTTCATTTCTGTACATCCCTTTTTTTTTCTTCTACAATGATTATTGAGTTGTTGTGCACGGAGGCATCAAATTAGTGAGAATGCAACCGAGGAAATGGTTTAAACGTGGAACGTGGAAGCTCTTTCAGTACTTACCTGAAAAAATTCGCCATCGAATTATTCGAAAATCCTTTCCTGTTAACCATGAATTGATTCCAGGTTTGATATTTAAAATTGCTGAAACTCAAGAAGAGTTAGAGGCGGCGTATAACCTTGTCTATGAAGAGTACCTTTCGAGTGGGCTAACAGAAGCCAATGAAGCAGGAATGCGCATGAGCAAATTTCATGCGCTTCCAGGAACCACCGTCATCATCGGAAAAATTGACGGAGAAATTATCTGCACTCTTTCTGTCATTCATGATGGCCCCATTGGCTTGCCCATGGATTACACCTGGGACCTGGATCCGATCCGCTTTAAAGCTGCGAGAATTGCAGAAATCTCTTCCATGGCTATCAAGCGAAGTGCCCAAGGTCGTCGAGGAGGAATTCTCCTCCCTATGTGTAAGTTCATGTACCAGTTTTGTACAGAGTACGCTGGCGTCGAAATCATGGTAATGTCCACCATCAATATCGTTCGAGACTTTTACAGCGCTATTTTACTTTTTGAAACCCTAGGAGATAACAAACCCAAGTCCCACGGTTACACTCAAGGTGTTACCGCTTATGCTCAGTATCTGGATTGCAGAACAGCGCCAGAAAGGTACAAAAAAGTCTACGATCACCTCGAAGACAAATACAACCTCTATAAGTTCTTCAGGAGTACCGACTCTTCTAAACATTTCATTTTTCCTGAAAAGGTTCCCGCGCAATGTGTGTATCCTGTGATGACTCCAGATCTGCTGAACCATTTTTTTAATAAATCTTTACCTATTTTTAGAAATCTCAAACCAGAGGAGCGAGACTACATTCGAATTTCATACTTTGATCAGCCCTACTTGAATGTTTTGGGCAGCACGCAGGAAACCTTTACGCACTCTCGACGAGACAAGCGCTACCCTGTGCACTGTCAAGGCGTGCTGATTCAACCCGGCGATAATGTGATTCAGAAAGTAGTGGTCTTGGAAATCGCGAAAAACGGATTGGGCCTTCGTTTGTCCGAGCCAATCCCTCTCGGGAAGATTACAAAAATTTCTTTAGATTGGCCGAATTCAAAGAAAATTCATCTCGAGGCCATTCCTCGCTGGAAGAGCCCTGAGCTAGGCTACGGTTTCCAAATCGTCCGAGTGGCTTACGACGATTGGAAAATGATCATCGACCGCTTAGAAGCCACCTTCCAAGCAAAAGATCCGGGCAAGGCCCTCCGACTCAAAAAAATCATGGGCAGATGAAGCCTCGTCGGGTAAGTTTCACCCATGCTTCAGGGTTTAAAGGTCTATAAAGATCCGAAACTTTTTTGGACGGAAGTGTCACCACACCTTCGCCACGACGAAGCCAAAAATAATCTCTTACTCGGGCTCGCTCGCTCATTTGTGCAAAATTCTGAAAACTGCCTTTATGAAAGTGCACTCTTCGATCAAGGCGCTCTGCTAGGCGCGTTTATCTGTAGCAAGTACAAGACGGATCACGTTCTGGTTGTTTCTCCCACTCCGCATCCCCAGCAGGCGCGAGAACTTTTCGATGCTTTTATAAAAACAGGAACTCCTGTCATGGGACTGGTCGGGGAAACGAAAACTGCGGATTTCTACAAAGATTTTTTTCAACAACAAGGCAAAACTATAACCTTAAGAATGGCTCAAGGAATCTATCGCTGTCAGCAAGTGAAGCTCGCGCCGGAACCACCGGGTACCGTGTTTCGAGTAGCGACGACCAAGGACCTCGCCATTGTTGGAAAATGGGCTGAAGAGTTTCATGCTGAAGCCACTCCTCAGGACCCCCCGATGGATGGAGCTGCATTTGCTCAAGACCGCATTCAAGCCCAAGCGATTTATCTAGTCGAAGTAGAGGGTGACCCGAAGGGCATGGCCGCAAAAACGCGCGATATTGAAACGGCCTGTACGATCAATATGGTGTACACGCCTAAGAAAAATCGCAAGAAGGGTTATGCTAGCATTGTCACGGGGAGACTTACGGATCTGCTACTCAAGTCGGGTAAAAGGGAAACCAATCTCTTCACCGACATCAGTAATCCCACTTCCAATAAAATTTATCAGAACTTGGGATACCAATACATCGGCGACTCCGTTCAGTACGGAGTAAAGTAATTACTTCACGATCTCTGAGAAAAACTGATGACAAACTCTCCGAATAGCTCCTGCTACTTCGACCGAGGGAACCAGGGCCCGCTTCTCTCCTGTTTCAGCAAAAACCTTGTCTCGAACTTTCTCAATCTTGGGAACGGCAGTCACCTGTTCAGCTACCAAAAAAGGTCTATCCGGTAGTCTTGTGGTGCCAATAATTTCGGGATCCGTTCTTCGGAGTTCCTCAAATATTTCGTTTCGAAGATCGAGTTGAAGTCCATACTGACCCGAAGCCGCACTGTAAGTTCCACGTTCTCGAGTCATCCACCAATCCTCAGTGGAAATACCCATCTGTTCCGCAAGAAACTGCGCCCGCGCAAGACGTCGACTCTCTCCCAGGTCCCGTTCTAAAACATCTTTCTGAAAAATCTGAGCAGTCTCCTCCATAGGATACGCTGTGGCTGACTGTAGTTTCTCCATCAAGTCATAGTGTCCGCCTAAACCCGCTCTCACCTTTCTTTCCAGTTCAGGAAATCTCTTTTCGTATTCCAGAAGCTCTTCTTCCGTGAGAAAGCTTTTAAAGAAATTATCCGATCCTTCAAATGCCGCAAACCAGGCAGCTCTCCGCTTCATAAACTGGGGATTTTCTTTCAGCAGTTCCATGACCCGCTTTGCGTTTGACCGACTCAGCTGATTCGTAATCTCCTCATTTCTCTCTCCCAGAGTCTTAAGACTTACTGTCTTCGCTCCCGGTAGATGTCGAAGCAAACTCGTGTCATCAATCTCAGATTGGAGTTGTTTTAGGGCAAGGGCTTCTTTTATTTTTGGATTGTTCCCTTTGTCACTTTGCCCAAACACTCCTGGCCACCGCGGATAACTATTCCAGTTGAAGTGCAGCTGCTGGCCATGACAGTTCGTGCAATTTTTCGGATGGCCTTTCGGGTAGAGCTGCAGCGGATCGTCGACGAATCTTGTTTTCTGACTCGCGTCCGCGCCGAACGCAATAATTCGGGGTTCAATTTTCTTGGTCTGCGGATTCATTTCTAAAATCTCGAGATTGGTCGGATCCGCCGTTGCGAATCCAAAACCAATACTCCCATCCGGACTGAAGAAAACCACACGGGGGCTTTTCACACTCGCCGGCTGCACACTTCGAGTAGCAAAAACTAGAGCATAGTTTTGGCGCAACTCTTTCGGCAAATAAGGAAGGAGTTGGTCAAGGGAGCGAATATCGTAAGCTCGAATGAGATCCTTGATCTGAGCATAAGTCATGGGTCCAGGGGTTTCTTTGGAGCTCACCCGAGGCACGCAAATCAACGCCACGAGCGCCCCTAAGATACAACGCGTTAAAATCAGCCTACAAAGATAAGAAATCACTCTTCCTCATCGGATTTTTAAGGCATATTACTGAGCATGCATGATCTGCTGATCTACCTTTTGGCCACCATCGTCGTGGTTCCACTTTCTAAATTCGCAGGCTTAGGATCCGTCATTGGGTACTTGCTTTCAGGCGTCCTGATTGGCCCCCAAGGTCTGAAACTTTTGACGCAACAACAGGGCACCTCCGAAATCGCAGAATTCGGCGTCATCATGATGCTGCTTTTGATCGGCTTAGAACTGAATCCAAAACTGCTTTGGAAAATGCGCGGCCCCATTTTTGGTTTGGGCATGATGCAGATGTTGGGCACCATCGGCCTTTTTACTGGTGGACTGCTGCTTTTTAGTGGGGTGGGTTTCCCAGCAGCTGTCACCATCGGCATGATTGTTTCGGTTTCTTCAACTGCCATTGCCCTCCAAACCCTTCAAGAACAGGGCTATGCAAAGAGCGCCGGTGGAGAACGCTCGTTTGCGGTTTTACTTTTTCAAGATATGGCCGTGATCCCCATGTTGGCCGTACTCCCCTTTTTAGGAGGAGACATTGGCAACGGCGCTCATGGTGCTCAGTCGCCTCTAATGAAAGCCCTTCTCGTTTTCGGTGCGGTGATTGCTGTGATGGGCGCTGGAAGATTCTTAATCCGACCGGCTTTTAAACTTATTTCTCGCACCAAACTTCGAGAAGCCTTTACTGCTATGGCGCTTTTCATTGTTCTAGGAGCCGCCGCCTTGATGCATGCCGTAGGGCTCTCTCCCGCTCTCGGAGCTTTCTTGGCAGGCGTAGTTCTGGCCGACAGTGAGTTTCGCCACCAAATTGAGGCAGACATTGAACCTTTCAAGGGCTTGCTCTTGGGACTCTTCTTCATCACCATTGGCTCGGGCATTCGTTTCGACTTAATCGCCCAGCGGCCGCTGGAAGTTGCGCAGTGGATTCTTCTCATCATCTTAGGAAAAGCCGCGCTCGTCTTTGCTATCGGAAGAATTGCGAAACTCCGAGCACCAGAAAGCCTCCTCTTCGCGATTTCTCTCGCTCAGGGCGGTGAGTTTGCGTTTGTTTTGATTGGTCGAACCGGAGGACTCCTTTCGCCCGAGACCGCGCAGATTCTCACCGCAGCGATTGCGATTTCCATGGCACTAGCTCCGCTCCTAATCAAGCTCACCATTCGAAAAGGGATGTCCCGTCTCGAATGTGTGACCACGCAACAGCGCGCTCCCGACACAGTAGATGAATCCGACCGCGACAACCCGGTGCTCGTCGTAGGAATCGGCCGCTTCGGACAAACCCTCGTTCGCTTTTTAAGAGCCAATGGCTATCGCACCACGGTTTTGGACATCGATTCCGAACAGATTGACATCATCGCCCGATTTGGAATCAAGTCGTACTTTGGAGATGGATCGAACTTAGACTTGCTTCGCGCTGCAGGCTTGGATCGAGCGAAGGTTCTGGTTTTGGCTATCGACGAAGCTGAAACTGCGATTCGCATTGTGGAAACAGTCCGGCCCCAATACCCCAACCTTCCCATCTTTACTCGAGCCTATGACCGTATTCATGCCTACAAGCTTCTCCACCTAGGCGTAAACGACGTGGCCATTGAAACTTCCGGGAGCGCGCTCTACTTAGGTGGAGAAATTTTAAAATCTCTCGGACTAAAGCCAGAACGTGTCGAAGCCAAAGCGAAGCTCTTCTACGTCAACAACCAGCGCTCGATTCGAGATCTAGCAAAACGCTTCCATGAAGAGGACGAAACCTCCTTCATCCAAGCTTCCAAACAATTAGCGGAACAACTCGACACCCTCCTTCGTTCCGACCCCGAAGAACTTTCTAAGGGTGCTTCCAGCGAATGGCCTCGCGTTCAGAATGAAAATCCTTTAGCCTAGTCCTAAGGGGAAATTTCAAATGAATAAAATGCCGATGATTGCCAGAATACTTTTTGGTTTAATATTTTTCGTTTTTGGATTGAATGGATTTCTGCAGTTCATGCCGACTCCGCCGCCACCCGAAGCTGCCGCTTCTTTCTTTGGCGCCATGATGCAAACGGGTTATTTCTTTCCGCTCCTGAAAGCTACCGAGATTATTTGCGGAATCCTGCTCCTTAGCGGGTCCTTTGTTCCGCTCGCACTCGTGGTTCTCGCCCCGATCATTTTACAGATTTTCTTCTTCCATCTTTTCTTGGCTCCCAGTGGGCTAGCAATGGCCGTAATTTTAGGGGCGATCGAGATTTATCTCGCGTTCTTCAGTCCTTATGCAGCCAAATTAAAGCCTTTATTTAAGAAGTAATTACTCCAAAGGGGGGAGGTACCTCCCCCCTTTGAGAGAATACTTGCAACGTCGCGTCAAGTTTTATAAGAAAAGCCTCCTGTCTTAATCAAGAGGCTGAATAGTGATGAAGATTTTTTTTGTTTTATTGGCACTCGGGGCTCCCACCTTTACTCTAGCGGAAGAACCCACTCCCCCCGTCTTAACCTGGGTAAGATCTGATGACGCCGCTCCCAGTTTTACGGATTTACATTCAAACTCTTTAAAAAATACTCACCCAGGAACCCTTCGAGCATTTGCCAATTTTGTTATTGAATATAAAACAGACGACATGCCGAACTACGTTCTGGGTCCCATGCAAGACATGATCAAGTACCCCAACTACAAGTGGGATATGAAAGTTCTCACCGGTATGAGCGAAGCCCTGGGACGAATTCAAATCAATAAGAAGCAGTGGAAGTTCGCCATCCGTAGTCTGCTCGATTTTCTGGATCCAAAAACCATTCCGAATTATGTGAAACTCGAAATTATTCTCGAGCAACCTGCCATCATTGACAAATACGCCTCAAGCCTGGCGAACCTTCGCGCCCTGATTATGGATTGCGGTTGGGAATATTACGAAACGACCTACTGCTCAGACATCTTGGGTGAATAATCCTGAAGTTTTAATTATTGGTGCCGGTGGCGCCGGCATGATGTGCGCCATTCACGCTGCACGGCGAGGACGCAAAGTTCTCCTCCTAGATCACTCTAAAAAACTCGGTGGAAAGATTCTGATCTCGGGTGGTGGCCGCTGTAACTTCACCAACACCGGAGCCGGCCCTGCGAATTACGTGTCGAGAAATCCTCATTTTGCAAAATCTGCCCTATCCCGCTATTCGCCTGATCAATTCATTGAAATGGTTCGAAATCACGGTATCGCCTTTCACGAAAAAAAACTCGGGCAACTCTTCTGTGACCAGTCCGCGCAACAAATCGTCGATCTCTTGAAATCAGAATGCGATGAAGCAGGTGCAGAATTTCTACTCGAATGCCCCGTTAAAAAAATTGGGCGCACCGATTCCGGTTACAAAGTAGAAACTCCTCAAGGAGAAATCCATTGTCAGTCCTTAGTAGTAGCAACAGGGGGCCTTTCCATTCCAAAACTCGGAGCGACGGGATTGGGTTATCAGATTGCTCGGCAGTTTGGTCTGAAGATTGTCGAAACAGTTCCCGCTCTCGATGGGTTCACTTTTTCAGAATCCGAGACGCGAACTTTTGGAAAACTCGCAGGTCTTTCTATTGACTGCCAAATCACCGCAAAAACCGCTAGTTTTAGAGAAAATATCCTATTTACTCACGCAGGACTGAGTGGCCCCGCAGCTCTTCAAGCCTCTCTTCATTGGGATCGCGGAGAAGAAATCGAAATCAACCTCCTGCCCGAAACCCCAGATACGTTTGAATGGCTGATGGAAAAAAAGAAGGCAGGCAACCGAGCCAAGGTGACGAACTTACTCTCAGAAATTCTCCCCTCCCGATTCGCAGACTGCTTCACTGCCATTCACCTTTCCACCAACGAAGCAGAACTTCCCCTCCCCCAAGTTTCGGAGAAGGCCCTGAAGGCGCTTTGTGAGAATCTTCATCACTGGAAGTTTATTCCAAAGGGAACTGTGGGCTATAGCAAAGCCGAAGTCACTCGCGGAGGAGTGGACACGGATGAGCTTTCTTCAAAAACGATGGAATCAAAAAAGAATCCCGGTCTCTACTTCATTGGAGAAGTCGTGGATGTGACCGGTTGGCTGGGTGGTTACAACTTTCAGTGGGCCTGGGCCTCAGGCTGGGCTGCGGGCCAAGTCGTCTAATTTAATCTAAAGTCATTTTCGCGAAGAGCAAGACCACGTTCCCGTGGTTGATGCCACCACCCATTTTTGGAATGAAAGTTCCCAAGATTGAGAAGCGGCCCATGCTAAAGCTCCCCACCGGGAATACAACCGGAACAGGAACACCACCGTAAATATCTTGGCGAGCAGCGATGGCAGCGGTGTAACCGATCCCCACCGACGACGGAACATCGCCTACGCGGAAATGTTTCAAATACTGCCAAAGGTAACCGACGTTGTATTGAGGATCGCTGTGAGAATCTAGAAATATGGCAGCGTATACGCCTTCGTAGTTTCCGTTCTCGTTAATATAGCCTCGAGCTAAACCGAAACCATAGGCAGCTTCATTTAAGTCTTTCAGCTTCTCTTCGGTATAGGTATTTCGATCGTGGTAGGCGTAACCAAAGTACAAGGTTTCCGTCGCGCCGGATTTGTAAACGTCTTTCAAGTTATTGCTAGCAGCACGAAACGTTGCCTTAATGTTTTCACGCAAATCATACCAGTGACCTTCGGTGACAGGCTTAGCCGGAACCGTGAGAGCATCAAGCTGAGATTGAGACATGACGTGAACTAAGAACTCGCTCTTTTCGCCATCGTCGCGAGTTCCATCTTTCCGAAAAAACCCGGCATCTCGACGGTAGCTCACACCTTTGGCGCGAGTGTACTCAATCACCATGGCGGAACCTTCGAAAAGCCAACGCTCATCTCCCTGCGAGAGTTGAGCCGGATCTTTCGCTCCAGTCACTTCACATTCTGCCAATAAAACCTGGAGGACGTTCTTCAGTGTGGGTTGTTTTTTCACCTGATCGAGATTCATGCGCAAAACTTCGGTGACATAGAAGCTGCAATCCCCCTCAGTGAGAGGTTGAGCCATCCAGCGCGAACCCGCTTGCGCGTTTCCCGTTGCCAATAGGAGACCTGAAACTACGGCAGAGTACAAATAAGAGCTTTTCATAAACTAGCGGGACAGTATATTACTAGACTCTTCTAGGCAACAAATTTTAGCGCACAGGGACAGGGTCTAATCTAACATACTGAAATAATTAAGTTAGTTATAAAATGAATAGACTCAGTTTTTAACCAGAGTAAAGGTCCGGTGAGGATCTCCGCGCGTGGGGAAACCCTCTTCATTCGCAGACGAACGATCTCCCAGTTGAAACGTTTCGGTCACTGGATCAATCACCATCAAATCCGGCTCCTCTTTAAAATCCGCACGCCAGGTGATCTTAAAAGTGTTCTCGCCCCACGCCTGCCCGCCGAACGATGCAACGTAATTCTGCGGATGGCATTCGCTTGTATTCTCCGCGACGCTACAAG
This sequence comes from bacterium, assembly GCA_019751945.1. Lineage (GTDB taxonomy): Bacteria > Bdellovibrionota > UBA1018 > UBA1018 > UBA1018 > JAIEMT01. The sequence goes on from JAIEMT010000067.1 coordinate 21,142, forward strand.
TGTCCTGGCACGTCGCATTTTTAAATAGACGCACCCATCGATGCACGACCTGGTCTTGCTGACCATCAAACTCATAGGTGTAACGGTAGGAAGGATAGAGGGCCACTTTCTTCGCCTCTCCAGGCTTCTGCGGGGGCAGGACCGTCTGAATACAACCCGACTCAAACTTCTTGCCCTTCAAAAATGTTTCGAGTTGGGGATCCAAGAAGAGCGGTGGAAAAAGCTCCTCAATCGACGGAATCTCTCCCCGCTCGATTCGCTCATAGATGGAATCCCCCGCCTGCACAGAAGACACCACTGCCAACACCACTAGTCCTGAAAACAGAATTTTCATACCCACACCTCGGGTACTGATATGTACTGATGCGTTAAAAAAATCTAGCCTGAAAACACTGTGAATCATCATCATGATGCTGCTAAGGTGCGCCCCCAAGAAGACGACAACAGATGAACCAAGCTCGAGTGATCTTTATTTTCGTAACCATTCTCCTAGACGCCATTGGCTTGGGGCTTTTGATTCCCGTCTTTCCGGACATCCTCAGGCGACTCACCCACAACCCCACCCAGGTTTCCGAATACTACGGCTACTTCATGGGATCGTTTGCCCTCATGCAGTTTCTCGCTTCTCCCATCCTAGGTTCGCTCTCAGACCGCTTTGGTAGAAAACCCGTTTTGCTCGTGTCTCTTTTCGGTGCGGGCATTGACTACATCTTCATGGCGTACGCCCCCACATTCACCCTGCTTTTCATTGGGCGAATTATTTCGGGACTCACCGGCGCGAGTATGACGGTGGCGTCTTCTTACATTGCCGACATCAGCACGGATAAAAACCGCTCTGCCAACTTTGGAATGATTGGCGCTGCTTGGGGACTGGGGTTCATTGCTGGCCCAATGCTAGGAGGGTTTCTAGGAACTCTGGGCCCCACTGCCCCGTTTCTGGTGGCCGCTGCTTTAAACATTCTCAATTTTCTATTCGGAATTTTCGTACTTCCGGAATCCTTGCCTAAGGATATGCGAAGAAAGATGAACCTTAAAAAGTTGAATCCTTTTTCATCGATCATGAAGGTTTTAAGACCTTCGGCTTTTGTGGTGTTAATTTGGATTTACTTCCTGCTCTTCTTAGCGGGACAGGTTCATCCGGTGAACTGGACTCTCTACACTCAAACGAAATTCGGTTGGTCGGCCCGAGAAGTCGGCCTCTCTCTTTCGTTTGTCGGAGTGATTATTGCTGTTTCACAAGGACTGCTGACCCGATTAATCATTCCCCGAATTGGCGAAGGTGCTTCGCTCACTTTGGGAATCTTCATGTACATGGTGAGCTTTGCTCTGTTTGCACTGGCAACCAAGAGCTGGATGGTCTACGCCATCATCGTTCTTTTTTCACTGACAGGAATTGCTATTCCGGCGCTTCAATCCACCGTTACGAAGTACATTCCCGCAAATGAACAGGGAGAGCTTCAGGGGTCGCTTGTCTCGTTAGGAAGTCTTTCAGCCATTTTCGCGCCGATACTCTTCACCTACTTGTTTGTGACTTTTACGAAAAATCCGCACCATCACTATTTTCCGGGCGCAGCTTATCTCGCCGCCTCAGTAATCTGTGCGCTGACTCTTTTCGTTTGGGTTTGGAACCTTAAATCGCGGGCTCGTCTAAGCTCTTAAAGAACTTGGATACGGTGGCGGGAGCAAGCTTTTTTTAGTTGAAATTGTGGCCTGATCCTCATGCCGCGTTTTCCTGTTTTCTCCGAGCCGTGAATC
>JAIEMT010000058.1 GCA_019751945.1 bacterium
CCTTTCTGCCTGCCGCCCATCCTGGTTGGCCCTCGGCGGCTGGCTCGCCTCCAGCTCGCCTGAACGCCGCCGAGGCTTTCCAGAAGAGAAAATTAGAAATTTAAACTTCTTCCCCTAGAAAACCATCGAGGCGGTCCTGCGTAGCAGGCGAGCGCTGGATGCGCGAGAGCCTCGAGGGGCCAACCATGGATGGGCGGCAGGCAGAAAGGCAAAACTTGCACCTCCACAAATAGAATCCAGGCCGAAGCAACTCGCGCCAGCGCGAGTAATACTCTTTTTATGGATGTTTAGATCTGCTGAAGCAGCTTCGAAATTTCCTGCTTGATCACTTTTTCAGCAATCTCCGGCAGGATTTTCTGAACCATCTTTTCTAAAGACTCTTGAAGCTGGCGCTCGACTACAGCTTCCACTTGGCCAGTACTCAACGGCATGGCCTGAACTCCGGAAAGGTCCGCGCCCTGAATACCTTCAGCCATACTCGCAGATGCGCTGGACAATCCCATGATTCCGTTCGGAGGAGTGAGCTCAGGATTCGATGAGGTCATTAACGAAGACGGCGGGGGCGGCACTGGAATCGCAGATGCCGATCGCTTTAATAATTTTCTTCCGGTCACTTCGGCTGGTGCTTCATCAAATGCCAACTGGTGTTTGATGCTGATGGACTCTTCGTCCACGCTCTCAGCAAAACTCGGATTAAAAGTTGAACCACCCAAATCTTCCATCGACTCAGAAGGCTTCAGAGTCGGAACAGGCTTTGTAATATCCGTGCGGGAAGAGGGTTCTTTTGATGCCGTGGGCTCTTGAATGCTCCAATCGTAATCGTTCAGTCCGCTCATGCGAATGGTGGTCTCGGTGAGCTGCTTGATATCGATTTCGCCTGTGCCACCTCCCGGAGGATGTGCACCTGGAGGAGGCGGAGTGACCTTGTCCCAAAGCGGGTCGCTCTCAACACTTTCTAACGTCGACGACTCCCCCAAAGAATGGTGTTCAAAATGCTGAACTTCCTGGGACTCCCCTCCGCCCAAAACAATTCCGCCAGTGGCTAACCCGGAACCGAGTGAAACTTCCTGGCCCCCACCCAAAACAATTCCGTTGGGAGGAGTTTTCTCAGAGTAACTGTCGAATTTTGAATTCTCCTCCATCTTATCCAGCTGCAATGGAGGAGGAGTCACGTCTTTATCTTTTGAAAGTCCCAGATTCAAAATAGAAGTGGGTTCCATTCGCTTCGCACTCACTTGCGCCAAGACATCATTCAACACTTGGCGAAGATGCGCGGGATCGAAAGGTTTGGTGAGGCGTCCATGAAACTGTACAGATTCAGCCTGCTGCTCATCCACTTTTTCAAACGCGCTCGACATCAACACGAAACGAATTTCTTCAAAATCGCCTTGTTCGTTGATAGCGTGTTTCACTTCAAACGCAGTTTTTCCGGGAAGCGAAACGTCGATCAACACGACGTTCGGACGAAACAAAGAGATCTGCTGAATAGCATCGTTCCCATCCGAGACCGCCTGGATCTCGTAGCCCTCGTTCGACAGGGCAAGCCGAATCACTTTTTGTATAGTCAAGCTGTCATCTGCGACTAGGAGCTTGTTGCCTGAAATTGCCATGATCTTATTAAAGTGTGTCATCTCCAAACAGGAGTGTAAAGCGATTGGTTCTGCGCTATAGTCAAAGGTGCCCCGGGGTCTGGCCATACTTAATTGGAGCCGACAGTCAAATAACCCAGGGAGCTGTCCCTGACAGTGGTGTGCATGCCTAGCTCGACTAGGAAGCCTAAAGCTGTTAAACGGCGCCCACTTATCTTATCTGGGTTCCATTTGGCAGCCAGCTCCGGGGTGCTCTTTTCAGATCTATTCCCAATACTTCCAAGTTTGACAATCCCACCCAGAACGATATGCTATTTCTGAGGTCGGGGAAAAAAAGAAGTATGGCGACATTCAAAGACGGTCCTTCAAAGCAAGCTCAGAGCTGGATTCACGATCTAGCGAAATCCGAACTTCATCCGGATGCTGAAAAACTTTTAAATCTCGGAAGAAATTTTGATCCACAGCAAGTGGTTGAAGAAAGCGCTATCGATTTTTTGACGGTGCTTCGCGGCCACTTTAATGAGTACGCAAAAGTTTTTAACAGCTATGCCGAAGGCGGCAATCGCTATCAAGAAGTGAAGATCTACAGCATTGCTCAAACGCCCGCTGACTTCATGATGTACCGAAACCAAATCAAGCTTCTAGTCTCAAACGCTGCTCACGGCGTAATTCAATTGGGTTTCTTTCATCACCTGCGTGGCGCACTCGCTGTCGACGGCCAAGTGCAAAGCCCGATCGCAAATCAAGCGTCTTCCGCGATGTCAGGAACTCCTCAGGCTCAAACCCCACCTCCGCAAGACTTGCTTGCGCAGATTGGACCGTTCCGGGATGTGTACTGGACGTATCAAGGCGAGAAGATCGAAGCCGAACAGATTGCGAAATTTTATTTCTCGGAATTTATTCGCGCCACACGCGATCTGAAGCGCTCACGCGCTGCCAATCAAGCTCTTCTGGATCAGATTAAAACTCTGCTACAGGAAAAAGGCTTGGAACTCTAATTACAGACCCGAGCACTTCAAATTCACGCCGAAGTTGCGAATCGAATTCGCGTTAGTGGATTCCGAATCCGACAACACAATGAACTGCTTCTTTGCAAAGGCAGAAGTATTCGTCGTGGCCGCATTTTTATAAACGCCCGCGAAAGTATTGCTCTGGGAATACCAATTCGAAATTCGGGAACAGAGGTCACTCTGAGTGGCGGAAGAGTTTCCAGCTTGATCACAGTCTTGGGACCAAGTGGAATACGGAGGAACGGTTTGGGCAAACGAGACCGAAACATAGGTCGGATCGTTCACAGTAGCTTTTGAGGTGTTGGCGATATCGCAGGCAAGCTGCTTGATCTGAGCCGCACGCATTTTCGAGGTGGAGAAATCCCCCACTGAAACACCGCCGAGCTCAGCGCTCACTGCAGCAGTCATGTGGTTATTGGCCTGGTTCAAAATGCTGGTCAGACTCGAAGCACTGATGGGAACTGTTTTGCCATCGGTGAAAGTAAATTTTCCGTCCTTAAGACTGGTTGCCTTCCCGCAAGAAGCTGCAACAAATCCAATCGCAAGAACTAGAACCCAGTTTTTCAGATTTTTCGAACTCATCGTCTCTCTCCTCATACGCGCCACACAAACAGACAGCTCGTCCCCTAGTTATAATCTATGGCCGGAGTGTAGTAAAGTTTTTTAATAAAAACAATGGGTTATGTAGAAACACTGGGCAGCTGGCTAGATCTTTGACATAGATGACCGCGGTTTGCGGTACGGGAGTTCTAATTGACGCAATAAGTCACATCTGCTAACTCCCCCCCTATATGAAATTTAAAACTCTCATCGTTTTGTTAGGTCTGGTTGTTTTCGCGACTTCTTCTCGGGCTGAGATGCAAACATTTGGGATAGACTCTGAATCCCGTGCCTTTTCGGGAGAATGTCGAACTTGCTTCGCTTGGAATCAAACCTTTAAAAGCTATTACAAAATGAATCCCTATAAAGTCGCGGCCGGCTTCTTTGTGAATGGCGAGCAGTACAAATCCGCTCAGTTCCTCACTGGAGTTCCCCTGCTCTTCTCGATGATCCAAGCTCCTCAGGTCCGTAGCGCTGCGACCCTTTCAGAGCACATGACTCGATATGGGTCTCTATTAATGGTGCCAGTTCCCAATGGGAGCTGGGCCGTCTTTCCCTATCAATCCCCGAATGGAAAAAGAATTCCCGTTCCGAAAGCAATTTTAGACATATTTCCAAACCTCGACTGGAATGGAACTCCTGAGGATTTACTAAAATCCCTTGTGCATGAAGTGGCTGAGGGACGTCCCGTTGCTCACCAAGCCCTAAAGCGAGACTTTTATTGGATTCCCGGAAACGAATTCGCGCAAGTCTATAACAAACATTCGATATTTCCGACCGAGACTTTCATCACCTTCGATTTACCGAGTCAGCCAGAGTAATTTTTTTTGTATTCAGACTTTGTGCAAAATGATCCAGCCCCTCTTCTAAAAGAAGCGGCTGCACTTTCATATTCTGAGCGATGAAGGAAGAATTGAGAGAAAAATCGCTGAACTGGCTTTCACCGCCATAGGACGATCGTTCCACCTTCGGAGTAATCGGCAACACATACTGAGGGTCGTAACCAAAGCGTTTGGCAAACGCGAGACCGAAATCATACGGCGTGACTTTGGTCAGCCCACCGAAGTGGAGAACCTTGTGTCGAATCCCGCTGTCTACTACCCGAACTAAGAAATCAATCAGCGCTGTGATCGGTACGAAGGAATGAAATTCCGTCGTTGGCAATTCGATTCGCTGTTGGCTATCCAACCGAATGCGAAGCGAATCTAAGAACGTAAGCTTCCGCCCGTTTCCACGTCCGTACACGGGGCTCGACCGCACGATCACCTGATTCAGCGACTTCCCTTTCAGGAAGTTTTCCATCCCCACTTTGCACTTCCCTAGCGCAGTGGATGGAAGCACGACATCCGTTTCGTGGTAATTCCCTTTCGATCCGTCAAACACGTACGGATTCGAAAGATAAATAAACCGGCACTGCAAAAGATCTGCGGTGTTCGACACCGTTGAGGCCCCAGTCGTATTGACCAGCTCGGCCTCATGGGGATCCGCCTCGGCTCGCCGGATGTCCCCCGAACCGGCCGTGTAGACGATGACGTCTGGCCGGGTCGTGAAGATGACACGTTTCACCCAATTGCGGTTCGTGACGTTCATGGGAATCATCGACACGCCTGGAATCTCGATGCGGCGGGTATGATAAGTCGCAAAGACCTTATACTGATCCCGCAGCCTCTGACACAGGTGAGTTCCGATGAATCCACTTCCACCGATGATGAGAACCGCTTTTGTCGCGTGCATCTTCTCAGATCATTGTACTTGCCTCCTTAACCGGCGTCTACTTCCTAGCCCAACAACTTGAGAGCGGCACTGCTGGTGTTGTTTGCATGTCCCAACACCGAGATACCCGACTGCAGCAAGATATTGTGCTTCGTCATTTCCGAAACTTCCTCTGCCATGTCAGCGTCACGAATTCGGCTGTTAGCAGCAGAGAGGTTTTCGTCTGCGAGAGCCAAGTTGTTGATCGTGGATTGAAGGCGGTTTTGCATAGCGCCCAAATCGGCGCGGATGCTGTTCACCTTCACCAGAGCGTCGTCGACCGTTGCCAAGCTCAGTTGTGCACCTTGCTTGGTGGCCACCGATTCGCCGCCCATCTTCAGAGAGTCCAACGTCGCGTCGGCGCGCTCTCCGTTGTACACCACGCGGTCCAAGATGGGATTGTTGTGAGTTCCGACTTGGATCTCAAAAATTCCCGCTTGTCCGTTCAACAGCGGAGTGCCGTTGAATTGCGTGACGTTGGCGATACGATCGACTTCTTGTTTCAAGGACTGATACTCTCGATCCGTGAAACCTCTTTCGACGTCCCCGATCGTGTCTGATGCTGCTTGGATCGCCAACTCTCTCAATCGAATGAGAATGTTGGAAATTTCGTTCAAGCCGCCTTCCGACACTTGAACCAACGAAATCCCGTCTTGAGAATTTCGCTTGGCCTGTCTCATACCGCGGATTTGTGCGCGCAGATTTTCAGAAATTGCCAACCCTGCGGCGTCGTCCCCGGCCCTGTTGATTCGGCTGCCGCTGGCTAACTTTTCCAAAGTTTTGTCCAACGACAAACGAGTCTGACTCAACTGACGCTGACCATTCAGCGCAGTCACGTTTGTTGCTATTCGCAAGCCCATAGGCTTTGCCTCCTTGTTATATTGCCGCGCCCTTGCGGCCCGCTATTATCCTTAATAACGGCTGTCCTCCGTGCCAGTTGTTTTCATTCACTGCCCTTTCCGTGGGCGGTCCCCCGCCTGAAGATCAACCATGATCCTCGTGCGAGAAGCTTCCCCATCCATGCGTTTCGCCCCTTTCGGGGAGAAGTCCACACATCCAATAATTTGTCTCCTGGCAGATCCGTTTGCAGTTTGCTGTCTGCAGAAGCCGGCATCCGGCTGCTGTTACAGATTCTGCTTTACTGATACTGCCCTCTGTTGCCGGCGCATCTCTGCTGCCGGCCTTTTTTCCTACGAGCGCCCTTCAGCGCACACTGCACCGACACTACTCCCTACACACACTGCTACTCACCGCCGCCTCCGGCAGATACCGCTCCAGCCCACTGTCAACCGTCTCTGCAGACAGCTAACCGCAAACCGACCTCGGCTCTTTCTCCTCTCCTCATCCCCTTTGCGAGGGGAGGACCCGGAGGACCAGCATTCCGCGCTGCCCAATCTTCACAACTCTACGTCTCAAGACTTTGGGCATAGTCCACAGCTCTACACTTCACTCTTCAGACTTATCCATTCAACAGCTTGAGTGCTGCCTGACTGGTCGAATTCGCGTGACCCAGAACCGAGATACCTGCTTGCATCAACACGTTCTGTTTCGTCAGTTCAGACACTTCTTCTGCCATGTCTGTGTCTCTGATTCGGCTGTTCGCTGCAGAGAGGTTTTCGTCTTGGATAGCTAAGTTCGCCATCGTGGACTGTAATCTGTTCTGCATGGCACCGAGATCGGCGCGAATACTGTTCACACGAACCAAGGCATCGTCGATGACCGACAAACTCAACTGCGCACCTTGTTTTGTCGCGGTGGATTCACCACCCAATTTGAGTGCGTCCAACGACGAATCTGCTCGCTCGCCGTTGTAAACCACACGGTCGAGAATCGGGTTGTTGTGAGTACCGACTTGGATTTCGAAGATACCCGCTTTGCCGTTCAAGAGCGGCACGCCGTTGAATTGCGTGACGTTCGCGATACGATCGATTTCTTGTTTGAGAGACTGGAATTCACGGTCAGTGAATTGTCGCTCGGTATCGCCAATCGTGTCGGAAGCGGCCTGGATGCCCAACTCACGAAGACGAATCAGCATGTTGGAGATTTCGTTCAAACCTCCTTCAGAGACTTGGATCAAGCTCACACCATCGCTGGCGTTACGCTTTGCCTGTCTCATACCGCGGATTTGTGCTCTCAAATTCTCGGAGATCGCCAAGCCTGCAGCATCGTCACCAGCGTGATTGATGCGGCTACCACTGGCCAACTTCTCCAACGATTTGTCCAAACTCATTCTCGTAATCGCCAACTGACGCTGACCATTCAGCGCAGTGACGTTAGTCGCTATACGTAAACCCATTGTTCTATCCTCCCGTCATACTCATATCCTCCATGAATTCACGTCCGATCCCTCGGACGGCAGGCATCCGTGCCCAAAGTTTCAGTTATACAAACACCCCGAGATCACCCCATGTGATCCCGAGACAAATGCAGCTCTCCTTGGCTCACACGGGTACCCACCCACATGAGTTGCACACTGAGAGCAAACTCTCAGTGAAGCTCCGCTGGAGCTCTGCACACTTTTTACCCAAGCAATTCTCAAATCGTACAATCATGGCCACTGCTGTGCGCGAGTCATTACACTTCTAGACACTTCAGGCGCGCACCAGTTTGAGCAGTTTCCAGGGAGTTTCACTTACTGTTCCGCTCCGCCGTGCCATCATGGCCGTGCGAAGCGGGACAGATCAGTGTTCCAGGAAACAAGCACAGGCTATTGGCCTTTGCTTTGGGTTAAACTTTCATCATCCACCGCCTCCTTGCCCTAAGAGATTTAGGGCAACTTTCATTGTGGTATTCGCCTGGCCAAGTACTGACACGCCAGACTGCATGAGAATCTGATGCTTCGCGAGTTCGGTCGACTCTTCCGCAATGTCCGTATCTTTGATGCGGCTGTTTGCGGCGGCGAGATTTTCGCGACTGGTTTGAATATTGTTCACGACGGATTCGAGCCGATTCTGCATGGCTCCGAATCCTGCGCGGATGGTAGTGACTTGGTTGATGGCACCGTCAATCAATCCCAAACTATTTTGAGCGCCGAGTTTGTCACCTAAGCTAGCGAGATTCAGCCCGAGTGCAACGGTATTTAAGTCGGCCGGATTGTTTTCGAAAAGTTTTACGCGATCGACGAACGCATTGTTCCGAGTTCCGATTTGAACTTCGAAATTGGATTTCGATCCGTTCAGAAGTTTTACGCCGTTGAACTCCGTGCTTTGAGCGATGCGATCGATTTCTTCTAAGAGCGATTGGAATTCATTGTTAATGAACCCACGTTCCGTTTGACCGATCGTATCCGACGCGGACTGCACGCCGAGTTCGCGCATCCGGATTAAGATGTTGGAAATTTCTGAGACAGCGCCCTCGGCGACTTGAACCAAGGAAATACCATCTTGAGAATTGCGTTCTGCCTGACGGAGACCGCGCATCTGCGCGCGCAGGCTTTCGGAAATAGCTAACCCGGCTGCATCGTCGCCGGCATGATTGATTCTGTGTCCTGAGGAGAGTCGCTCGTAACTTTTATCGAGTCCGCCGCGAGTCATGCGCAGATTTCGCTGAGCAACCAGCGAAGGCACATTGGTATTGATTCGCAGACCCATATTCACCTTCCTCCATGAAGGTCATTCCCCGGGCCATCAATCCTTGAGGGCCCACAGTCATCCTGACTGTATTGGGAGAAGCCGCTGAGTACAGATCAGCTTCCACAGAACAGATCGGCGGGTCGGAAAAATTCCTTAAATAAAAAAATTAGTAATTTCATGTAGATACGGCAAGTTTTGCCTACTCTTTCAGGATTGCTAATACCATATCAAAATGATAAAGATTTACGCGCTCGACTTAATTTTATTGGAGATTTATTCGATGAAAGCCCTGATTGCACTAGCACTGACACTGATCTCACAAACGGCCTCTGCGGCCGATTTTGACCAGAGAATCTATTTAGAAAAGTTCTACACGGAATTCTATAAAAGTGGAGTCTCACTCGATGTCGGAGCAAACGCCACCACAGTGCTTACTGTTCAAGACGTTCGCTTCAGCAAGGTCGCAAACATTGTCTTTATCCGTTACTCGGTAGAAACCGTCCTCGATCATTTCAATACGATGATTAGCCCAGGTCCCGGATTCGAAGTTCCCCTGACCAGAATTGTTATAAAGGTAGGGGTAGGTGTAGCAATGGACGGTCAGACTTTTACCGTCACCTCTGCAAACGGACCTGGAGGGCAGGGGCCATTAGAAGCAGCTTCCGTCTATGAAAGCCGTAAAACACTTCGAGAAGATGTGAAAAAATCGATTTATGCCACTCTCCTCAATCGAGGAAATGCTAACGGCGTCGGCATTGAATTCAATACCGAGTTTGCGCGCTACATGGAAAAGGCTATTCCAGGAATTCAGAAGGCTTTTGTCGAACACCTCACCGAACAAGTCTATACATCCCGACTCGAGGATTTCGCGGAAGAACTCGCCGACATGGTTGTTTCCCCAACTAAATTACAAAAACGCCGACTCCCGTAGACAAACCTAACGCAAAACGTTAATACAGCGCCTTCTTTAACACCCCAAAGGAGTCCCGATGCTTCAGCTTCTTGCGCTAGTGACAGTCTTGTTTACTACTTCGAGTTTTGCTCACCACACCCCGGAACACACCGCTGCTCAAAAAGCGATGTACTACCGCGGAGGTTATTTTCAGCAAGCGTGGGTGGCTGATGTTTGGAATGCTTCCCAAGGCGTGACCTGGCTCGCTACCACCAAGGGCGTAGTACTCACTCAAGACTCCGGTTCAAAAACCATTCTTCCTGAAGTCTCATTTACTTCGATCAGTGGAGATCGATTTGAAAAAGTTTGGGCGGGCAGCGAAAAAGGGATCTATCAGATCTACCTCGATATTTACGGCAACCTCCAGTCCGTCCAAGTTCCGAATGTTCCCACTGGCCGAGTGCAAAGTATCGCTGCTTACGGATTGAGTTCCATTTTTGCCGGCATCAACGATGGCCTTTATTTCTTTAATGGCGAAGGCTGGAAAGCAGCATCTGAATTTAAGAAGAAGAGAGTTTATAAACTCGCCAAGGGAACCGAGGGCGAACTCTTAGCAACCACCAGCGACGGCGCTTACCTACACCGAAACAATGCTTGGACCCCGATTCCCTACACCGATGGAAGAACACTCATCACCGGCATGTTTGCGGGTGAGAGCTTACTTCTCTCTTCGCGCGATGAAGGTGTGATGTACTTTCCGACCTTGAATCAACAACCCAGAATTCACAGCTTCTCGGCTCTAAAAATGCGCCAGGGGCACCCCATCGGCGCCATTGAACTCACGAACGGAAAAGTGCGTCTCACCAATTTCAACGGTGAATACGAAGAAAAACCCCTCAGCTCGTTCTAGATTTAACGCAGCACTGCTACCAAAAGGTGGTGACCACCTTTTTAAGCGGCTTCAGCCATATCGTCGGCGTGCCACAGATCGAAGAGGGTCTTGCCCGCTTCGGTGCGGAACCATTTTGCGGCGTGATCTGGTGGCTCTTGACCTAAACATTGCTGAGCAAATGCATGGATCGTGGTGACTTTTCCTGCGGCGAGAACTTTATATTCGCCACTCGGTTGCTTCACGACCTTGCAGGATTTCGAAGGATCACTCACGAAGTACAACATCTGGCCGTCGTTGATTAAGCCGTCTTTCACCATATGGGTCAGGTCAAACTTGTTCTTCTTTTTGGTCACGTTCAGATCCTCCATCTTTTTTATCGGAATCTTCCTTCGCCTAATTGATTCCTTTGCTACAATGAAAAGACATGTCTCCCTTTAACGTCAAAGTCCTGACAGGGCCCACCGCAGAAAAAGACCTAGTTGCGCTCTTAAATCGCACTTTTCCGGTCCCGCAGGGGAAATCCTTCTTCGATGACTTTCCCATTTGGGAGGAAAAGTACGGAGCCACCTTGCATCGGCTCGGGGCTTACTTGGGAGATTCGACCAAGTTGGTCTCGACGGCTTCGGCTCGTTTGGTCAATCTAAAATCACCGGTGCCTGGAAAATCGGGGGTGCCCGTCGCTCTGATTGGCGGAGTTTCTACCGATGAAGAATGCCGCGGACATGGCATTGCTTCAACCATGGTGGAACAACTCGTCAAGTGGGCTGAAGAAAAGGGAGCCGCCTTTGCGTTTCTCTGGGGTTCCGAGCACGACATGTATCGTCGTTTGGGTTTTGACTTAGCAGGAACCCAAGTGCGAATGCCCCTCGCTGAAACTCAGCTTCCAGTAGTGACTGGTAAATTACAAATTCAGCGCGGCTGGGATTCTCGCCTTTTGAAAGCGCTTCAACGCCGGCCTTATGGCTTAGAAATTACCGAAAAAGATTCGAAGTGGTTAGCGGCTCATAAGAATGTGGAATGGTACTGGGTCGCTAGCGGCGATGATGTTGCGGCCTATGCAGCCATCGGCCGCGGCATCGATCTGCCTGAAATTATCCATGAGTGGGGCGGGGATCGAAAAACCCTGCTCGAACTTTTCTCAGCTCTTTTCTCGGGGCGTCCTGAACTCCAAATCTTAGGACCGGCTAATTTGATTGATGACTTAGGATTTGAAGTCCTGGATCAGCAGCTCGAGTTTTTAGGATTGGCTCGAATCTTTGACATCGAGCGATTAGTGAAAAGTTACTACCCCAAGATTTTGGATACCGAGATGGAAGGACTCAAACAACTCACCGGAAAAAATCTGATCCAAGCGCTACTTGGCCCGAGCGCACCGATTCCGCTCAAAACTTCGAGCACGGAAATCGCCATGCTTCCGATTCCATTTTGGTTGTGGGGTCTGGACGGGGCTTGATTTAGAAAGGAGCGGCGTTTTCTAATTCGTCGCCTTCAACCATCCGAAAAGGTTCCAGCTCTTCAGAAAAGGTCTCACCTATTCGAAGAACTCTAAGGGGCAGACATTGCCCCAATCTTTCTCGACCATAAACATCAATATGGCGGGAACAGAACGCCTGACAATTTGCCAAAGTCATGGGCTGATCGGATCCCAGTGAAGAACAGTAATAGTTCAGATCATTAGCGCCGGCTTGAACGTTTTTGAAAGAGGAGCCGAGAGCTAAAACAAGAACTACCGCTAAGGTAACTCTAGAAATCATTAGCATCTCCGACCCTGAGGACAGCCCGTCTTGATCATCTGTCCACCGTATTGATCGACTTCCTCAACGTCTGCGCGACCGCCGACTGGACGAGAGGGCTGAAGCGGAAGACACTGACTTCCTCGGGGACAAAATCCTGTGCAAGTTGAATAGGTAGACGGCTCGCTCCGTCCATAAAAGGTACAGTAGTGATCTTTCGTGAGACCGACTTCCAGGAACTCTCCATCTTGTGAAAAGTTCTCAGGAGCATCCAAGGTACCTGGATGTCCGTAGTCTGCACGAACTTCAAAACTTGCAATCAAGATCACCCAAGATGCTAACAACAAAGATGTTTTCAACTTCATGACGCGTTCATAACTTAATGCGTCAACTATTGCAATTTTTTAATAATTTAGATGGAATTACAATGTCTTAGCGTCAATCACAAAACGGTATTTTACCTGACCCCGGACCGTTCGGTCGTACGCTTCATTAATACGGGAAGCGGGGACGAGTTCAATATCGGCCAAGACCTTCTTCTTAGCGCAGAAGTCGAGCATCTCTTGAGTTTCCTTCAACCCGCCAATCAAAGAACCTGTCAAACTCTTGCGACCAAAGATGAGGGCCATCGCCTCGACATGGTTCGGCTCCGGAGAAGCCCCCACTAAGACATGAGTGCCCGCCTTTTTTAAAGTGCTCATATAGAGAGAGAAATCATGCTGAGCCGACACGGTATCTATAATGAGGTCGAGCTTTCCTTCATAAGGCACAAAGTTGTCGGGGTTGCTGGTCAGAATGAAATTCTTCGCGCCCAATTTTTTAGCGTCCTGTTCCTTACCCGGCGAGGTACTGAAAACGGTGACTTCAGCGCCCATGGCTTTAGCAATCTTCACCGCCATATGGCCCAGACCACCCAACCCCACCACGCCGACCTTCGATCCCTTTTTGGTTTTGAATCGCTTCAAAGGAGAATAGGTCGTGATGCCCGCACAAAGTAACGGCGCCACGCGATCGAGGGGCAAGCCCTTTTTAATTTTGTAAGCGTACTGATCTTTGATGGTGATGTGAGAAGAGTAGCCCCCGTAAGTGGGAGTGACTTTATCCAACTCGGTGCTGTTGTAGGTAAACGCCGTGTGATCGCAAAACTGCTGCTCGTTCGATTTACAGTTCGCGCACTTTCCGCAAGAGTCGACGAAACAACCCACACCGGCCAAGTCGCCTCGCTTGAAGCGCTTCACTTTCTTCCCCACCTCAATCACCTTACCGACAATTTCATGACCTGGTACAAACGGGTAAGCGGTCGGACCCCACTCGCCCCGAGCGGTGTGAATATCGGAATGACAGATTCCGCAGTAAGCGATCTCGATGACGATGTCGTTCGGCTTGGGTGAACGTCGGTTGATGACAAAAGGTTTTAGTAAATCAGTAGGCGAATGGTTGGCGTAGGCTTTTGCTTGAATCATGAGCGCAACTTAGCACACCGAAAATGAGTCAGCAGCAAAGACTTACAAAGCTTCTTCTGCTGAGGCGCGAGAAGGGCGTAACTGAATACACTGACCATAGTTGCGGGAGTAACAGAAAGCCTTGCAGTTCGACAAAGTCATGGGCTGGTCGGAACCCAAAGTGGAACAATAATGATCGAGAGCTTCCGGAACACGGAGGCACTGACTTGTACAAACCCTTTTGCAATAGGAATAGGTCATCGGTGAATTGCTACCGATGTTCGAGCAATAATAATCGGACGCCTCGGCAGTTTGAAAAAACTGCCCGCCATCGAAATCTTCACGACTTCCATCAGCGTAAGAATTAAAACTCAGGACTGAAAATCCAGCCACCATCAGTACAAGTAGAAATTTGGAAACCTTCATAGGCAAAGACATAGCCCAATGCGTTAATAAAATCTACTTTTCTGTCAGTTCCTTTTCGATGTCTTGCATCAATTTCCAAAGACTATCCCGGTAAGCCTGAAGCTTTTCCTTGCCCTCGCCCTTTTTCCACTTAAAGCCGGGAACAGCGAGCCGATCTTCCGTCATTAAATAAGTAAAATCCAAAGCGGGCTTTTTGGGTTTGGGAGCTTTCGGGGCAGCCGCAGTCTCTTCTGATGACGCAGCAACCACCGTCACCGTATCTTCTGAAAAACTATCGATGATCGAAATATGCTGCGACGGATCAATCTGTAAAAGCTTTCGCATCAAGCCCCGATTTCGAATTCCGCGCTTAAGCAACTCTTCTTTGGTCGCATCCGGCAGACGAGTGAATCCAATGCATTCGGTGATTCTGGACTTCGGTTTTCCAAACGCCTGAGCAATGGCATCGTGACTGGTGTACGCCTGGAACTCGAGAAGGGTGATGTACCCCTCGCCTTCTTCCAGCGGATGGAGATCCATTCGATCCAGGTTTTCACGAAGCGCAATCTCTTGAGTCACCTGATCCGTCGTCGTCAAGACGCGAGCTGGGATGCGCTCCACCCCTGCCATCTTGCTAGCGCGCAAGCGGCGCTCACCGGCGATCACCTTATAACGATCGCCATCTTGAACCACCAAGATGGGCTGAAGGACTCCGTGCTCCTTAATCGAGTGAGCCAGGGCCTTCAACTCTTCCGGATCGAAGTGCGTTCGCAC
The DNA here is from genome assembly GCA_019751945.1 of bacterium. Taxonomy (GTDB): domain Bacteria; phylum Bdellovibrionota; class UBA1018; order UBA1018; family UBA1018; genus JAIEMT01. Next base: position 14,662 of record JAIEMT010000058.1, read on the forward strand.
CTGTTGCTCAGAAGGATCGACATTTTCGACCGGAAGAAAGTTCACCAAGAAAGTGGTGAGGTTCTTCAGATGCGAATGAGTCGAGCTCGCCGTTGTTCTGGCCGTCGAATAAAGCTGCTTGAGGTAACCACTGCCTTCGCGGGTCTTAATCTTTGATTTGGTTTCTTCCATGAGGAGGGCCTTTCGTCTTCTTAAGTAAACAGCAATTCTTCAGTGAGGGAGTTCAAATCGGATACGGCAACGCCTCGGGGATTCACATCCCAAACGGTCGTGCGTCTCTTGGTGGCTTCGTTCATATCCGCACTGCGATTCACCACACTCTGGGTGCAAAAATCTGCGAACTGACTCTTCAACTCACCCAAGACTTCCTGGCTGATGACTTCGCGATTGTCGTACATGTTGGGAATGATCTTCACAGCCAACTCGTGACGAAACTCGCGGGCCATTTCTTCCACCGTTGCCATCACGAGCGACATCCCGTGAAACGACAGCGGGTTCGTCGCGCAAACGATGTTGACTTGATTTGCGGCGACCAACATCGAGCAATTCAGAATCGAAGCAGCCGGATTCGTGTCCGCCACGATCAAATCATAGCGATCCGAGATCTTGGCCAGCGCTTCAGCCAATCGATACTCGCGGCGGGTTTTGCTGTTTAAGGGAATCTCGATATTGCAAAGACCCAGGTTTGCCGGAATGAGATCCAGCCCCGGAGCAACATTCATGATGGCTTCGGCTGGATTCAGGTCGTTGATTAAGACGTCGTAAATAGTGGGACGCTCGTGAGCATCCAAGATATCGAGGTTCACGCTGAGGTGCCCTTGACCATCGAGGTCGACTGCCAAAACATTCAGCCCCATCATCACTGCTCGCATCACAAACTGAGCGGTGAGGGTGGACTTCCCAGTGCCGCCCTTGACGTTGTAAAACATCTGCACTTTGTGTTTGGGACTTTCGGGAATGAATCCGGTCGCCACGGCGACCGATTCCATACTCATCCCGGGGGTGACCGGAATAGGAGACCCTGCCGAAACTGCGCCAGCTCCCGAGGCAAACTTCTGGGCGCGAACGCATTGAAAGTAATTTCGAACCTCTTCGAGGGTCACCATCTTGCGATCGACATTGCCCATCTTTCTTTTGATGGTCTTCACAAGCCCGACTCCTTCAAGTCGTGCGAATTCGGATTTGTCGATCTTTGCTAGGTTGATGAACTCTGCCGGCGTAAAACACATCTCTTTGAATGGAACCATAGTGTTTGTTTTTTGACCCCCGTGGCGAAATTCTATCGCAATGGGGTCAGTATACAAGCATTAGATATTAAAAATTCACAGAGGTCGGTCGCCGTGGCGACCGAATTTAAGAACTTGCACTTTGATAACGACGAAGGCCTCTTCGCCAAAAGAAAGTGTTGAAGACCATGAAGGCGATCAACACCAAGGTAATTTGGAGATACTCCCGAGGTTCCAAACCATGCAAAAGTGCGCGAGCCGGAACGCTGCCGATGAACGCAAACGGAATGGCGGTCATAAGGGAGTAGCGAATCATGGCGGGATAGAGGGAGTCGGGTTTCGTTGCAAAGGCAAAGAACTGATAATAGAGACGACTCATGGCCCAGCTTCGCTCGGTCCAAAACGCCCAAATCGAAAATGCGAATCGAATTTGAACGGCACTAAACACACCCACCAATAACCAAAACACCAAGAGCAGCCACTTCCACCCACCAGCGAATCCAGCCTGGGGTGCAAACCGAATCATGACCCCGACACCCAAAACCACATTGAACCAAGCCGTGAGATTGAACCAACGAGTGAGAGCCAAGAAAAGGGGATGCACGGGTTTAGTGAGAAGTATGTCGAGCTCACCCTTGTTCACCAAATCGGAAAACTGCCAGAAGTTGCGCTGAAAGAAAGTCGTGAAGAGCGCATCGGAGGCAAAGAAGACTCCCAAGAAAAAGAAGACCTGATGCTTGGTCCAACCCGCCAAAACCGGGGTGTTGGAATAGATCACCGAGAAAAGGGAAAACTCGACCGCCATCCAAACCAAGTCGACGGCGACCATAGTAATGAAGTTGGAACGATACACGGCCTCGCGAACAAAGTTGTTCTTGATCTGAACTTTCAGGCTGTCGATGTACCGACTCATCTTCGCCACAGATCAACCTCCCAAACTCAGGTAGCGACGCATCCCCAAGCCCCAGCTGATTTTGACTAAGAGCCAACCTGCCACGAGCCAAAGACTAGCGATCCCCATCTGCATGAAAAACTCCGCATGAGTCCAGCGACCCAGGGCGTACTGAACGGGACCGAAAACATAAAGATAGAAGGGGGTGGACTTCCAAATCCATTGCAACGATTCCGGAAAGATATTGAGAGGAATCAATTCACCCGAAAGCAAACTCACAATCATGTTCTTTACCATGAGAACGCTGTAGGCCTCTTCCCAATAAAACCCGGTGCTCGCGAGAGCGGCGCCGATTTGGTAGTGAATGATATTTCCGACAAGGGCCATGATCATCGCCCCAAACATTCGCATCGGATCGAATCCAAAGAAGAGTCCCAGCACCATTCCAATGACCAGACAGATGGAAGCGATGAAAAGCTTTGGAGCCACACCGCGGATATAAATGAACTCCACCACACCGACCGGGCGCAGCAAATAATTACTGAGCTGCCCGGATCGAATGAGCTCCGACAATTCGAAATCGTGATCGCCCCCGCGGACCTGACTAAAAAGGAGGCTGACCAGGGTATACTGCACCATGTCAGTGTAAGTCATGCCGGCGACTTCGTTCATGCCCCCGACTTTGAAAAGGGCATACCAAAGCACCCACTGAATGGCGGCCGGAACTACTGCGGCCCCCAAGACCTCGAAAAGAAATTCGATGCGATACGCGGTCGCATCTTTAAATCCGTTTTTTAGCGCAGCGACTCGCCACACCCATCGGAGCCAACTCGGCTTCAAACTTCGTTCAGCCACGTTCGTCCTCGTACAATCGCTGAATCACTTTTTCGAGACTCTGCTCTTCCATCCCCATGTCCACGACTTGGTACTTAGACATCAGCTTTTGCAAAGAGCTCGCGACTTGATCTTGCTTCACATGAAAGTAAATGCTCTTCAAATCACTGCCGTCTTCATTTTCTTCGCCAGCCGATTCGCCCGTTTTGAGGTCGATCGACTTTGCCGACAATCCGGTGACGGCCTGAAGTTCTTCGGACGTCGGTGTTTGCATCAACCGAACTCGGAGCATGAGCTCGCCTTCGCGAGTCAACTTTCCGGGAGGCCCGTCGTAAATCATTTCACCCGAACGCAGAATCAGAATTCGAGAACAAAGACGCTCGATGTCATCCATGTTGTGACTGGTGAGTATAATGGTGGCCTTCTCTTGTTGATTGAAGACGCGCAAAAATTCGCGAAGCTTATGAGCGGCCAAAACATCCAAACCAATAGTGGGCTCGTCTAAAAAAATCACCTGGGGCCAGTGCAAAAGAGCGCCGATTAACTCCATCTTCATTCGCTCTCCCAACGACAGGCGACGAATCTGAGTATTCAAATGTTTCTTCACGTCCATGAGGTCCGTCAAAATTCCGAGACGGTCCCGATAGGTCTTGGTGGGAATTTCATAGATCGCACGAATCAAATCAAACGCGTCAACCGCGGGAAGGTCCCACCAGAGTTGAGCTTTTTGTCCCATGACCAAAGAAATGGACTGACGAAATTCGATCGGACGCTTGAAAGGTTCGAAGCCTAAAACTTGGGCATCCCCCGACGACGGAGGAATCAGCCCGGAAAGAATTTTTAGCAAAGTGGTTTTGCCAGCCCCGTTGGCACCGATCAGCCCGACGAAGGACCCCGACTCAATGTTAAAAGTCACCCCTTTTAACGCTTCATGAGATTCGTACTTCGGGCTGACCAGCAGTCCCAAAGTTCCCTTCCAACCCTCTTCCTTTTTGGGGGAGCGAAATGAACGCCGAACGTCACGAACCTGAATCACCGTCTGAGATGTCATAAAGTCCTATTTACTATGAAATCGAAAAGAGTCCGATAGAATTTAAAGACGGTCTATGTCGAATTCAACGGAACCCGCATCCTCCCACGCGCAGTACGAAGATTTGTTTCAGCGAATGCTGGATGCCGTGTTTCTGCTCGACTACGAAACTTTTTCGGTAGTAGACGTAAATCCCGCCGGAGAAGAACTCTTAAAGGTTCCCTACCGGGAGCTTCAAGGCAAAGAACTCCTTCCCTGGATTGAAGAAGAGGACCAGGCTGACTTCAAAAAAGCCCTCCGAATCTCGAAACGCCGCTACTTTCCTCGAGGAGGAAACGTTTCAAAGTGGAAGACCCAAGACGGGAACAAGGTTCTAGTCGAACTCGTGATCTGCACCCTCATGCTGCGAAACAAGCGCGAGGTCATTCAGATGATCGTGAAAGACATTACCAAACAGCACGAAGCCGAGACGAAAGCTCAGCGCTACCTCGAAGAGCTAAAAACTCTGAACCAAAAGCTGGAAGCCCTCTCGATCACCGACGAACTCACCCGCTTGGCCAACTTCCGATCCTTCAAAACCAAGCTAGCCGAAGAACACATGCGCGCCCGACGCTACGGTGGAAAGTATTCGCTCGTGTTTTGCGACCTGGACCATTTCAAACATTATAATGATACGAACGGACACCCCGCTGGTGACGCACTCCTCCGAACATTGGGAGAGATTATTTCGAAGAGCACCCGAGCCGGAATTGATTTTGCGGCGCGCTATGGCGGGGAAGAGTTCGTCATTATCTGTCCCGAAACCAGTACAAAGGATGCATCGAATCTTGCGAACCGCCTTCGAAAGAACATCGAAGAATTCCCTTTTCCAAATCGCGAGAAGCAACCCCTGGGAAAAGTGAGTATCAGTGTGGGAATCGCGACCTTTCCCGAGAATGGTGCAAGCGAACAAGAGATCACCCAAAAAGCGGATGAAGCTGTGTATTACTCGAAGCATCATGGCAGAAATCGAATTACGACCGTAAATGAAATGGTCGACCCACCCCCACCCCCCAATAAAGTAAAAAGTTGATTCCCTTCCGACGTTCTCCTATAAGGAGCGACTGTGAGGGGGATCTCATGATTCAGATTTTTGCATTGATCGCGTTTATTTTTGTCGGCCAGTCGGCTTCTGCAAAAGTGCTTCCTTACTGTGGAGCATCGTACCGAAGTGACAGCACTGGCATCGGCGTATTGGACGCAGTTCTCGGTGGGACCGCCACTCGCCCGGTGAAGTTCAGCCAAAGCTGCTACGACTTGGGAATGAATCATGGCAGCACGATTCTCGCGAGTTGCCGAGGGGATCTGGGATCGAAATCCTTTAAAAGGGGCGTAGCAGACGGGCAAAATTTCTCGAATAACGGATCGGCTGACAACTGCTATCAAGCGGGTTACGAAGTCGGCGTGACCATTCTGCACATTACCGCGCGCGAGCAACACGCAGATTCCGACTGCAATGATTACTACAATCTTGGATATAAAAACGCCCAGACGGGCGCAGCTGAGCCGAGCGATCGTATCTCGGAGAAAAGTCGCGAGTGTTACAACACGGGCTTCTCGGATTTCGGAAATCTTCCGTAAAAGAGCTTAGTTTCCAGTCACCCAACGCAACGTATTCGTCACCATTTGGTTGATGGGGTCTTGGTCCATCACTTGGAAGTAGTTCATCATGAACATGGCCACACGGCCTTTTCCGCAACGTCCTGACAGAACGGACGGATAAGTTCCCGCGGGAACTAAACCATTCGTACCCTGCGACACGAAAACCGCTGCAGGGTGGAGCCAATCAGAATCATACGCGGTGACCGCAAAAGCCACCTTCAAACCAACCAGGAAGTCCGTCGGCACACCTTGCATCAGCGGGTCCATCGGATTCACGACGTGGGTAGTGGACGCAGGAAGCGGAAGGAGTGCTCCACCACCCGCAACTGCGCCGGTGAAAAGTTCTAGAGAAGGCGTGAGGTTCGGAATGATCGAGCTGTTTCCATCAAATCCGTTGAACATGATGGCCGCTCCATCGTACTCGCCAATTAAACTTCCGCCGTTTTGAATGTAAGCACGAACGGCATCCACATACTCCTGAGTTTCAGGTTGTAATGTCACTTTGCGTGCAATCACCAACACCGTAATGCCATCATTGATGAGTTTACCTGCCAAAATGTCGGCATCGGAATAGTAAGTCGCGTTGAAACCCAGTGACTGGAAGCCGGAACGAATCACGTTGAGTGAGCCTTCGTTGGGATCAACTGAGAGCGCGATTTTTATTTGTGGTTTGGGAACAAACGCGTCAGATTTACACGTCAAACTGACAAGAGGATCTGTTTCCACGACTTTCAGGCAGTAATCTACTGCTACCAGCGAATGTTCTGCGCCTGCATCGGCTTCGGCGATCATCACTTGATTGGTGGAAGCGGAGTAACTGTACGGAACCATCGCTCCGTCTACTTTCACCGTGATGGTTGTGGGATCGATGTCTGCCTTTGTGAGCGGGAATTCTGTTCTAACGCTTACACGTTGATTTAGAAGCGCTCCGATCTTCTGCAATCCCGCAATCAACCCATCCCAGCGAAAGTCGATTAAAACGCCGTTGGTGGCCTGTAATAGCGGGATCCAGGCATGCGGAAGCGTCGAAACGTCGTCATTTCCGCTGTGCCAGTTCGTGAAGTCTCCCGGATACACAATTCCAGAGGTGACTAACGGTCTGTAACCTTTAATTTGTCGCAATTTGAGTGCGAGAGTAGCGGGATCTACTCCTCCACAGAAAGAATTCGGATCACTGCTCACGCATCCGGTGCCTCTGCGAGATAAAAAGATGACCGAGAGAGCAGCGTTGTCACGATAAAAGCCTTGAGAACGAATTTCTGCAAGACGATCAGGTTCTAAAGAACGTGCGAGAGCATACATTCCATCTGCAGCAGTGGGATCTGTTGGTCCATGGAAGTTTGCAGGTGAATGAGTGAGCTTGTAACGAAGCTGTAACCAGTTTTGAAACACGCTGTACTGATCTGAAGAGAGTACCTTGGGCTCGTTTGCAGCTTGATAGAGCGTGCCCGGGTTCACGCTCTGTGGGCCCTGAGCGAGCATCACTGCAAAGCGATAATCGGTTCGACCATCGAGCGTCGCCATGAAAATTGCTAAAAATTCTGCAACGATAGTGCGGCCTTGGTTCACATCGGGGTCCACAACAAACAAGATGTCTGTCTTCGTGGTGACTCCAGAAGACGGTTGGGTGAACTGATCCTCAAAGCATTGTCCGCTCGAAGAAGGCAGCGCAAGATTGTATGCAACTGGAGACGGACCCGGAATTGGGGGGAGAGAGACTCCTCCACCCGGATTATTTGGATCCTGAGGCACTTCGCACGACGAAAAAGTCGCCACGAAGGACAAAATTAGAAAAATTTTTACGTACTTCATACAATTCGTCCTTAAATCTTGTCGAAGCCATCGTAATTTCCTGAAAATTTTCTGAACTGCTGGAGGCACTGAGTGATTCTGCGCTACTACTTACGAACTACGGCATTCAACGTACTGACTCCTCAATTATACCCTAATTATTTGATAAAATTAATACACTAATATGAGTGTTAATAATTTAATAATATCAAATAGTTATATTTATTAAATAGAATATATTAGAGATTATAAACGCTATTAATTTACACATTGAGTCAAATTAATTTCAGATCCCATTTTTCTCAAAAAAATTAAGCAAACAATCTCTAGATATTTTTCTGAGCAAAAATTTCGAAAAATTTTTCTCTCTGAGAGAAATTTTCACGCGAGAGCGGAAAAATTTTTCTTCGCGTGCAAAAATTTTCGAAATTCAGAAAAAATTTTGGAAATTTTCGGAAATTTTCGGGAAATTTGGTGAAAAGAAGTGTCGAAAATCGAAATCGATTGCAAAAAAATGTCGTCACGCTCACAAAATGCAAAAAAAATGAAAATCTTTTCCAGGCGTGTCCGGTTAAAAACCAAATAAAGAAAAGATGTTGCACCTATCTGTTGGCAAGTGATTCGATGATTTTGCA
>JAIEMT010000020.1 GCA_019751945.1 bacterium
AAAAACGATCCGCTTGAGAAGGCCAAGCGCTCCAAACCACTCGCGCCGGCGCGAGTGAACAAGAATCCCCGAGTCATACCAGCACATCTCCACCACGCCGTTCAAAAACGAGATCAGGCGCAGTGTACCCATGTCAATCAAGGAAAGCGCTGCCAGGAAAGACGCTGGCTCGACATTCATCATAAGAAGCCGATGTCACAGGGAGGGTTAACTTCGCTCGAGAATCTCACTCTTCTCTGTAAAGGCCATCACCAGCTCTTGCATCACCAGGATCTGGGATAGTTTACTGACAGGAATACATCTCGCAGAGATTGTCAGGGCGATACAGAACTGGAACGGGGTTCGACCAGTATTGCCCGGATGAAATATTTTCATTCAAGCACTCAGTGTAGCCCTGCTCATTCTCAGGCGTCTTCACTGTGACGATAAAGCCATCTGGGCTGAAAGAGACGATCATGTCCTTCGCGGGGGCATCCACTGAGGCGAGAACCTTGTCGCAAGCTGGAAGCTCGCTTTTCTTGTCTTCTGCAAAGGTGTCGATTGAAGCGAATGAGCCCGAGACGGCTAGTAAAAGAAACAAAGCTACTTTCATAGAAAATCTCCTGCAGGCGTGTTACGACGCGGTGCGCATCATGACAAGAGAATTCACTTACAAAGGTTTCGAAGTGTTTAGTGACTGGCGTTTTGAGGATTGATTTTCGGAGCCTCGGAAGTCTCCGTAATATTTCCTGACTCTGGAAACGGAATGGAATCCATTTTAGGTTCTAGAACTCGAACCACGACGCGTCGGTTTTTGGCGAGAGCGGCTTCATCCCAGAGCCCATTGGGAAGCTGCGTTTTCTTTTCGGCAGGGCGTGTATCTGCATAACCAATGGAAGTGAGTAGAGCCGGATTAAAACCTTTATCCAAGAACATTCGAACCACCCGGGAGGCACGACCCCCGGAGAGTTCCCAGTTCGATGGAAACGTTCCACCAACGATGGGTCGGTTGTCCGTATGTCCTTCTACGACGACCTTATAATTCTTCTGTTCGGCGTGTTGGCGAGTGGCCAGGCTTTCAATGAGTTTGTTCAAAATAATCTGGCCCTGCGGCTTGACGTCAGCGCTCAGGGTGTCGAAGAGTACCGTGGATTGAAAAATCATCGCGACTCCACCCGGACCCGAGCGAACGCTGACTTCTTTTTCAATTCCCGCTTCCTGTAAGACATTGGTAACAAACTTAGCTAACTCGTTGGTCGGGGATTTATATTCTCCCCCAAAAGTCTTGGCGACCGATTCCTTCACGCGTTCGTACTGAGGTTCATCGAGCTTCGCCATGCTGAACATCATGATGAAGAACCCGCAGAGCAGAGTCATCATGTCGGCGTAAGAGACGAGCCAGTTCGATTCGTCGTGGTCCGGTGACGAAAGATGAGACGAGGCATCCGCCTTTTTGATCAGGCGTGCGGTCTCTTCTGTGTCGTCTTTTTTGAAAAGCTTTCTCAGCGCCATTAAGCGGCTCTCCGAGTGACGCGATCTCTCGGGAGCAAGAAGGAGTTCAGGTTCTCTCTCATGGCCATCGGATTGACCTGAGCTTTTAGCATGAGAACCCCTTCTACGATCATGCGCCGAAGGACCATTTCTTCCTGGGTTCTTTCAGTGAGGTTTTCTGCGATGGGAATGAACACCAAGTTCGCAAGGCCGATTCCGTACAGAGTACCGATCAGACCGACCGACATGGCAGGGCCGATGAGCTTCTGGCTCTCGGGTTGACCAATCTTTTGAAGTACGCCGATCATTCCGAGCGTAGTAGCCAAAAGACCAAATGCTGGCGGGAAGCGACCAATGATGCGAAACATGTTGGCTTCGTTTAAGTAGCGAGTCTCGGTTGTCTTCAGGCGTTGTTCGAGGGCCGAGCGAATTTCGCGCTCGTTCATCACGCCGGTGGCGACCATCTGAACAGCTTCTTTCAAGAAGGGGTGTTTGATTCCCGCGATCGAGTCATTCAGACTCGAAATGCCGGAGCCGGCTTTCTTGTTGAGTTCGAGCAGCTGACCTACGACGCCTTGAAAGTCGATTTTGTTTCGACCCAAAACACGAAGCATGAAAACTTTTAATAGTGACAAAACTTTTCCAACTGGAAAGCTGATGCTAGCCGCAGCGGCAGTTCCACCGCACACAATCAAGATACCGTGCATCTGAAGGAAGTAAGCGAGATCAGGAGTGGTTTCCTGAAGTGCGAAATACATAATCGTAATGCCAAAAGTGACGCCGAAAAACGATGAGAAATTCATTCGCTATCCCGCCTTATTTACTGCCGACTTCCAGAGTTGATACTGGCTGACGACGTAGTTATCATCCAAATCGCGTAAGCGTCGGACCAAGTCCTGGATGCAGCTTTGGTAGAAACGCATTTTGAGATCTGCCGACTTATTGAGAAACTGGTTGAAGGCATCTTTCGAAATGTAGAAGACGTTGCAATCGGTGAGGGCCCGAATCGTAGCCGAGCGCGGATTGTCGTCAATCAGGGACATCTCCCCGAAGAAGCTGCCCGCACGAAGCTGGCCGATGTCATAGACGTCGCCGGTCATTTTGTTGGATTTCAAAATTCCGACGATGCCATCCAGAATAACGTAAATACCCCAAGATAATTCGCCTTCAATCACGACGTTCGAGTGGGCCTCGTAGGCCGCTGGCGAACCCAATTGAATGAGGTGAGTGACTTCCTCGTCAGAGAATACGCGAAGCAGCTTCACTTCCTTAAGCGTTTGAACTGACGGCTTGACGTTGGGGTTTACCATCCAGCCACCTTTTTAATATCGTTGGGAGCGTTAGTATCAATGCCGCTTCCTTGTGTGGGCGTACCCTCGACAAAGTTCGGAGCATTTCGTCCTTCAGCGAGCATGCGGTCATTGGTTTCAACCAAGTTGAGCAAGCCTTCGTTAGCCATGAGCTTCATGCGATTGAGAATCTTACGCTCGATAGCCTGATAGGATTCGCGACTGATGGTTGCGACCTGACCGAGTTCGTCTTGGAGGTCTTCTGCCAAGTCTCTCGGAGTTTTTCCGAAGATCACGTTTCGAACTTCGTTGGTTGTGCCCTTCAAGAACTGAATGAGCTCGTCGTGCTTCAGGCTCAAAACGACTTCGAGCAATTGATTGTCTCTCAAGTAGCGCAGAGTCTCGAGGCTGACCAGTTTGCCCTTGATGTGGCGTGCGCCATCGGGGTTGCTGGCTTCGAGATTTCGAATCACGTTGCGTTGCATTTCTTGGCCGGTACGCTCCAAGAGAGTGACCAAGACATCGGAACCCGGAAGAGCTTCCGTATTGAGTCGAGGATTCTCTTTGCGCTTGCGCTTCAGCGCACTGGCCACATTGTAAATGTAGTCACGCGGCAAATAGTCGATGCGAGAGAGTTCGGTCAAGAGACGGGCTCTCTGGTCTTCATCGAGCTGCGAGTAGATCGTGGTACGTTTCTGGGCATCGCACTGGGTGAGGACAATCGATTTCACTGTCAGCGACTCGTTACGAACCATCTCCAGAATTTGCATTCCATCCATTTCAGCCAAGAAATCAAAGAGCTGAGTGTTGCGGCTGCCCATGACAGCGAGTTTGCCGGCCACTGTGCGGTTATGAAGCGCACGGAGGAGCTCCGTCTTCTCGTTGTCGTCGATTTCGAAAGTGTTCTTCGCGTAGAACTCCATGAGCTCGTTCAAATCTGCCTGCAAGCTCGGGTCTTTCAGCATGTCCATGACAATGCTTTCCCCGAAAATGTGAATGTAGTTCGCCGTGGTTTCCACGCCTTCTTCAGTCAGAATGCGAGTAAAGACGTATTTGGCAACCTTGGGTTGTTGTGCAAAGATTCCCAAGAGTTCATCGTAGAGTGATTGGTTCTCAATTCGTTGAGAAAGCTTGGAAGCCTTGTCACTGACCTCGCCGCTGCCGCTACTCGATTCTTCCCCTGAAGATTTCTTAGAATAAGCAGAGGAAGAAACAGGGTCGCCCGCCAGATTCGAGAAGATTCTCTCGACTCGCGAGCTCATGCCGCCGCCCTTGCCCGGTTTCAAGCTGGCTAGAGCGATGAAGATCAGCAGCGACAGAATACTACAACCAAAGATCAGTCCGTAGAATTTGAACTTCTGAAGTTCGGCTTGAACCGCGTCGCCGCTTTCCACGCGTTCAATTTTTTCGAAGCGCTCAAAGCGCTCCTGGCGATTGTTGTTTTCTTGGTTGCTTGAAGAATTATTTGCTGAAGAAGTCGAACGAGAGTCTGTGCGGTCGCGCGAATTGGAGTTCGAGCTATTCGTATTGGTGGAGTTTGCGCTGCTGGAGCTCTTGCTGTCCTTTGTTTCTTTGGATTCTTGAGACGATGCTAAACCACGGCCACGGTAGTTTAAACCCCCGCCCATTCCAATGGCTGCTCCGTCTTTGAAGCTCATGGGTTTCGGAAATCTCATGGCCTTGGCTGTCAGGTTGACGTTCTTGTAATAGCTGGTCTTTAGCTTCGCCATTTCCATGATGTTGTTGCGTTCTTCTACGGGAAGAATTTCATCTACTAGAATGGTGCCGCCAATGTTCTTAATTCGAACAGCAACTCCGTTATCTTCCATGAACTCGCCACTTGCCCCGTATTGGGCTTCTTCAGAGTTCACCAGATCCGTTTCAAGTTCGAAATCGGCGAGTAAGCATTGCTCGGGGCAGAATTGTTGGAAAAGATCGTTCACCGTCAGCTTAAATTGCTTAGCGATTTTTTCACGAAGCTCAGCAATGCGCGAGGCTGAGCCCACGGGTTGTGGGAATCGGGTGACCTGGGTGTCGATCTTCACCGGATAATCCAAAGTATCTAAATAGCGTTGAACGAGTTCTAGGAGTTTCTCGCGAGTGTTGGGGCCGACTTTTTCGTCGATCAAAATTTTGGTCCGTGCGAAAGACGGTACTAAGTCTGCACTGGATTTGAAGTCAATGTCATCGAACCCGGGCGCAACCTGGTCAGGCGCTGCTAAGTCGATGTTGACCTGAACCGACATGAGCTTACATTCGTCATGACAGTATTTTTCTAGAATCGGTTCAACGAGGTTCTTGATGTGCGTTTCAGCTGTTCGTTGGGTCGATTCGACGACATTGTTCGAGTGCGTCCGTGCTGCGAAAGCATTCTGCGACAATACGACTAATGCGAGAGTGGTCCAGGGCTTCCAGAATTTCATTGTCCCGCTACCCCCCTGACTTGTTGCTTACGGTCTAGAAACTTCTTTAAACTCTGATTCGCTGGGTTCATCTTGAGAGCCTGAGCCCAGGATTTCATTGCGAGATCATGCTGTCCGATTCTCTCTAATAGAGTGCCACGCATGGCATAGAGCTTCGGATCGGTTGGAAATTTTCTGAGGAGGTCATCAGTCTCTAAAAGAGCCGCTTCATAACGCGAATATTTGTAGAGCTGTTTCACGCGATCCACCGATGCCAGGTAGCTTTGGTCCTGATCTCGAAGCGATTCTTCCGAGGCTTGAACTCCCAAGGTTCCTTCAACGTCATCGCGCATTTCACGATTCTCGGCAGGGCCTTGTGGAAAGTGATGAGTAATCTCTTTGTCGGACATTCCGGCCTTTCGATCGCGATAGCTTTCATCCACGCCCATAGCATCACCGCCGCCATAGGAAGCAGGAGCGCGACCATTGTCAGCTGTGAAGGCCGGAGAAACGGGGACTACGAAATCAGTCATATTTGCCGCTGCGCCCGGAATTTCTACTTCCACTGCACGGTCGCCTTTTTTAGTTCTTAAAATGATGTTCTCTTTACGCGGATCTTCTTGGGCGCTGTAGGATTCAAACGGATTTAAGATGGGTCCTGTGCGTCCGGTCTCTTGATTCAAAGCAAAAGCGGATTTGAAGGTCGAGCAGCTTGTGAGCGAAGCAGCGCACCCCAAAGTTAAAACGAGGCAGAGATTTTGATTCACTCTTCTCATCATTTAAAAGAACCCGTTAATTCCTATTCCAAATTCCAATCCCGAAACGCTGCCTGTATTCGTAGATCCGATGAATGCACTCGCGGAGGGGCGATAGCCCACGTTTGCCGAAACCGCCCAGTGCTTAGCTAACCGCCATTCGTATCCCCCACGTACCAAGCCTCCTAAAAAACCCGACGCATAAGTTCCACCGAGACCCACAAATGCCGATCCGCGAACATTGTTATAATTTTCTTCAGCACCAATGAGGTTCCAGGCGTGCATGAACAAGAGCGTGAGGTTGAATCCGCTCCAAAGGTTGACTGTGTTTGCCGCGAGAGTTTGGGTGCCCACTAAAGTGGCCGCATCTTTAAAGTAGTCGAGTTCGAAGCCCACTTCTTTGCGGCGATTATCGTAGCGTTCCATCATGCGGAAGCCGATGCCCAAGCAGCCCGAGGTTTCTGTCACGTTTTTTTCAAACATGTAATAGAGGATAGCGCGATATTGAATCGTTGCCGCATACTCGGTGGCTTTTCTAGCGTCATCGATCTGGGAGTAATCCACGCCGCGTCGGAACGCTGAGGCGCGAGAGGTTTCCGAGTTGTAACTTCTGGACCAGTGAATGCCACCCGTCTCCGGATCGCTAATGTGCATGGAGAGAACCATGCCCGACGGCTGATACGAGAAGGCCACATCCATGAAATTCGCGATGCCCGAAATTTTTGCGATTCGAGAAAGTTCTTGCGGATTGGTCTCAGCCGACGTGATGACGACTTGGTCCCCATTCACCGTCGTGCGACGAGCTTTACACGGAAGGCATTGAATCACTTTCACCTTCGTGTTCTTCATAATTCTTTCAGTGATAGCCAATTCCAAGTGATTTTTGAAAGAAGGCGGAACGTTTTCGCTCACAGCAATATTGCGAATAGAAACATCGCGCAGGCCAGTGACATCGCCATTTTTCAAATCGAATTCGAAATCAGAAACCAAGTCTTCGAGTACTTCGTAGAAGTTTCTGACCTTCGCGTCCTTCGCCGGAGGCGTGTAGTCCGCAGAAGCAATCGGAGTAGTGTTTTTATCTGCAGCGAGCGCGCGAGCGCCTGGCGTCAGAATCGCCAAACAGAGAATCAACAGCGCCAATCTACAGGACAAAAAAGAGTTCATGAGGCTCCTTCCTCTCTTGGCTCATCGGATAAAGGGATAGGTATTCTTAATGTCTTTAGTAGATTGGCTTATGAGGTGGGCTAATTTTGCCGAAGAGCAGGAGAGGGGAAAACCGACGGGGTTTTGACTATCGTGAAACGGCTTCCATTTCGCGCAGGCATTTGCGGACTGATTTTAGCCTCCTGGATGACGGGATGGGGCGGGTGCTCCACTGCGCAGGTCGATCCTCAGAATCCGTTACCTCAAGATCCACCAGATTACGTCAAAGTTCCTCACCCGGAAGGCTTAGATATGGGGGACTTAGAAGCGATTTTCCACACCACGGTCACGCCTCCTTACGAATCCCTGAAAGAGTGCGATAAGGATTTCGTCAAACTTCGAACGCTCACTCAGAGCCGAACAGAACTGATTCAAGGTGCTCGCGAACTGATTCGCGCGGATGCCACTCTCTATCACTGGTGTTTTTATTCCAAGCTTCGGGACCTCGAGACCGATCTCAAAAAGAGTGACTATATTGAGGATCGTCAAAAATCTGTCTTAACGGTCTATCTTTTTGTGGGTCCGATGGCCCGAGCCTTTCTTTTAGAGTTCAATGACTCTCGGTATCTCCGATGGGCTATTGCCCGGTACCGACGCCTCAGTGAATATGTTTTCTATCGAAGCGTCGATCTTTCTCCCGATTCTACACAAGAGTTATTGAGCGCAGCGAATCCCTTCGGTCTGGCACGACAGCCGGCATCGACAGAGGGGAATCAGCCTCGTGAACAAGGCATCTTAGAAAAATATGGCATTGTAAAGCCCGTGCCGGCTCCGAGCCCGAATCCTTCGAGTGTTCAGAAGCCAGTAGCACCTGTGAAAACTGCTTCGATTCCCACACCTGAAAAGCAACCCGAGAAGAAGTCTGATCAAACCCCTGCTCCTTCCCCGGAAGAGGAAGAGATTCCGATCAACTAATGGAAAAGAAATCTGGCGGTGGCGCACAATTCTACGTCGGACAAGGTGGACTTTGGGCAGGCCCTTTGAGCCGCGATGAAGTTGCTCGTAAACTGGAAGAGCGGAGCATTTCCTGGGCTGACTTTCTTTGGTCGCCAAGTACTGGCATGAAGTGGACTCGTATCTGCGAAATGGCGTTGTTTCGGGCGAATATGCCGAACCCTCCCGGTCCCGAATTGATTCGTGAAATTCAGACGGTCATTGGCGGGAAGGTTCCCAAAACTCTTCCAACTTCGTCTTCTGCTTCTCGCACGATGACCGTAGAGCTCGAGTCTCGCAGTGGTGCGACTGCACCTCCGGCTCCCCCCATCAAGAGACAGCCTGTCTGGTACTTACAGTTTGAGGGGAGCGAGTTTGGTCCCATGACTTCAGCAGAGCTCAACGCCATTGTGAAAAGCGGGAAGCTTTCGGGAAAACTTTTAGCCAAGTCCGATCAGAATCCCAATTGGCGCTCGGTAGATGAAATTAAGGAGTTGTCAGAAGGAACCCAGCCTGCGGACCATGCCCCAGTGCTTGAAGGAGAAGAGACCAAGATTAACGAAGCCCCTTCCCAGAGTGAAGAAAAGGGTGAGGACCGACGCAGAAACGTCCGTGTTCCTTTTGTTGGAACCATTCATTTTAGAAGAGTCGACAAAGAGGGTAACAAGGGGTCTCGTAAAACTGGAATCTGCCGCGACCTGAGCGAACAGGGCATGCTGGTTTTCAGCAACCAGGCTCCTACAAAAGTGGGGACGCACCTCATTATCGAAGTGCACCCCATCGACACCACAGTTCTTCCGAATTTCTCGTGCCGCGCCACAGTCGCCAATCTTCTCAAAGGCGGCGCTTTCTCCGTCAAGTTCGATGATTTGGATGAAGAGATGCGCGATTATCTGCACAAGTTCCTCTTGAGCGCCTAAGCTCCATGCAATAGGATGCGAGCTTCATGGCCGCATCCGAATCTTCTGTAAAAAAACTCGTAAAAGACATGAAAGCCGGTTCACGGCTCTCCCTGGCTCGTCTTATTTCCAAAGTAGAAAATCGTAGCAAAGACCTGACCGAGATCATGGAAGCGCTTTACCCCATGACTGGGAAGACGCAGATCTGGGGCATCACGGGGCCTCCGGGCGCTGGGAAGTCCACACTAGTCGATCGCCTTGCAGCTCAACTGCGTGCACAGAAAAAACGGGTGGCCATTGTGGCGGTGGATCCCTCGAGCCCTTTTTCGGGGGGCGCCATTTTGGGCGATCGCATTCGCATGCAATCTCACACCGGCGATGAAGGGGTGTATGTTCGATCGCTCGCTTCTCGCGGGAAACACGGGGGGCTTTCACACGCCACGAAGGAAGTCGTTTTGGTGCTGGACGCCGCCGGATTCGATGTCGTCTTGGTAGAGACGGCCGGCGTGGGTCAAACCGAGCTCGATATTTTGAAGCTGGCTCAAACAGTCCTCGTTGTTTTGGTCCCAGAGAGTGGGGATTCCATTCAAGTGATGAAAGCCGGGTTAATGGAAATTGCCCATGTCTTTGCGGTCAATAAGAGTGACCGCCCCGAGGCAGACAAGCTGGTGCGCGAACTCATCAGCATGGTGGGGATGAATCCCCACGACGAACATTCCTGGATGATTCCGGTTCACAAAACCGAGGCTGTCCGCGACGTCGGCGTAAAGGAATTGGTGGGGGCGATCGACGCTCACCAAAAGTGGCTGACTCAGAGCGGTATGCGCAAGGTGAAGGCCGTTGAGTTTTTGAAGGATGAAGTCTCTGATATTTTGACTGAAAAGCTCAGTCATTCTATTACCCACATGTTCGAGACGCAGTCCGGCAAAGAAGTCTTAGAGCAACTTTACAACCGCACCCTCGATCCCTATCAGGCAGCAGCGCTAGTTTCCGGCGACGCTAATATCCGACAAAAATAGTCTAAAGTTATTTCAATATCCGACCGATCCAGTATGTGATTGGGGAATCGCCCATGCGGATTGTCTGCTAACGCGACCCGCCAATCGACAGGGTACAGCAAATCCTGTCAAAACTAAAAACCGACCACCGTCTCAACCTAGGGGTACGTTTGCGCCTGGGGCGGGATTGGTCTGGTCTATTCGGAGGTAGGTATGGGCTTAAGAGTATCAACAAATCCTCAGTCCCTAGCGGCACAGAGAAATCTGGGGATCAATACTTCGGCACAACGGGCGTCACTTGAAAAATTGGCGTCTGGTTCGCGAATTGTGAGAGCAGCTGACGATGCGGCTGGATTGGCCATTGCGGAAAAAATGCGTGGATCAATCAGATCGTTACGTCAGGGCATTCGCAACGCTAGCGACGGTGTGTCGATGATTCAAACGGCTGAAGGCTCGATGAACGAAGTGGGCAACATCTTGGTTCGCATGCGCGAACTTTCGATGCAAGCTGCTTCGGACACGGTTGGCGACGTAGAACGCGGCTTTATCGATAAAGAAGTTCAGCAACTTCATATGGAAGTCGATCGCATCGCTAACTCATCTGAGTACAACGGCACCAAATTGGGCAACGGCTCAGGCGGATTGTTGGAGTTCCAAATCGGTATCTTCAACCGCCCGTCGGAAGACCGCTTCCAATTTGACACGCAGAAGCTGAACATCACTTCGGATGCATTGGGCATCAATGGTATCAGCACTGCTAGCAAAGAAAGCGCTCAAAGCAACTTAGACACGGTTGATAAAGCTATCTCGGCTTTAATGTCGAACCGTTCTGAGCTCGGAGCACTTCAGAATCGCCTACAATCTGCAATTAACAACATGCAGATTTATGACGAGAACCTGTCGAACGCAAAAAGCCGCATCTACGATGTAGATGTTGCTCAAGAAACTTCTGAGCTGACGAAACAAAACATTCTCAGCGCAGCAGGCGTTTCAGTCCTCAGTCAAGCGAATCAGAACAACATGTTGGCGTTGAAGCTCATTGGATAACAACGAGCTCACACCAGCTTAGTAATGGAGGGGCGGGTTTTCAGTGTAAAACCTGCCCCTTCAATCCAAAAGCGGTTGTTCTGACTGAAGCAGAAGTTCTAATGAGATTGGATAGTTAGCCAAGTCCTTTGGTGAACTGTTAATTTCTGTCTATTTTACTCAAGTATTAACACGCCATGCCGATAGGATTAGTGTTAGCAACAGGGACCGCCGGGAACCTGGGGCTAAAACGTCTGCTTAATGTACCTTGCTGTTGCACTAGGCGGAGATTCTAAAAGTAGTTTTTTCTATGTTGTTGTGGTCCGTTGTTGAAGTTCTAAAACCCAGACGTTCCTAAAAATCAAAAACTGAAATCCGGTATTTAACCAACCAGGGCATTGCCACGCTCTCGACGCGGAGGTGTGCTCTGAACTAACGGAAGGACGTATCCATGGGCTTAAGAATATCGACAAATATGGCGGCTATGGCTGCCAATCGCGCCCTAACTCATACCACCCGAGACCAAGCAAAATCATACGAACGTTTGTCTTCTGGTAACAGAATCACAAACGCAGGTGATGATGCTGCTGGCTTGGCTATTTCTGAAAACCTCCGAGCTCAAATCCGATCGATGGGACAAGCTGAAAGAAACGCGAACGATGGTATTTCATTCGTTCAAGTAGCTGAAGGCGGTCTCACTGAAGTCGGAAACATCTTGGTTCGCTTACGCGAGTTAGCAATCCAAGGCGCTTCGGACACGATCGGTGATCGTGAACGCGGCTTTATCAATAAAGAAGTTCAAAGCTTGATTGGTGAAGTGGATCGTATCGCGAACGTCACGAACTTCAACGGCACTCCGCTCTTGAACGGCGAATCTGAGAAATCAGATCTTTCGTTCCAAGTCGGTATCCGTAAAGAGTCGAACGGTTCGGATCGTATCGTGTTCAACCCGAACGAAACCAACGTTAAAGCAGGAAACCTAGGCATTGATGGTCTCGACTTCTCGAGCCGCGACGGAGCTCGCGATTCGTTGAACACCGTAGACAACGCAATGTTTAAGGTGTTCGAAGCCCGAGCAGGCCTCGGTGCTACTCAGAACAAATTGAACTCGACGGTGAACAACATCATCATTGCGAAAGAGAACCTATCGAATGCACGTTCTCGCATCGCTGATACGGATGTAGCTGTTGAATCCAGCGAAATGGTCCGCAACACCATTCTTCAAAATGCTGGCGTGTCAGTTCTTGCTCAAGCTAACGCTGCTCCAATGCTCGCATTGAAGCTCCTGTAAGCAACAAGTTGCGCCCGAACCTGATAAGCAATGGTGTTTACCAGGTTCTTTAAGCCCAAGCCCCCAAGAGTGCCGAGCTCTTGGGGGCTGCTTTTATTTTACGGGTTGAAGTCGCGCGATTAATCCCAAGTCCGTCGAAAAATAAATGAAGCCGTCCGGCCCTTCTCGAACCTCTCGAAATCTCCATCCTTCACCACTAAGAATTTCAGTTTGTTGGACCGCCTGATTATTTTTCAGCGTCACCTTTCGGAGGTGGGTCCCACTCAAGCAAGCAATGAAGAGATCATTCTTCCAATCTGAAATCAGTTTGCCCGAATAAAATGCAATTCCAGAGGGCGAGATGGAGGGGACATAGTGCACAATCGAATCCACCATTCCCGGTTTCGTAAACCCTTCGCCAATACTGGGTCCCCAATATTCACGTCCATAGGTGACCACCGGCCAACCGTAGTTCGCGCCTTTTTGGATGAGGTTGATTTCATCACCCCCGCGCGGACCAAATTCTGCTGACCAAAGTTCGTGAGTTTCTGGGTGAAGTGCGAGTCCCTGTGGATTTCGATGGCCCATGCTCCAAACTGCGGAAGCACCAAACGGATTTCCCTTCGGGACGGATCCATCCAGGTTCAGCCGAATAATTTTTCCGGCGTGAGAATCTAGTTTTTGCGCCGAGTGTCTTTCATTGCGTTCTCCCAAAGTCATGTAGAGATAAGTTTTGCCGTCCGATTCTTTTCGAAATTCGATTCTTGATCCGAAGTGAATGCTGTTGGAGTTCACGTTATTTGCCGTAAATAAAACCTTCAAATCTTTGAGGGCATTGCTTTCGAGCTTTGCTACCGCCAGGGCAGTCGCGGCTTCGTCGTTGGGTTGAGGTTGAGAGTAGGTGAGGTACACCAGAGAGTTAGTTTTAAAACTCGGATGTGCACGAACATCCAGGAGTCCCCCTTGCCCCTGGTGAAACACAGCCGGAGCTCCTTGAACTTCACTCAGCGAATTTTGTCGAAGGTCTTGAATAAAAATTTTACCGTTTCTTTGGGTAAAAATAAGCCGGTCTGGAGAGAGGAAATCAAAGCCCCAGACCACGTCCTTGATCTCAGCGATTTGGACCACGTCTAAGGATTTGCCCTCCACTGAGACTCGCTTCAGAACCTTCGACGGCTCTGCAGCCTGGGCTACCAAGATCTGCAAAGGCAAGAGTGCTACTACCCAAAATGTCGTGACCGGAAGAATTGAACGCATTTCGATACCCCTTTTTTAGGCACCCTATCACAACAATTTACAGTGCTGAATCGGGCAGGCATACTGGAGGCGGAGATCATAGAATGAAAATGCTGTCCTGCTTCACTATTGTTCTGGGAATGTTTCTGCTGGTGCCCTACGCCCAAGGCACGGAATGGGTTTTTTACTCTATCCAGAAGTACGGAGAGCCCGGGAAGGATGCGGATCCTCAATACAGTGTGGGGATGAAGGGTGGAAATTCTTTTGAAAGTTTTGTTCTGCGCGAGTCAGAGCTCCAGTTCATTTTAGATAAGTACAAACTATCGAATCCAGCGGACCTGGCTTCCAAGGGCGTGAGCTTTTCAAACGGTGAGTCGTCCCCGCAAAATGCTCTGCTCAAACTCAAATCGCAGGCCGTGAGTGAAAGTGCAAAGACCAAGGCTGTTCAGGAAAAAATGGTCTCCGCGTTTGCAAAGTTTCAATGTCCGGAGTTCGAGGCGTCCCCTTCGAACTTCGAGGTGTTCTCCCATTTCATGTATGAAAATGAAACTTGGATGACTTATTTGAAAAGAGAAGTTCAAAGCCTCAGCCCGAATAAAGGCTCCAAGATTGAGCCCACGAAAGCAGATTCCTCTTTGGGGGGATCTCAGGGGATTCTGGGTGCGAAGTTCTATTTGATTAAGAACGACACTCGACAGATGAAGGTTCGGATTTCTAAAACTTCGCCGCATGTTCGCTGCGATCCTCCTAAGGATATGAAGTCTGGTCGTGCGGATCCTGGGGGGGATGGGAGCGGCAGTTCTGCGGGTACAGCTGAAGTCGGCGGGTAGGTTTCGGACGTCGGAGCCTTTCTTGGTCGGTTGGTCGGCCTTCGCCCTTTCCTGCTCGGAGTCCTCATTGGTCGGTCACTCGGCCTTCGGCTTCTCCTGGCTTTCTGACCATCCTGGTCCGAACTGTCCACTGGACAGTCGCCCTTCTCGGCCATCATGGCCTCGAAGCCTGCTCAAGGGCTTGGCATGGACAATTTCCTAAGGCGTGCATCCTGCACGCCTTGCTGCGCTAAGCGCTGCGCGCTCATCGCAGCCCGGAAATTCTCGTTCGAGTCTGTTTGTTTCAACCTGAATTGAGGTTGGCTGGGACTGTTTATGTTTTTTTTATTTTTTTGGTGCTCTCGGACAGACTCGAACTGTCACGGGTTACCCCACTGGTTCCTAAGACCAGCGTGTCTACCAATTCCACCACGAGAGCACTTCTCCTACTGGTAAGGTATTTCCTCGGTAGAGGCAATTGAGAAACGGGTCGTCGATTAGATTCGGTCGCCTCTTTGGTTCATGCAGACCACCATCATTTTAAACTGGAGGCCCCCGTTTATTAGGACGGGTTCCCAATGCAACGCGGGGAAGGTGCCCTTGGGGCAATTCAAGGTCCCGACATCCAGAACTTCTCCGGGCGGAAGCTCTCCCGAGTCGGCGGCCTTTGCAGGCAGAGCTGCGGCTAATAAAAATAGTGAAATGAGAAGTCCTCGAGCCATTCGGCGGCCGGAATAGTCGAAGAGCGAAAGTTTCGCAAGTTAGGGTCGTATTAGGGAATCTCTATTCAGTCCAAAAACCTTGTGCTAGGTTTTTTGAATGCGTCTCATTGGGATCTTTCTGATTTACCTGAGTGCAGGAATTCTAGGACCTTCTGCTCAGGCGACTTTAGTCACCCTCTCCCCGAATTACGCTGCCGAGGCCGCTTCAGAAACAGTGCCCTTGGCGTTCAAGCCCTTCCAACTTTCTGTCGACGAATTTGAATTCGAATGGGTGGGGACTCCTTTGCCGGGAGTTCAACTCGAGCTTGGAAAAGAGAGTTTGGATTGGGTTCGTGTTTCAGAGTTTCTAGTTCTTCCACGTGCACGTCTTTTTGTGAAAGCGGATCAAGTGAGCGGCGGGCAAGTTCGCTATCACTCGAATGTTCAAGCCTTTGGAATCGAGGATTCTCAAGGCTCTGCGGAAATTCCTATCGCCCTGACTTCTGGAGAAAAAAATCCGATACAAATTATTACGGTGAAAGACGGAAAGCAAAAGTCCGGGACGGTGCTCCTGCGTTTTCGTCCTAAACAGGCTCTCAGTTTTGAGCAGCGAATTGGAATCGATGTCACCTGCTCGCCCTATCAAGTGGCGATTGAAAAAAACATGGGTGCGCGTCCCGACGAATGGATGTTTGTGGGCTGCCGCTTGGTGTATTCCAAAGGTTCCAATCATCGCACCTCGACTTTAGAAATTTATGCGTACTGGGATGGAGTGGGCCAAACCATCAAGATGGGTGAGGTGGCTACTCCTTCGATTTCTTCTTCTCTTTGGTTGGCGAGCCAAGGGGCTAAGCCTGGAGTGGTGAAGTTTGTTGCAGGTTCACACGAGCTTGCCCTTCGTTACAAAGTGCCCGAGTATCTTCACAAAGGGACCTTGGCGTTGGGCCTCGGACCATATGCCTACCAATATCGAGACGCGGTATCGAACGTAAACACGACTATTCCGTTGGTGACGTTGTATTTGAATTTCTTCTTGGATGAGACCACCAAGTTCGTCGTTTTCGAAGCCATCGCTGCTCACGAAAAGTTCAATTCCGATTTGGGACTTTATTTAATGAGCGAGTCTTTCAAGACTCTCGACGAGCGTTTCAGTATTTCGCTAATGTTCGGCGCCCACATGCTGACATTTCCATCGCTAGGTAAAACTCAGAACTTAATTGGTGCGCCTCAGGGAATTGAGGCGACTTACCGAGATCTCTTTGTCAAAGGCTACAACACCACGGTCGGGGCATTCGTCTACCCCAAGATTGACGGCAAATCTTATTATAATGTCTGGCTCCGCTGGGGTCGTCCGGGATTTTTTGTGGAGTTCAACTACATCAGCTGGTCAGAGCTCTTGCACGATTCCTTGGGTGCCGCTCAAGAGGCTTATTCTCAAAGCCTAGGAATCAGCGTGGGATTTCCCATCTTTCGCTTCATGTAAGTCTGTTAATCTTTGCGGTCTTTGGCGGGGTTATGAAGCCCGTGCTCTTTCAGCTTATTATAAAGGTGGGATCGATCCATTCCGAGAGCTTCCGCAACTCGCGTCACGATCCCTTTTTGCTGAGCCCAGGCTTTTTCTAAAATGCCCCGTTCAAATTCCAGCACTTGTTCATAAAACGAAGACTCCCCAGACTTTGGCAGGATTTGCGATCGTAATCCTGGCACAAATCCTTCAGTGATCTTCGCGGGGAGGTCGCTCAATTCCACTTGTTCGGCGTCGACCATCGCTTGCAAATAAGCAACAAGGTTAGAAAGTTCGCGCACGTTTCCTGGCCAGGAGTAATTGAGGAGTGCGTCCATCGCTTCGTCTGAAAACTTTAATTCATTCGAGCCGTTCTTCGCAGCGAAGTGGCGAATCAATTCTGGGATGTCCGCTCTTCGTTCCCTTAATGCAGGAATCGAGACGGGGAGAACATTCAACCTTTGCAATAAATCTTCTTTAAACTTCTTCTGCGCTACCAGCTCTTCTAGCTTCTGATTGGTGGCGCAGATCACTCGAAATTCCAGTTGGATGGGCTTCGAAGATCCCAATCGCACCACTTCTTTTTCTTGAATCACTCGCAAAAGTTTGGCTTGAATCTCGAGCGGCATGTTGGCGATTTCATCGAAGTAGACGGTGCCCTGATCCGCTTCTTCGAAAACGCCCTTGGAAGTTCTCTCAGCCCCAGTGAAGGCACCCTTCTCATGGCCGAATAAAATACTCTCTGCCATGGTGCTCTGAATGGTGGATGAGTCCACTGCTACGAATGGAGCTAAGGTTCCGTCCGGCAAAGTGCCGCGTAACTGACGAGCGACGACCTCTTTTCCTGTCCCCGTCTCGCCCGTGATCACAACATTGGCCGGGCTTTTTTTTACCTTTTCAATAATCTTTCTCAGCTCTCCCATTTTTGGAGAGCTTCCCACCATCACGTGGCTCTTTTGTAAATGAACCGCTTCAAAGTTTTGCTGTTCCCCTCTCAAGAGTAATCGCTTCTTTTGAAGCGCCAAATTCAAAACGTGGAGGAGTTCGTCGGTATCAAAATCTTTCGAGACATAGTCCATGGCTCCCAAGCGCATGGCTTCTCTGACAGTCCCGAAATCCGTGTTCCCACTGATCATCACAATCGCTAGATCTGGATCGGCGTCTCGAAATTTTGGCAAGTACTCCAGCCCCTCTCCCTCTCGTCGCATGTTGACATCTAGCAAGAGCGCATCGACTCGGTGATTTCGAATCACGACTAATGCTTCGTCACCGTTGTAAGCCGAACGGCATTCGAACTTTTCTTTAAAACCCTGGAGCGCTTGTTTAACTGCGAGATGGAGAATCGGATCGTCATCGCAAATGAGGACCACGGGAGCAGATTTACTGGTGATCATAGCCTTCAAAACCGCCACCCGCGTTGTACATTAAACAACGTCAATTTGCTATTGAAAGTACCTTGGGTCGGTGGACTTGGTACTCCTTCAATTTCTGATAAAGATGAGACCGATCCATTCCCAAGCTCGCTGCCATTCGAGAGATCACTCCCCGATGACGGGCGAATTCTCGCGTGAGCAGCTCCTTTTCGAATGTTCGAATTGTGTCATAAAAGGACCTATTTTCTTGCTGAAATGCTTTAAAATCGTTCTGAACATCCTGTCCTCGAATCTTCGCTGGCAGGTCCGTGGGCAGAATGAAGTCCGAGTCGCTCATTGCCGTGAGGTAGGTCACTAGATTGCTCAACTCTCGGACGTTCCCAGGCCAGGAGTAGGTCTTCATTGTTTCAACTGTTTTTATTGAAAAATTCAGCTTTCGACCGCTCTGTTTCAGGAAATGTTCGACTAGAAGGGGGATGTCTTCCGAACGGTCTCGAAGAGGTGGCAGAGAAATGGGCAGTACGTTCAATCTTTGAAACAGGTCTGCTTTAAACTTCCCCTGAGTCACCCATTGGTCGAGGGGCTGATTTGTAGCGCTCACCACTCGAAACGAGAGAGGGATGGCTTTAGAAGCTCCCAGCCTCATGACTTCCTTTTCCTGAATTACTCGAAGAAGCTTGGCCTGAATTTCGATGGGCATGTTCTCGATTTCATCGAAGTAAATGATTCCGCCGTGAGCCTCTTCAAAAAGTCCCGGCTTAGGTCGATCTGCTCCTGTGAAAGCTCCCTTTTCATGGCCAAACAGCAGACTTTCCGCCATCGAGCTTTGAATGGTTGCCGAATCGACAGAGACAAAGGGGGCCGGGCTTCCATCTGCCAACGTGCCTCGGAGTTCCCGGGCCACCAGTTCTTTGCCAGTTCCACTTTCCCCGGTGATCAATACATTTCCAGTACTTTTGCGGATCTTTTCGATCGTGCGCTTGAGCTCTCGAATCTGGAAACTATTTCCTACAATCATGGGGGCACCTCTTTGTTTCAAAACTCCAGTACCAATCTCATTTTTGTGTCGCAACCTATTCTTAATGGAATTGAGAAAATCTGTTTTATGATGTATCAAACAGTAAAACAAAGGCAGTACCCATGAGTTCCATTTCTGTTTTCAAATACAAAAACTACCGAACATTTCTTTCGGATTGGATCAAGGCTAAGGGTTTTAGCTACCGAACCTTTGCAAAAAAATATGGTCACATTGTTTCTTTGAACGCGCTAGCCAGGACTCTTTCTCGAGGAAATTCGAAAAATCGCGCTCCTTCTTCTTATAGGATGTCCCCCGAAACTCTCGCTCAGTTAGGAAAGGCAATTGGTTTAAAGGAGGATGAAGTGACGTATCTGATTTTACTTCGTCTCCAAAACGAATCCGAAAGTCGTTCAGGTCCTCACGGGTCTGCTCTCGGTAAATCCCTTCAGTCGATGCTGAGGGTGCATGAGGAGAAAACCCTGGCCCCGAAAGCGGATCCCCAGGCTAGGGACTTGGATGGAATCAGCCTTCTCTGCGCCGAAGTATTTCAGCAGCTCCCCCACGTACAAAGATTGAAGGTTGCCGACCGCTTACTTCGCGAAGCCCGAGTTTTTGTCAGTAGACAGACTAGTCGAATTGGAATAAAAGCTTTTGAACAAAAGACGCATCGCGTTGAGCAGTTTCTCCAAAGCTGATTCGCGCTAATTTGATTCGTGGAGCTTTCGTGGAATTGGACCGTAACAAAACTATCAAAGTAGTAAGTCCTCACATTCCACCTCCCAATGTGACGTCCGAACAGGCCGACGTTATCACGGAAGATCTCGCTACTTATGGTGTCGTTCACTACGTGCTTTTCAGCGCTCCTACGACCCTAGATGCTGTGAAGGAGTATTTTTCTTTCGATCCGTCTTTGGCTCCTGTGGTGGATCAAGTGATCGCCAACATGGAAGATCGAGAACTCATTTCTATTGAAGGCGGGGTCATACGAGCCAAGCGAACGGATATTCACTTCGCCCCCAATCCCCGATACTTTTCGAGATTTATTCCCAGTCTTTTCGAGCTGGCCTCAAAGCAAGTTGCGGAGGACGGTGAAAAAGGAATTCATATTGAGCGCAAAGAAGGTCTGCATTTGATAGCGATTCCCAACACACCAGAAGTAGCCATTAAAGCTCAGGCCATTTTTGAAGAGTACCGTGCCAAGCTCATCGCTCTTTCTCGCTCTACTGAGAACATGCGTTCTGAAGAAATTCGAATTTTAGGCACTTACAATTGTTTGCTAGATCCCAAGGGGTTTGTATGAAGAAATTGATTTTATTCTCTCTGATTTTCTCTGCCACTTCATATGCCGATGATTTGGATATCTTTCGTCCTGCTAAGGAAACGGAAGCGCTGCGAAGCTGGGGAGAGCAATTAAAAGATCCCACAAGCATTGAAGCGATGGGACTGGTTTATCTTACTCCAGAAGTAGATTTTGGCGATTTCCCTCAACCAGAGCTGGTTTCAGATCCGGCTTCGCGAGTTCAAACTTATCTTTTGCCCGGAAACCAGTTCTTTTGGCTGAATAATCCAGAAAAGAAAACAGGTGTTGTCGCGACTTGGACAACTACTTCCGGAGTTCCGATGTGGAAGTATTGGGAAACTGAAATTGGTAAGCTTCCGGCGAAAAATCCCCAGCAGTCAGCCCAGTTTCGAGACTTAATGGTGACTCGGATGTTTTTGCAGACTACTCCTGAGGGTTATAAAAAAAGTTACGCTCATGATTTTGTAGAGCTGAGTCAGCATCATCAAGAACTCTTGCGAAATTTGGGAATTCGAAAAGTGGAATCGGTTCCGGAGTTCTGCTTGAAGGGTGGAAATCTCATCCCCGAAAATCGGTTCGTTTGTTTTCCACAAACCAAGTACGACATGATTGATGGCCCTGCAGCACTCATGGATTGGTTGAAAAAGCTCTATGGTGGGAGCTCTACCGGCTTCTGAGTGGGTTTTCCCCCGCAGTTGTTGGGAGAAACCAACGATGAAAACCTACACTCTCCTCTGTCTCTAAAAAATCTGACCTGAAAATCATTGGCCCACGTCTTGCTTTGTCCCCTCGAAACATCGAGGAGGATGAAAATGAAATTCGGAAAGACGACTCATGAAATCGTAAAGCTCGCCAGCAAGAGCGACGCTTCTGTTTTAATCACTGGCCCCACAGGTACGGGTAAAACTTATCTCGCTCAAGAAATTCACCGCACTAGTTCGAGAAAGGCGAGACCTTTTGTAGTAGTGAATCTCGCTTCCTTACATTCAGGCACTTTTGAATCGGAATTGTTTGGACATGAGCGTGGCGCTTTCACGGGGGCTCAGCAGAAACGCATCGGACGTTTAGAGCTCGCTCAAGGAGGAACGGTTTTCTTAGACGAAGTGGGAGAATTGTCTCCCGCATTGCAGTGCCGTCTTTTGGAGTTTTTGCAGTCTCGAAAAATTACGCGCGTAGGTGGGAATCAGGAAATTTCATTAGACGTCCGAGTCATCACCGCGACTCACAATGACCTTGCTGAACGTGTCCGGCAGGGAAGTTTTCGGGAGGATTTATTTTATCGCTTAAGAGTCATTCAGGTTCCGCTCCTACCGTTAGCCGACCGAGAAGATGAATTTGATAGCTGGGTTCATCTATTTTTAAATGAAATTTGTTCAAAATTAAATCGACGGCTTTTAAGCCTTTCTGAAGGCATTGCAACGCGTCTCGAGGATTATTCCTGGCCTGGAAATTTACGCGAACTCAGAAACGTTCTCGAGTACAGCGTGCTGGCTTGTGAGGGGGATCGACTCGAAGAACGGCATCTGCCAGACTGGTTTGGAATCGCTGTCACCAAAACGACTGGGCCTGTGCTTCTGGATACGGACGAGAAGCTTTTTGGAATGGCCAATCTCCCCCTGACCTTCAGTTACGAATCGACCCTCTCCCGCTTTGAGAAGGAGTACTTCAAGAGAGCGTTGAATTACTTCCGGGGAGGAATCAGTCGAACCGCCCGGGGTATCGGAATGGACAAAGCCACTTTACTAAGAAGATTGAATAGTTACGACTTGAACCCCAGGCGTGGAGAGGGGCCACTGGAGCAGCATACCGAGGTCGATGTCTGCGTGCGCTAATTTTCCAAAAATACCCTTGCGCTCAAAAGTGATCTTGGTTATTACAACCCACCTTGCCGCAACAAACGACTTTTGCTTGAATTTCAAGCTCTGAGCAGTGCGTTGGGGTTGTTCTTTGAAAATTTGGGAAATGAATTTTTAGAAAGAGGAAGCGGGCGTTTAATAGGCAGCTTCGGCGGAAGAGA
>JAIEMT010000043.1 GCA_019751945.1 bacterium
TCCTGGTTTAATGGTTGCTCGGAGTATCTCCGAGCGGGAGCCCTTCTTCAAACCCTACCGATTAGATGGAAATTTTCTCTTCTTATACAATTGCTGTGCATTCTGGAAATAGCCAGTCCAGCACTGTAGCAACGGCTACGGGCAGCCCGCTGGTCGCCATTGTAAAAGATGGTACCGGTGCCGCCGTTTCAGGTGTGACTGTGAACTGGGCTGTTGCCGGCGGCGGCGGTTCGCTTTCCAGTGCCTCTAGTGCTACAAACGGAAGCGGTCAATCTTCGACGATTCCTACTTTAGGTACCGTGGCTGGATCCAACTTAATCACGGCCACCATCAACGGAACTTCGACCTCCGTTTCATTCCTAGCAACGGGAACGCCTGGAATCGCTTCGGTGATTACAGTCTCCGCAGGAAACAGCCAATCGGCTGTAGCTGGTGCAGTAGCTGGAAACCCTTTTGAAGCTTTAGTGACCGACTCTCACAGTAACCCGGTTTCAGGTGCCACTGTGAACTGGGCTGTGACTGCTGGCGGTGGATCGCTTTCGAGTGCTTCGAACGGTACGAATGGAAGCGGTATTTCCGCCTCCACTTTAACTTTGGGAACGCTCGTTGGTACCAACACGGTTTCTGCCACAATCAACGGCACAGCAACCTCGGTTTCTTTCTTAGCTACAGGTACCGCTGGTTCACCTGCTACGATTTCTGTCTCTTCGGGCAATAGCCAAAGCGCTACTGTGGGTACTGCATTAAGTAGCGCTTTTGTTGCCGTTGTTCGCGATTCCAACAACAACGCCGTTTCAGGTGTGACTGTAAACTGGGCTGTGACTGCCGGAGGCGGCTCGCTCTCGAGTGCTTCGAATAGCACCAACGCCAGTGGCCAATCTTCTAGTACTTTGACTTTGGGCACGACCGCTGGAAGCAATACGGTCACCGCTACTATTAATGGTACGGCGACTTCGACGAGCTTTTCGGCTACTGGCACCGCAGGCACGCCGGCATCTATTGCCGTAGTCTCTGGGAATAGCCAAAGCGGTACTGCTGGTAGTGCATTGAGTAGCGCCTTTGTTGCTGTAGTTCGCGACTCCAACAGTAACGCTGTATCCGGTGTGACGGTGAATTGGGCTGTGACTGCCGGTGGCGGTTCACTCTCCAGTGCTTCAAACAGCACCAATGGTAGTGGTCAGTCGTCGAGCACCCTCACCTTGGGTACGACGGCTGGTAGCAATACGGTTACCGCTACGATTAACGGTACGGCCACTTCGACTTCTTTTTCCGCGACGGGTACTGCTGGCGCTCCTGCTTCGATTTCAAAATCTTCGGGGGATTCTCAAACGGGTGTTGTCAGTGCGGCTCTCACGAATCCGTTTGTAGTTGTTGTAAGAGATTCCAATAATAACGTTCTTTCTGGAGTGACTGTTGACTGGGCCGTAACTGCCGGTGGCGGTTCGCTCTCCAGTAGCTCGAACTCGACAGACGTGGCTGGACAATCGACGAGCACACTTACTTTAGGTTCTAGTGCTGGCAGTAATACTGTGAGTGCCACTGTGAACGGCACTGCTATTACGACTTCCTTCTCTGCGACAGCAGTAGTTGCTTTCACCTTAGCCAACGACACTGGAATGGTGCAGAAGGATGCCGGCGCCACCACTCTATCTGTTTTGTCGAACGATTCTAGCAACCTGAGTTTGTCGTTTACTGTGACCTCGGTCACTCAGCCGGCGAATGGTACGGTGACAAATGGGACGACCAACGTTTCTTATCAGCCCAACAGCGGTTATACCGGTAAAGAAACTTTTACCTACACCGTGACGGACTCTCAAGGACACACGGGCACTGCGACTGTCACGATGAAAGTGATGGGTACGCATACCTGGACCGGAGCAAGCAGCAACACCTGGACAAACTCCACAGCTGCGAACTGGTGCGGAACGGTAAACACACCTGGTCTGAGTGGTACTTGCGCAGGAGCCTCAGCAGTCCCGGGAGCTTCGGATACGGCGATTATTGATGATACTTGCTCGAGCGCCAACTGCACGCCGACTGTGAACTATGCAGCAAGCGTAGCAGGACTAAAAATTGGGGGCAGCCAACTCAGCCAAGGTGGTTCTGCTTTGACAATCGGAAGCACAGGCTTCACTCAGACGGCAGGAACTTTTGTTGGAAATGCCACAAATATCACCGTAAATGGCCCTTTCTCAGGTACCGGCGGATCTTTCACCTCCACGTCAGCTACTCTCACTCTGAAGGGCCTGAACATTACTTTTGGCTCGAGTTTCACCTTTACGCATAATTCCGGAACAGTGAGATATAACTACGATAGCGGAGCTGTGAGTATCACCGTTGCCAACCAATCCTTTAATAATGTCAGCATTAACCCGGACTATGGCAGTACTTTCAATTTGAATAGTTCAACCATGTCGGTGGCAAACAACCTCACTTTAGGAGTTGCTGCATGTGGCGGTTCCACAGGTTCCATCAACTCCGGTACGATCGAAGTGGGGGGCGATATTTCCGACTGGGGTGGCTGTGGTCCTTCGGGTTCCGCCAACGTCAAAATGATAGGGACGGGTAGCAAGCAAGTGACCTTCTCGAACAATGGTCGCATTCCCAATCTTGAAATTGCAAAAACGGGTGGTGCTGGTGTTACTTTATCTGGAACCGTCAATATTGCAGGCAGTTTCAAACGTTCTTCTGGTACCTTGAGTCCTGGTACTTCCACGGTCGTTATGCAAGCTTGGCAATCTTCCAGTGTCATGGATCTTGGGGTTGCAGACCTGAATAACCTTTCTTTCGATATCAACTCGGGAATTAATCTGAGTGGCTCGAATATCACAGTGTTGGGCAACCTATTGAGTAGATTTCCTTGCGGCTCGGGCAACCTGAACATTGATAACGGAACCGTCAACGTTAAAGGGAACATTACTTTAGCAGGCTCTGCTTACTGTGCCATGGTCGGGAGCGTGAACGTGGTGATTAATGGTACGGGGGCTCAAACTCTTTCGGGTACGATTGCAGGATCTTCGAACTACTCTATCCCCAACGTTACGATTGACAAACCTTCTGGAACGCTAACTCTTGCCGGGACTATTTATTTTTACAATAATCTCACTTACCTCCAGGGAACGGTAGACACTGGCACTTCCACCGTTCGTCTAGTGACTACGTTTGGGACAGGATACTTCCAGTCTCCGGGCGTGAGTTTCTACAATCTTGAAATCATGCCTGTCTTTGGCATGACGATGAACCTTTCAGGCACCACATTCACTGCCAGCAATAATCTGATCCTGGATACCAGTTGGGGTTGTTCGGGCGCGACTCTCACCAACGGAACTGTGGAGACCAGCGGGAATCTCGCCATCGGAACTTATAGCAGCTGCGGTATTAACAGCGGGAACGCCAACGTCGCTTTTGTAGGTACAGGAGCAAACGCTACGTTCACTAAGAACGGAAACCTGCCTGGAAGTGGAACACTCAGTATCAATAAGGCGGGTCGTATCGTAAGCATTGTTGCAAATACGTCTACTGGCCGGCCCGTGACGGTTACGGCAGGAACCCTCAGCATGGCTGGCTTCAACCTCACCATTCCGACCTCGCTCACCTTGGGCAGCGGTACGAATGTGACCCGCGGTGGTTCAGGTGTGTTGACCGTGAATGGTTCCACGATTCCCGACGGCGCTTATAGTGGCGGTACGATCGACCCGTAAACTAAGCCATTTCCTCCAAGAAATCGTCCAGCTTATCGAATGATCCGGTCCAGCCCATCATCATGCCACTCTTGGCTTTGACGAAGAATTCCAACTCCTCGCGCGTAAACTTACCGTGAGCTTCCCACTGAACGGTGACACGAGTTTGATTCGCTCCTTCTTCGGAGAAGGTTACCGTGGTCAGCATGGTCTCTGGCCAAGTGGGTGCATGCGGGTGGCGCGAGATGTTCTCGTTTTCGTCGCAGAACTGCTGGGTGTAGATCAGGCGATGGGGTTTTAATTCGATGTAGGTAGCCCGACCGTACATCGTCGTTTTACCATCAGTCATGCTGTAGAAAGTCCTTCCGCCTTCTTTGATGTCTGCTTTTAAAAACTTCATCGTAAAACCCGTCGGCGGAAGCCATTTCGAGAAATGTTCTGGCTTCGTCCAAAGCTCAAACATTTTTTCCATCGAAACAGGAAAGCTTCGATTGATGACGAAGAGTTCCTTGTCGGAAGATTGCTTTTCCAAGTACTCAGCCAATCGATCCCAGGTGGAATAGCCGTTGGCTTTCTTGATGAACTTCTTGGTTTCTTCTGCGGCCTCTGCTGTGGCAAGGGCCATGGTCATTTCCATTTTTGTTTTGCCCTTATTTTCCGCAAAGGTCACCGTGACGCGAAACAATGGCGGCCGGTCGTCATGTCCGCCGTGGTCGTAGACTAGTCGTTGGTACTTTTCGACTTCGTAATATTTGGTTTTGTTGGGGTAGTCCGTGCCGTCCGGGCCGTGCATGGTGTAGTCCCAAGTTCCTCCGGCGCGCAGGTCTTTGCTGTGAGTGGTAAGTGTGAAACCGCGAGGTCCCCACCACTGTGCGACTTGCTTGAGGTCGGTCCAGGCGTCCCAGACTGCTTTTACTGGAGCATCGTAAACTCGAGTAATCGTAATTTCGTTCGGCTTATTTTTTCCGGCCATGCTTCTTCCCTTTCTTACCTTCATTTCCAGTTACTGTTTTTAAATAAGCGTCCAGGCGATCGAAACTCTCTTCCCAGAAAGTTCGGTATTGCTCCATCCAGTTGGAAACATCTTTAAAGGGCGCGCCGTTTAGTTTGCAGGGGCGCCACTGCGCTTCTCGGGTCTTAGTGACGAGGCCCGCTTTTTCTAAAACTTTGAGGTGCTTGGTCACTGCGGGCAGGCTCATTTCTTTTAGGAAAGGCTTCGCGAGATCCGAGACGTTGGCTTCGCCCCGGGAGAGGCGGGCAAGCATGGCCCGTCGAGTGGGGTCGGCGAGAGCTGCGAATGTGAGGCTGAGACCGTCTTGCATAGTTCACCAGTTAGTTAATTAACCTATTGGTTAAATATAAATGGAAAAGAGACATTGGTCAAATGGATAAATAATCCAATAGTTTCAAGGTTTTTATTGGAGTATGAAAATCGCTCATTTTATGACGCATAACATTATTATTAATTGATTAGAAAAGTTTGGGCTTATAAAAGAGTTTGTCGAGTATCTATCAGGAAAAACTAGAAGTAAACGATCTGTCGTGGTGCGAGTTCTTATTCAATTCAGTTGTGTGATTTTGGCTTGGACAGTTTCTGATGTTCGGGCTGATTCTCGTGTTGAGTCTCGGAATATCTCTCAAGTTTTGGAGGCAGCAAAGAATGCAGCTTCGAAGTTAGAAGTCATTCTTCAAGCTAAGGGAGCTCGAGTCGGCGAGCGGATCGCGACTCGTCGGGGGAGTGCGGTTACTTCAAATCAGCTCTTTTCCGAGGAGTTATTAAGAACTTCCTTTTCTCCCCAAAGCGTTCTCCCGAGTTCAGAGGATTCCGAGTTCTACAGGTTTTCGATTGCGCGAGATCGAGAGAGGTTGACTGAGATTCGAGATCAAGCGTTTCGACTGTCGCCAGAGCATTTAGAAAATGGCTTTAAGACTGAGCTTACCGCGACTTCTTTTCTTTCACAGACTTTGGTGAATTTGACCGGGAACAGCGATGGGGATGTCTTTTTCAATGAAGTCGTTCCAGCGCAGAAGGCTTTGGCAGCATTGTTGGATTTTCTGGAGCAGGTGTCTCGGGCCGGTAAGTTATTGGCTCCTCAAGAAACGGAATATCGGCGCATTCTTTTTTGGGCTCGTCGCACCCAGGTGGTTGTAGACGTCCATGCTCTCAGAATTCCAATCGACGGGGTTCGTCTCATCACAACGTATTATCGTAAAGAGCAGCGCCCCATCTACTTGCCCGGACATGAAGGAAAGTATACGGCGCATGTCACTGAGCCTGGATATTATTTTGAGCACGGCGGTCAGCTCTACTTCTATGCTCATTTTAACGACTTGTTAGACGCCTCCCGAATGGCGAAGTCCGCTCTTGGGAAGTTTGAGAAAATCTCTGAATTTACCTGCAGGGCTAGTAATGATCCTACTTATAAAGGATTCTCCCTATCGGCCGAAAATGTCTCAGCGGTTTTGACCCACACCACCCGCATAGATGAGTTCATTTATTACTTCAGGGACGGCAATCGTATTGCGACTTGCGATCTGATGAAGGCGCGGCTTTCCGTTCAGAATATCCCGTTACTGGCCCGGTTCAGCCAGGGGATTGCGGAAGAAACGGCTCGGTATTTCGCTCCTTTATATTAGTTATCGACCATTCGATCGACCCACTTGTCTTACTTCTACTTCTGAATTAGGGGAACAGGACTTCAGTGGAAGTCAGGGGAACAGGAGTCCATCCCAAACCGCTTTCAATCACAGCACCGGCGCATTTGATACCTCCACCTTTGACTAAGAAGCAGTTGGCATAGTAGCCGCCGTCGGAAGCGAGCACTCCGCTTTGGAGTCCTAAAGCATCCACCGGGGTTGAAGACAGTCCGCCGCCCGTTCCGAGTTCGCCGTAAGGGTTGTTGCCCCAGCACTTCACTCCTCCGGCAGTGTTTATCGCGCAGCCACTCATCGCACTTGTAGATACTGAGACGATTCCAGAGGTGAGTCCGGTCACTTGAGTGGGTGAGCTTTGGTTGCTACCCGATCCATTGCCCAAGCGCTGATAGCCGCCGTTACCCCAGCATTTTGCGGCTCCGCTGATTACGGCGCAGAAGAAAGCAGAGTCAAATCCATTTCCGGAAATTGATGTAGCGCCGGTAACTCCAGTCACGTTGACAGGCACCAGGCTGGTACTCGTTGTCCCGTCGCCGAGTTGGCCGACGTCATTATATCCCCAGCATTTAATGGCGCCACCTGCGACAATGGCACAGCTTGAACCATAGGTGAGGGCGAGTTGAGTGGCTCCTGTGACGCCCACAACATCCACCGGGACTCTACTGTCCGTGGTGCTGTTGTTTCCGAGTTGTCCAGAGTTGTTACGCCCCCAGCATTTGACGGCACCGGCGGCAACAATGGCACAGGTATGTAGTGGGCCTGTCTCTATATCTGTTACCCCTGAGGTAAGCCCGGATACATCCACCGGCGTGTATCGGTCGGTGATGCTATTGTCGCCCAATTGTCCCCAAGAGTTTCTGCCCCAGCATTTCACGCCTCCATTGACGAGAGCGCAGGAGTGGGAATCATACCCCGCATAGTTGTCACCGTTTACAGAGACTTTGGTGACGCCGCTGGACAGACCGGTGACGGAAACGGGCGACCAACGATTGGTGGTGGTGCCATCGCCGAGTTGCCCATAACTATTTCCACCCCAGCACTGTGCACCGCCATTAACGGTTGCACAGGAGTGGGAACGACTGCCCATAGAGAATTGGGTCACACCGGTGGTGAGGATGTTGTCGCGAACTCTTCTAAAGTAATTAAATATTCCATTAGCGCGTTGCCCATCTATGCCGCTACCCCAGCAACGCACCGATCCGGTTGAAAGGGTCGCGCAAGCAGAGAGGCCGCCGACGCTGATCGAAGTAGCGTTGGTAATGCCGCTCACTGTAGTGGGAGTGTAATTATATCCGCCACTGACTCCGTTTCCCATCCCTGCAAAAACGTTATTCCCCCAGCATTGAATGGTTCCGTTGGTGAGAAGGGCGCAGGCGGTGCCGACGCCCCAACCCGTTTCGCCTCCTGCTGCGATATCGAGAACACCGCTTCCCAGTCCGGTTACTGCAACAGGGGGTGGAGGAGTCAATTCCTGTACCGTTCCCGAGTTGTCCCGCGTTATTAATTCCCCAACATTTGACAGCCCCGCCATCGAGGGCACAGGTAAAGTTGTAGCCGACCGCAAGTTTCGTGGCGCTCGAGATTCCAGTGACATCCACGGGGGTGAGGCTGGGGGTGGTGGTGCCATTACCAAGTTGTCCGCTTCCGTTGCTTCCCCAGCATTTCACTCCGCCGGCGCTCATTAAAGCGCAGGCATGGAAGGTTCCTGCCGAGACTGCGGCAACACCCGAGGTGAGCCCGCTGACGTCGACGGCATTGGATTGGTTCGTAGTATTTCCATTTCCCACTTGTCCTTGGGCATTGGCTCCCCAGCACTTCGCACCGCCGCTGACGACCGCGCAAGTATTCTGTCCGGAGCCCGCACTAATATCCGTTACGCCGGAAGTGAGGCCAATCACTTGGAGCGGCACTGAGCTGTGGCCCGGTACTGTTCCCAGGGCACCGCTCGAATTGTTCCCCCAGCATTTTGCCGAGCCGCCGACGATCGCGCAGACGTGGCCGGCTGTAGAGGTGGTGCCAGCGTAGGCTCCTACGGAAATTTTTGTGACCCCCGCGCTCAGGCCACTCACTGCCACGGGGTAAGTGGTGCTCGTCGTTGTTCCGTCTCCGAGCTGTCCCGTATCGTTGACTCCCCAGCAAGTAGCTCCGCCGTTCAGGAGCGCGCAGGCAGTGCTGCCTCCGACGGCGGTTGCGGTGGCGAGCGTGGTGGCCGAGAAGCTCCGATCGTCATAGTCTTGTAGGGTGACTGTCCCAGTGGCGGAGCCGAGAGATCCCACCGAGGGGCTGTTCAGTTGCACGGTGAATGTTTCATTGTTGGCCACATTGGTGTCATCCAGCGTGGTGACGGGGAGGAGAACTTGGGTGGTGCCGGCAGGAATATTGAGAGTGCCACTAGTGGATTGGTAGTGGCTGCCAGCGGTCGCGGTTCCGTTTGCGCTAGCATAGTTCACAGTGATGGCAGTCGAAGAACAGGCTTGGCTGAGTGTTACCGGAAGCGATGCGATTAGTCCTTCCGCAATGGTCACATCTCCAATCGAGACAGTGGGAAAGTCGACTTCTTGAACGGTCGCAGTTCCGGTGGGTCCCGAAATCGTGGCGTCAACTGGAGCACTCAGAGTGACGCTAAAGTCTTTGTTTCCAGCGCAGACAGCGGGGTTGTGAATCAGTGGAACGTTGATGGTCCCGCTGGGAGAGCCGGCAGGGATCGTGAGATCCCCTGAAGAAGTCGTATATTCACTACCTGCCGTGGCTGTACCGTTCGAGGTTTGCCAGTGTACGGTTGCATCTCGGGTACTCACTCCGCTGAGAGAGACGGTGAAGGTCGCATTTGCCGTCGATTCGTTCACTGACAGGCTATTGATAGAAACTTGGGGGGGAGTAAACGTTGCGGTGGCCGACGCTGAGCCGCCCGATTGGTTGCGGTTATTATTAATAAGAGACACGGTGCAGCCACTCCCTAAGAGCGCAGTTAAAAGGACTCCGGCTATTTGCTGGATAGAGATTCCCCGAAACACGTGCCACATACCTAATATTTTAAGGTTTTTTGGGTTTTTCAGGAATGTGTCGGGCCCGACCCCCGGCCCCACTAACTCATCGGACCTTAAGCCGTTTGGCGCAGAGTACAGATCGGACAGAATATAGACAGAAAAGCGATAAAGCGCTTCCAATCAAATTACATCGAATTTGTTTAATATCGGCCATGCCGTGAGAGTATGTACCTTTTCAACGACGAAAAAGGTCGCAGGTTCAATCCCTACAGTGCCCACCATCCTCAACTTTCCCCTCTTCTCCAGCTCGGACTTTTTTGGACTTCTAAAATTGAGACATAAAAGGGCCGACCAGGAGGGGAGGACCAAGGAGCATGGATGCTCGCTTGGCTCACGTTTTAGAAGTCCAAAAAAGTCCGAGCTGGAGAAGAGGGGAAAGTTGAGGATGGTGGGCACTGTAGGGATTGAACCTACGACCTTGGCCGTGTAAAGACCCTGCTCTACCGCTGAGCTAAGCGCCCACTAAAAGAGGCAATTGGGTATCAATTCTAAGGGCTTAAATAAAGCAAAAAGTCCGGAGCTCAGGTCGGTGGTCAGCTTTTATAAGAGAATACATCCGCTTTTATGGCTGAAGGATGGCTTTCCATGCGGTCCATATAGGCTTTGACCTTAGGGAAGTCGTTGAAAATCTGGTCCAGCTCAGGCCAGAGGCGCAGCCAATACAGGTGATAACTCACGCTCACATCTGCTGCAGTGAAACGATTTCCAACCAGAAAAGACTTCTCTGTAAAGACTCGATCTAGTGTGACGAGCGTATCTCGAAGCTCTGCCTGCAGGGCTGCTTCCTTTGCCTTTTGAACTTCACCGGGTGGAATGTCTTCAATCACCATAATTCGAATTTGATAAGTGTCGATCGAAGACGCCAAGAACATCCACTGCAGGTATTCTGCTCGCTCAGGCGAGTTGGGCAGGGGAGCTAACCCTTTTTCTGCAAACAAATCTCCCAGGTAAGTACAAATGGCCCCTGACTCGAACATGGCTTGTGTGCCGATTTCCAAAACCGGTACGCGACCCATCGGATTGAGTTTTAGAAACTCAGCGCTTTCATGTTCTTTCTTATCGCGATCCAGCCAGCGCATCTCAAAATCGGCTCCTGCTTCGGTGAGAAGCCAGCGAGCCTTGGCGCTGCGGTCGTAAGATCGCAGGCCATACAAACGAAACTTGGGAAGATTTTTCATAGAAGGATAGATCTATGGAGTTCGAGCGATCTTGTCAAGGAGTGCACGGCGTTAAACTTCTTGTCTGCTCAGAAACTCTGATGTAGGCACGCCGCATGAGTGTGAAAACAATGGGAATGCTGTGGGCGGGTTTAGCGCTTTTTTTCAACAATGGCTTCGCGGCAACTCCGTCTCCGGATCAAATGGTTTCTGAGATGGGTCAGCGAGCGCTAAGAAGCTTTAATCGCGACTACGAAAAGATTCGGGGCGACCGAGCCCATCTGATTCGTATTATCGAAGAAGAAATTAAGCCCCACTGCGATTTCAGCCGAATGACTCGTTTGGCGGTAGGGCGGCCCTGGAGAGATGCAACGTCCGAACAGAAAGCCACTCTCGAAGCTGAGTTTACCGAGCTTTTGGTTTCGACCTACAGCGCTTCCTACGAATTGTTTAGAAATGCAAGTTTCCAAGTGAAACCCGTTCGTATGAATCCAGGAGATGATGATATCAGTGTTCTTACGACGGTGACTCTCAGGGATGCACCGCAGATGGGAATGCTCTACCGACTCTATTTAAAAGACGGCAGCTGGAAGATTTATGACGTCGCTGTGGACGGCATCAGCCTAGTGGCGACCTATCGAACCACATTTGCAGATCTCTATGTTAAAGGCGGTCTGGAAAACATTATTGCTCAGCTCAAAGAAAAGAATCAGGCGAATCTGAAAAAGAATCGCTAGTCTTATTTCCGTTGTGGAAGCTTACTGAGATAATCCATGTAGAACATTTTTTCGAAGACGCGGAAGCTGTCGTAGTTTTCTTCGGTTCTTAAGAGCTTCTTTAAGCGTGGAAGGTGTTCGGCTTCAATGTCTTGCATTTTCTTAATGCCGAGATCTTTGAATTGAAGTGGAATCATTTCTGCGACGTCGGAGAGTTCTTTCATCAGAACGGCTTCAGCTCCTGCAAACTCTGCGATCACGCGATCGCCCAAATTGAGTTTGTCGATGAAGAATCGGTTTAAGTCCACGGCCCATTGCTTTTTCACTTCGTCAGAAGACTTCATGACTAGGTAATCTTCAGCGTAGAGAATATTGTCGGTATAGGTTCCGCGATAGAATCTTTCCGTCTTGGGATGAAACTTTTCGCCTTTGCGTTTGATTTCGTCGGTAAACGCGTTTGTTGCATTGGGATCTGAACTCACTGCGCGGTAAGCCTTGCTTGCAATCAAGCCCGGCAGTTGGGGGAATGCTCCCAACACGGCAACGACTGCCAACACTCCAGCCAAGGTGTAACCGAGGTTGCGCCACCAAGCTTGGGTTTTCTTCGCTTCCTTATTGTTCGCAGACCCTTTTTTGTACGCTTTGATTTCGTACTCGGGATCTAGCACCTTCACAACGACTTCGCCCACCTTCTGTTGAAGGGTTTGCGTGGCCTTCGGGTCTTCCGGAAAGAGTGCCTTTGCCTGTTTCGCGCCGATGAGGTCACTCACAGCTCGAGCAACGACTTCTGCAGTTTCTAGGTTCCGGGCCTTTAGGGTTTTCTCATACTGGGTGCGAACCTTTTCGAGTTTCTTTTCTTCGTCGAGCCGTTTGTTGGCAACTTCGACGTCCATCATTTTATACTTGTCTAAGAACTCGGCCTCAATTTGTTTACCCTTGTCGCGTCTCAGTTCTTCGAGCATGCGTTGAAAGTCGTTCTTCGAAGTTTCCAGTTTCTTCTGAATGTCGAAAAGTTCAGCCTCTGCCTTGGCTACTTCCGATTCCACGTTCTTTCTGCGGTGAATTCCTTCGTCGATTTCTCTTTCA
The DNA here is from genome assembly GCA_019751945.1 of bacterium. GTDB lineage: Bacteria > Bdellovibrionota > UBA1018 > UBA1018 > UBA1018 > JAIEMT01. Next base: position 12,342 of record JAIEMT010000043.1, read on the forward strand.
ACAGACTTCAGCTTTTCTTCTGTCTGTTTCAGATTCAGATTGAGGATATTGTATTCCTGAGTGAAGTCTTCTTTCTTCTGATTCGCGTAATGGAGTTCCTTGGTGAGCTTCGATCGGTCGAGTTCGGCCTTCTCTACTTCAATTTCTAGTTTGAGGCGCTCAGCCTTTCTTTCGGCGGTATACGCTTCGAGTTCGGCGCGCATTTTACGATCGGCCACTTCTGCCTCTTCGCGCTGCTTGCGAGCGTTCTCCTGCATCGCCGCGAGCTCAGATTGAATAGCTTTGAGTTCCTTCTCGCTTTGCTGAGCGGCATTCTTGGCTTTCTCGCTCTTAGCTTCCATTTCGGCAATGGCGAGTTCCAAGGAGCGTTCTTCGGTGCGGAGTTTTTCGATGTCTTGAAGAGCGGCTGCACGACCCTTTTCAGCCTCTTGTCGACTTCGAAGGAGCTCCTCAAGGCGGGCTTCTGCTTTCTCGGAGATCTCCTTATTCTTGGTGGCTTCTGCCTTGACCTCAGCTAATGAAGCAAGGAGCTCTCGGGATTCCTCTTTGGCCTTTTCGCAAGCTTTTTGAAAGATGTGGAGCTCGTTCTTTTCAGTCTTAATCGAAGATTTCACGCCGTCCAAGATCTCAGAAGATGTTGCTGCTTCCTTCTTGAGTTCGATGAGCTGTTTTTCTTTTTCTGAAATTCTCTGGTCCAGGCTATCTTCGGCTTTTTTCTTTTTTTCAATGTCCGCAGCTAATTCATCCACCTTCTTAGTGACTACTTCTAAGGTTGCCTTCTGGCTTTCCAGTTCCGCAATCTCTCGCTTCAGCTGCTTGTGTTGATCTGTTTTGGTCGCAAGGACCTTTCGCTCTTCTTGAATCTCTTGGGCAACTTGCTGCTTGCTCTGCTTGAGAGTTTCGGCTTCCGAGATCAGATCGGAGATAATTGCACGCTGCGAGGCGATTTCGCGGTCCATTTCGCGGCGGATCTTTTTCGCATCCATGATCTCCGTGTTCAGGATGCCTTTTCGTTCTTCAAGCGCTTGGCATTTGTTGCGAAGGCGATCTAGGTCGAGATCGACCGTCTGGCCTCCGAAATCTGCCGGCGGCTTGTCCGGAGGCATGGCGAGAATGATTTTTTCGTCTGAAGACATTTCCTCTGCCGCAGCAGGGGTTCCGGCTTGGGTTTCGGAGCGAACCCAGGAGGGTTCGATTTTTACTCGGATGCCGACCTTACCGACTTCCAGCAATTGGTCGCGGGAATACTCAATTGATTCCTTCCGGGTGAGCATTTTTCCGTTCACCCAGGTTCCGTTTTGAGAACCCACATCTTCAATATAGATTTTTTCGTCTAAGAGAGTGATTTTTAGATGGCGGCGGCTGACGGAAGTATGGGGAATGGACAGATCTGCAGAATGGTCTCTGCCAACAATGAAGGAATCCTTCGTTGTCTCAAATTCGGCAGAAACCTCATCTCCGGAAACAGTAATTCTATGAGCGCTACGAGAGCTCCCCATTTCACCCCTGGTCGTCTGAACGTGCTCCTATTAAGAAGCCCGTTTTTGCTGCTTCATGGCCGGTGGCGCCCCAGGAATCCCTTGTTCCTGAGAAGATCCAGCCGTGTTGTACTCCACTAAACCTCGTAATTCGTTGTCCACAGAGAGTTCTTCCAAAGCATCGATCGCATCGCGATGTTCGTCGAAGCCTTCGATCTGCTCAGGAAGTTTATTGTTGTGGCAGCGAATCCAAATTCTAAAGAGAGAACGCTCGTAACGATCGACGCTACGAACGAAAAGTTTTTCTGGTGATACGAAGTTGTTAAAGACGGTTGAAATCACCGAAAGTAAAATCCCCACGGTAGAAGAACCCATGGAGAATGCGGTACGTGCTAAGAAGGTGTCCATCACCAGCTTGGTGGATTCTGGATCGCGAATGTCCATGGCGCCGAGTTCTGGAAGGGCTTGCATGATCCCTAAGAACGTACCGAAGATTCCGCCGACGATGAAAAGGCCGGGAATCAGGTTCAAGAGATCATTCAACGGACCGATGGGGAAAACGCCGATCACTCGAGTGAAGCAAGGATTAGAAGAAAGAACGTCCTTCACGATTTCCAACAACGGCGGTGGATTTCCGTCATATTTCAGGTAACGAACTTCTCGCAACGTGTCCCGCACCATTCGTGCCGATCCTTGTTGAATTAAGAACAGGCGATCGCTGGGAGCTAGAACATAGTCCAGTTTTCTGCGCTTCATGATGGCTCGCTTTTCAAACATTTCGTAGAAGGTCTTCGAAAGAAGCTTCTTGGTAATGATGTAGAAGCTGCGACCTGGATCATCTGGTGCTTGATCTAAATAGCGCTGAACCTTCTTTTCGAATTCCTTGGCAAAGGTCTCTTCTCTGGCCACGGTATAATGAATGAGGATTCGTCCGATGACTGTGAAGACGAAAGTTCCGATCATCATCGGAATCACTGCACCCTTGCCGAAGTTAATCAGCTGCAAGAGAAACGGTTGAATTGGGGTATGTTCCATAGTTTTCTACCTCATCAGTCCTTCATATTAAATTTCACGATAACCTTTTGAGCCTGCTTACAGTTGTAACGACGGCAGAACTCTTCTTCGCTAATATTGGCGGGAATTTGACCGGCACTTTTTCCTTCCGGCAGATATCCGCGGCCAACCACTTTAATGAGGGGCAGAAGTTCCTTTTTCTGCTTCGCATTCAGGGTGGCTCCGCTATAAACGTGTTTAAAAATTTCGTTCGCGCGCGAGAAGCTGAGTTTCAAGTTGTAAGAAACAGCTTCCTGGTCTTCGGGGCGAATACTTTCTGGATTGACGTATTTACCTTTATATGTGGAAGAAGCGAATCCGATGATTTCGACGTTTGCAATCTTGTCTGCCGTTTTCGGATTATTGAACAAGCTGTCGGTATAGATCGGGAAGAACTGATTCAGCTTCTGCTTCATGTTCGGTTTCAAATCAGCGCTGCCGGTATCGAAATATTCTTTTCCGAAGTCCAACGTGGCCATTCCGGTATTGCCGTCGACGACCGCTTTGATCCCAGCTTTTCGGAAGGCTGCTTCAATTGATTTCGCCAATTCTTTTTTCGCATTAGCAATCTGACGAACGCGTTCCAAATCTCCACTGAGCACTTGTTTTTCGCGTTGTAAGCTTCCAACGGCAGCGGCGTATCGACCTTTTTCTTTTTCAGCTCCGGCGAGGCGGCCTTGAACTCCCGCTAACTCCGCTTGAGTACCAGCAAGTTTTCCCTGCAAGCCTTGCAACTGACCCTTGGCACCTTCCAGCTGTCCTTGAAGACCTTGCAGTTGCCCTTGTGTGCCGACCAGTTTGCCGTGTACATCCACCAAGCGGCCTTGGGTATCGATTAGGCGGCCCTCGGTGTCCACCAAGCGGCCTTGGGTATCCACAAGCCTTCCTTCGGTATCGCGAAGTTTGCCTTCTGTCTCAGCCAGTTTTCCGCGAGTTGCAGCGAGTTTGCCTTGAGTCTCAGCCAACTTGCCTGCAGTGCCTTGAAGCTGAGCTTCGGTCTGAGCAATTTTTTCGTTCAAGCCACCCAGCTGTCCTTCCAGGGCCTTGGCTTTGTTTGCAGCTTCAGCTGCAAATTGCGCAATCTTCGCAGCGCGAGCTTTTGCGCTCAAGCGTTGCGCGTCGAGATCTTTCTGAAAGGCTTCGCGTTCTGCTGCCATCTGTGCCTCATGTGCGGCGCGCTGGGTTTGAAGCTGGTTCATGTACACTTGTTTGGTGCGCTCTAAGTTTTGAGCAAGAGCGATCTTTGCTTGCTCGGTCTGACTGAGTTGGGTTTTGGTGGAAACCAACGCCGATTGCGTATTTTGCAAAGCGCTTTGAGTATTTTGTAGGTTGCTTTGAGCAGCGCGAAGTTCGTTTTCCACTTGGGCGCTCTGTTGGTTCAGGGCAGCAATCTGAGATTGGCTCTCGGCTCTCAAACGAGCAATTCGTCTTTCGGCTTCTTTCTTGGTCAGCTTGGCGCGCTTTTGTTCGTTGCGAAGCTGACGAATTCTTTGATCCAACTGAGTGTTGATATCGGAAATTTCAGCTTCGTTCTGGGCAATGACTTGTTCTTTTTCACGAATGGTCTGGTTCTTCGAAATGATGGTCTTTTCTTTCACTTCGATAATGTTTTCCCGGCGCTTGATTTGTGCTTTTGCCAGCATGTTCGTGTTGATGATGTTGCGAACAATCTGCTGATACTGATTGAGCGCCATTTCTTTTTCTTCGTTCTCCTTGGCCTGTTTACGAAGAGCATCTTTTTCGTTCTTGGCTTCGTCTTGGAGGAGATTGAGCTTGTCCATGAGGCGAGCATAGACCGCTTGTTCTTCTTCGCTTTTCTGCGAGAGTTGTTGATCTTTCAGCGCTCCATACACGCGGAGCTGCTCTTTCAGGTCTTCGTTTTCTCTAGAAATTTTGTTGAACTCTTGCTGCTTTAAATAGCCTGCGGTGCCACTGCGCAAGGTTGCTGCTACGTACATCAGCAGAAACACTAGCGAGAGCATCATGAACAAATCGGCGTACGAGGTCCACCAGTTGGAGTGCTCGTCGCTGCCCTTCTTGTGCAAGTCGTTGTAACTGAAACCCATATTGTCCCGTCTTCTATATCGGTAGAAAGTCGGGGGAATTTTAAGTGAAATAGCGTCTCTATTTTGACGAATGCATGGCGTTATGAGTATTGTGAGAGCCCATGAAGAATCGAATTCAACTCGGATCCGTTTTAAAGGCGCGTTGCCCGTCGTGTCATAAGGGAAGCGTCCTGAGCGGTGTCATCACTATCCGTCCTAAGTGCACAGTTTGTAATTATAATTTTCATCCGGAGCCGGGTTTTTACCTGGGTGCCATGATGGTGGGTTTTCTTTTGACGGCCATGGTCACAGTTCCCCCCATGGTGTTTTTAAAATTCATGGGGGTGGACCGTTCCATCCTCATTCTTTTTCCATTTCTGGAATTTTTGTTCGTTGGGACCCTGATCTTCTTTTACAGCCGTGTTTTTTGGCTGCACCTGGAATATAGGATGACCCATCGTTTGGATGGACATGATTCGGGGGATTCGCAGGACAAATGACTTACATCGCGCTGGTTCGGGGGATCAACGTCGGCGGCAAGACCGTCAAGATGGCCGTGCTCAAAGAAATTTTTGAAGATCTCGGTTACGAAAAGATCCGCACCTATGTTCAATCTGGAAATGTTGTTTTTGAAGCCGGAAAAGCTTCGCCCGATTTCATCGCCGGAAAAATTGAAAAAGAGATTTTGAAGAAGCTCGGAATGACTGTTCCGGTGCTGGTTCAAACCCCTTCTGATTTAAAGAAGGTGATTGTTACTAATCCTTTTTTAAAAAAGCGCGGGGTGGATCCCACGAAGCTACACGTCACTTTTCTTTCTGGAAAGTTTTCAAAAATTGGGATGGCAAAATTCGAAAGAGTGAAAGCTGGTAAAGACCAGTACGAGCTCTTGGGCCACGTCATCTACCTGCATTGCCCCACGGGATATGGTAAGACCAAGTTCAACAATACGTTCGTCGAACGAGCGTTAGCGACCGAGGCGACAACTCGGAATTGGCGAACCGTTAACGCTCTTTACGAAATGGCATCGGAGTAATTATGGCTCAGAATCAGTTTAAAAAAGTGGCATTCACTTGTTATCCCGTTCAAGACATGGCTCGGGCTCAAGCTTTTTATGAAGGGGTTTTGGGACTCATTCCTGGAGATAATTTTCAAGGAACTTGGCAGGAGTACGACTTTGGTGGAACCACTTTCGCCATCAGTTCGATGGTGGCTGAATTTGTGAGGCCGGGAACTCAAGGGGCGGTGGCATTTGAAGTCAGTGACATCAAAACCCTTGTCCAAGAATTACGCGCCAAAAATGTTCAATTTGCTTCGGGCGGTGAGGTGATGGATACGCCTGTTTGCCTGATGGCTTTCATGCTCGATCCCGATGGAAACACGATTTCCTTGCATCAGTGTAAGTAACTTCTGCGAAGGGCCTCCTCACAAACGTTTAAGAATTAGTCGCCGTCGATCCATTGGACGGTTTTTGTCTCCTCAGCTGCATCCTACTCGCTAATAGCCTGCACGCCGTTTGCATGTTTTTACTTGGGGTTTGCATCTGGGGGTATGTCTTAAATGACACGAATCGAAGCTGGAAATCGCATTCTGCGCGCTCTTTTGGTGACCACGGCTGTGGTCTGCGCGCAGGCTTGCGGTATGGCCATCGAAATTAAGCCGGCTGTGCTCGATAAGCTCGGCAATGGCCAATTCGGTGGAGGCGGCGGGGGCGGAATTCCCGTCGCACCGACGCAGCTTACTGTTCTGGCAGTATCTGCCGTTCAGGTAAATCTGTTTTGGGTGGATAATTCCAATTCTGAATCCGGATTTAAGATCGAACGCGCCTCGACTTCTTCGGGTGGTCCTTTCGTCAATGTGCCGGGGACATTTGTGACGATTGCTACGACGAATCCAAATGCTATTTCCTATCAAGACACGACTGTTTCGGGATCCACGAGTTATCAGTACCGGGTTTCGGCAGTAAATAGTACGGGAAGTTCTCCCACGACAATTCAACAGACGGTGACGACTCCGTCAGCGCCGGTCACTCCTCCGCTTGCTCCGTCGGGATTGCTTGCCACTGCAACTGCTCCGACGATCGTGCAACTCAACTGGGCTGACAACTCTTCAAACGAGTTCGGCTTCCGCGTGGAACGCTCATCCGACAACGGCAGCACCTTCTCTCTGGTTGCGACAGTTTTTACCAACGGTATTACCTTTCAAGATTACAATTTGAACCCGCAAACGACTTATGTTTACCGAGTTCGCGCCAGCAATAGCGCCGGTGACTCTGCTTTTACTGCGAATGCGACCGCTGCGACGCCGGCAGCTGGGAACATGGCTACCTACTCTTACATCAGCGTCAATATTACGGGTCCAAACTGTTTGGACTGTCACGGCGGAAATCTCACAGCTGCAGGTGTGAGCTACGCTAATTACAATGCAACGCGGGGAACGGTTTCAGCAAACAATCCGAACGGTAGTGCGCTCTATACATCGATTGTTAATGGTCGTATGCCTCCAGGCGTGCAACTCTCGGCGCAACAAAGCGGCGCGATCCGTGCCTGGATTGAAGCCGGCGCTCCGAATAACTAAACTCGAAATCCACTCCGAAGCTGTGTAAGATAGGCCCTCATATCTGAGGGGTGTTTCCAAATGGAAATGAAAGAGTGGATTCGAAGTCTTCCCAAAGCGGAATTACATCTTCATATCGAGGGGACTCTTGAACCTGAGTTGATGTTCAAACTCGCTGAGCGAAATAAAATTCGGCTTCGCTTTCCCAACGTCGAAGCTGTTCGACAAGCCTACCAATTCAATAACCTTCAAGAGTTTTTGGATATCTACTACGAAGGCGCCAAAGTGCTGCTTCAAGAACAAGATTTCTACGATCTCACCGCTGAATATCTCGAGCGGATGCAGAAGGAAAATGTGCGCCATGTGGAAATCTTTTTTGATCCTCAAACCCATACTGACCGAGGGGTTCCTTTTGCGAGGGTGATTGGTGGAATTCATGCTGCGCTCGAAAACGCTGAGAAAAAATACGGGATGACTTCGAAGCTCATTCTCTGTTTTTTGCGCCACTTGAGTGAAGAAGCTGCGCAAGAAGTCTTGAGACAGGCCGAGCCCTATAAGAAGTGGTTTCATGGAGTAGGTTTAGATTCTTCAGAAAAGGGGCACCCACCCCAAAAATTTGCAAAGGTTTTTGAGCGCGCCCGGCTCTTTGGATTGCAAACAGTGGCGCATGCAGGAGAAGAGGGGCCACCTGAATATATTTGGCAGGCTCTGGACGTTTTGAAAGTAAAGCGAATCGATCATGGTGTGAGGTCGATCGAAGATCCGAAGTTGGTCGATCGGCTGGTGAAGGAAAGAATTCCTCTCACGGTTTGTCCGCTCTCCAATATCAAGCTTCGTGTCTTTCAGGATTTGAAAGATCATTCTTTGAAGAAGCTGCTTAAGGCCGGAGTGAAGGTCACGATTAATTCGGATGACCCAGCCTACTTCGGTGGGTATCTCACAGAAAACTTTATTCAAACTCAGGTCGCTCTGGGTTTAACCAAAGAAGATGTTCTACTTCTAGTGGGCAACTCTTTCGATGCCTCCTGGATCGCCGACGATCGCAGACAGAAGTTAAAACTCGAGCTGCGCCGAATGGCTAGTGGTCCATAAAGCGGGGCGACTCACGCTGCGATTCTCATTGATGGTGAATGAGTTGATGATGTCCTCGGCAAAGCAATGTGAGGTTACTGAGAGTCGTTTCCCCTCCTTGTGACAATGGCTTCTTATGATGAATATCGAGCCAGCGCCTTTCTTGGCAGCGTTTGCCCTGCGTTACATGCGTGCATTGCGCCTGATCGCGTTTCTGAACGGCGTGATTGAGAGGTGCTGAAATAATTCGGGGATTTCTTGGGCCCTCGTTCACTCGAGTTTTCTCTCCCGCAACTCGCGCCGGCGCGAGTGTTTTGGAACGCTTGGCCTTCTCAAGTGGGTCGTTTTTCTGAAGATATAAATCGGCCATGGCTTCTAAAGTCTGTTCTAGAGAAGCAGCGGACTTCTTGGATTCCAGATCCTGAATACGCTTCAGTTTTTTCAGGAGCGCTTCTGAAATTCCCAATTTCAATTCCACCCGTTCTTCAGCCACATACCGAGTGGTTTCCTTCACGCTCTTCTCGGGAAATTCTTTAGCAACAATTTTCTCAAGCTCTCGTTTTGGAAGCTGAGCCGCTGCCTGAAGCCACTTGTCTTGATTTTCGGGAGTGAGAATCGAAACAATGACCTTGGCATTCGATAATGAAATCTCCTGATCTTGAATCCTTTCTTTCAAAGCAGGAACCTGAACAGATTTTCTAGAGATCGTAATGAAGTTATAGGCAACGCTCTCTGAAAGCCCAAGCGACCTCACATAGTCAAAGAGGCTTTTGAAACCCAGATCTCGATAGCCTTTACAGAGATCGATTTCCTGCAAAACAGAAAGCAGTTCCGTTTCGGCTCGAAGATATGTTTTTACCAACGCCACAGCTCTTTC
>JAIEMT010000053.1 GCA_019751945.1 bacterium
TCCACGCATGGAAAAAAGCTTAGAACGATTTTACTTTTTTGAAACCTCAAAATTTGAGTTTTTCATCAGCCTGTTAGGATTTAAAATTCTCGGTCGGCGAAATTTCGCGCGCTTCGTACTGAGGTTCGTAGCCTTGATAAATATCCGGCAGGCGTTCAAGAGATTCCGTTAGTTCTTCTTTCGCAATCGACTTGCTCCACGTTTTCGTGGGTGGATTCCAGCGGTATCCATTTTCGCGGAGAATCATTCGGCTCTCATAAGGAGTGTTGCTGAGTTTCACAAAAACGCGCGGGCGGTGCGCGTTCTCATAGAGTTCAGTGACGTAGCTGCGATTCTGCGCCAGCAAATGCACCACCATCTGAGCATCGACCAAAGCGCGATGCGCGTTTGAGAAAAATCCATGGTACGCGGCGAGCATCGGTAAGCTCGCAGAGGTGAATCCATGATTCATCCAGCCTACATGCTTTAATGAGCAAGCCCAAACTGGAACGGCGGGGTACTGCGCGTAGCGATCAATGAAGCCCCGATCAAATCCAGCATTGTGCGCCACAATGAGTTGAGCGCTGGTGAGGTGTTTTGAAACGGCTACCCAATCAATGTTCTGGCCCTGGACATCCGAAGTCTGAATCCCTGTGAGCTGTGTAATAAATCCGCTGAGCGGTCTGCCCGGATCCTGAAACTGACTGATGGATTCGCCCTTGCCGACAATCTCGCCAGTCTTGGGGTGGAAGTAAAAAACCTGCAGGCCGATCTCGATCACCGAATCCGTCGAGCGATCCACTCCCGTGGTCTCGACATCGAGAGCGCACCCCGTTTGAAGTTCAGTTCCTACGACCTCATCAGCAGTAAGAGGTTTCAAGTCTAAGTCATTGAAACGCTTCAGGGTTACGATATTGCCATCTGCTGAGAGTGTGCGCCAAGTATCCATTCCGTGTAGAGAACCACGCGCCGAAAAAGATTTCAAGGGGGCGGGCGGCGCGATTTAGCGGATGCCGAATCCGACAGCGCGCATGGAGATCGAGGCATTTTGCATCCCCTCATATTCAAACGACACGGCATCTTGGGGGTCGCTGGCGCCCAGAATGGGGAGGAGGGGATAGTAGTGGTCCACCGTGGGAACGCTCATCTTCCCGGCGGAGGTGGAATTGAATTCTGTGCAAAGGGCATGATGATCCCGAGCTAGAAGTTTCTTCTTCGACCATTCGTCGAATTCCGTCGCCCAATCAAACGGTTTTGCATTTTCATCGTCGAAATTGATGACTCGCAAGTTGTGGACGATGTTTCCACTTCCCAGAATCAGAACGCCCTGGTCTCGGAGTTTTTTTAGCTGTTCCCCAATCTGGTAATGGTATTCACCGGATTCTTTCATGCAAATGCTCAGCTGAATTGTGGGAATGTCTGCATTCGGGTAGAGGTGTTTGAGTACCGACCAGGTTCCATGGTCGAGTCCCCATTTCTGATCATCCCAAGTAATCGAAGGGTTTCGTACCAAGGATTTTATCAGCTCCGCTGTTTTTGGAGACCCTGGCGCTGGATACTGAATTTCAAACAATTCTTTCGGAAAGCCGTAGAAGTCATGGATGGTTCGCGGCTTTGCCATATGGGTCACCCAAATTCCATCCGTCATCCAATGGGCGGAGACACAGACAATGGCGTCTGGCTTTGGAAGTTTCTTTCCAAGGTTGCCGAGGGTTTGCGTGAAAGAGTTGGTTTCAACGGCGTTCATCGGAGATCCATGTCCGATGAACAATACAGGCATGCGCATACCTTGGTATAAAGCTAACCCCGCCCTGACACAAGCCTGATATTCCTTTACACAGCCTTGGTTAAATTAATGAAATGAAACTCGATCGACTGAGATTTTTGTTGGCCGTGGTTTTGGTGAATCCCTATCAGGTCGGAGACATTGCTTTTCAAAATCGGGCGAATTCCGATGAAGCGCAGAAAGCCTTAAGCACCTACCGAGAGTTCTACAAGAAGAACCCCCAGGATTTTGAATCGGGCTGGCGCCTGTCGATGGCTTGTTACTTTGTGGGGCTTCGGTTAGGAAAAACCTCCGATGAACGAGAGGCGCTTTATGAAGAGGGGAAGGCCGCAGGTCTCGCTTCCATCGCACAAAACCCAAAATGCGCTCCTTGTCATTTTTGGACGGCTATCAACATGGCCCTTTACGGGGAAAGCGTCGGTGCTTTTAAAATGTTGTTTAGTCTTGCGGACATTCGAGATCACCTTCAACAGTCGCTTCAGGCCGATCCCTCCTACGCTTTTGGTGGGGCCTATCGCTTACTCGGACTGATCGAACACAAACTTCCCGGGATCTTGGGTGGCAGCAACGACGAAGCCAAGCGCTACTTTGAAAAAGCGATTCAGGCCGCTCCCGAAGAGCCAATGAATCATCTCTTTCTGGCAGAGCTTTATCTCGACAAGTTTAATGATTCGAAGCAAGCCTTGGTTGAAGCAAAAAAAGGAGTACGGATTTCCGTGCCTGACGCGCATCGACTTGAGTCGCTCGAAGCTCAAACTAAGCTCCGAAATCTGGTGACTACTTTAGAATTGAGGTAGTCTCTTTCTAAAGGACCTTTTCCATGACTGGAATGACTCGAAAACTTGTTGGAGTTCTCTGCGTTGTACTTTTCATTCAAAGTTGTGCGACGTCCGTTCCGTTTAAACAGGGAAAACCTATCGAGACTCAGGGAAATTTGATTAGTCGCGAGTACCTGCAAGATGGCCAACCGGTCACTCAAGATGACATGTTTGAGAAATTGAAGGTCCATGAAAATACTGCCATCGCAGACAAGGCTCAGGCGGCGCAGACCTGGTACTACACTTCGCTTTTCACCGGGGGAATTGGCGGGTTCTTGATCGGCTACTTTGCCATCGCAAACAACGTTGCAACGAGCGACAAAATCACCGGCGCTTTGGCTGGTGCCGGTTTGGTGCTCATTGCTCTTGGGGCCACTTATTTTTCGGATAAGAATTCTGCTGAAGCCGTACACCTTTATAATGAAGGCTTAGGGGGTTCTGCCAAAAAAGAGAACTCAGGCTTGAAGCTCAGCCCGAATATTGGTTTTGCGGAATTTCACGGACAGTTGAATCCGACGGCTGGGTTCGCACTTCTTTTCTAAGACCCTTGAAGCGAACTGGAAATTCTTCGCACCATTTCACCAAGATTTCGCCACCGAGCTCATCGTAAAGATACGAATAAACTTTCTTTAAATCCCTACGTCGTTCTTCCCAAGCTGCGTCCGCATTCGTTCGAATTTTTTCCTGCCAGAGTTTGCGCTCAGCCTGACTTCTGGGCTGGTGGTGCACAAAGAAGCCGAAGTGGGTTTCACAAAAATCGGCGTAGTCCTGTGTATAAAGGAGGAAGGTGTGCCACATCAGATCGATGGCGTACGCTTCATTAAAGAGGGGAACCTGAAAAAACTCGGCTCCGTTTTCTAGAGCGACCTTTCGCTTGGCGCAGAGCCAGAGCCATCGCTTCATTTCAAAAAAAATTTCCTGAGAATCAGAAAGCGAAACGCCGTGATCTTCTGCGAAGCGCGCGATTACATCGTCATTTTGATAGGAAAGGATTTTTTCTAAAGCCGGAAAGCTCACTGGATTTGAGCGTGACCGCAGCACTTAAAGTCTAATTCGGCGTTAGCAAGCAGGCGTTCTAGGAGTTCTTCTTTTGTCGGACAGGAGGTGTTGTTCATAAGCATGATCCTATCCCATCAGGGGTGAAAAATAAATTCTGAAGCCAGGGAAGGCCATCGTTTTTGCTCGGTAATTTTACTCCTGTGTCGCTCCAGACACTCTATTCCCTGATGATGCGAGTGGTAAAATTATCTGTAGGGCTTTTCTTTGAGTTTGGACTCAGAGGAAGAGGGTTTTTCGGGGGTTTTTTTAAGTGATTTTAAAGAGTGGGGCTTTCCATACAGCTGCGCTCGTTTCCTTAGTTGCAATCCTTCAGGGTTGTGAACTCAAATTTCCTACGACTACAAATATTCGTTCTGCACCCGGTGCTGCGGAGAAAGGGATCCCGCGCCCTCCTTTGAACTTGGCTTATGGATCGTCGGTGGCCACGTACACCAAGGGGGTTGCGATTTCGAATAACTCGCCTACCAGTTCGGGTGGTGAGATTGCCGCTTATGTTGTGGAACCCGCGCTTCCTTCGGGTTTGTTCTTGGATCCGCTCACTGGGGTGATTTCCGGAACGCCTCAGGTGCTGGCTCCGGCGGGCGTCTACGTCGTTACGGGAAGCAATAAAGACGGGGCGACGAGTGTTGTCGTCAATATCACTATTAATGATGCGGCTCCCCTGGCTCTGACCTACACGATGACTGCTGCAACCTACACGAAGGGTGTTGCAATCACTGCCAACGCCCCGATGAATATGGGGGGAGTCGCGACGAACTTTATCGTTACTCCTGTGCTTCCGACTGGACTTTCCATTAACGTGAACACCGGTGCGATTAGCGGAACTCCTTTGGTTCTGACGGGCGCCGTAAATTATACGGTCACCGCGATGAACAGCGGCGGCTCGACTTCGGCGACTTTAAATATTCGTGTGGTCGATGTTGCTCCCGCAGGATTGGCTTATGCGCCTAACCCAGCGACTTATACGAAGGGTTCTCCGGTTTTCGTTTCTCCGACTAGCAACGGTGGGCCAGTGGTGAGTTACGCGGTAAATCCGTCCCTGCCTGCAGGTATGGCGCTCAACGGTACGACTGGCGCAGTGAACGGAGCGCCCACGGCCATTCAGAATGCTGCGAACTACGTCATCACCGCGACAAACACAGGCGGTTCCACCTCGTTCACATGGAGTATCAAAGTGAATGATGCTGCCCCGACTGCGCTCGCTTATTCCAACAACCCGGTGACGTACACTCAGGGTGTGATGATATCGACCAACAGCGCTTCGAATATCGGCGGCGCAGTGGTGAGCTACAGTGTGAGCCCCGCACTTCCCGCAGGTCTTTCTCTCAATGCAGTAAGCGGAGCCGTCACGGGAACTCCCACAGCAGTAGCCGCGCAACGAGCTTATACGGTGACTGCGACGAATACTGGCGGATCCACTACCGCCGACTTGCTTCTGGCTGTGAACGCACCGGCACCTGCTCCGTCGCCAACTCCTACGCCATCGCCTTCTTCTTCCGCTCCGAGCGGTGGGGCTCCCATTATTTCCAGTGTGACGGGGACGGTGGCATCGGGTCAGATCATGACGATCAACGGCGCTTCGATGATTCAAGAGAATAAAGCGAACTGGGATCCGATGTTCCAAAACAATTCGACGTCAAGCTTCGAAGGCGCAAGCCTGGTGGCCGACGGTTACACCACGAGCGGTTGCCCCACGTACACGACCGCTGTGAAACTGATGGGCAATAAATCGGTGAACATGCACGATCAGGGTCAGCACATTCGTAAAGCGGATGGTAGCGGACTTGGTTCTTGTAACTGGCAGTGGCCAGTGCAAGCGTCGATGCCGGGATCGACGTGGACGGACGTTTTCTTACGCACCTATTCGCGTTGGACCAACACTTCGTGGGCCACGATTGATACGAAATACTGGTGGATTTCTGGCGGAACGAATTACGCCTTCTTCAATATGATCTCGAAAGCCGATGGGAGTGCTCCCACCGAGTTTGGTGTGTATACGAGCGGTGTTGGCAACTGGAGCAATGGCACTATCCCTGGCGGTGCCGTGAAAAACGATCGTTGGTATTTAATGGAAGCCCACTTCCGAATGCAGGGTTTCTGACCAATGGCAGGATGGCTTCGTGGTTTCCAGAACGCGCGTGGGTCCAGCGTCGTTGATTGAGGTAGGCGACTCGTCGAACTATACGACGGCTAAAAAAGTTTATCAGGAGCCGATTTATCTTTCGGAATCGTCTTCGCAGTTCAAACTAGATCTCACCGGATTAGGCGCAGGTCCTTACTACGTTTGGGTGACGAATAACTCGGGTCAGATTTCTCAG
Organism: bacterium; assembly: GCA_019751945.1. Lineage (GTDB taxonomy): Bacteria > Bdellovibrionota > UBA1018 > UBA1018 > UBA1018 > JAIEMT01. The sequence continues at coordinate 5,961 of JAIEMT010000053.1, forward strand.
CCCTACACCTTGGTCGTACCCGGACAGCCTTCGGCTTCGATGGGTCGCGTGTTCTATGACAACTTTGAAAGCGGCAACACGAATCTCTGGGAGAAAGACGACTTCCGAAACAAATGTACCGTTGTGGCTGCTGCCGATGACGCTGTCTTAGGTCCTTATGCTGGAACGAAGATGGTCCGTTGCATGGATAACGGAACCGTTCGTTACGATACTCCGGAGTCGTTTGAAACGTTGACGTTGAGTAATATTCCTTACACGAATGAAATTTTTATTCGTACGCGCATGCGCCCCGACAAAAACTTGGAGCGCACAGGGGTTTCACCGAAGAAAATTCTTCGCGTCTTTAACTGGGTGGGTGTGAACACCACTTACAATGACATGTTCGAATCTTTTTATCCGGGAAGTGGATTGCCCACGGCATTTATAGCGGGAGGGACTCAGCCGCCGACGTCCTACCCAAAAGCTGGGGATAATTCGGCGAGTTCCGATTTCTGGCACAAGATGGAGTACTACATCAACACTTCCGGTGTAATCAAAGTCTGGCACGATGGGGTGTTGAGTACGAACTATTCCGGTTACCCCACGGGCAACGCGAAATGGTTACCTTTCTACATTACGTCCAACTGGTCCGACGCCCACGATGCGGTTAACTCCGTGTATTTCGATGACTTCGAAATCTTCACCGACAAAGGCACAGGCGGTACGGGTAGCATGGCCAATGGAACTGCGGCCGCTCCCTAAGTCAAAACCCAACCTCTTTGCTTCACCAATTTATAATTTTACCGCGTCAAGAAAAGTGGTAAATGAGGGGTGCTTTCGTCATCTGAGTTTTCTCAAGGTTGTTCTTTAAATTCTATTTCAACTTCCGAAATTCCCGAAATTCGAAGCCCAACACAGGAGAGGTGCTATTCTATGTTTCTCCGTCGACGCACGATTCCGTGGTTCTTAGGTTCAGCTGTGTTTACGATTGCTGCATTTTCAGCGCTCGTTGTGAGTGCCGATTCGCCCAGTTCGGGCGAAATCTCCCTCTTTGATGACGATGATGATGAAAAAGATTCTGCCTCGATGATTCTAGAAATTCTTTCAGGGGCAGGCTGCTGCTCCGGTCATGGCGGAGTTCGAGGTTGCATCGCTGGCAAAGCCTTGTGCGGAGATGGCTTTGCCAGCGCATGCAAATGTAAGATTCGACCGTTCTGAATTATGGAGTGGTCCAATCTCGAACTTGTTTCTTCGTGATCGGAATATCAAAGTATCCGGAATAGTCCGTGAGAGCGATCCAGGATAATTCTTTGAAGTCGATGCCATCTAAGCTTTGGCCGAATGCGGAACTGTGATCGTAAGTGAACACATCGCCACGACCTGCGTCGAAGAGCGAGGTGCCTTCGAGTTCCGGCACTGCCGCATCATAAAGCATGAATCCGCCGTACAATACGGGGGCAAATAGTTTCCCAGTCTGAGCAACCCAAACATCCACAACGGGAGTGGGTTCGAAGTTTGCTTCGACAGGTTTTGCTGCGCCCATTTTTCCAACATGCCAAATCATTTCAGACAACGGCTTGAACACGCCCTTTTCCTTAATGGAGAGGGATGCTTGCTTCACGGTTTCCGATTGAGTGAGTTTCACTCGGCCGAGCTTCGCCGATTTGATTCCCCAGTACTGAGACTTGAAGGCTTGATTCAAAACGCCATCCGTCCAGAAGTGCCAGGTGTAATAAACCGCATGAGCTTTGGCTGCTGCTTCAGTCGCATTGGGCTCTAAGCGAATAAATGCGAAGTAGTCTCGAGCCGAGCCCACATCCGAGCCGTGGTTGGTGGCAGCGTAAACTAAGATGACCGCCTTACCAGCAGGGTTTTTGAAAGCCGTGCGCAGAGGTTGTCCGTAGGTCGCTGCTTCTTTTTTCAGCACGTCATTGACCTTGTCAAAATCTGCCAGGCCCACTAAGCCCAAACCTGCCGTGCCCCAAAAACGGAGGGGCAGTTTCACTTTCTGTTCTTCTCCAGATGGATCGGTGACAACAACAGTGCGAGAGTGCCAGCGTTTCGTTGTAGAAAACTTCTCGATGAATGGTTCACTGACGGGTTGCAAGTAGCAATTTGAAACGGGACTGATCATACTACTCATCGGACAGGTACTGTCCGCATCCACGCCGGAAGCCTTTACTAAGCTTGCCGACATCAATACAAAAGCAGCGCTCAAGCCGAGCGCAAAATTCTTCATCTTCATTTGTGTAGGTCTCCTTATTCACTGCGGATAGCAGTGGAAGAAGGAACTGAAAAGGCAAGGCATGTCAGGGCGTTGTTACAGAACCCAAATTTTTGTCGCTATCAAGCGTATTCAGTACAAAAACTGGAATAGGCCTACAAATTTGAATGGTGGATGGTGCCTAGTTGTTCTGAGCGCCTTCGAGAATCCAGTCGTAGATGTACTGAAGTTCGGCTTCGGAAATGGCCGCTGGCACAATTCGCTTCGTGGCTTTGTACATATCACTTTCAAGCGGTTTGCCTGGAATGACCGTTTTCACCGAAATGGCATAGCTGGTGAAAGTGGCGTTCCCAAGAAGCGGAACGCGGTTGGGGTTATGGCAACCCAAACATTTTGGAAGCAGGATGTTTGCAGAGAGTGCTGCGTAAGTGGTTTTTGTCACCGTTGGAGGATTATTGACCACAGGGGGCGTCGTCGATGGTGTCGGCGTTGGGACTGGGGCTACCGGGGCTGGTGCGGCTGGCGGTGCGGGCGTTTGATCGTCCCCCGACAGGCTAAGCTTCTGCCCCACTCCTGAGGGCAGATGCACCTGCGTGATCTGTCCGCACGAAAGAGCCGTGAGCGCAACGCTGATATTAAACAATGTTCGTAGCAAAAAACCCTTCCCCCACAGGTAGAAAATGCAAATCCTACGCCGTATTAGGGCGAATATAGAGGAGGAGATTGTCTAAGAACTAGACGTTGCACCGGGGGTGCCTAAACCCTATTCGATTTGAGGTAGTGGAACGGGAGTTTCTGTACTGACTAGTGTTTTCTGACTAGTGTTTTCTAACGAAGCATTCGTAACCGCTCATGATGAGCTGAACGGTGGTTTCATCATTGAGCGCTCCGCCGCCTCCGAAGAAGTTTTCAAAACCGGGCGGAATTTCAGAAGGGGGCAATGAAATGTAGAGCGACACTTGCTCAATCGGGTCGACGGTTAAATCCACCGTGCACTTTGCGCCCGACTTTGCCTCGAGAACCACAAGGTCTGCTTGCGGAGTGTCCAAGACTTGATCGACGACTTCGTTGTGTTTCTCATCCCAAAACGTGGCCTTCACACGATCGCCAGCAAAGGCTGCCGATGGCGAAGTCGAAATCATCAAGAGACCTAAAAATCCAAAGAGTGGTTCTTTCATATTTCCCCCGAAATTTGAGTGCGCAACTTAGCACGGGGAGTTTTCGATGTCACTCCGATGCCTCTGCTTTCTTCCCTTCGTCGCCTTTGGTTGGGGTTCCATGGGTGAACGCCTCAGCTTGACCAGGTGTGAGATTTCTTCGCAATTCATTCCGAATCCCAACCAAACCCAACCAAAGGCGAGTGGGGGAGTAAGAGTGACTTGGGGCTGGTTGTGAATGAATGATTCGCCGTGATAGAAACTCTTCATATACCTAGAATTGAAAAGGGTTGGAAAACCTTCTACTGGGAAAAGATGAAGAGCTACCTGGCTAGAACCTCAGATCCGAAGGGGAATTTCCGGTAGAGGCGCAGATTTTCAGGGTTGCGTTACTTGTCGCATGGCGTTATCTTTCATTCCCTTATGAAAAACACCGTGTACGGCATTTGTTGGTCCCTCCTCTTATTGTCTGTTTTCGTCACGTCCCCGAGCTGGGCGGGAAATCGTTACTTCTGCCCGCAACCTACGGAGGCTCAACCCGGGTCGGACAGGCTTCTCATTAAAGTGATTAAGCAAGGGGTAACCAGTTACCTCAATCTGAGTCCCCAACTGAGGTCCTTAGAAATTGTGCAGATTCTTAATCGGCCGGATCCTGATTCCGATTCCTATATTCAAGTGGATACGCTGATCGTTCCCGCGCGAGTTCGAGGAACTCCTGAAAAGTCTTTTGATGTTGTATTTCAGACCGTCAAGGACGTTGCCGGTCTTCGGCTTCACGATGAAGGCCATATAGGATCGGATCAGGTTCTAGCTTTTGTCGAAAGAGTCGATTCTCCGACCGTGGGTTTGCTGATTGATGTTTTGAACTACCGCTTCAGCTTTTGTAATGCTTACGACAATGACTATGTTGATGAGGAAGAAGTGAAGAGTTTGGTTTCCACCTTTTCCAAGAATCTCCGAAAAGTTTTGGGTTTGGCGCGAGTTCAGGCGGATGTCGAAAACGGTCCGCAAGTTTATTTGGCGTGGAACCGCATCCAAAAAATCTGGCCGACTCTCTCGATCGAAAGACGGGACGTCGTGGTCGGTACTTCGCTTACGGCTATTGCTGGCAGCGCCATGGCTGCACGAAATCCTGTGGTTCGCGCAGGAATGATTCGAATGGCTGAACGCATCGCTCAACGGGTGGCGACCGTGGAAGCGGGGGCTGCGATTCGTGCGCTTACCGGACGAACGCTCGCGCGCTGGGCTCTGGGGCCGCTGGCTCTAGCTGAGTGGGGTGCCGGCGCCGGAGCTAGCGAAAATCCGGAAGGGCTGGGCTACGGACATTTCTACACTCCGCAAGGAATCGACACGATCACGAAGTTCGACGATAGAAATTTTGATCACTACTTAAACTCTTACCAGTTCTTCGGATCTTGGATTTTGACTGTGGACAAAAACCTTTTGTCGACTAGTCACTGACACGACAGAGTCTCTAACAGGCTCAGTTTCTGGTTCAACTCGACCTTCCAAATTTTCAGCTGAGCTGCTGAGTCGCTTTCTTCCAATTCGAGCATGTACTCCCATTCCAGGGGTCTAGCGCAATAGACAGTGGATTTGTTTTCGCCGGACTTTCTCGTTGCTCCGCCGTCAAGGCAGGGGAGGGTCGCCAGTTTTTTTCCTTGGCTCTTCAATTCTCCAGTTATGACGCGTTCTTTTTCCAGAAGCAGACTAGCGGTGTAGTCGCTCGAAGTCCCACTCGAGGGTTGGCATTCGAACCCAGTCGAAGGCATTAATCCATGACTTTCTCTTCCGGCAAAAGCGGGAGGGAGGCTGATCAATGCAATGGCCAAAATCAACGTCATTATTTTTAGTTTCATACGAAATCCTCTTAATCTTTTTTAGTGACGGGGTAAAGGGACACTGAAAGTTGGTAAACGGCATCGCGCTTTTTTCCACTCTCCAGGAGAGCGCAGAGTTCGCGTCGAAATTTCTTTATTTTCTCTTTCGCCATTGGAAGCAAAGACGAATCGACGGCCATCGTCATGGCCGACTGGTCTCGCATTTCCATCGGAATGTTTTCCATCGCGGCGATGGCCATTTGTAGAATCTGTTTTTGCATCTGTTGAAGGGCAGCGTTGGTTTCATCAGATTCGAGGGATCCGAGTGTCGTCGTGTGCGCTTCTAAAACTTTCCACTGCCCAGAGGCTTCAATGCCGATGTAACCAATTCTCACCAGGCGTTCGATGGCGGCCTGACTTTCGGCTACTGAAAGACCTAGGGTTTTGGCAATCCAGCGTGAGTTGGGCTCAAATCCATCGATGCTTGCGAGCTCGAGAATTGCAAAATGATACCAGTCCGAGATGACTTGAAAATGGTCGTAGGCAATTTGTCTGAAATCCTGCGAGACATTTTTATCGGGCTTGAGTTTACAGTTTTGCTCGTAGTGTTCGAGGTCCTTCAATCCTAAACCGAGTTTGCCGCCCAGGCGTCGAACGGTTGAAGGAGTCACTCGGCGCTGACCAAGTAAAATTTTTGACAGAAAGCCGGATTGAATTCCTAACATGCGCGCAAAGGCACGCAGAGAGTAGCTCGGGTTTTCCTTCGTTCTTCTGACGAGTTCATTTTGCAGGAGACGCCGAAAGTCCGGCGCCCCCTGACGTGAAATTCCCGCTCGCATGTTTACTCGCAGGGAAGGTCGGCGATTTTCTTGGAGCCCATGAAGCTGATTTCAAAAAGGGATCCCATCGGTTCTGTTGTACCAGAGCTATCAGCGACGACAGCAAGAAAGTATCCCGCATCACGGAGAAATTCTTCGGAGCAGCTTACCAGGAGGTACGGGACGCTGTGCGAAGAAGGGGGGGCGATGAAGGATTCCGAGCAGCGAAGGTTCGCGACGACCTTCGTGTCCACCAAAGTGGTGAGCGTGATTTTGACGGAAGCACCGTCGCTAGAAAATTCTGCAGAGTATTCGTGATCGACTCGCTCCGCACATCTGTTAGGAACGGTAGCGTAAGCGGAACTTGTGGTCAGTACTGCGATTGCGGCTAAGAGTGTTGTCTTCATAAGTCTCTCCTTTGAGAACGGTTATGAATAGACCCTAAACTTTGAAATGGTGCACACACAAGAATTTTGGATACAAAGTGCATCCAAGAAAATGGATGCGGATTTTTGATGGTGAGAGTGTACTATCGGAGCACAAAGAGGGCCTCACTCATGATTTCCTATCCTGTTTACAAAATCGTTCATTTAGTCGGTGTACTCATGATTTTTCTCGCACTCGGTGGGGCTGCCACCCACGCCATCAACAACGGCGGTGGAAAAAAGCATGCGTGGCGAAAGTCTATTGCCATCACTCACGGCATGGGCTTGGTCCTCTCTCTCGTCGGTGGATTTGGTTTGTTGGCCCGATTGGGAATCGTTCACGGCGGCTTGCCCGGCTGGGTGTTGGTGAAGCTCGGCATTTGGACCGCCTTTGCGGTGTTGGTCGGCGTTCTCCCCAGAAAACCTCAGTGGGCAAAACCCATTTGGGTGGGGATGATTCTTCTGGGAGCTACGGCAGCCTACCTCGCTGGAAGTAAGCCTTTCTAGAGTCTTACCACTGCGGCGGATCGCCTTGAATAAAGGCGATCTTCCCTTGGTAAGATTTTTCCAGGGCGGCTAGCTGCGGAATCGTTCCATCGTAGTATATGTGGCTCAGCTGCGGGTGTTGATTAAAAATTCCGTCTGGGATGTGCCAGGTCCCACCATAGTTCAACCAAACTTTGCTTAGACCCACCAAGGGTTCAAAGATGGCCCGCGCCGATTCTTCATCCATTTCAATATTCGTCAGGGCCAGGCGCTGGAGATAGATGAGATTTCTAAATAGCCCTGCCGGTAAAGTCTTGTAGCCGCTATTTCCTAAATCCACGCGACGAAGGCGGGGAGAGTGCTGGAAGAGATCCGCCGGCAGGCGCGGCACTCCCTGGTCCGAATCAAAAATCAGAACTCTCAAGTCCGTTCCTTGGAAGAAGTTATCCGGCAAGTCCGGAACTTCGAGATCATAGATAATCATTTCGTTCAGCAACGGCAATTCCGCAAAAGGCGCATCGGGAATTTTATTAAAAGTGATGCTGCTGAAATACATCTTTCGAAGGGAAACCAAGCCCGAAAAAGCCGAAGCCGGTACATCGGTCAGATTGGAACCCGAAAGAGTCATGTTGCTGACCGATGTAAAACCGTCGAAGTCGCCAGGTTTTAGTCCATTGAGCTTGCTGAGACTCAGGTATTGAACGCCTCCAATTTCAGCATCGGTGATTTGGTTGCAGGGTTTGTCGAAAATCAGTTCCAGATATTCGACGATGCCGTAGGTTCTTCCGCAGATCGGAGTCATGGCCGAAGCGCTCGGACTCCCGATGAGCACTGCGGTGAGTAACAAGAGTCCCATACCTAGAATTGATTTTGTCATAGTGGGAAACGGTAAAGGCACCGTTTCCCACCGTCAATACTGAAAAATTTTTTACGTTCTATTCAACTCCGAATCCGAACGCAGTCCAGACTCGATGTGTTAGTTGTCGACAGTGCAATTGTAGGTCGCTAAGCCATCGAAGTCGGAGTAGCTGCATTGAAGCAAATTGATCGATCCAGCGCTCAATCCGGCAGGACCTGCTTGAATCAATCCTGCTTGAATCAGTACTGTGAAAAGCTGGGCCGCTTTATCACCAGAGACGTTGACGTTCTTAGCGCCGTCTGTGAAAGCGCAGTCCGCAGTGGTCTTGCCGGGGCGATAATTGCCGGAACATTGCAAGCGCGTCACTGTCACGCTTTGCATTTGTCGGGCTGGGCCTCGTGGGGTCGCGCCCGAATCCACCAGGGATCGGAACAGCCCCTGCGCATGCACCGGGTTCACCTGAAATTCAGCAGCAGAAGCCGAAATAGAAATGAGTGCCGTCAAAACCATCGAAAAAGTTTTCATCATAGTTAGGTCTCCTGAGGGGGGCCCTATTTCACTGGGTTCGTGAAATCAAGCGCCAGTATTCCGGAGGGGAAGATTTGGACGGCAAATTTTTTCGAGTTTAGCTTCTCAAGCCTTGGAGTGCCACTGCTTGCGCGTCTATAAAGATGTGACCGTGGACGGCGGTCGTTCGCTTGATATACCTCAATTTTATTATGCCGAGTAACCCCAGTGTTCGGACAGCTCGCGGGAGCTATTCAGTGTTCAATGGAAGTTTCGTCCCACTTCCCCCGATTGGGATCCAAGTATCCCTGCTATTCCGAAAATGGGGAGTCCCAGGTCTCTGAACTCCGCGGCATTGTCACGCCAACCATTGGGCGGGAGTAAAGATTTAATCGACCTTTTTATAAAGGCAGGTCGCCTGATCTTGGCGAGTGCTTTGGCCGTCTGATCCCAGAGAAGACACGCTCAGGGTGAGCTGATTCGATTCGGCCTTATAGGTGCCAATCCCCGCTGAAAGAAAGTCGTCTTTCCCTTTTGCAGTCTTGGGAGACCAAACCGTCGCGAGTGTCGGAACTCCCTGAATCAATTTTGTTTTTACCGTTCGATCGAGAATGTTTGCACCTTCTCCACGAGTGGTTGTGAGAGTCTTTGTCCAAGTCGTTTCATGAAATTCATATTTTCTCACCTGCTTGCTGCCTTCCAAGAGAGTCTGAGTGAGCTGGATGCCGTCTTTGAGAGTCTCAAATTTCAACTGGTCCCGAGGCTGAGTGATTTCGCCTTTGCAGGACCCGGCGATGAGTTCCCAGGTGCCGGTCAGAGTGTCGGACGCTAGGGCAGAAGAAGCTGCAAATAAAAAGATGGTCAGAATCATAAAATTCTCCTAGCCCCCAAGCCGGCGCTGTTTTTTGGGATCTTCGACTTTACCATTGTTCGTGACGTACACAATCGTTTGAGCATTGACTGTAATTTTCCAGAGCGGAAAGAACCGACTGTAGTTGCCAAGTGCGGGCGCAAAGTTTCTCACAGCTTCCTGAATCGGAGTGTCCGCTGGAAGATTGAGTGAAGCCAAAGCAATAGCCACAGCCTTTTCTTGGGAAAGATAGTGTATGCCTTTGGGCATTTCCATCGCTCGCTCTCCCAGCTCCCCCGTGCAAGCTGAAATAATGGTTCCACCCGTCACAGCTTCAGGGTCATTCGGATTCTCCGAGTCAAAATAAGGAATGATCCAGTAGCTTCCCGATTTAGAAAGAACAAACATCATCCGGGATGCATTGACTTCGGCGATCAAAACGTTGGGAATATCGCGTTCGGAGGTGCCATCTGGGCAGGTAGTGCCGGCATACGTCGCGGTCATGGAAAACAAAGCGGCGATCGAGATAATAAAAAATTTCATGTCAAAGGCTCCCTTGATTTATTTCGTAACGCACGCAAGTTTCTTTCCCTTTAGGAGAGCAACCGAGTTGATCGAGCAGCCTGTGATCTCGGTGCCATAATCAAGACGGACTTGGGAGTTAAACTGAGCGTGTGTCGCTTTCGATTGATAGGCTTCGAAGCGATCGTTGATGGTGCAGTCATCTAATACCGAGTTATGAATGGTGGCCTCTTTGTTAATGATCGTATGGGTCAGAATGCTCTTGCCTGTGATTCGAGCAGTGGCGTTGATAGCGCTCCCGTTTTGAATGATGACTTGGTCGGAAATGAGAGCTTCCCCACAGACGGTGGAGTCTTTGGAGAGATATACGGAATCTGCTATCCGGGCGAGGCGCGATATCGTGCCTCCGCCATTGGGATGGACGATCGTCGGTTTTCCGTTACAGGGAACCGCTACGCCTTCGATCTTGACGAAATTGCAGTAGCAGTTCTCGTCCCAGCACTGGAGCATTCCATCACACTTATAGGTCTTTCCGTCGATGACCGTCTCTGAATTGCTGCCATAGGTGATGGTGAAGGCGCCAGCTAGAGAGACAGAGGGAAGAACAATGAAAGAAAACAAAAAGACAACTCCAGGGTTCAGCATAAAACTAATTCTCCAAGAGGTCCCTTGTGAATGAGGAGTTGCTACCAAGGGGGAGTGAGGGAGTCAATAGTTGGTGTGTAAATTCCTAGAGCTTCGAGGATTGGTTTTCAGGCTTCTGTAGGCTCTAGAGAGGGAATTGGACGCAAAATGTCCAGAGCAATTGCGGCATTGCATTAAATTATGTAAGCGCTCTTGGAAAGGGGATTTCAAATGAAGTTTTTTGTCGCTGTCACAGTCTTTCTCACAAGTCTTTCCTGGAGCTTCGCAGATACAGATGCGCAAAACGTTCGGGTCTACGAGGTTCTTTGCACTGGCAAGTCCACCATCTACGGTGGAGCCAAAATCCGGGTGGAAATTTATAAGGAGTTCCCATCCGATCCCAGCACTACACCGACTTTGGACATCAACCAATCTTGGGCGGATGTTTCGGAGACGGGTGGTACGTACGTCGCTCATCGTCTCCTCGTATTTGGGGGCCCCGAAGGGGGCTCCGATTGGACTTACCGATCACCGGAGGACAAGGGGTTTCTTTTGAAATTGGGTGACACTATTGAAATGAATTTTCAGTTTCATAAGTCAAAGGGTCCGGTTCTGGTGAGCACCAAGGATGGGGGCGTAACAGATCTGAAGTGTATTCGTTTCGTCGTGGCCCGCTACTTCTAGGCTAGTCCGCCGGAGCAGCCTGAACTTCATCCGAACCGTCGATTGTCTCGCCGACGGGGTTCATCGCCTTCATGAAGAGATAGTTCTTATTCACAGAATCACAATTCGGGGTTTTGAGTTGTTGCCGCAGCTGCGTGACCATGGTGATGGCGAACTGATTGAAGAAGCGAGTTTTGTCGGCTGCGGTTTCTTGTCGGGCAATTCCCATCGAGCCTAATTGCGATCTCACAGGCGCGAAGACGTGGTGGGGATCGCCGTAGCAGGCGTCGGTTTCTGTGTTCGGGTGGGGCTTTGAAAAATCATAGAGCTCAGGGCGAATACGGGGATGAAGTTCGGAGGGAACCGTTTTCGCAAGCGTCTTCGTCATCGCCGAAGCATCTTGGGCATGCAGCACGCTCACCACATCCGCGCAGAGCTCGTGATAGGGCTCGATCGTTCGCTTAAATTTCGGATCGGTTTCAAAGGTTTTTAACTTCGCCGACCGTGAACTGATATAGGCGAGTTTTTTGCGAGGGTCGGTGATGCTCTTCGCTTGAGTCACCGTCTCACGGGCAAACGTTTCTGCCCTGCGCTGAGTTTCCGCATATCTTTTATACTCCGGAATGTTCTGTTCCAGAATTTTTGAACAGACGGAGTGTCCATACTCATGCATCCATCCGGCGTTGATGCGAAGCTTGGGGTCTTTGATCTCAATGGCGCCGTAAGTACTGAAGCGGTCTTCTTGCTGGTAGAGAACCTCTTCGTGATGAATGGTGAGTTCGAAAGGCGAGGGCCGAGGTGTGAACTTTCGAACCTCCGCAATCGCTCTTGAAAATTCCTTGGCCGCTTCACAACCCGCTTCTCCGTCGGCGGTCACGGATTGAAAGGTGGCAGGGTCCGGATTTTTGCACGGAGTCCCAGCGTGAGCGGGTGCCCCGAGAAGGTAGGTGGAGGTGCTGAGGAGAAGTAAGGCCAGGCCCTTCATCTCTTTAGTCTAGCAGGGGTTTCCGAAAACGGGTGTCTAAAACTTAGACAGTTTTCGGCTCAGTTTTCCGAATAAAACCCCAATACTCCTTTAAGGCCCCAATGTTGCACTACTTCCGGGTGCAGGAGTGTGTGCCTTGTCGAGAGTGGCTTTTTGGAGTTTCAGAAATGTCCTTTTAGCGCTGGGCTTCTTTGTGTTCGGCGCTGCCGATCACATGCGCGGCTTTCTCTTGCCCTTCTTCGTGGCCGACTTTCAACTTCAATCCCAAGATGTCAGCCTCTTCTTCGCGCTGTCTACGTTATGCAGTGTTTTGGCCTCTAGCTCTGCACCCTTGTTTCAACGCTGGTTCCCGATTCATCGAGTGATTGGTTATGGGTTTTGGGTTTTCCTTTTCGCGCTATCGCTTTTGATGGCGGTTCAAACTCGATTTCAACTTTTTCTAGCCTCGGCATTGCTGGGATTTGGATTCGGTATTTTGGAAGTTTACCTTTCAGCTGCTGCAGTCATCGAAGATCGAACCCGGAGTCGTTCTCGCAATCAATCTATTTTTTATAGTATGGGTTTGGTCTCCGCCATCTTACTTCCCATTCTGATCGTTGTTTCTTCGAATTCGGGATGGGGTTGGAAGGCGTCTTTGATTCCGATCTGGGCAATTTGTTTTTTTCTTGCCCTCGGCTTTCAGTTCAAACAGTTTTGGATTCGGAAAGTGTCCCACGTCGAAGTGAAGAAAGTGGTCCACTGGTTTTCGGTGTTTAGAAAACACCTGCTTCTGATTCTTGCCGGTGTGGGTTGGATGAGTTTTGAGATTTTTCTGGGGTCTCGCTTGGGTCTCCTGCTAAGGAACCCGGATCATTCCACGCTCAATTCCACCACCATTCAGTTTGGGATCTTCTTCGTCATCCTATTCATTTCTAGAATGGGGATTGGCGCTTGGCTTCAGGACAAATCGGCGCATAGAAACTTCATTCTCTTTATTTTGGCCTCCACTTTTACGGTTTTTCTAGGAATGCTTGCGAGCCCGTTGTGGTTCTTTGCATCGGCTTTCTTCATTGGACCAGTCTTTCCCCTCTGGATGGTGCTTGTGGGTTCCTTGGGAAAATACAACACCGTTCGCATGATTGCTCTGGCCACCACGGCAACCTCGTTACTTTTGGCTGCTGTCAATCTTCTCCTTTTTGGAAAAGGAGATTGGGCAGGATCTGAAATTTTCGTTGGATTGATTCTCTTTTTGATCGCACCCCTGGCATATGCTGCGTTTGGAAAAAATCAGGAAAGTTACTCGGACTGGAGGAAGGCCGCATGAGTTTCAAAAAAGCTCATCTGGATTTATTCTGGGGCCCGCACCTGGTTTTGAATGCCGGACTGAAGTCGGATCTGCCTTCGCTCGAAAAAAGGAACAAGCCTTTTGATGGCGTTTTCATTTCCACACGAAATCGTCCCGATTTTGTCGAGCAGGTCTTGGGACAAACAGGTTTACAGAATCTGGATGTCACCGTTCTCGCCACTGATCCTTCGGATATTCGACATCAGACGCTGGAGAAGTTTCGTCCTTCCGTAATATTTCTTTCCGAGCTTTCTCCGTCATTGAAGGCCATTGCATCTGCTGGCGAATTGCCGTTTGAATTTCCCCTGGTTGCAAAATCAGGTTGGGATATTTGGCAGAAGCGAAATCTGATTCTTCACCTCGCTCAATCCCGCGAATATCGAAATATTCTGATTTTGGACGACGACGTTCTAGGTTTGACCCCGGAACTAGTGATGAAGATGTCGATGGATCTTCGGTCTCATAAGATCTCGGGCCTCTATTTCGAAGGCAATCCCGATCACTCCTTAGTCGGTGGCTTGATTTATCGATTCACCGGGCAACGCCGCCGCTTCTTAGGAAGCGCCTGCTTGGCCATGCGTCTGGGGCAAGTGACCCAGCCCAAGTTTTTGAATCTCTATAATGAAGACTGGTTTTTCATGTTTGGCAACGAGTCCGGAAACGTCATCTCCTCGGGATCGCTCGTTCAGGACAACTATCCGCGAGTTTATCAGGCCGAGAATCTCATCGCGCAAGAATGTGGCGATCTAATCGCAGAGTTTTGGCGGTACCTGCGAATCAAGCAGTCCTTCAAGCCCGGCTTAGAAAGTTTTGAAGAATTGATTCAGCATCGCATCTCGCTAGTCAATGATTTGAAGGACGCGGTTTGGAAGTCTGAGATGCGCTCGAAGGAAGAACTCGCGTCGCTCGAGGAGCTCAAGGTTTATCTGGTGGCCTTACGACCCGAAGTCCTTTCGAAGTTATTTTACGCGGTCTTAGATCGCTACGGCATTCGGCCGGAGAACTTCAAGCGGATTGCTTAGCTCAATATTGGGTTTTGTAACTCGAAATCTTACGCTCAACTCTAAAAATATTGTTCCGATAAAGTCCCCTTGCTAAAACGCAAGCAAGGGGGGCTTATGTTCAAAGTCTTGAATCTGCTTTTCATCTTTTCTTTATTCGGAGGGGCTCACGCATTGGCGGCGACTCCTTCGCCATCTCAGCGAGATCTCACTCTCGCCGAAGCTCAATCCTATTTTGCTCAATATCAGCCGTTTCTTAGTCCCGGATGCACGAATGGGCAGTCCGTGATTTCAGGAACGTTGGAGACGGGGCAAACAGCGTTGGGGGATCACACGATCATCTTCTTGCATTTTGATGGAGGAGCGGTGGTGATATCGCGTTTGTTTGGATTTGGTTCCAAGGGGAATGGAAAATACCAAACAAGTGATTTTTCCGTGGAATGTTCGATCCGAGAATAGGGGAGAATGACATGTTCAAAATTTTAAGTCTGTTTTTCATTTTTTCAAGTGCGATGGCTGCTGGCAACGAGCCTTTAGCGGCGTGCGATTGCGGGAAACCTTTGAGTCTATCGGAAGTTCAATCTTACTATGCTCAGGTTCAGCCGTTTATTTTACCGGGATGTACAGAAGGCCAAACTCTGATTTCGGGTTCCATTGAGGAAGGTCTTTGGACAGACGGTGGCTACCGCTACATCACCCTGAATTTTGATGGAGGAGCGATCGTGAGCTTTCGTTCGAGTGCGATCGGTTCAACAGCCCAGGGGACTTATGAAAAGAGCTCCTTTGGTGTTTATTGTATTTCGCTCTAGAGTTTAAATAGCAGGCTGATGAAAAACTCAAATTTTGAGGTTTCAAAAAAGTAAAATCGTTCTAAGCTTTTTTCCATGCGTGGAA
>JAIEMT010000040.1 GCA_019751945.1 bacterium
ACTTGCCAACTCAACACGAGGCAGCTTAAACAGTGAACGCCCTTCTCTCAAACCCTACCGAGACGGCGGAATTTTTCGATGAAACTTACTTTCCTGATCGATGACGGCGACTAGAAAGATGGGATCCAAATCTCGTTTAGCGCTTTCTTGAATGATGGTGGAGGCGATTTCAGCCGTGTGCACTTTCCACTTTCCTTGAAGGTTCGTACGCACCCATTCGTGAATGAAGGCGTGAACCTTTTCCACTTCCTGGCCCCTAATGAGGTCCGGGTGATAGTTTTCACGTAGAATTTCTCTGGCCTGATTGCTGCGATTCACTGTTTCAATGTGGATCAGGCTCAACTTCGCAAGGGAGCTCAGGTCCCAGCTCGCAAAGCTGGATTGGCTCCACGGAGTGAGCATGGTCACGAGCACCAGGAGGGATACTCCAATGCTGGTGCTGATTCTGGGGGTATCGTTTTTCTTCTTCATACCCCTTAAAAGAGCAAGAAGCGGGCCGCTCAAGATCCCTATATTGCATAATGAGTTCACTCGAAGAGGGGGAATGTCGATGCATTAGACAAGAGAAACTGTGTCAGCTTTGACCTAGTTTTCAGGTCATTTCGTGTAGCGGGGGTCGCAATCGAGAAGGACGTCTTGAATGATTTGCAGAATATGTCCTCGAACTGCGACTTCCTTTTCGCCCATCAGATTGCGAATCAGACTGTCGAGTTTTGTGGAGCGTTCTTGGAAATCGGTGGGGCCGCAGGACTTCCAAATGGGGTTCCAGAACTTCCGATTCAAATCGAATCGAAGCTGCGTAAAAGAAACTTTTAAAAGGTCCGAGTATTCCACGACGCGCTCTGCGAGTTCAGCATAACGCCCCCCATAGGTGGCGTCTAAGATTCCGTGTTTGGCATTGGTGATTTTCTTCAGGCCCAAACACTCTGAAAGGGCACTGGCATCCGAATACCCAGAACAGCCAGGAAGGTTCTTTGCAGCGGGAGCGATTTTTTCTAGGAGTAAAAATTCTCGATCCGACCAATTTTCGGCAAGTGCCTTTTGAACCAGGTTTCTCAAGCTGGTTTCCTGAATGACGTCTTTTCCACGGAAGCTTTCACGGGCTTGAAATTCTCGAGCACTCGCCAAAGTATTGTTCCATGCTGCGAGAGTTTCGTAAGGAATT
The DNA here is from genome assembly GCA_019751945.1 of bacterium. Taxonomy (GTDB): domain Bacteria; phylum Bdellovibrionota; class UBA1018; order UBA1018; family UBA1018; genus JAIEMT01. Next base: position 1,166 of record JAIEMT010000040.1, read on the forward strand.
CTCTTTTGCAGGAATTCAGAATAGATTTCGTCGATCCAGGTGTTCAATCCCATGGCCGAAGCATCGGTGCGAATTTCATCTGCCAATTGAATGGTTCGATCATCTAATTGGCTGGCGTAAAGCAGGGCCGTCTGAAATTCCTTGCTACTGTAAGAATTACTGAGATCGTTCAGCAGTCTTCTGGTGGAGATTGGAAATATTTTTCCTGCCCGAGAGATGGCAGAAAGTATGAGAGACTGATCCGAAGTAGAGATGACAGATTGTCTAAAGGCCGATTTAAAGGCGAAGGCAATCAGTTGCGCATCGAAAGTCGCGGCTTCGTTCGGAAGCTCTGCCAGCAATCGTTTATGGAATGCGAGCGCTACCGAAGAACCCACTCGAATATCCTGACAGCATCCGCCTGGGCTGAGAATATCGGTGGGATCTTTCCCTTCCTGAATGAGCAGCGTACCCAACCGAACCAAGGCCTCGATCCAGTCGTAGTGAGGAACGGCGGGATTCGTTTGATTCGTGGTCACCAAGCCGCTCGTAACTTTAATGAAGTCTGCGAGAGATTGCTCATGACTGAGAAGCGAGGAGAGTAAATTTCTAGAAAGCGGACGGCAAGGGCCTACGGTTTCTTTAAAGGTAGGGAAGCCGACGCGTCCGGGTTCCGTGTGCCAAACCGCAAGTTTTACCGCAAGGCGATTTGAAAAACATTGAGCTGCCAAGTCCGAACGATTTTCGTAAGGAGCTGGAAGGAGGTCGAGCGTATCGAGAACTGCAGTTGCTCCACCTGTGACAGGTCCGGAAAGAGCCACAGACGTTTTCAATCGGATCTCTCCGGACCAGTTGGTGTCGGATTGATTCTTAGAGCGATTCGTAAAGAAAAAAGTGTTTCGAAGGTCGCGTCCCGGATTGAACTGAATCACCCATTCGAATCGATCGACGCGACTTCGTTGAAGAGAAAGGTTTTTTAGCAGCTCAGGCCCAACATACAGGCTCGGAAAATCAAAATTGAACGGAGGCACTTCCGGGAGACTTTGCGGAATAATCGAAACGTGGTTGGGCCAATTGACTTGGAAGCGAATGTAGCGCTCCACTTCGGCCCGAGTCATTCCAAGCCGTTTTTGCAAAAATGGAAAGACCTCCGGAGTTGCTGCGATGGTGCTGAGTACCGCAGAGATATAGGGAGCACCGGAAATCTGTCGAACGGGCGCGTTGTTGGGTCCCGAGGGAGGGTTCAAGTCTACATTCACGGGCTGCGGAGTTTTATTTCGGGAATAGTGCGCAATGACGGGAAGGGATTCCAGCAAATCCGTTTTGTAAACGATTTGCCCAAAGAGGCGAATGATACAAACGCCCTTCCGTTTTTCACTTTCACCTAGGATCGCATTGACGTCTGTACCTGGACGAAGGTGAGCGGACTCGACGTGATACGTTTCTTCACCTTTAGAAGGAACGGGATCCGCAAAGAGTGCAAACTCGCCATTTTCTCCAACCGTGAGAGGGGAGTCCCCTGTTCGTTCACGTAAAATGCGGGAGTCAATGAACTGGGCGAATTCTCCGTCAGGAGACTTGCTCTCAGCAGTGCTGACTAGGTGGACCTTATCTTCTGGGAGGTCCAAAACAGATTGAATGCGACAGTTTTTAATGAGCCGCGATTTCCAATTTTCAAAGTCTTGCCGGTCTTGACTGGAAAGCCAGGACAGAGCTTCTTCTGCAGAAGAGGCGAACGGAATTTTCAGCGGTTCGGGAGTTGCCGACGCAGCATACTTGCTCGGGGCGCTGGGGCCACAAGCAGACAAAACGGACGATGAAAGGACAGCCCCCAATAGCCACAAACGGCGCATGCGACTTTTAAACCCGGAGGCATGCTCCGGGTCAATTAGAATCCTATTGAAAAGCCCGCCATCTGGGATAGACCCAAGGGATGTCTGAACGCCCGACCGGAGTGCTCCTCATCAACTTGGGGACCCCAAAGTCTCCTGAAATCAAACACGTGCGAAGTTATCTCGCTCAGTTTCTGATGGATCCCCTAGTAATCGACATGCCCGCGTTCTTTCGTTGGTTATTCGTGAATCTCATCATTATACCTCGTCGAGTGAAGACTTCGGCTGCCGCTTACCGGTCGATCTGGACCGACCAAGGGTCACCGCTTTTGGTGCACCACTTGGAGTTAGGTCGAAAGGTGCAGGAAAATCTCGGATCCGAGTTTCGCGTTCGAGCGGTGATGAGGTACGGCGAACCCTCCATCCGGAAGGGACTGGAAGAGCTGATGTCGGAAGGAGTAGGACGACTCATCGTTCTTCCTTTATATCCGCAGTACAGTCAGGCGGCGACGCAGTCGAGCGTGGACGAAACGAAAAAGTGGATTTCGAAGCTGGGGATGAGAATGCCGGTTCACTACTTGGCAGAATTTTTTCGGGAGCCGGGTTTTGTAGACGCGTTTGGAAAAGTGGCGGAGAACTTTCTCTCCCGCGTTTCTTATTCGCATTTAATTTTTAGCTACCATGGCTTGCCGGAGCGCCAGGTGAAGAAACTGGATCCGACAGGTTCCCACTGCTTGGCGAGTGAGAAGTGTTGCGACGTGGAAGTGGCTGCGAATGTGCACTGTTATCGGAATCAATGTTTTCAAACCACAACGAAGCTCGTTTCCCGTTTGGGGCTAAAGCCCGGGACCTATTCGATTGGATTTCAATCGCGCCTCGGACCCGTGCAGTGGATTCGCCCTTTCACTGATCACTTGATTCCGGCCTTAGCGGCGAAAGGCGTGAAGCGCCTGGCAGTGATGTCGCCTGCTTTCGTGGCGGATTGTTTAGAGACTCTCGAAGAAATTCAGATGCGCTTGCGCAAGCAGTTTCAAGAGGCAGGAGGAGAAGAGCTTTACTTAGTTCCCTCTCTCAATTCGTCGGATGCGTGGGTGAAGGCGGTTGCAGAGATGGTCAAAGAGACCTGAGTGGGTTCTGTTTGCTGTTTGCAGTCTGCGGAAGCCAGGCATCCGTTTGCTGAAACAGTTACGGAAACTGTTGCCAACAGTACCCGGTACTGCAGACTGCTGCCCGCTTCCGCAGACTGCAAACAGCAAACCGTCTTTTTTTTTATTTTTTGCTGAATTCCGCGTAAACGCGAAGGTAGCGTTCTTTCACTCTCGAAGCGTAAATCTTCGGAGTGGTTTGGCTGGCAAGTGCGCGGCGGACTTTTGAAGAACCCATGTTGTACGCGGCGAGGTAGTGATTTCCGTGGAAATCGAATTCTGCACGGAGGTAAGCCAAATACGCTGCACCGATTCGAACGTTGACGATCGGATCATAGAGGCTGCGACGGCCATCCCATTTTAGCTGGAATCTTTTTGAAATCCATTTGCCTGTGGTCGGCATGATTTGCATCAAGCCGATTTCTCCGGCATTGCCTTGAGCCATGGGCGAAAAGCTACTTTCGCTTTCAATGACGGCAATCAGAAGAATGGGATCGAAACCGTAGCGCTGACTTTCAGTCAAAATCGCGTTGGCAAGTTTTGGGATAAATTTCTTCCAGCGGCCGCGATCTTTTTGAGCGAGGGCTTGGCCCACCCACTCGTGGACGAAAGCTTGGATCTCACCGTTGTTTTGATCGACGGTGTTCTCAACTTTGCTTAAACGAAAGTAGCGGCCGAGTAATTCTTTGGCGTGACGAACGCGAGCAATCTCTGCAGTTTCATCCACGCTGACGGCTTTTGATTTCTGAGGCGTAGCGCCAGCAGTGGCTGGCAGGACTGCGGTCAGAATCAATAAGGCGGATTTGACCCAAATCGAAGGGAGGGGTTTATAGGTCCCTACGGCCTGGGTATCTCTCTCTCTGGTATCCATACCCCATAAGAAGCAAGAAGCTTGCCGGGGTGAAAAACGTTAAATCCATGAAATAAATAGAGTTTATTGATTTTTTACTCATTGGGTTTTTTGAATTAGGTGCCTAATGCCGATGCGCCTGTAAAAATCTTAGGCGGCATGTTAAGAGCCAACGCCATGAAAAGACTTACTTATTTGATGAGTTTTTGGGCTCTCTTCTACACTATATCCGCTTCCGCAGAGGAGTTCCTGGTGGGGAACTGGGTCGACAGAGTCGTTATTCCTAGGTTCGTTCGGGAAGGTCTTTACGATCTCACCGTGAATATTTCTAGCATGTCGATGTACAAACCCGGCAGCTATCTGCAAATGGTTTGGTACAAATCTGGCCAGCCTCAAAAGGGAGAAATTTCTGAACTCATTCCTCAAGAAACGAGTTATCGGTTTCGCGTTTCTCGGGAACAGCGTTTTGAAAAGCTCGAGATCCGAGTGATTGGGGAACTAGCGGTGGAAGTTCGTTCCGTCGGTTTCAGAAAAAATCCAGTTTTCGTTCTGGATCAGAAGTTCGATGGTTCAGCAACGGTTGATCTTTTGAAGCAAATGAAACTCACAGCTCACTTAGGTGACAATGTGGTCGGAATTCGAGTGAATGGAAACCAGCTCGCTCAAGGTTCGCGCATTCAAGGAGACCTTCACGAAACCCCTTCTTATTATGGGTCCCAGGGTGTGGAGGAAGGGTCGCAGCCGCATCTTTATCTGGAAGTTCCACGCGGAGCCTATATTCGAACGGTGGAAGTAGAGCTGGAAGTCGATCCTCAGCGCTTTTTCTTAGAGCCTTCCAACTGACTCTTACTTTTTTAAGTAATCGGAGCCAAAGGCCTGGGGAATCAGTTCGGAAAGTTTCTGGGTGCGAGTTTTCCCTGCGAGGTTCGTGCAGTGGATGGGGATGTCGGGATTTTGTGCAAATTCCGTAATCACCTGTCGGCAGATGCCACAAGGTGGCCAAGCGGGATCTGCATCGGTGATCACCAGGACTTCTAAAATCTGAGTTTCTGGTCCCAGGGAGGCTACAGCGGTGTGAATGGCCGTTTGTTCTGCGCAACAACAGGCGCCGTAAGAAGAATTCTCGACATTGCAGCCCCCAAAAATCGTGGTGGTGGCTTGGCCCTTTTTATTGGCGCGAACAGCAGCGCCTACTTTTTGGTGACTGTACGGACTGTAGGAGTTCTTTCGTGCCTCGGAAGCGACATCGTAAAGAGCTTTCAATCCGTGCCTCCTGAGTTGGGTCGATGAACGAGGCGGGGAACTGCTTTTTCTAAGAGGCGCGCGAGCGAAGCGGTTGCCTCCTTAGAATTGTCGATCACTTCTTTATGGGTGAGTTTGTGAGAAGTCATCCCGGCAGCCAAATTGCTGATGCAGCTGACACCTGCTACGCGCACGCCTAAATGATTGGCAGCGATGCTTTCTGGAACCGTCGACATTCCCACCGCATCGGCTCCGAGGGTTCGAAGCATTCGGACTTCCGCAGGCGTTTCATAAGTCGGGCCCAAAAGTCCGGCGTAAACTCCCGTCTGCATCGGAATTTCCAATTCGTGTGCAGCTGTTTTTAAAATCTCGATACAAATTCCGCTGTAGGCTTCGGAGAGATCCGGAAAGCGAGGCCCGAGCTGAGAGAGGTTGGGTCCTTTGAGGGGATTGTCACCCATCAAGTTCAGGTGATCTTGAATCACCATCAGTTCTCCCGGTCGGTACCGCGTGTTGATTCCGCCTGCAGCGTTTGTCAGAAGTAAAGTGTGGATACCCAATCCGCAGATCGTACGAGTGGGGAAGACGACTTCTTCCATCGCATAGCCTTCGTAAAGGTGGAAGCGACCTTTTAAAAACACAGTCGAAACACCTTTGAATTTTCCGAGGATCATTTGTCCCGCATGACCTTCCACGCTTGTGCCGTGGAAGTGCGGAATTTCAGAGTAGGGGATGACTACTGCGTCTTCGACTTGATCTGCAATCGAACCCAAGCCAGAGCCTAGGATAATTCCCAACTCGTAGGACTGATGGGAGTGTCCCTGAACCCGGATTTGAATGGCGTCAACCGCCTCTTTAATTTTTTGATAGATCGAAGACTGTTGCATCTCGTTAATTTACTACCTCATAGATCAGTTTTGGGACAGGTTTTCGTGTTCCGGATATTTCAATCGATTCTAAAAATGTGGTTTTTAAGCCGGCAACTGCGCTCGAAGAACTTTCTTCTGGCAGCGTGACCTCGGCAATTGGATCGCCCTGCTGAACTTTTGCGCCGAGTTTTCGATGAAAAACTAGCCCAACTAGCGGGTCAATTCGATCGGATGCTTTCTTTCGACCTCCCCCGAGTTCGACGAGAATGCGACCAATCTGTCGAGAATCCATTTTCGTGATGAAGCCCCGCTTCGGTGCCGTCCAAATCTCGGTGCGCCGCGGCTTTTGGGGCGATAAAGCCTTATCGAGCGAGCCTCCCTGGAACTTGATCATCTCTTGGAAGACCTTCCAAGCGCTGCCGTCGTTGAGGCGCTCCATCGCGAGTTTGCGTCCATCGGCGAGTTTTTTTGCCACTCCGCCGAGTTCCAACATGTGAGCACAGAGTTGAATCGTGAGCTCTTTTAAATCGACCGAGGTGAGATCCGAATGTTTATGTTTTTCACCTTTCAAAACTTCCACGCATTCCAAAACTTCTGAAAGATTTCCGACCGAGTATCCAAGCGGTTGATCCATGTTGGTGAGAATCGCACGGCATTTTACGCCAAGACGTTTTGCAACTTGAGTGATTGTCTTTCCTAAGCGACGGGCTTCTTCGCGCGAGCGCATGAACGCGCCGTTGCCCACCTTCACGTCCAAGACCAAGCCTTGAGTTCCTTCGGCCACTTTTTTGGAGAGAATGGAACCAACAATCAGTGGAATGCATTCCACGGTCGCAGTGACATCGCGAAGGGCGTAGAGTTTTTTGTCCGCGACCGCAATCTGATCGCTCTGAGAAATAATGGCGCAGCCGACTTCATTTAAAGCTGCTTCAAATCGACTCTTCGGGAGCTGAGCCGTGTAGCCGGGAATGGCTTCGAGTTTATCGATCGTGCCGCCGCTGTGGCCTAGACCTCGTCCTGCCATCGATGGAACTTTCAATCCGCAGGCTGCTGCGAGCGGTGCCAAGATCAGCGAAACTTTATCGCCTACGCCGCCGGTGGAATGTTTATCGACCTTTACTCCGGGAATAGAACTCAAGTCGTAACGTTCACCGCTATCGAGCATTGCTTCGGTGAGTGCGACAGTTTCGGTGAGAGTCATTCCACGAAAGTACACAGCCATCAAAAATGCGGTGGCCTGATAGTCGGCGACGTTGCCATTGCTCAGGCCCTGAATGAAGTCCTTGATTTCAGAAGAAGTGAGTTCTTTTCCGTCTCGTTTTTTCTGAATGGTGAGGGCGGGAGTCATCATACCAGTGAACCAAAGAAAGACTTTCCGGCGCTAGGAGCTTTTTTCAATAGCGCTTCGTGAATGGTGGCACCGATGTCGGCAAAACTGGAGCGGGCTCCGATTTCTTGAGCACCCTTGTGTTGAGAGCTCGGAGAATAGGCCAAAATCGGAACATATTCCCGAGTGTGATCGGTGCCGCGATAGGTGGGGTCATTCCCGTGATCAGCGGTGAGAACCATCAAATCGTCAGGGTTCATGAGTTTCTTAAAATCGGGAATTGAAGCATCGAACTCTTCGAGACACTTTCCGAAACCGACCACGTCGCGACGATGACCGAAGAGCATGTCGAAGTCGATCAAGTTGCAGTAAATGAGCCCATTTTTTTTCTGGGTCATTTGCTCTTTCAAAACTTTTAGCCCGTCGGTGTTTCCGGCGGTGTCGATGTTGTCAGCGACACCTTGTCCGGCAAAGATGGAAGAAATTTTTCCGATCCCCAACGTCTTCACTCCCGACTCCTCTAGAAGCGGAAGAATCGTTTTTCCAAATGGAACTTGAGAAAGGTCTTTGCGGTTGTACGTCCTTTTAAAGGGAATTCCCTTCGAAGGATTACCGATGAAGGGGCGCGCGATTACGCGGCCAATTCCTTTTTCATCGCAGAGCTTTCGAGCGGACTTGCAAATCTTGTAAAGACGATCGAGGCCAAACGCTTCTTCGTGGGCAGCAACTTGCCAAACACTGTCGGCGCTCGTGTAGAGAATGGGTTTGCCGGTGCGAACATGTTCTTCGCCGAGCTCGTCGATAATTTCTGTACCGCTGGCAGTTTTATTTCCGAGAACGCCAGGAAGATTGTTTTCCTGGCACCACTGATCGACCCATTCTTTCGGGAAGCCTTGTGGAAATGTGGCGAATGCGTGATCCACCACGAGGCCTGCCATTTCCCAATGTCCCGAGGTTGTATCTTTGCCGCGCGAAAGTTCAGCTGCTTTTCCGTATGCACCGAAACCTTTACCTGCGGCTTGTGGAGCCACGCCTTCCATCGACGTGATGTTGCCGATTCCCCAGGCTTCTAAATTCGGAAGGTGAAGTTTGGATCCGGTTTTCTTTACGAACGAGCGGGAAAGATTTCCAAGCGTGTTGGAACCCTGATCTCCGTAAGCGGAAGCGTCTGGTAATTCGCCAGCACCAACTCCGTCCAGAACGATCCAAATCACTCGCCGCATAATGGGGGCCCCCTCACCCGATTTCAGCCGTAACGTAGCGGAAGCAGAAGGGGAGGGCAAGATGTGCGCAGGTTTTTTATTAGAGCTGCTTCTAGAGCTTGACCAGAAGGGCTGTCGCTGCTAACGCGCGCCCGGGAAATAAGGAGAAGTTTAATGAAAAATTTGATTCTGATGGTGTCTTTGTTGATGTCGGCGAAAGCCCTTGCTGGTCCAGTGACGACGTATTCTGTCGATGCGGTGGATCTAGTGAATGTCGTAAATCAGTGTCCAGGAGGCGTAGGTTACCGAAATCAAGGGGTTGTCGTAGCGAATATTGCAAAGGATGAAACCGATAAGAATGCGATTGTCTACACCTTCAAGCTCATTCTCCCCGGTAACTTCATGACTCCTCCGCGGCATTTCGGCAATTTTGTGATTACCCGTATCTTTACTCCGATTTCCAACCCGGCAGAGGATGCTCCGAGTGGACGGATTGACTACAAGTGCGAATACAAGCCGTAAGAGGACTCTTTAATATCCCGAGCTCGACGCGGTCGTCGATCCAGCGGTGACGATTGCGACGCTCGCCGAAGCGCCGATGCGATTGGCGCCTGCTTCGATCATTTGAAGCGCTTGTTCGCGCGTACGAATGCCGCCGGAGGCTTTTACGCCGATGTGAGGGCCGACTGTTTTTCGCATGAGTGCAATGTCTTCTGCGGTGGCTCCACCTCCTCCAGGGGCAAAGCCAGTCGAGGTCTTCACAAAGGCGGCTCCTGCTGAAACTGCAATTGCGCAGGCAATGATTTTTTCTTCGTGGCTCAATTCCGAGGCTTCAATGATGACCTTCACGGGGACCGGTAGGGCGTCGTCCGTACTTCGAGCCGCTTGAACGACGGCTGAAATATCTCGAAACACATAGGCCAGGTCTCGCTTCTTTAACGCGTCGAGGTGAATGACCGTGTCAATTTCTGCCGCGCCGGAGTGAATCGCTCGACGAGTTTCGCCTACCTTTTGATCCACTGAGTCTAGACCTGTGGGAAACCCCACAACCGAGATGGGCTTCACCAAACTGCCTTCGCCCAAAAGTTTTTTGACCTGGGCAACGTGTTGGGGGCGCACACAGACCGTAGCAAACTGGTAAGAATTCGCTTCCTTACAAGCCTTCTCTAAATCTTGAGGCGTTGTATCAACTTTTAAAACCGTGTGGTCGATGTGGTGAGCCAGTTCAATGGAATCCATACGGAAAATTCGTTCCTACTTTTTACTTGAAGTGTCAAGTCGGATTCGTTACCTCTATTGTCCGATAGAAAAGAGTAAGAGGCTTTTTGCCCTTCTCTGATACTATTAGGAAAAGTTTTGGAAGGATTTGAAAGTTTGAGGAGAATCCATTCCTCTACAGCCGGAAGGTTTCTAAAGAAAAAACCTGAGGCTCTTCATGGATTAATACCTGTGTTCGACAAAGTTTTTTGAGGGCCGCGCTCTCAACCTCGTGCGTATCGCACGCTAACTCAGGAAGGTTATCAATTTAAGGAAGTCATGGGCATTCGCATTGCCGCAGGGACAGTTTTAGGAGCATCTACGTTGCCGGCTTTTGATTTTTTAGGCACGCATTTCGGTTCGAGTATCGCTCATGGCGATCGGCCGATCCACTCCCACTACATTTCTAGCAACTCACCGATACAGCGAGTTACAGAACCACCCCGCGCTCTAATCTGCATGCCAATGGTTTCCCTCACTGGGAGACACCCGACCAATGGCTACAGAACTCATCATTAATGCTTCATTACCTGAAACCCGAATTGCCCTGATGGAAGAGGGGGAGATTCAAGAACTCCTCATTGAAAGAGCATCGGATAAAGGAATTGTTGGAAATATTTATAAAGGACGCGTGACCCGCGTTCTTCCAGGCATGCAAGCCGCCTTCGTGGACATCGGCTTAGACAAGGCCGCCTTTCTCTACGTGGACGAAGTTTTCGTTCACTCAGAAGTGATCGACGAAGAAGAAGGCACCCGCGCTGAGCACGTTGCGGAAGAATTGGCACACGTCGACGGTCAAGAAACCGAAGCCGCTGCTGACCATCCGGGAGCGGAAGCTGCAGCTGCATCAGAAACCGCAACCGAAACAGAAACCGATACCGAAGCCGGCACGGATGTAGCTACGGCTAATGATGCTGACATGGATTTAGATTCCGATTTGGATTCGGACGAAGAAGACGAAGACGACGACGACGATCACGGCCCGGTCGGCATGGGTCCTCCGCCTGAAGGCGAAGGCGATGACGGCGGCGACAATGTGGGAAACATTTCTCCCGGCGGAAACGCGGGTGGCGCTGCTGGTCCGAGAGCTGAAGGTCAGGCTGCCGGTCCGGGTGGCGAACGCCCCCGACGGCATCGTCGAGGTCGCCGCGGTGGACGCGGACGTCGCAGACCTCCAGGAAATCGCGATCGTGAATTTGCCGGCGGCCGTGGAAACCAAGGCCAGGGTGCTAATCCCCAAGGTGGTCAACAAGGTTCCGGCGCTCAGGGGCAGGGCGAAGAATACAGTTATCGTGCGGACTATTATGAACAAATGTCCGACAGCAAACTCGGTGCAGAACGTCCGGGCGATATCGGTGAAGGCCAGGTGGCTGGAGCTGCTGGTGAACGTCCTGGTGATCAGGTTTCTGAATCAGCAACCGGTCCCGCGATGCCGATCCCAACGGGACGCAAGGGCCAAGAATTTCGTCAACAACGCAGTCGCGATCGTCGCATTCGTCCGAAGCAATCGGTTCGCTCTGCACGCGGCCAAGTCAATATTCAGGACCTCTTACAAGAAGGTCAGGAAGTTTTAGTTCAAGTCGCAAAAGATCCCATTGCAACCAAGGGTGCGCGCCTCACTTGCCACATCAGCTTGCCGGGTCGCCACTTGGTTTGTATGCCGACCATCGACCACGTCGGGGTTTCTCGTCGAATTGAAAGAGAAGACGAGCGTCGAAAGCTTCGGGACTTTGTTGAGCGCAGCCGTCCAAAGAATCTGGGCTTTATCGTTCGCACCGCGAGCGGTAAGGGGCAGGCTGAGCGACGAATCAAGCAGGATATCGATTATCTGGCTCGTCTCTGGGACGAAATTCGCGAGAAGGCTTCAACCGCAACGGCACCCGTTCTGGTTTATGAAGATCTCAACTCCGTTCTTCGCGCCATTCGGGATTGGGTGACCGAAGATATCGACAAGATTATTGTCGACTCTCGCTATCACTATAATGAGATTCAACGCTTTGTAGCTCACTTCATGCCTTCGTTGCGACAGAAGGTCGAGCTTTACCACGGAGACATTCCGATCTTTGATGCTTACGGAATTTCTACCGAGCTTTCGCGTTCGTTGGAGCGCAAGGTTTGGTTGAAATCCGGCGGTTATATCGTGATCGACCAAGCAGAGGCGCTGGTAGCCATCGACGTGAACACTGGCCGCTTTGTGGGTAAGAAGAATCTCGAAGACACCATTCTTAAAACCAATTTGGAAGCAGTTCAGGAAATTGCTTATCAGCTCCGTTTACGCAATTGCGGCGGCATCATCATTCTCGACTTGATCGATATGGAGAAGGAAGAGAACAAGCAGCGCGTTTACCGTGCCCTTGAAGATGCGCTGAAAAAAGACCGCGCCCGTCCGACCATTCTGAAGATTTCAGAACTGGGGTTGGTGGAAATGACTCGTAAGCGTACGCGCGATACGATCATTCGAACTCTCTGTGAATCTTGTAGCCATTGCGAAGGCAAAGGCTTTGTGAAGAGCAAGCAGACGGTAGCTTATGAAGTGATGCGTGAAACGGAACGCGAAGGAATTGAGCGCGATGTTTCGAAGATTTTGGTTCAGGCTCATCCGGATGTCATCGACATTTTGGCAATCGACGAGCGCGAAACTTTAGATCAGCTGGAGCGTCGCTATCGCAAGCAGATCTACTTACAAGCGGTGACGGATTTCCATCCTGAGCAGTTTGAAGTAAGCGGCGATAAGACGGATCGTCCGCAGCGCAATAATAACAACAATAATTCGAATCCGAGGAATCATCGGGGCGGCGGTAGAAACCGTCCGCAACGCGATTCGGGCGGCGGGAACAATGAAACTCGCTCCGAGCCAGTGACCGATCCCAATACGAATCCGGAAACCCCAGCAGCTTCGGGTATGCCCGGAAATGAAGAGGTTCAGGCAGCCCCCATGGCGAATGGCGGCGATTCGGCTCCGAATGGAAATGTGATTCCAACGCCAAGAGCTTCCGGAGATGATTTCTACGATGAGGAAGATCGCCTCGCTTTTTTGAGAGCTCAAGCGGCTCAAGATGCGGCTCTTTCAAACGCCAAGGCTTCAGGCAATGCAGCCCCCGGTCCAGGTGCTGGTCGTAACGGCGGCGGTGGTCGTGGCGGCCGTGGACAAGGCGGCGGTTGGCAGAACAACAATAATAACCGTGGTGGCGGCCGAGGTGGTCGTGGCGGTAGAAATCGCAACAACAACAATAATCGTGGCGGCCGTTTTGGTCGGGATCGAAACCACGGTGGTGGTGGTGGCGGCGGTGGAAGAGATCATCATCAGAGTCGGGGTCCGGTGCCTAACCAGTCCTATCCCCAGGCCTCTGAGACTCAACAGTCTCAAACCACGGCGACTGCTGTAGAAAAGAATCCATCGAATTCTGGTCCGGGTGATGACCACTCGCAACCACCAGCGTGAGCGATCGACCTTCGTCGTTCGCGTAGAGTTTCCACGCGCTTCGAGGGCTCGAGTCGATCAAGCTCAGCGTCAGTATTTTTTCGCTTGGGTTTGGCAAAATCTCCAACCTCTCGGGGTTCATGAAGGGACTGTTTTAAGCGCAGATGCCTCTCGGTGGGGTTTGCTCACGGAGTCTTGGGAAGTGGACTCGGGAAAGGCTCCTGCTTCTCGAGATTGGATTTCTTCGATTAAAAAAAGTTTGCCGATTGAAATCTACTTTGGCACCCGTTCGGAAGCGCTGAGGGGAATTCACGTTTTGAAGAAGGCCTGGGCTCCCGCTCTGAAGGGATTCCGGGTTCGAGCACCTCGAGAACAAAAAGCAAAAGATTGGAACCGAATTTCAAAGAAGGCTTTTTCGGGGGTGAGTCTACCTCCATTTTGGAAAATCCTCCCTCCTTGGAAGAAGAAACCCCGATCCAACCGCTTTCGGACGATTGTGATCAATCCTGGAGCGGGCTTTGGAACCGGCACTCACGAAACCACCCAGCTCTGTTTGACGGTGATGGGGTATTTGTCTCAGAACTGGAGTTCAAACTGGAAGGAACTCCAGGTATTGGATTTTGGCAGCGGTTCTGGAATTCTTTCGGTGGGGGCCGCGGTTTTGGGTGCTAAGAGTGTGGACTCCGTAGAAATCGATCCGCTTGCGATTCGTAACGCTCGCGAAAATGCGCGGTTAAATCAGGTGGGGCCTTCTCGAATTCATTTCCGGCAAAAGCAACGCCGCAGGAAGTCCTCAGTGATCTTAGCCAATATTTTGAAGCCCGTTTTGTTAGCGGAGTCCAAGAATCTGGTTCGGGATTTAGAGCCGCAAAACGGAAACTGGTGTGTCATTCTTTCGGGACTCGTCAAGGCCGACCTCACTTCCGTGACCCGGGAGTACACACGGCAACTAGAAAAACACTTCGGGTCGCGACCTACTCATTTAAAACTTCAGAAAAAAGAATGGTTTGCCCTGGCCTTCGGACCGCGTAAAATCATCAGTCAGATTCAACACTGCTTATGAACGATTCTTTTGCATGGATTCTGATTGGACTGGGCTTTGCTCTGCGTATGTTTGCCGCAGTGACTACTATTGACTATCTCCATCCCGACCAGCACTTCCAGTCTTTAGAGCCCGCTTCTCACATCGTCTATGGTTATGGTTGGTTGTCTTGGGAGTGGACTTCCGGGGTTCGTTCCTGGATCATTCCTAGCCTTTACGTTCCTGTGCTGGGATTCTTCAAACTCATGGGAGTTCAGGGCGGGGCTTTGGTGATCATCGGTTGCCGTGTTTTAACGGCGTTGGTTTCCAGCTTGGGCTTGGTGGTATTTTTCACGCTATTGAAGCGCGCTAATATCCGCCCTCTGGCAAGGAATATTGCATTAGCAGTTTTTTCGCTTCATCCTTCGATGGCAATTTGGAGTGCTGCTACTCTGAGCGATACCTGGGCAATGAACGCGGCCGTCATGAGCCTGCCTGCGATCTGGTCTCGCTTCGAAAGTGAACGAGCCAAAGATTGGGATGCAGTGGGGCGTTATCTCGGGCTGGGATTCCTGGCACGAATTCAGATGGCTCTCTGGGGACTGGGCTTTGCTTTGTATGCTTGGATTTTCAAGAAGGGGAGTCCCCGTCTCTGGCTCCGCGGAGTAAACGGATTTTTCTCGGTCATTTTAATTCTGGGAATTTTTGATTGGATTGCCTGGGGTCGTCCGTTTTTTAGCCTCTACCAAAATATTAAGAAGAATCTTTTTGAAGGCGTGGCCAGCATGTATGGAACCTCGCCTTTCTTTGAATATTTTCGAACTTTGGGATCGGATCTTTCGGGGGCGTTTTGGTTGGCGTTCTTTGGTTGTGCCGGGGCCGTAGCGTATCGAAAACGGGCTTTTTTTAAGGAGTCCCGCTTCCATTTCATTTTCATTCCCACCGCTGTTTATCTTTTCGTGCACCTGTTGATTCCTCACAAAGAGCTGCGGTTTATTATTCCGATCTATCCGGCCCTTTTCTTTATGTTGGCTCTGATGCTCGATGAGTTACTGCCCAGTGTGACAGTGGCTGGAAAGAAACATCGCCTCCGTTTTGCGGTGGGATTGGCCATTGCCTGTGGGGCCATGCTTTTTGCAAAATATCAGATCAAAGATCCGGGCCGCTACTCGGTTGGAAATATCTCTGAGTTGGTCCAAAAAATTCACGATGACGGAAAATTCAAAACCGGAGAGTGTTTGCTTCTAGTGGGGCAGTATTGGATTTGGACACATGGGGAGTTGATGCAGGGACATCCCGTGAAGTTTGTCGAAAAAAGTCCGTCGAATCTCGCGTTGGCAGAAGTCTTAGGTTGCAGCTACGCCATTGTTCTTCCGCAGTATCAGGGGGAATTTGATTCGGCGGTGCTTCGACTCACTGGCAGGGGAAATGACGAGCTTTGGAAAATGATCAGCGCGAGTCAGCGCGGGTACCTTCTCTACCAGAGAGTTCACTGAAGACTGAGTTGATCGTCTGCTAACTCGAGAAGTGCGGGGCGATGAGAAACCGCCACAATCGTCATTTGGCTTTTGAGGCGATGTAACGTCTGAATGAGTTTCGCTTCGGTGTCTAAATCCAAATTCGCAGTAGCTTCGTCTAAGAAGAGGGCTCGGGGTTTTCTGAGCAGGGCTCGAGCTAATCCCAGGCGTTGCTTCTGACCAGCGGAAAGTCCCTGGCCCTGGTCTGTCAGTCGGTGTTCTAGTTTCAGTGGGAGTTCGTCTACGAATCCGCAATCGGCTTTGGTCAAAGCCTCTCGAATTTCCTGTGCCGCGGGTTTCTCTCGCAATCCGTAAATCAGGTTTTCGTAAACTGTGCCCTCGGTCAAAAAACTTTCAGCTCCGACGTATCCCACACTTTGAAGCAGTCGGCCTCGAGCTTCCGACAGCGATTGCCAGCCTGCTGTGTGGTCGAGGTGGACTTGAATTTCTCCAGAGCTCGGGGTGCTCATGCCTAGAAGCAGATTCAAGAGAGTGCTCTTGCCAGAACCCGACGCTCCAGTGATCACCAAGGTTTTTGCTGGAGGAATCTCCAAGTCCATTTTTTGAATGACGGGAGTTGTTGTCAGCGGATACGAGAAAGAAACCTGTTTGAGTCTCCAAGCAATCGGAGTGTTGGCAGGAGTGCTGCTGGTCTCCGGCTCCAGGCTACGCGTATTTCGAATGCCATCAAACGAAGAGTCGGCCCACCATTTGGCCAATGCCTCAACTTGCGGCCAGTAAATCGCCGCGGTGTTGTAGCCATTGAGAAGCTGCGACACCGATTGTAGGAGCCGGAAGGAAAGGTAGAAGTAAGAAACAATGAGGCCCGGAGCCAGAGTCTGTTCCTTGTGCATGACGTAGGCAAGTCCACAGACTACAAATGTGCCAACAACTTGCGGGCTCGCAAATTGCCAGCCGTTGGTCGAATAAAAGTTGATGAGGTGACGGTAACCGCGATCCAAATTCTGAAGCGTTTCTTTTTCCTCAGTTTTCCAGGTTCCGTAGATTCGCATCAGCAAGAGATTCTTAATACTGCTGAGCATTCGGCGGGTCATTTGATCCCAAACTTCCATCAGGGCTTGGGCGTTGGCTTTCGTTTTTCGAGTCAGCAATTTTAAAGGAACAAAGAGAGCTACGGCAGCACCAGCTGCAATCAAGGTGAGGCGAGCATCGATCAGAAAGAGATTGAAGGCCAGAAGCAGGCAGAGCAGCGTGTGCATCGTAAAGAGCTGGACGTGATAAATGGCGTAGCCGGCCCAAGTGGATTTTTCACCGAAGAGTCCAACTGCTTCTGCAGTACTGATGGAGTCGCTGTTAAAAATCCAACGCGCCAGTCTTTGACGCATGAGGACTTTGAAGCTCTCCAGCGACGCTCCCTGAAGGAGTTTTTCTCCCCAGAGCAGAATTCCTCGAACCACTCCCACACTTAAAATGAGAACAATGACACTCGACATGTTTTCGAGATGGAAGAAGGAAGGCGCCCAGCGAGGAAGTACTTGGGTTTCGACCCGCATGACCCCGAGAGCGACCAAAAAAAGCTGTAAGGTGTAAGCGAACAGAACCTCGGCAACAAAGAGCAAGATGCTGATGACGGCGCCGACCCCAAATTGAAGAGCAATGCGCGGCCCCAGAAAGGCCAAGATTTTCTTAATTTGGTTTAAATTCAGCCACTTTGACATCGCTTATCTGTTAGGCTAACTCTCGGCCATGGTCAAAGCAATTCAGAAAAAGCGCCTTCTTTGGGTCGTTCCCGAAGTGAAAGATGGGGGCATCCGCACCTATTCGCAGGCGCTTTGGCCATCCATCAAAGAATCTTGGCGGAGTCGGGGATTTGAAACGCTCGAACCCTATTTTTTAGACGAGAAGGAGTTTCCAAAGCTCCTCGATTATCTCAAGAAGGAGCGCCCCACTTACATTCATTTTCAGCATGAGTACGGACTCTTTGGGGGGAAGAACCCCCTTCGGTATTCGTTTCCAAAGTGGGTTTCAAAAATTCGAGATATTTTACCCGAAGCCTATTTGAGTGCGACGGCCCACACTGTTTTGGATCCCGATTTTCGGTATGCGTGGAGAGGGTGGAGCCCCCAAGATCAAGTGAAGTGGTGGGGCAACTTCACCTGGTTGCCGTTTGTTCGCGGAATGTGGATGAAGAAAACTTGGGGAGTTTTAGACGGAGTGGTGGTGCATTCGTCGTATCAACAGCCCGCGGTGATTAAATCCGATTGCCATCACGTCGAAGTGATTCCCCATTTTGTTTTTGATCCGAAGCAGGCCATGGGCGGAGTGCCTGTCCCCAGAAATCGCCATCCTATTTTGGAACAATCGAAGGACGCTTCGTTGGTGATGGTGTTTGGATTTTTCACTCCTGAAAAGGGCCAAGACGTTGCCATTCGCGCTTGGGCGGAATCGCCTTTGCGTGAGCGTGGGAATGTGCGGTTAATTTTGGCGGGAGGAGTACGACGTCCTGAAGATCGTCCTTACTACGATCAGTGTGTGAAGCTGATTCAGGATCTCGGTTTGAGCGATCGGGTTCAGATCACCGGATTTCTTCCGGCGGATTCGATGGATTCGTTCTTCGAGGCATGCAAACTTGTTTTAGCACCGTTTCGCGCGACTTCGGGTTCGGGGTCTTTAGCGCAAGCTTTGGCGCGAGGAACCCCGATTCTCGCTTCTGATCTTTTATTGAATCGGGAAATTGTAGAGCGCGAGCCTGGTGCGTTGAGTTTCTTCGAAAGTTTAAACGCGGCCGATTGCGCTCGGAAAGTTTGTGAACTTTTGGATCAAGAAGAAGCGCGCGCCAAATTGCGTGAAGCGGCTCGAAAATATGCTGAAGGGCTGAAGCCAGCGCGCGTCGCTGAAAAGCATGCGGATTTTTATCTGAAGCTGACTACTTGATTGAAGAGTATTGGCGCTAATTTCTCAGCTCACTTAAAAGGGATTGATAGGTCCCCTCATCCTGATGAACGGTTTTCCAGGCACGAAGATACTCCGAGCCATGGCTCGCTTCCAGCTTTCCAACGGCAGGGAGCAGTCTTTCGAGTCGAAGGTCAGTAAAGACCTTCTTCTGCAAAGCAAAGAGATGCAGGTGTGCTCCGTAGAGGCTGTCCAAGTTCGTATGGAGGGTTTTCAATACTGTCGAAGGGCTCTTTTCCAAAATTGAATAGATGTATTTATGAAGGACCTCATGAAAGGCTGTCGAAACGAAAAAGAACACCGGCATCGGTCTTCCTCCCAAGGCCGGAATGTCTTTCGCTGATAAATTTAAATAGGAAATAACATTGAATGAAAGGGGGGTTCCCATGAACGGCAGGCGAGGACAGAGGAACAAAGCTCCCGAAATTTCTTTCATGGGATAAGGTTTGCCGATGGCATGAGCTGCTGCCGCTAATAAGGGAGTCCCTTGCTTGTCCCACTCCGATTGAAACCAGCTGATTTTTGCCAAGAGTTCTTGGTCTCGATAAATCGGAATTTTTGGAATCAGCGCGGCCTGGGCTGGAGTGAGAGTCTCGGGCACCACCTGAAGGGGGCAATACCAATCGAGTGCGTAAGAATATTCTAGTTTGAGGGTCGGTACGTCAGGGCTGGCCAAAGAAACCGTCGAAACAAATAGGGACAGAAATAGGATCTTCTTCATCTCGATTTTTTATGGAAGAAGCCTATTTTTTAAATCGTTTAGAAACTCTAGCTAGTTCCCGCTGAAGAATGCGGCTTTTGTGCGAGGCCAGACCTAGAGCAGAGGGTTTAACCGGTGTTCTACCT
>JAIEMT010000021.1 GCA_019751945.1 bacterium
CCCGAGTCGGCCGGCAGCCCTAAATGGGCTGTGAGAAGCAGGAGGCTTCTCAAGGCGATGCCGCCGAGGGCCAACCAAGGATGGGCGGCAGGCAGAAAGGGAGGACATGCACCTCCACAAATAGAATCCCGGCCGAAGGAACTCGCGCCGGCGCGAGTACAACCCCCAAAACAAAGCGGCCTCACTCCCGAAGGAGCAAGGCCGCTGTCATACGAAGAAGATCTAATCGAACTACTCTTTAAACACACTCGGCATCTGTAAGAACGATTCTTTAGCCACGTCCTGAGCAAATGCTGGAGCTGCTACAATGTCCGCCACCTGGGCGCGTGCTGTCTTCACAGCAGCATCCAAAGCCACGCCAGACTTCATCAACAAGGCAGCCGCTACAGCGCGCTGGCCATTGACGATACCGCCCGAAGCGACTTTGCCGGTGAGGAAATCTTTCTTATCCACTGTCTCCATCAATACCTTGCGAAGGTCTTTGAAGTTCAAGCCCGGATTGGCATCTAGCACTTGGCCTGCGACGTTGCTCACCGCCGGAGCGGCTTGGCTTGTGCCACTGACCAGTAAGAACTCATCGCCCGGAATGGAAGAATGAATACCGACGCCTGGAGCAGCGATGTCGACCATGTTCACGCCGTAGTTTGAGAACGACGCCAACTTGTCAAGACCTTGAGTCGCAGCAACCGTGATGGCGTTGTCGCGGCGAATATTGGCCGGGTAAGCGGGTAACAGATCGTTATCCGTTCCATCGTTGCCTGCTGCCATGACGAAGAACGTTTTCTTTCCATCCACCATGAACTGCTTGCCGGAATCTACGACGTTCTGAATGAAGAACGCGGAGTACATTTCCACTTCTTGCGGAGTCGCTGGACGACGCAAGATGATGGGGAGAATCTTTTCCAAAAGAGTACCGATGGCCTTCGTGCTCGTTCCAAACGAACAGTTGGCCACTTGGGCACCCTTCAGCTTCAAGTACAGGCCGATCGGCTCAAGTGCCTTGCCTTGACCAGCAGCGAGCTGACTGAGCAATGCCCGAATGATCGTGTCTTTAATGGTGTCCCCAATTGACGAACCACCCATTTGGGCTGCTGCTTTTTCAAACGGCTTCTTCACTTCCGTCGGAAGCAGCTTCAGCGCCATGATTTTATTGGCCGATCCGTTGGCAGAAATGCCTGCTACGTGTGTGCCATGAACGAAGTTCCCGAAAATCTGAAGCTCTTGCATGAACGCTTCGTCTTGACGCTTCTGATTGACCCAATCGCGATCCGCCTGAGTGCCTTGGCCGGTCAGCATTCGGAGTTGGATTTCAAAGAAGGTGTAAGGATCTTTCGAAAACTTTCCTAGATAGCCGTAGTCGATGACGTATTCGTTGTTTTCAGCGAAATTCCAGCCGTAGACGTCGTCTTTCTTGCCGTTCCAGTCGTTATCTTCCCCATCGCCAGCCACTTCATCCGGATTCGTCCAGATGTGGTTGTTCAAATAGGTGTGTTTATAATCCACGCCCGAATCAATCACTGCCACGGTGGCAGAGTGAGCGGACGAAGAAACCAACGAGCTTCCCACCAGCAGCGCAGTGAATAACACACTGCGTCTCAATTCCATGAGTGCCATAAGACCTCCGTGTCTCCGACTTCTGTGAACTTCGTTTTTAAAAAAGAACGAACTACTTCTTGAGCTTCAATTTTTTTGCGACGATCGGGTCTAACGAATAAGAGCCGCTACCCTTGCACATAATGACGATGCAAAGAGCGATTGCGAGAATATGGTATTCGTAGCCTTCGCCTTTTTGATTCCCCATCCAGTTCATGAAGAAACCGTTAGAACGATGAACCATGAGAGTCGCGACCAACATCACCGAAGCGATCCCTGCCGCAGCGATGCGGCTAAAGAGACCGACGATCAAACCGATCGAGCCGAAGAATTCAGCCACGATCGCTAAGAATGCGAACAAAGCCGGAACGCCCATTCCTTGGGTGAACATATTCATCGTGTTCGAAAAACCATGACCGCCGCACCATCCGAGCATCTTTTGAGCGCCGTGAGGGAACATCACTAAACCAAGCATCACGCGAGCGATGGTGATCGTACAATCATTGTCCGTCTGCATTAATTTTCCGAGTTTCATTCCGGGGACCCTTTCCGTAGGTTCGTTCCAAATCCTTTTGAACTGCTGTGTTTATAAAATGATAGGGGACATTGTTTGGAATGGGAAGTTTTTTGCCTAGTCGAGCGTCTGTTTTATGACAAGCCGCGACGAGGTGCAGCTCGGCAAAATTCTCAGAAGTTCAATTTAAGGGTGGCGAACTCGAAAAAATCCGTATTAAACTCAGGACTTCTTTACAGTACTAACCTTTGGTCCACTGAAGGACCCATGACCTTAAGAAGTCATGAAAGCTAATTGGAGATATGCAATGAAAGTCAATTTCAAACACGTTTTGGCAACTGCTTTGATCGCTGGCCTCGCTACTGGCGGCGCTGCTCAAGTTTTCGCTGATGAACACGCTGAAGGCGGCGACAAGAAGGAAGCGAACGGCTGCAAGGGCGGCTGCAAAGGCCATAAGAAGGACAAGAAAGCTGCTGGCAAGAAGAAGGACAAGAAAGCTGAAGCTGCTGCTCCTGCTGAAAAGCACGAGTAATTTCTTCTCAGTCGTTCAAGTTTTACCGGGGACGGAGCTCAGCTTCGTCCCCTTTTTTTAACTAGAGTTGTGTAAATGAAGAAACGAGATTCACTATTTCCGGATTTGGGAGTTGGAATCGGCTTCCGCCGCGAATTCGCATCTCACTTCTCAAAGCAAATTCCCCACCCCGTTTCTTGGATCGAGGTCGTCACCGAAAATTACATGGCGTGGGAAAACGACATACAGCCTCCTGCCATCAAAACCCTGCAACGTCTCCGAAAAGAAATTCCCATCGTCCTTCACGGCGTTTCGCTTTCGATTGGTTCTGCCGATCCGCTCAATCCCTCTTATTTGAAGCGCTGGAAAAGTCTGATCGACGCTGTAGAACCCGCTTGGGTCTCTGATCATCTCTGCTGGACTGGCGTGAATGGTGAAAACCTGCATGACTTGATGCCCCTTCCTTATACAGAGGAAGCGCTTCAGCACGTCGCCAACAAGATTGACCAAGTTCAAACCTTTTTAAAACGCCGCATCTTGATTGAAAATGTTTCGAGCTACGTGGAATTCAATCAATCGGCAATGACGGAATGGGAGTTCATCAACGAACTTCTCAAACGCGCCGACTGCGGACTCCTGCTCGACGTCAATAACGTTTACGTCAGCTCAAAAAATCACGGTTTTAACCCCCTCGATTATCTCCGTGCCATTCCCCGAAATCGTGTGGGACAGATTCACTTGGCGGGCCACTCCGACCTAGGCACTCATTTGATCGACACGCATGACGAACCCATTTGCGAAGAAGTGTGGCGTCTCTACGAATGGAGCCGCGAACATTTTGGACCAGTCAGCGCCATGGTGGAGCGCGACGGAAACTTCCCCAGATGGGAAGAACTCGAAAAAGAATTACTCCGAGTAAAAGAAATTCAAACTGAGGTCAGCGACTATGGTTACCGACTTCCCCAAGGGAAAGCCGCTCAGCCTTTCGAAATTTCAGCAGCTCTATAGCAAGCTGACGAAAGATTCGAAGCCCGATTCAAAAATTCTCGCAACGCTGATTGCGAAGCGCCCTCCCCTCTCCTCTCGCTCGCGAATGGAAATCTATCGCTACGCTTACTTCGCAAGAATTCTAGAAGTACTCGAGTCTGACTTTCCGCAGCTCCGAAAAAAAATCGGCAAGCGCCCCTTCGCAAAGCTAATGCGAGAATATCTCGCCGCCTATCCGTCCCGCTATGCCAACATCAGTGAGGTTGGAAAAAACCTTTCCGTTTTCCTTAGGAAGAAAAAGAAATCTCCGCTCGCAAATCTCGCTGCTTTGGATTGGGAAATGTCCTTAAGCAGTTTTGCTCCGTCGATTGAGCATCGGGATTTTTCTAATCTCTTGTCGCTTCCCGAAGACCAGATTCTGAAAGCTCGGCTCTACTTAGATCCTTCCGTTCGCCTTCTAAAAACGGACTCTCACTATTTAATTTTTGGCCCTCATGGCAAAGCTCAGTTTCAAACAGTCACACCCCTTCAATACCGCCTGATTCAGGAAATTAAAAAGCACCAGCCTCTTTCCAAACTTCTCTCGCTCATGACCCGTTCAAAAATAAGTGAAGATTTCGTTGTGCAATGGTTTACCAGCTGGAGCAAACAGGGCATCATTGCTGGGTATGAGTGACCACTGGCCATTGCTTCGAACTGTCGGGCTCCTTTTTCTTTCGAACTGCTTCATGACAGTCGCCTGGTACGGGCATTTGAAATTCAAAGGAGCTGCACTTTGGACCGCCATCCTCGCTAGCTGGCTCTTGGCCCTCCCTGAATACATTTTTCAAGTTCCGGCCAACCGACTGGGCTACGGTCCTCTTTCGGCGTACCAACTCAAAATTTTGCAAGAATGCATCACACTGGTCGTCTTCATGGTTTTTGCTTGGGTCGCGTTGGGAGAGAAACTCCAGATCCGCCATGCACTTTCGTTCCTGCTCATATTGGGAGCTGTGGTAATCGGATTTAAAAAGTAGGAGAACCTATGCCTTCATCAGAATTTTTCTTTTCTAAAATCGTCCCCTTCATCGTGATCGTCGTTGCAGGCGTGGCCCTCAGTGTTCAAGTCGCCGTCAACAGTCGGCTCCGATTTGGCGTGGATTCTCCGATTCTCAGCGCGGTGATTTCTTTCGCGGTGGGACTCCTCCTCCTCGCACTGCTCATTTCTCTTGGATTGTTTGGGGGAGCGGGCAAAGGAATCGAAGGAATGAAAACCACTCCCAGTTGGGCATTCGTGGGTGGAATGCTCGGCGCCTTCTACGTGCTCATGGCCATCTTCGTCCTCCCCAAATTAGGAACGGTCATTACAATTGCTGGAACCATTTTCGGCCAACAGGTCGCAGCCATGCTGATTGATTCCAATGGTTGGCTCGGTGTCACCCGAACCCCCCTCAGCCTGACTCGAGTGGTGGGCTCGTTCCTACTCCTGTTAGGGGTCATCCTGATTCAGCTCCCAAAAGAGAACCATTGAGACTACGTATTAAAAGACACGGATCTCGCTGTTAAAAATTATTAACAAAATAGTTCATAATCCTGAAAAAACAGCCAGTTACAGTGCGTCAAAATCAGGAAATTCGGCCCATCTCGCCTTATAATTAGAGTATGGGCATGTCGAAGGTTGGAGCTCCGTTAGTAGCAGGACTCCTCATTATAGTCATGGTGGCTTTAACCGGCTGCTATAACGACAGTCAGGAATGGAGCACGACTTCTGGCTCCTTCTCGATCAACAACGGTTCAGTCGGAACGACTTCGACCACTGTTAGCCTTTCAATCAACCTCCCGCCCTCTGCAACCCAGATGTATATCAGCAACGGAAACGGCTGCGGCTTCGGCGGCAGCTGGCAGACTGCGAGTTCCTCAGTGACTTGGAGTCTGGCCACCATTTTCGAAGGTGTCTCGACTGCAAACCCGGGACTCTTCACCATCAAAATAAAATTTAAAGACAAAGACGGCATTGAAACCAAGTGCGTATCGAGCTCCATTTTCTATGACCCGATTGATCCGCAACCGATGAATGTCAATGCTACCAGCAGCGATTGGACAACCCTGACCAGCTTTCCCTACGGCTCCCCCGTCTGCTCGGGCACAGAACCTTCTTACTACTGCATCCCTGCAGCTGAAGTTCGACAAGTTCAAATTCACGTCACCAACACCTGCGAAGGCTTGGAAATGGTCGATGAGCTCGGTGCCTTCAACTGGACTTGCTCCACTCAATACAACGCAAACCCCACCTTTTACTCGAAGCTGAAAATCGGAAAGGGAATTCGCGATCTCATTGGCATCGACGGCCAAGGGAACCCTTACTGGTTAGCGAACTCCGTGACAGTGAAACGCACGAACCGCGCCCTTGTCACTTCCACAAAAAAAGTTTGGTACACCACTCCTCTCGTCTTACTGCCGGACAACAGCGCCCAGGTTTCAGGAAGCGCGACTCTCTTGAGCAGCCCGCACACCATCTATGTTCTTCCGACCTCCCGATCGACTCACGGTTACATTCTCACAGGCGTTGGATCGAGCCTTGTCACTCTAAGGGGAGCGGTTTTGAGCTGGAACAATTCCGGCTATAACGTGGATCCAGGAACGGGAACGGTGGGTGCACTCACCTCCAGAACCCTAGTCAGCGTGAGCACGGGAGCCTACTTCAATACAATTGAAGGAACTTTCAATGCCGCTTCGGTGGCCACAGGCCTTCTCTTTGTAAACTCCAAAATGCCGCAAGTCCGCGCGACGGAAGTCTTTGGTTCTCAAGACGGCGCTAACATCTTTATCAAAGGTTCTACGGCCGGACGGTTTGAAGGAATTCGCTCGGCAGGGGCTAAAAACGGCGACGGAATTGCATTTTCATTTAGCTCCAACGACAATCTGCTTCTGAACTCAAACTCTTCAAACAACGAACGCCACGGGGTGAACGTCCTGGGCTCCGGGCAAGTCGTGGTAAAAAACCTGCTTGCTGCAAGCAATGGGGTATACGGAGTAATCTTCGATTCCTCATCCCTCTGCTCGCTCATCACCAGTACCCTCACCGGCTCGGGCGATTCCGGCTTAAAAATCGCCAGCAGCAATAGCATCATCGTTCACAATCTTCTGTCCACGAGCAATATTAATAACGGGATCTTCATCGACTCCGTCACCTCGGGAAGCAACTTTTCTCAGTTGGCGCTGCTAGGAAATGGCGTCCCACTGGTCATGACCTCGACATCGAGCAATAACTTTAACGGTATGTTCCTATTTAATGGAGGCTGTAACGTGGCGAGCGGAATCAGCGGGCTCCAAGCCGGGAACTCGTGCGCTCCGAGCGCCGGATCAACCCATACTGCGCTCAATGTGAACGGTAGCTTTCCCTTCGTTGGGACTGTAACAGACTCCATGAACGGCAGCGGCTCTGGCAGTGTGAGCGACTGGTTCAGCTTTCAAAATGCCTTCCGCACTTGGGGTCCAAACATTGCCGCCTTCTTTACCAGTGCCGCGAACGCCACCTGCCAAGGCGTCAGCTGCCACATCTGGGACTGGAGTCTTCGTGCGGGCAGTGTCCCCGCCAACTCCACTTATGATGGAGTCAATACCGGAACGAAATTCATTTCCAACGGACCCTGCCCGAGCGATGCCAACAGAAGCACCAGCGGATCCATCTACTCCTTCTACTTGCAGGATGCCGTGGAAGCTTCGAGCTTCCCAAATGAAGGAAACGGGAACGGCGTCTGCGAATCCTGGGAAACTTGTGTCTACACCCCGAACTTTGGCGTGTACCAAGGCCATGGCGAAGGGGCGACCTGCCTCTACGACTCGACCGCCGCGTCGATCACTAACGTCACCATGCGCGGCTTTACCGAAAACGGTCGGTAAGTCTCCTTTAATATCCTCTCTTTAGATAGAAACTAGACTTTCCAAGCATTTTGATGCAGTACATTATCCCTGATTTGAGAGAGGGACTGCGGAATGGTGATCTTAGGTATTCCGGTTTTTGAAGCGGTGTGCTTTGGCATTTCTGCCCTAGCCCACGCGCTGGCCATCTACACGATCTCAATCAATCCGCCCGATCCGAAGAAAGACCCCCAAAAACCCGGCGTGGAGACCGTTGCTGGCCGAACTGGCGATGGCCTGAAAGCGGCTACAGAAGCCTTAAAGAAACAGGAAGACGCGAAGGCTGCCGCAGCTCTCGCGCACAAACGATTAGTCGAGCTTTCGCAGCTCTACCTCCGCCAATGGAAAGCCCAAAAAGACGGACAGAAAGCCCAGGTCAAGGCCCTCGACAAACAGATTCGTCAGCAAATTGCTCAGCTGAGCGTCGGTGGAGTTTCTGCAACCAAGCCTTCTCCTGAAACCATTGACCACGGCTTCGTCCTCGATATTGAAATCTTAAAGATTGTTCAAACCGAAGGGGGAGCGAATCTGCTCGCCACCCTGGCTGCCGAAAGTAACAAGCTCGGAGAACTGATTCGCGCTCAAGAGCGTGAGGCGGCTCGACTCTACTCCCCTACTCAGCCCCTGAGCTGGGTGAATCAGCTCAACGCTCGCCGCAAAGTCCTCTTCGACTACGCTTTGAAAAATTACAATGCTGCTCAACCCTGGGTGAGCCGAACCATTCTTGAGAAAAAGGCGAATAGCTTAGCGGCTTCCCTCTTTGTCATGAACATGGCTCAAGACGGAGCCTGGCTAAAAAACATTCCGAATTCGAGTTTGGGATTTCGAATTCACAACGACCTGATTGAGCCCGTTTTACTGCTTCGCAAAGGCGACGCGCTTCAGAGTGATTTCATCATTAACCTGATCACCGGCGAAGTTCAGAAGCTCGAAGAAAACACGGGGAATATTTACGACCCCATCATTCGCCACTATGCCTATCTGAACTTCTCAGGCGAAAACACCGTTCTAGATAAGGCCGAACTCGTCATTGCAAAGCCCTATCGAGAAAATCCTTATCTCGCGGCAAAACAATCCATTACTCAAGGCCACGAGCTCGACTTTGGCTCGGAGCTTTTTTCGGCTCAGCCCAAGCACTTAGAAGCGAAGTTCAAAACCTTTAAACGCATTCTGCCCACCGAGCTCTTGCCTCCGAAACAATTAGCTCAAGCGGAAACCCAGGCTCAAGAACAGGGCCCGGCCACTCAGAAGGTAAAATCGAAAGAAGAAGCCTCAGCCGTCGTCGACAAAGCCATGCAGGAAGTGCTGGGACAGGACGCCTCCAAACTTTCGGAGGACCAACAAAAGGAGTCGCTCGAAGCCATGATGCAAATGGCAGAGAGCCTGGCTCTTTCTCAAGGCGATAAGCAGCTCCTGGAGCAGCTAAAGACTTTGGACCTGAGCCTGCTTCAAAAAGCGAAGAATGCGAAGCTCACGCCCGATGAGCTGAAAAACTTTGAAAAAATGGCGGAAGTCCTGCGCTCGCTTATGGAAAGAAAAGCCAAGAGCGGCGATACGCCGGACTTTGTTCTCGATCCAGTCGTTCGTCGAGCCACGGCTTACGAACTGGCGAACGAATTTAAGGAGCTCACTCCTTTTATTGTGAAGAACCCGCCCCTGAAAGTTCTGGGACAGCGTCTTGAAAAATCCCGAGAAGTTCACAAAGTGAAGCAGGGTTTTGATTTCTACATTCTGCATCCGAAGAAGGACATTGTCTTTCGAACCCAGCAAGAAGTGGAAGTCTTCAATCGCCTGCGCTTTCAGGAAAAGTTTGCTCGCTTAAATGAGTACACCGCTGCCGCATTAGATGAAGCCCGAAGAACAGCCATGGTCGACCAAGTTGCTGATTTCTTAATCAGCACTTCCGACGCCCTTCCTCGCCTAGGAAAATCTAAAAAGGCCAGCACGGCAAAACCCCGTTTCACAGAAACCCAGCTGGTTCAAATCCTGAAGTCTTTGGAATTCGCCCGCACCCTGATTCAAAACGCGAACGATGCGATGGAGCAGATTTTCCAAAACGCTGGCAAGTATCAAGACAAGTTTGAATACTTCAATGCAGACGCCTTCCAACCTTTATATGAGATCGGCCCCCGCACCGCTCAAGATGTGGCGTCCAGTCCCAAAGCCTTTGTCGAAGGAATTGATTTACTCACTGAGGACAAAGAAGCGTTCTTGCGCCTGCACCTGAGCTTGCGCCGCTGGGCTCCTATTTTTGCGAAGAGCTTGAAGCTCGCACCGAGTTCGAAAACCCAGAAAGTTTATGATGCTGCTTGGACAGACCTCGGCCGCTTCTGGGCAGACCAGAATCGCAGTTATCTGGGAGCGCACCCTGGAGCCGTTGCCGAGTTAAGCGCGTACTCACCTAGTGATGACCGCCAAGACTTGTTCAAACCGTTCTTGCCCGCGCTCACGCTGCTGACAGACGTGGATCGGCTCGAAATTCTTCCGCAGGAAAATTTCGAGTGTAAGAAAGATTTGGTGTGGGTCAACCTCCCTCAAGGGGCGGACTACAACAAGCTTGCCAAGGAGAAGGGCTTCGCGGATGCGCTCGCGTGGGCGGAGACGGCCGGCTACAAATGTTTAGTCACCTACTGGGAAATCGTTCCTGAAGGCGCTCCACCAAAAGAAAAGGGGAAGTATGTCGAAACCATGTTGGAATACGCCGTCATTGACCGACGCCCTTATGAGCAAAAGGCTCCAAACAATCAAAAGCCTCTAAAGAAATCGAAAGCCCGCGCAAAAGAAAAAATTACGCTGACCCCTGAAAATTACTTGGGCCTAGTGCTTTCCCAGCCCACGGAACAGCTTCGAAATCCGCTTGTACAATCTTTGGTTCTAAGGGCTCTGACCGAAGAAACGCTCCAAGTATTTAAGGCTCGAGTACTAGATTTATATTCTGCAGAAGCTGCAGCGGAGCTCCTGAACTTGAATCCCTGGTTAGCGGTTGAAAAAGTCGCTGACTCCAAGGGCCCGTACAATATTTATAGCTTCTGGAATAAGAAGGGCGTGAAGTGGCAAAATCTTCAGATGCGCTTCTTAGAAGACCCGATTCAAAGCGCGAGCCGAGAATTGCCTGTGACCGATCAACAACTCTTATTGCCAGAAGCGTTTGCGCAGCTCCTGGACAAGGCCTTGCGCCTCCACTATGGCAAGGAGCTCATTGACGTCAGCCTCGGCACCAAAAAATATTCGCCACTAAAAGGAATTGCCGCCGAACAGTTCCAAGAAAACCTCACTCAGTGGAAATCCGGCGTGCACGCGCTGGTTTGGGAATACCCCATGCAATCGCCGCTGCGACAGACTACGCCTGCTGCCCTCTTACATCCCAAATCGATTTTATCGATTTACGAGAAACGCTTGGCGGTCACTGGCGTGCTACAGGAAATTCAAATGCCGCTCGATTGTGAATCCACTCTCGCGGGCAAGATCAGCCTTAATTCGGGCACGACCTCGAACGATACCCAGCGCGTGGTTTCGACTCTGAAAACTGGAAATTCAGGCCTCTGTGACGATCTCAAGGCGGCACCAGCACCGAATGAACCCGCTGCTCCGCAGCCTGCGAAATCCACAGCTCCCACTGTGGCACCCGTTGCTGAGCCAGCTCCTGCAACACCTGCAGCAACTGATCCCGCTCCACTGGCTCCAGCAGACGCTGCACCGGTGAAAGAGGAAGATTACTCCTCTCCCGGCGATGATTCTGGTTTACCCGAAGCGGTTCCCGTTTCCCCCAGCAACGATCGTTAATAGATTCCAGAAGGCAAAAAAAAAGCCCGGTGCCGAAGCACCGGGCTTTCCTTATTCGAGAAGTCTCGAACTACTTGATGATCATGTCCGAGCCAGGTTGATCTGCCGGAGCAGGACCAGCACCGTAGTACTGACCGTTCTGGAGTAACCATTGCTTGGTGTAACCCGAGCATTCCACCGGGCTGTATCGGCGCATATCTGCGAGATACATTAAATTGGTCGAGAATGCTTCGATCTCATTCGCGATCTGACCGGGGTTGTTGTAGGCCATCGTGCCGAAAATTCCGCGAATGCCGTCGCAGGCGAATTCGTTGAGCAAGTTGTCTACAGCCATTCCCACTTTTCTATCCGGATCCGAAGCTTCATGCGAATTGGCAAGCGGACGAGCAAAGAACATCAGATGATGTAATTGCTTGAACAAACCGCCGTTCGGTGAAGACTCTGGGAAGTACTTAATCAAGCTATCGAGCTGACCCTTCATCTGATTGAGCACATCGCCCAATTGTGAGGTCGGGATGTAGACGTTGACCTTCTTAATGACTTCCTTAATCTGGTAACGAACTTCTGCTTCGTAGTTCACAATCATTTTATCGATCTTCGGATCGACTTTGCCGAACTTCACCCAAATCTTTTCAGAGGTGGAGGGGTTCGAAATTTTGATGGTCTTCCATTCCGGGCTCCAGTGATTCTGATAGGTCGGGCTCGGAGTGACGGCTGCAGAGCTTCCATTTACAGAAGCTTCCAAAGTCGCGTTTCTTGCGCCTTGAGTGAGCACTTCAATGGAGGTCACCTTAATGGGACCGTTGAAGTTCAGGGGGAAACCCTGACCTGCATCGTAATTTCTGCTTTCCATTCCGATTTCGATTTGTCCCACTTCAGTAGCCTGTGCAAACGCACCGGCTCCCAAGGACAACATCAAGAATCCTAGGCTGGTTCTCGTGATATTCTTCAACATCCTAAATCTCCTCTCTCAAGATTAGGTTTCAGTTAACGGGCTTCATTACCCAAAGTGGCGCCCCACCTAACGTGAGAGACACTCAATTGCAAGGCCTGAGATTCTTTCGCGCGCAGAAAAATATTTTTCCCAAAATATTTGCTTTATCAGGATCGCTGCAATATAGCGTCCCACGCAATATGTAACGAAGCGAGTCACACTTCAGGACGATGAATGATTCGTGGAATGGTCGTGAAGAACTGAGTGAGAGAGGGGCCAATGAAAAGAGTCGCACTAGCTACAGCTGTATTATTTTCCGTCATTACATTTGTTTCTGAAAAAAACATTTATGCTGCCATGGGTGAAGCCGACGCAGGTTCCACCGAAGCACCACCAAAAGATCCGAATACGAATGATCCTCGAAAAAAGAATGCTCCCGAAGCAAAGACGAAGGTCGTTCAATTAAAAGACGTCAAGCAGTGGGGAAAATTCCTTCCACCCTTGGTTGATGCTCTCGAAGGCTTAAGAAAACTTGATCTCGATAAAGAAGAGTTTCAAGATTATGAAGATTTCTATTTACGCGTCATGGCTTTCAAAAAGATTTTGGAAGAAGGCGAACCACCGTTTAGCGGAAGAGCACGGGGTTATCTCTACGTTGCGATCTCGGCTTACTTCGAATTAGAAAAATCCGAGGGATACAAAGAAGACACGCAAAACACTTATGCGGACGACCGAACACAACGCGCGAAGTCTTTAAAAGTTGCGACCGAAAGAATGATGGAATTCTTGGTGGGCGACAAGCAAGTCACCAAGATCAACGGTCAATACAAGATCAATGTCGCTTCCGGCGAAGCCATTGTTCGAAACCTTTCGGAATCTTTGATCGGGATTTCCAAAGAAGTGATGTCTGAAATCGTCGCCACTCAAATCGATCCCGATTTTGCAGATTCGGAATTCAAATTAGGATTGCAATGGATGGTAGGAGTCGTGATGTACATCCGCGACACCCTCAAGGGCGGAGACGGTTCACGCGCTGTCGACCAACAGACTGCAAAGCTCATCGATTGGTACGACGTGTGGGCTTCTCAACCCGAATCTGAAAACGGAAAAAACTACTTCGAAGAATACATGAAGAAGTTTGAAGCCGCTGCCAAAGCCTCGAAAGATCGCAAAGCCAAGTTCATGGATCTGGCTGGCAAGATGGAACACCTCAACGCCCTCTTCGTCACCATTAAGAACCACGTTCAATACGGCGTCGGTCATCGCGACAGAACATTCGCTGACTTGAAGGCTGAATTAGCTAAAGGTCAAACTAAGTAATCCTCAAACAGGAGAAGAACATGAATCACCTTACTTCTAAATCCTTGTTTCTCGTGGGCGCAGTTTTAACAGCCGCTTTCGCTCAATCGGCGAAAGCAGCTGACGGGGCTGTCTACATTGGAAAAATCGAAACCAAAGAATCCGGACAACCTGCATTCGTGAAGTTCGCCTCGGGTTACTTTGTGGACGATCAATCTGTAAAAACCGACCGTATGCACGTCTGTGGCTCGAAGGCCTTTTTTGTCACGTCAAATGACTACTTCAAGGGTCTTCCTTTAGGGCAAAAGGCGAAGGTGAAAGTTCAGCTTCGCTACGTCAACGACCAAAACGCTTACATCGATGCAGACGCGACTCTCAAAGCTCGCGACTACTTTTCAGGTGCAGCCGTTTTGGATGTCGATAGTCGCACGATTGAAAATGAGATGAATAACTCCAACTACGCACTCAACTGTATCGGCTTACAGGGCGGCGGCGGAGCTGGCGCAAAAGTCCAGGGCTTCAAATACTACTCTCTGAACGGCCTGATCGTCCCCACCAACGGCAATCTGGAAGATCGCGGCATGAAGGGCGCTCTCATTCTCGACGGAAGTAATTCGTCTGTTTCGGGAATGGCTGTGGGCGATTACTTCAAAGCAGGCAGTACTAACGAAGGCGCTCTTCAAACTCAGTCGTTGAAGAACGTCGGCGATTTCGTCACCCGCGTGTTGCGAAATCAGATTCAGTCTTCGAAGGGCGTAGTTTACTACATGCCCGATCAGGAATCCTTTGTTTACAAGGGCATGAAAGATGCCTTCGTCATGGCTCCCGAAAAAGAAGATGGCACCGGCAAGGTGAGAATTCTCGGCTCCCCCGACGAGTACTTCACCGATCCCGGCCTCAAGCGAGAATATGTGCAGATCGCTTCCAACAACGCCTTTCAAGGCTTGATGGGTACGACCGGAGCAGGATCCCAGTACTTCTTGAAATCCATTGACGGCCAGGCCGTTAAGGATTGGAAGTCGGCGATCGATCTCTTCAGCACCAACTACGTTGAGAGAAGTGCACCCCTCATCGAATTCGAAGTTCGTTCCGGCGAAAGATTTACCAGCTTCTTGGTGGGTTCTCGCTTCCAAGAATGGGTTTCGCTCATGCGTTGGATCATCCTGACCAACGACGCGATCTATGAAACTCCTCGTCGTCCGCTGAACAACAATGAGCAAGCAACAATGCGTGAATTGCAAGGCCCCGTGAACCGCATGTACGAAATTTTCTCGACCTACAATTCGACTCGCGTAACCGAGATGGAGAAAGGCAAGAGAGACAGTCTCTTCACCGATTTCCAAGCTCAAGCAAAGAGCATCGTGACTGCTCTCACGGACCCCAAGAATGGAATGTCGAAATATGACGACCGCGCAAAGACCCTCTTCACAATCCAGAAATGGGCGCAAGAACTCCAGAAGTGGGTGGACATCGAACGCTCGAAGACCTCGCGTGAGTCAGTCATTACGAACGATAGAGAATGGCACAATAACTAGCAGAAGTTGAAAGAATAAAAGGAATAGAGACTATGTGGGACTTAAAAGAACGTATGAAAAAGAGTTTGTTCCTAGCTCCAGCTTTGGTCGTTGCCCTTTCGGGACTTCCAGCTTCGGCAGCTAATCCTTGTGCGGAAGGAGACAATTGCCGGTTGATTTCGATCACCGATGCATTGGCTCTGCCGTGGAAGAACGGCACTCGCGAGTTCGAATACTCGGCTACGACAAAGGTGTCGCTCGAAGGAAAGTACCAGTGCAAAAGCTGTTTGACCTACATGTCCCTATTGGGTCTCGGAGGCTCTTGCAAATCGCAAGTCGATCCAGAGAAGCAACAGGTTCGTGGACACATCTTCGACAACCAAGGTACGACTACTGCTGAGTACAAAATAAAGCTTCGCGAAGAATACACCATTCGCGCTGCTGGTGCCGGCGAAGCGACCATGGAAGTTTCGAAGCAAGTCATCAATGGACAGGTTCCGGTGGGCTTGAAGTACACCTTCAAGAAAATCCAAAAGGATAAGGAAAATAACTGCTACGTCATTCAGGACGCAGAGTTTGCTTCTTTGCAACCCGTCTACAACAAGGAAGCAAGCTATTTAGATCCCGTGTGGAGCGGGACCTTGGGTCGTGCCTCGAGATACACCATGGATCTCGGCAGCACTCGCTCTGGTTTCAAAATGCCGGTGCTCCGACTGGCTAAGAATGGAACCAAGACGTCGAAGCAAGCCTTCCGTTACTCTTTGAAGGATCGAGTTGGAAGCGAAAGCGGCGAAGTGTCCCTCACCGACGCGGAAGGAACCTTCCGAAACCCCGGCAATATCTATGACCAAGCCATGGCAGCTTCCCAATTCAAGCAAGAGGCTTTGGACTTCTTGAATGGTGGCACTCAAAGCTCGGACGTAGAATTCTGGATTCCGGCTTCGACCGATAAACTGTACATGGTTTTCGCAAACGATCCGACCAAGACTCCCGTGGTCTTCACTCTGTCACAAGACTTCGACAAGATTACCTTGGACGGGGATTCCATTTACCACGAAGACAAGGCCATCACCGCTTTCGTCATCTTGGGTCGCTTGGAAGACTTGAAACGCAAGATTCGTCCTTCGGCCTATCGCCGAACCTACGGCTTGTTTGAAGACGCTGTCGGCCGCATCAAGGACTTGCTGACCAAGCCAGGCCCGGATGGAAAGATTGCCACCGAAGCCCAGCAAGAAGTGGTTCATCAGATGCACACTCTGTACTACACGCAGAACGTCATCATGAAACAACGCTTGGCGATGGACTTGGATGTCGGCAACAGAAAAGAAAGTGTCGGCATGATTCTCGGTCAGCTCAACAACATGCTGAAAGATTATGGCTTTGACGAAGTCCGAAGCTCGGCTCCGCTCTATGCCATCTATGGAAGCTACGTTGCTGACGTGATTAACGAAATGCGCATTCCCACCCTCCTCGATACGGTTCCGCCGTCTTTGAAGAGTGTGAACGATGCTCTGGCTGAAACTTACAAGTACGCCAGCGAGTTGAAAGTCCGCGAAGGTTTGACCGATGCCAACATCGCTACCGGTCTACTCGTCGACAAGATGCTCGACGCCTATTCGAAGAACCTTCTCCCGCTCTTGCAGAAATCTGCATCGCAGGGAATGGACTGGCACGGATACGACCGCAAGCTCGAAGACTATGTTGAGAGCATCCGCGGCATTCGTGAAGTCGACATTGAAATCGCAGCCAACCCGGCCGCCGCAGCAGCTCCAACTGCTCCAGCAAATGGCGCTAAAAAGGGTCCGGCAGTGGTCAATGACGGCTTGAGCAATGGGCCTGCAGCTGGAAACACCGGCAGTAAACCCAATGCAATGCCTGTCCCAGGCCGCTTGAAGAAGTAGAAACAGAAAGTTCACCGGCCTCGTTTGCAAAAATGCAGCGAGGCCGGTAAACTTTTTTTATGAGCTCACATGACTACAAAGCCTTCGCCAAAACTTTGGCGGGCTCGTCGATCTTCCACAACATGCCTTCTGAAGTTTTAGAAGACCTGTTGAAAGCCGCTAAAATCTCAGACCTCAAACCGGGCAGCAATGCCATGGAAGAAAAACTGATCCGCATGCCGGGATTGGTGGTGATTCTGACCGGAAAGCTGGTCATTAAAAAAACCGACAAAGGCAAGATTACCGAAGTCGGCCCAGGCAATTTCTTGGGCGAAGTTTCCCTGTTCGGAATGTCTCTCAGCCCCTCGGCTACCGCTGAAGTTTTAGAAGATAGCACCTTAGTCATCATCCACCGTGACACACTGGAGAAATGGTTTGAGCGCTTTCCTTACACGGAAGCTCTCTTTTTTCGCTACCTGTCGACCGAGCTTTGTAATCGACTCTATTCGACTACCGAACTCCTGGCTCAACAGAAGAAATAAAAGAGATTCTTATGGCAGACCGAAATTACAAAATTCGCTACATTCAGCACGGAATTAGCTTCGGAACTGCTCTGGCTATCTGTCTCAGCTACTTTAAAAATCAGTCTATTCTCTGGGCCATTATTCACGGCCTATTGAGCTGGTTTTACGTCGTCTACCGCGCTCTCATGGGCTGATCCCAACGCACCTTTCCTAATTATTCTCAAATAAGCTTTTCCCAAGCCTGAACTTCTGTTGTAAGAATTTTTTTAGGAGAACGTTCATGGCAAAAGAAAAACAAATGTCGCCGGAAGAAATCGAAGCGCAGTGGTATAAAACTGTTTACCAGGGCGATAGTATGCCCCAGCTCACGGTAAGAGCCGTGCTCATGGGCTCCGTTCTCGGTGCCTTCATGTCGCTTTCCAATCTCTACGTCGGATTAAAGACCGGCTGGGGCTTGGGAGTGGCCATCACTTCCTGCATTCTTTCCTTCGCCATCTACAAAGTTCTCACCACAGCTTTTCCAAAACTTTTTAAAACCGAAATGTCGATTCTCGAAAATAACTGCATGCAATCGACAGCATCGTCGGCTGGATACTCCACCGGTGGCACGATGGTTTCGGCAATTGCAGCGTATTTGATTTTAACGGGTCATCATATTCCCGGCGTGGTCTTGGGACTCTGGACATTCTTCTTAGCCTCGCTCGGTGTTTTTCTAGCGGTGCCTCTGAAACGCCAGATGATTAACGTCGAACAGCTTCGCTTTCCGAGCGGAATTGCTGCAGCAGAAACGCTGAAGAGCCTCCATGCAAAAGGAAAAGAAGCCGTTCAAAAAGCCCGCTCCTTGGGCTATGGCGGACTTCTCGGCGTGCTCATCACCTGGTTCCGCGACATTGGAAAGCCGTTCTCCATTCCGGCTTCACTGCATTTTCCGGGAAGCTTACACGGTCAGGCACTTGCCAAGTGGACGATCAGCTTTGATATGAGCGCGATCTTGATCGCCGCCGGCGCGATCATGGGTTGGAAATCCGCTTGGTCCATGCTGCTCGGCGCATTTGCCAATTACTACGTTCTTGCTCCGAAGATGATGGACGCTGGCGCCATCGATGCATCGAAGCTCGGTTACCGCGCCATCATGGCGTGGAGTACCTGGGCTGGTGCTTCTTGCATGGTTGCTGCAGGTTTATTGAACTTCGCTTTTCAGTGGGAAACTGTCGCTCGCTCTTTCTCTCGCGTGAAAGCAGCATTGAAGAAAAAGAAGGGCGCGAAGACTGAAGTTTCGGCCATGGACCGAATTGAAGTTCCCGCCTCCTGGTTTGCAATCGGTACCATTCTTTCGAGTTTGGGCTGCATTCTGATTCTCTACTTTGCTTTCCACACCAGCATTTGGATGGGCATCGTAGCCGTTCTGATGACCTTCTTCTTAGGGCTCGTCGCTTGTCGTGCAACCGGTGAAACCGATACGACTCCCATCGGTGCGATGGGGAAGATCACTCAGCTTGCATTTGGCGCTCTTGCTCCATCGAATATCGTGACGAATTTGATGACAGCGGGTGTGACCGCCGGTGCAGCGGGGTCTTCGGCAGACTTGCTCACGGATTTGAAGAGCGGTTACTTGCTCGGTGCAAATCCGCGTAAGCAATTCATTGCTCAATACTTGGGAATTTTTGCGGGCACTCTCGTGGTCGTTCCTGCTTTCTATATTTTGGTTCCGGATGCTGCAACGCTGGGAACGGATCGTTGGCCCGCACCTGCCGCTCAGGTCTGGGCTGCTGTAGCGAAACTCCTGGCGTCGGGATTGCACGCGCTTCATCCAGCTGCTCGAGCAGGATTACTCTGGGGTTTAGTCGTGGGAGCCGTGCTCACCACCTTGGAAAAACTTTTTCCGAAATATTCAAAGTTCATTCCATCGGCAACCGGAATTGGTTTGGCCTTTGTCATTCCGTTCTTTAATTCGTTGTCGATGTTTATCGGTGCGCTGATTGCGCTCGTACTGGAAAAGAAGTGGCCGAAGTATGCAGACAAGTATGTGATCACCTTCAGCTCCGGAATCATTGCCGGTGAATCGCTGATGGGAATCGTCGTAGCGCTTGCCCAAGTCAAGGGTTGGATCTAAGTCCAACCCTTGCTCGGACTTAAAACTTCACTGACGACCAGGGCGTCCGCCGTTACCGCCGCCACCGCCGATTCCGCGATTGTTGCCGTCATTGACCGGTCCCAATCGTCCGCAGTCGACATTGCCGGAACTGCTACAGCGAGAAGCAACGCTGCTGTACAAAGCATCCAGATCATTACCCGTTTCCATGATGGAGCTTCGTCCATCACTGCAACGACAATAATATTCTGCCCCGTACGCCGCTCCACTTGCGCTCACTGCCATTAAAACAAGAATTAACAGGCTGATGAAAAATCCAAATTTTAGTGTTTGATTTTCTCTGAATCTGGATTTTCTTTCTTTCGTTTTGGTTT
>JAIEMT010000061.1 GCA_019751945.1 bacterium
AATATCTGGACTATGCCAATTAAGAACCGCATCGATATGCTATCCACCGGCATTCGGAGCGCTGTGGGCGTTAAAGTTTTTGGAAGCGACCTTAAGACGATTGAGAGCATTGGCAAAGAGATCGAAGGTGCCATTCGAAATCAAAAAGGAGTTCGAACCGCAATTGCAGAGCGCGTGGCGGGCGGCTTTTTTGTCGATGTGGACTTCGATCGCAATAGACTCTCCAGCTACGGCTTCACTCTTAAAGAAGCGCAAGACCAGGCGATGCAGGCTATTGGAGGCGAAAACGTCACTACGGCTATCGTCAATCGAGCCAGATATCCGGTTCAGGTTCGCCTTGCTCGTGAACATCGGTCCAAAGTGGAGGACCTTGAACGCATACAACTCATGAGCGAAAAAGGAGGACGCGTTTCACTGGGAGATGTGGCCAAGATTTCGATCACGGAAGGCCCTAGCATGATTCGTAATGAGAATGCGCTCCCCGTAGGATACGTGTTCATCGACGTTGACACCGCCAAAATCGACATCGGAAGTTTTGTTGAAAACGCAAAAGAAACGGTCGCAAAGAACGTCAAGATCCCTTCGGGCTATTCCATCAGTTGGAGCGGCCAATATGAGAACATGGCGCGCGTCAAGGAGCGACTAAAAATTGTGATCCCATTAACAATCTTTCTGATTTGCTTCCTCCTGTACCTCAATACCAAGTCCTGGATTAAGGCAGGAATCGTCATGCTCGCCGTTCCTTTCTCGCTCATCGGAGCAGTCTGGCTGATGTGGGGCCTTGATTATCATATGTCCATTGCCGCATGGGTGGGCATGATTGCGCTCATGGGCTTGGATGCTGAGACTGGTGTGTTTATGCTCATGTACCTCGATCTTTCATATGAGGATCGAAAGAAAAAAGGCCAGATGAAGACCCAGGACGATCTTATTTCGGCAATTATTGAGGGAGCCGTTCATCGAGTGCGTCCAAAGTTGATGACCGTGTCTGCACTCTTCATGGGACTCATACCCATCATGTGGTCAACAGGCGCAGGAGCGGACGTCATGAAACGTATTGCAGCGCCCATGGTAGGCGGTCTCTTCACTTCATTCCTACTTGAACTTTTGATTTACCCCGTTCTCTTTTTTGAATGGAAGCAGTTAGAGCTTTCGACAGTTAAAACGTCATAAGAAGATCCTATGAAAGAAGTCCTCTTCATTGGACACTAACTCGACAGCGCGACTTCCTGAGAGAACGTTCCCTTGGGAAGCTGAACAGTAAATTTGGAGCCCACCCCTAATTCGCTGTCGACACTGATTGAACCATGATGGGCCTTCACGATCTGCTTAGAAATGTACAGACCTAGACCTAAACCCTGAGTCGTTCCGCCGGTGACAGCCCTTTCGAAACGATCAAAGATTTTTGCGATTTTCTCTTTTTCGATACCAATGCCAGAATCCTTCACCAGAATTCGAGCTGCACCCATGTTTTCATCCACAATAATCTCTATGGGCTTACCTTTCCCGTATTTAATAGCG
Source organism: bacterium (assembly GCA_019751945.1). Lineage (GTDB taxonomy): Bacteria > Bdellovibrionota > UBA1018 > UBA1018 > UBA1018 > JAIEMT01. Next base: position 1,522 of record JAIEMT010000061.1, read on the forward strand.
TTTGTGAGTAGATTGGTAACAACCTGATCCACCCGAAACCGATCACATAGAATAGCGAGATCGTCGTTCAGTTTCAATGTCACCGCACAGCCTGCCTCATTGAACTGATGGAAAAGGCGTTCCACGATTTCTCGGACTAAGGTCGCGATCTTCACGGATTCAAAATTGATTTTTAGTTTGTCTGCTTGAAGCTGCGAAAGATCCAGTAACTGCTCCACCAGATTAGTGAGCCGAGCGACTTGCACCGTCGACTTATCCAAAACCTTCGCAAGCTTGGAGGGATTGGGAGACAGGTTTTCTTCGGGCTTCACCGTTCTTCGCGTCATCTCCAGCTGGAGGCGCAACGATGTAATCGGAGTTTTCAACTCGTGCGAAGCAATGGAGAGAAACTCATTCCGAGCATCGATGGCTTCCTGAGCCAACCGAAGGGCCTCCATACGCTCAATGAACTGACCCGTTTGACTTGCAACAGCGGTGACGACTTTACTTAAATCTTCGTCCTTCGTCTGATTCGCTCCATAAAATTCCATTACGCCATAGATTTCATCGTAGACGGGAACTGGGAACGCCACGAGCGGCTTCAATTCCTCTTGAGTCGGCGCACAACATTCTTCTGCCCAGATAGCTCCATGCTTTACCCAAGCCTTCCCTACCAATCCAGTCCCCGGAGAAAAAGTTCGCTGACCTAACGCCACCAAAGCGGGACCGAGAGAACCGCGCGACGACCAATAGCTTTGAAACCGCATCACCCCTTGTTGCTTGTCATGAATCCAGAAAAAGGCATGATCCCAATTGGAACTTCCACCCACAGCCCTTAAAATTTCCGGAATGGCTTGCTCTGCTGTCGAAGAAACAGCCAATGCTTCCGTAGCCGATCGTTGAATAGAGATCAATCTTGCTAAACTCTTTTTCTGCTGTGAAAGAGTGCGAGTTTTTCTAAAAAGGTCGGCAAAAATAGCGACTTTGGATCGCACGACTTCTGCTTCAAAGGGCTTCACCAAATAATCTACACCGCCCGCTGCATACCCCTCCGTGACATACTTGCGCTCTTGGTAAATGGCAGTCATGAAAATAATGGGAGTGGTCTTACTACTGGGAATAGAGCGAATGGCTCGCGCTGTTTCAAATCCATCCATCTCAGGCATTTGAACGTCGAGCAGAACGACCGCAAACTCGTGCGTGTTCATTTTTTCGAGCGCTTCTTTCCCCGAATGTACCGAAATAAGCTGGTACATGGGGTGCTCTAAGAGCGCCTCAAGCGCCAAGAGATTCGATGGATTATCATCGACGATCAGAATCTTTACCATTCTAGGATTCCTACCCGTTTCCTATAGCTGTGCCGCAGTGGGCTTCTTAATCCAAGTGTAGATCACCGAGAGCAGACGGTCGGGATCAACAGGCTTCGTCACATAGTCCGAAGCGCCCGCGGAAAGAGCCTTTTCCCGATCGCCCTTCATGGCTTTCGCCGTCAGAGAGATGATCGGGAGCTGCCTGTGGTCAGTAATCTTTCGAATTTCACGCGTGGCAGAGAGGCCATCGAGCTCAGGCATCATCGTATCCATCAAAATCAAATCCACATCCGGGTTGTTCTTGAGAAGTTCGATACCAATACGACCGTTTTCTGCGTGAATGACTTTCATCTTCTTCGATTCCAATACCGTGTTGATCGCAAAGATGTTTCGAAGGTCATCGTCCATCACCAGAATCTTCTTACCAGTGAAATCAGCATCCTTCGGCAGCGGCATGATGGGCATTTCGATTTCTTCTAGGTCCATCGCATCCGCCTGAACAGGAAGAGCCTCGGTCCCAGTGAATCGCAGAGGCAAGTAGAGCGTGAAAGTACTGCCTTTACCCGGGGTACTTTGCACTTCAATCCAACCGCCCAGGAGGCGGGCAATTTCACGACTAATCGTGAGACCCAGCCCTGTTCCTCCATAACGTCGGCTGGTTGTTCCATCCGCTTGCTGAAAGGCCTCGAAGATCAGGCTCTGCTTTTCGGGATGAATACCAATTCCAGTGTCTTTCACCTCAAAGGTAATCATTTCACTGCCACTCTCTGAAAGGACTGTCCGTAGCGTGAGCTCAACACTTCCATGTTCAGTAAACTTGAACGCGTTCGAAAGCAGATTTTTGAGAATCTGATTGAGCCGAGTTGCATCTGTGAACATGTTGAGAGGGAGAGCGGAATCTCTTCGGGCTTCGAACTTGAGGTTCTTTTGCTCAGCCATGTGACGGAAGGTCTGTTCGACATACTCTTGTACTTCGAGAATGCTGACATCCTTCGGGTCAATCGGCATTTTACCGGCCTCAACCTTGGAGAGATCCAAGATCTCATTAATCAGGCCCAGTAAGTCATTCCCAGAGGCGTAAACAGTGGTCGCAAATTTCACCTGATCGAGAGTGAGGTTGCCTTCACGGTTTTCCGAGAGAATCTTCGACAGAATCAACAAGCTGTTCAACGGTGTTCGAAGCTCATGGGACATGTTGGCCAAAAACTCGGATTTATACTTGGAAATAAGCTGAAGCTGCTCGGCTTTTTCCTCTACGCTTCGAGACGCTAACTCGACTTCTTGGTTCTTAATTTCAAGCAGCTTGGCTTTTTCGTTCAACTCGCCTGCTTGTGCTTCCAATTCGACGTTAGATCGCTTCAACTCTTGAAGAAGTTCTTCCGTTCTCATGGATGAAGAAATCATGTTCAGCATCACGCCGACACCGTCCATGAGCTGATCCAAGAAGGTCAGCTGGTTTTGGCTGAAGTTCTTGAAAGATGCCAATTCAATAACGGCCTTCGTTTCCCCTTCGAACAGAACCGGAATGACCGCCACAGAACGAACGGGCGCATCGCCCAGTCCTGACTCGATGTGAATAAAGTTCTCAGGAACATCCGTAATGAGAATTCGTTTCTTCTCAAATGCGCATTGCCCCACCAGGCTTTCCTTCAGTCGGTAAGAATTGGTCAGGCTGTTGCGTTGAGAGAAGCCGTAGCTAGCAATCAGGTTCAGCACAGGTTCGACCTGATTTCCATCCACTTCGAGAGCTTCCATCATGAAGAACCCGCCGTGATGAGCGCCAACGAGTGGGGTCAACTCCGACATAATGAGCTGAGCCACCGAGAAAATATTTCGCTGACCTTGCATCATCCCCGAGAACTTGGCGAGGTTGGTTTTCAACCAATCCTGCTCTTGGTTCTTATAGGTGGTGTCTTTCAGGTTAGAAATCATTTGGTTAATATTGTCTTTGAGCTGCAAGACTTCCCCTTGCGCTTCGACGTTAATGGACCGAGTGAGGTCCCCCTTCGTCACAGCAGTGGAAACGTCTGCGATGGCTCGCACCTGAGAGGTCAAGTTACCGGCCAACTGGTTCACGTTATCGGTCAAATCTCTCCACGTACCAGCGGCACCAGGCACCTTGGCTTGACCGCCCAATCGACCTTCGATACCCACTTCGCGGGCCACCGTGGTCACTTGGTCCGAGAAGGTTCGAAGCGTGTCGGTCATGCTGTTAATCGTTTCAGCGAGACCGGCCACTTCCCCTTGCGCCTCCAAAACGAATTTCTGACCCAGATCGCCGTTTGCGACCGCGGTCACGACCTTAATAATACCTCGCACCTGCTTGGTAAGGTTCGACGCCATGAAATTCACGTTATCGGTTAAGTCTTTCCACGTGCCGGCAACACCGGGCACCTTGGCTTGAGAACCGAGTTTTCCTTCGATACCCACTTCGCGGGCCACCGTCGTTACCTGATCGGCGAAAACGCGGAGAGTATCCGTCATGCTGTTAATCGTTTCAGCGAGACCGGCCACTTCCCCTTGCGCTTCCAATACGAATTTCTGATCGAGATCGCCGTTTGCAATCGCCGTCACGACCTTAATAATGCCTCGCACCTGCTTGGTGAGGTTCGACGCCATAAAATTCACGTTATCGGTCAAGTCTTTCCAAGTACCCGACACGCCCTTCACATCCGCTTGGCCTCCTAAGCGCCCTTCGGTACCCACTTCCTTAGCGACGCGGGTCACTTCTGATGCAAAGCTTCGAAGCGTGTCCACCATGGTGTTAATCGTATTTTTCAGCTCAGCGATTTCACCTTTCGCATCGACGGTAATCTTCTCGGATAAGTCGCCCTTCGCGACAGAAGTCGTCACTTTCGCGATGTTACGCACTTGGTTGGTGAGGTTGGCGGCAAGACCGTTCACGTTGTCGGTGAGGTCCTTCCACGTACCCGAAACGCCTTTCACTTCGGCTTGACCGCCGAGTTTCCCTTCCGTACCCACTTCTTTCGCCACACGAGTCACTTCCGCGGCAAAGGAGTTCAGCTGGTCCACCATCGTATTAATGGTGTTCTTCAACTCGGCGATTTCACCTCGCGCTTCGACGGAAATTTTTTGAGACAAGTCGCCCTTCGCAACAGCGGTCGTTACCTTCGCGATGTTACGAACCTGAGTGGTAAGATTTGCGGCCAAGACGTTCACGTTGTCGGTTAAGTCTTTCCACGTACCGGAAACGTCGCGCACGTCAGCTTGACCGCCGAGCTTCCCTTCCGTACCCACTTCTTTCGCCACACGAGTCACTTCCGCGGCAAAGGAGTTCAACTGGTCCACCATCGTATTAATGGTGTTCTTCAACTCAGCGATTTCACCTCGCGCTTCCACTGTAATTTTTTGAGACAAGTCGCCATTCGCAACCGCCGTGGTGACATTCGCGATATTTCGCACTTGGTTGGTGAGGTTGGACGCCAGACCGTTCACGTTGTCCGTCAAATCCTTCCACGTACCGCCGACACCTTTCACCTCGGCTTGACCGCCGAGCTTTCCTTCCGTACCCACTTCTTTCGCCACACGAGTCACTTCTGCGGCAAAGGAGTTCAGCTGGTCCACCATGATGTTGATGGTGTTTTTCAACGCCAAGATCTCCCCTTCGGCGTCGACCGTAATCTTTTGAGACAAGTCGCCTTTCGCAACCGCAGTGGTCACTTTCGCGATGTTACGAACTTGGTTGGTGAGGTTGGCGGCGAGACCGTTCACGTTGTCCGTCAAATCCTTCCACGTACCCGAAACTCCGCGCACGTTCGCTTGTCCGCCCAGTTTTCCTTCGTTGCCCACTTCTTTCGCCACACGAGTCACTTCTGCGGCAAAGGAGTTCAGCTGGTCCACCATCGTATTAATGGTATTCTTCAACTCGGCGATTTCACCTCGCGCTTCCACCGTAATCTTTTGAGACAAGTCGCCGTTCGCGACTGCGGTCGTCACTTTCGCGATGTTACGAACCTGGTCGGTGAGGTTTCCGGCGAGACCGTTCACGTTGTCGGTCAAATCTTTCCACGTACCCGACACGCCTTTCACATTCGCTTGGCCGCCAAGCTTTCCTTCCGTACCCACTTCTTTCGCCACACGGGTCACTTCTGAAGCAAACGAGTTCAGCTGGTCCACCATGGTGTTCACGGTGTTTTTCAACTCAGCGATTTCACCTTTCGCGTCGACGGTAATCTTTTGAGACAAGTCGCCCTTGGCGACGGCCGTCGTGACGTTCGCGATGTTACGAACTTGGTTGGTGAGGTTGGACGCGAGACCGTTCACGTTGTCGGTGAGGTCTTTCCAAGTACCGGAAACCCCTTTCACCTCGGCCTGCCCGCCCAGCTTTCCTTCGTTACCCACTTCTTTCGCAACACGAGTCACTTCCGCGGCAAAGGAGTTCAGCTGGTCCACCATGGAGTTCACGGTGTTCCCGATTCGGAGAAACTCCCCTCGAACCGGACGGCCATCAATATCCAAAGAAATTTTCTGAGAAAGGTCGCCCTTCGCGACCGCCGTGATCACGCGCGCGACTTCGTTTGTTGGCGCCACCAAGTCGCCGATGAGCTGGTTGACTGAGGTCACGCTGGTCGCCCAGGATCCCTTTGCGAAATTCAATTCTGCTCGCTCGGTCATTCGACCTTCTTGGCCGACAATTCTACCGACGCGCAAAAGTTCACTCGACATCTGTTCATTCAATGAAATGATGTCGTTGAGGATGCTCGCTGCATCGTTCAGAATTCCAGATTTGGTTGAATTATAGCGAACCGAAAAATTTCCGCTCTGCACGGCCTTTAAAACTTCAACGAGCTGATCGATTTCACCCCTGCTCGACCCTGAAAGCTGATCCCATTCCGAATCCGGAAGGTCTTCAAACTTCCTACCCAAGTTCTTTCGAGATTTGACACGTAAGACTTTCTTAGCCGAAGGGAACACAACGGATGAGTCCATTTATCAGTTACCTCTCTCTCGGTGCAGATATTCAAAAAATCACGTAGGTCCGAAAATGTAGGAATCTGTTTACTCGAATTCTGTGAATATCAACAGCAGTTATTTAAAATGGGATTTATAAGAAACCTTGAAGAAGCACTATTTAGCAGACTTTTTTGCTTTATTTTTTATTTGATTCCGAGGGTCTTCGCTGTTAGGTCAGCTCGCAAAACCAAACTATGGATCGATGACCGAGAAGTAGTTTTTATTTATGAGGATTACCATGAAGAAGTACGTAGTTGTTTTACCAGCACTTTTCTTATTCTCCGCAAGCATCGCTCTGGCAGATGCTGAGCAAGCACCCTGGGGCCGAAAATACCACGGTCTTATGAAGGAAGGCATGTCCTTCGATATTCAGTTCTCAGATGAGAGCACCTCGAGCGCAGATATCTTTGTAGAAGCCCGTGAAAAAATCAACGTCCCTGTCGAAGGCAGCGATGAAACCCGCAAGGTTTTGAGAAAGTGTGAGTTCAAAGTCTCCGCTAACGTACATCCGTCTCAACTTTTCCGTCCCGGCTTCGTCGTTGAAGCTAAGGACATTGCCATTGTTCAAGAAGCATACGATGGTTGTAAGGAAATCCTTGGCGATCTTTTCGCTGACGATTTTAATAAAGAGTTTGGCGAAAGAGTCTTTGTACCCGCTGGAGACACCCTCATGATGGGTGAGCTGAACAATAATCGATCAGAATTTAGAGTCGATATGAAAGCCATTTTCCAAGCAGTGAAGTAAGTCTTTCATAAAAAAAAGAAGAAAACGGCGCTGGCGAACTCGTTTCCCAGCGCCGTTTTTATTTTAACCGCCTCTAGAGCACCGTCTTTTCCGGGGTGGTGGCGGCCATCTTTCTAGAGGGAATCTTGGGACGGGAGCGGGGACCTTTTGCCTCTCGATGACCTCGATTTGGCGCCACGAAGGTCGGAGAAAACAAGGTCGCCGCTCCAACTAGTAGGGATGAGATTAATAGAATGAGGCCAAAAGTGACCCGCTCATCCCCTTTCCCAATGCCTGAAATCAATAAAAAGAAACTTCCCAAAGCAATAAGGGCAATCACCGACTCTGCCATTCCACGAACTCGATAAGGGTTTTTCATCTGGAATCCTCCCAACGTTTCATTTGTAAGTTGCATAGGCCATGCCGTTCAGTATGATCGCGGCCCTATGAAACCCATCCAAAAGATTCTGCTTCTCGGCTCTGGTGAACTCGGTAAGGAGTTCACGATTTCTGCAAAGCGTTTGGGTTTGACGGTCATTGCGGTCGATCGCTACGCGGGAGCCCCAGCAATGCAAGTGGCCGACGGATTTGAAGTCATTTCCATGTTGGACGGGGAAATGCTGGCCCAGGTTGTGGCCAAACACCAACCCGACATTATTGTTCCTGAGATCGAGGCCATTCGAACTGAGAAACTCAAGGAGTTCGAAGCGCTAGGAACCTTAGTAGTCCCTACAGCAGAAGCGGCGCACTTGACGATGAATCGCGACGCCATTCGAGAGGTCGCTTCTAAGGAACTCAAACTTCGTACCGCCAAGTACGCCTACGCCGAGACTGAAGCCGATCTTTTAAGAGCAGCTCAGAAGATCGGCTTCCCAGTCGTGATCAAACCGGTGATGTCCTCTTCGGGAAAAGGGCAGTCGGTTGCGAAGAAAGCAGAGGACATCGCCACCTCTTGGAAATACGCCAACGAAGGAAAGCGCGGCGATCAGCTTCGGGTCATTGTCGAAGAATTCATTCACTTCGACTTGGAAATTACCCTACTAACGGTGAAGCAACGAAAGGGGCCCACTCTTTTTGTTACTCCCATTGGGCATCTTCAAGAACGCGGGGATTATCAAGAGTCTTGGATGCCTGCTAAAATCTCTCCCGCGAAATTAAAACAAGCTCAGAAAATGGCAAAGAAGGTGACCGATCGTCTGGGAGGAGCTGGAATTTTTGGCGTGGAATTCTTTGTAACAAAAAAAGAAGTCATCTTCTCAGAACTTTCTCCACGCCCGCACGACACCGGAATGGTGACATTGATATCTCAAGACCTTTCCGAATTTGATTTGCACGTGCGCGCTATTTTGGGACTGCCCATTCCCACGATTAACTATCGTGGCGCATCTGCTTCCGCCGTAATTTTGGCGGAGCGAGATTCTGAATCGGTTCTGCGATCGCATTACCAAGGTGTGGAGCGTGCCCTAGCTCTAAAAAATGTGGAAGTTCGCTTATTTGGAAAACCTTCTTCACGAAAGTATCGACGAATGGGAGTTGCGCTCGCCACAGCGTCATCAGTCGACCATGCGCGCAAGATTGCAAAAAAAGCCGCCGCAATGATTTCTATAAACTAAAGCTAGATAAAAAAATCGACCGAGGTTACTCTCTTACCTCAACATCAAAATCTAGAAAGAGAGAACCGAATGAAGAAGATCGTCGTAGCGATGCTTTTGTCTTGTACTGTCACCCCTGCCTTTGCATCTGACCAAAAGATGGATGCAAAGAAACAAGAAGCCATGAAAGCATGGATGCAATACGCAACTCCGGGCCAACCCCACCAAATCTTCAAGGACATGGCTGGCAAGTACACTTACACTTCTAAGTTCTGGGAATCTTCCGAAGGGAAGCCTCATGAATCCAAGGGCTCGACGACTTTAAAGCTCATCTTAGGTGGTCGCTTCTTACAAAATGAAACCAAAGGCAAAGCCATGGGCATGCCTTTCGAAGGTTTTGGCCTCACGGGCTATGACAATCTCAAGAAAAAGTACGACACCATTTGGTTAGACAGCATGGCCACCGGTGTGATGCACGGCACGGGTTCTTTTGACGAGTCGAGCAAAACGTTGAAAGACAGCGGAACCTTCACCTGCCCGGAATCTCCGGAAAAAACTCGCGAATATCGCGCAGAATGGAAATTCACGGATAAGGATCACGCTACTTACACCATGTGGGCGCCGGACAAGAACGGCAAAGAGTTTAAGAACATGGAAATGGTCTTCACTCGTAAGCAGTAAAATTTTTCAGTGTTGGTTGTAACGGGCCTCGGGGCGAAGTTCGCTCCGGGGCTTTTTTTTTAAGCTGCCTTGACGACATTCTCACCTACAAATTCGTACCACTCTTCGCTCACTTCTAGAATATTGAATCCATTGAGAACACCCTTGCTCCATAGGCTACGAACTTTGAAAGACACGATCGTAAACTCCCCAATCAAAGCCTTTCCGGAATAGACTTGCCCGGATTGGATCGGATCGCCCTGAGAAATAGCGCAAAACCCTTTCAACGAAGCATTGATCAAGAGGATCGGAATGATCTCATCTCCGAGATGGAGCTCCCCTTTACAGTTCACTGGACGACGAGAATGACGTTGCTTATTGGGAAAGCGGGTTTCAAAGAGGCGCTGAAACTCTTTCTCAGGGTACAGGCGACGAAAGACATCCAACTCATCGGGGGACAGCTTTTCAAAGAGATTGGTTTTTTTCCTAAAGAAGAGGTTCAGCAATTTGGGAGTCATGACCGGATCGCTAGCACGAAAAAATTCCCGAGCCGGAAATTGAAACTCAGGAGAGTCTTCCACCACGAAATAATGAAAGAGTCCTCGATTGAATCGCCTTCCTCCGTAATAGCGCGCGAATTCCGAGAAGGCCTCTTTCAAATTCAAGGAGAGGGCAACCGGCGTATTGTAGTCCACAAAGGTATAGCCTTTCGAATCCGAAGAGACTGGGAATATTTTGAAGAAGAGAATCGACTCATAAAAAATGGACCACTGTTTGGTCGTGACAGCCAGAAGAGTATCGATGGCCAAGTATTTCGTGCTGTAGGTGTACATGAACTTCAGCAGGGGAAAGAGCAGGCGTCCTCGATACCGAGGCTGAATGGCCAATGCAGAGACTTCAGCTATCTGGTGCCCCTCATTTCTCAACCTTTCGAGGTTCATCAATCCCTCGCCGGGAAGACCAATGGGATTGTCTCGAATCATAGTGAGCGTGCCCAAGACTTCATCGTTTCGCTTTGCGATCAAAATCGTAGTGGTAGGCAGTGCATGATAGAGGGTGACGCGCATCCCAGAGGGGTGCGGATCCATTAAGCCTTCCTGCACGTAAGCGCGATGAAGAATGGTAAGCGCTTGGGAAATCTCGTCCTCAGTTTCAGCAATTTTGAAAACCGTATTCTGCGGTGGGAGCTTCACGCGAATCATTTCGCGATAGGCGGCATACCTGAGGCGCCTCGGAAGGAAGCTCAGCAGCTTGATGAAAAGCATTTTCCCGGGACGCAGTGGACGCACAAATTCCCCCTCCCATACCCATCGATCCGAACGGTCCCTGAGATGAGAGAAAGGTGACTATCCGCCTAAAAAAGCGATTGAAGCTTCTTTTTGAGGGAAAAGAGGTGCTTTTCAAGACCCAGTACTTCATCTTGAATTTCAGCAAACCCGGATTCTTTTCCACCGAGGAGTTCATAAACACTCACGCCGAAGAGCTCCGCAAGCTTGATATAGGTAGCGTCTAGCTTCGCGCGGCCATACTCCCAATCCCGATAAGTGGTGGTGGGCACATGAATATATTCCGCAACCTGCTTTATTGTGAGGCCGTGTTCTTTACGAAGACGAGCAATGCGACGAGGAAAGTCTTCTTCTGTTGCAACGGTTGAAGGCAGATTCATTTCCATTACTCACTCCCCTTTTCAGAAGGTGTTTTTTTAAGCCACTCCCCTAAAACGCGAACCATCTCCTGAGTAAACTCGGGAGGATGAGCGTCGAGGTAGCGCAAAAAACCAGTTCCCATTAATGCAGCATTCACCAATTGTACTTGAGGATCTTCCTTCGACTTCCCCAGCAGTAACGCAACCATGTTGATTTGCTCTTTGACGACCGAAAGAATTTCATTCTTTAATTTCTGATCTTCATCGCTCTCGACCATGAGGCCTAAGAGCGCCCGCGTGCGGCCGACATCATTACAAATCGATGCAACGACCTTTTGAATCTTGCTGTCTAAAACATGTTGAATCTTCGGTGAAACAAAGCTGCCCAAGGTTTCACGCAGCGGCCCTAAAGCATTTCGTGCCACTTCAATGACTAGATCCGAGCGAGTCGGAAAATAATAAGTGAGGTGGCTTTGTCGAATATTCGCCTTCTTTGCGACCTCTGCTTGAGCCATGCGCTTCAAGCCAGACTTCCGAAGAATGCCGGTGGCCGATCTCACAATGCGAGTTTTAAGGTCTGCCACTGGACTCATTTTGTTTGGTTAACCTACCAAGAAATAGAAGTCAATATCGGGAACCCACCTTTTAGGTTTTAAACAGATGCCGTGAAGGCTTCGAAAGACTTCACCACCGAATCGCGAAAGCTGCGGGTGTGAAGGCTGAGGGAGGTGAGATGAGTGCCGGGAAGCCAATTCAGACTGGCGCCCTCCCAGACCTCGTGCACGCGCTGGACGGAGTGTTTGGGTACGACTAAATCCCGTTTCGCGCCTTGCAGAAAGACGGCATGAGATGCCAATGGTTTCGGAAGCTGATCGATGCTTCCCATTTGGAAGAGATCTCTAAACTTTTCGGTGGCCTGCTTACCTGGCTGCATTCCGAGCGCCTTCCAATCTACTAGACCCTTGATTAGCCCCTCCGTGAAAATAACCTCAGGAGAATGAGGCGCCAGACTGCTTGAAATCGCCACTGGAAAGGGAGCCTTCGCCCCGACGATTGCCGCAAGCATTCCACCTTGGCTTACGCCCGCCACGCCGAGGTTCTGAAACCCCTCGTTTCGAAAATACTGCAAGAGCGAACGCCCTTCCTCGGAGGCGGCCAAGCACATGGCCAAAATATCTTGGACGGTTTTGGCCACGAATGTTTTCTGCGAAGCGGGTCGGCGACGCCCGTAAAAGGGATTGATTAGAATCACTGTGCCGATGCCTTTTTTAATGAGCGGAAGGGCGAAGGTTTTTTCACGATGGCCGAATCCTTGGTCGCCCGTCATGGGGAAAACAAGGCAAAGGGGCGTTTTCGTGTCGTATTTTTTCGGAAGATAGAGCCGAACCAACGCTTGCTTGCTCTCATCGGGAAGAAAACGGTGAAGCGGGCTTTGAAACCTACCCGTCCGTTCGATCAGACCCGGGCGACTGCGCTCTTTCCAGGTAATTTGGATGGGCTTGGCCGGGCCTTCTACCGTTTTGGGATCCTTCAATTTCGTGAGAGTCGCTTCGTCACCCCAGCCGTCGCTAAAGAACAGGTCTTCTGCAATCGGTTGGAAGAGCTTCTTTGTCGTAAAGGGCGTGAGATAAGTGAGCCGCAGATCTCCAATGATGGAGAGGGTGGTTTTTAATTTCATGCGCCCGCCCGGAGGTTCTCAAGGAGAAGAGACACGGCAGGAGGTCTCCGTTCCGGATAGGCTTCGGAGTAAACAAGAAGATCGTGGGGAATCTTGCTTGGATCTTGTCGAAACTCCTCGATCGCCGATTGTGGAATGGCTCGGGGATCTTGAATCCAAGTGCGCGGCAGGTCTCCAAATGTCTTCCACCAAAACAGATCCATCTTGGTCCAAAACCCAAATCGATCCGTCAGGAGTTGCGACCACCCATTGATTACAGCAAATTCAGAATCAAAGGGCGGTTGGTGATGCCGCGCGTGTTTGCTGAAAGTCAGAAACAAACCGGTCGACTGCAAAAGACGACCATGAAAATCCGGCTTGCTCTTATGAGCTTGCTTGTGAATTTCTGTCGCGTTGAGGAGCAGGATTAAAAGAAACAGGAGGTTCAAACCAAGCGCTGGAGAATGGAACCAGGAAGTGAGCGCCATCCCAAGAAATGGCAAAAACAAGACCTTTCCAAAAGCGGCTATGTGGTTCAGGTACCCTACTCCATTTAAGTTTGCCGGATACTCGTGGTGCTTTCGAAATTCTTGGGCCGCTTGTCCTAAAAAAAAGCCGTCTTCGCTGGCATAGCTGTCGAGCCACTTGTGAGTGCACTGACCGATCAAATCCCCGATAAACAGAGTGAGTGGAAGAAAAAGAATGCCGATGATGATGCTAGCTGTGGTTGCTAAGAGCCCCTGAACGATGGAAACGGCCGCAGTCGCTGCAAGAGCGTAGTCGACTAGAATTAACCCCCGATCGAGCGCTGATTTCTGCCGAGGAGCCGTGCAATCCAAGAGAGCAGCGACTCGCTCCCTTCCCTTCAGACCCTTGGCTAGTTTCAGCGCAACAGCGCTCCGTTCAATAGCGAGTATGGCGGGCTGGATAGCAGGCCTGGAACTAGGTGTCAAAGAGGGGCGAAGAGATTAGTCCGATATATAAGTATTGATTCTGCGCTTGAGGGTGCACGTCGCTCGATCATAAACTGCAAGATGACCGTGACTTCCCCAATAAAAACCATACGCGCCTTCGCTTGGATCCTGAATATACTGCTTATAGTCCAAGTAGGCTGGATCATACTTGGGGGAGGTCTTTGCAAAGGAAATAGCCCAGGGTCGATCTTCTGAATTCCGCATGGTCAAAATATCTGCCAAAGCGTCTAGTATCACTTTTCTCTGACAGGGAAGGTTCATCTGATTCAGCTCCGCACTCCAGCCCAGGTCTTGAGCGAAGAAATCCGGTGAGGAGAGATCCCCACAGCTCAAATTCATGCGGTATTCGCCAGCAGGCCCAGGGGCAGAAACAGGCGCCGCAAAAATAAACCTCAAAGACAAAGTCTGTCCAGCTTTCTTAGCCGGATCCAAAGGGGTTAAATAAGTATAGGGCCGAATGACAGCAAAACTTTCCAGACTCAAGTCCCCGTCCATTAACGGGAGGACATCTCCAAAAAGAAAATCAGCCTGTACCCCAGAATTAAAGTCTGGGAGCAGGAGCAGCGGACGACTCTGAGACGCGAAATCAAATCGCTCCCAAAAAACTTTCGGAGCATGTCGAGGGTCTAATCCTTCCAAACGGATGGTCGAATCCAGTGCGCCGATCATCATGCCGCTGAGTTGGGTAATGTAGTTTTTTGGAATACCCCCGCTGAACATCGGTTCCAGATCGAGGGCTTCAGTTTTAAGCTTAAAAAAGGCTATAGACTCAGAGTTTTTTCCAGAAAAGTCGCTCATAGTCTGTCCGCGAGAACCGCAGTACAATTCACCAGCTTGAACTGAGCTACAAAGTAAGACCATGGAAAAAGAGAGGATCAGATTTTTCATAGGCACTCCTAGGGAAATGCCTACAGGAGCCTCAGAACATAAGCAACTCAACAGCCCTTATAGAACGAAAGAGGGTACAAATTCATCGAGTTTTCCACTCGTCGATCACTTCTCCATCGCCACCATCCAGGGCTTGATTTCCAAAACCAATAGTCCACCTTTCACTGCTGGATCGGCCTCAGCAAAAGCTTTGATTTCATCCAACGAAACACCTTCTATCGAAACCATCATTCCCCCAGAATTATCGAGGAAAGGTCCGCCCATCGCCAATTTTCCATCCTGGTGGAGTTTCATATAGTGCTTCACGTGATCCTGTACTCCGGGCTGTTTTCTGAAGTCCACGCCCTGTTGCCAATTGGGGCCAGGTTTATGGAATACTACGTACCGAATAGCTGGAGCGCTCTGCGCACTTAGCATTTTTCCTCCAATCCAGAAGGCAACTAAAAGACATCCCATCAGCAAACTGATTTTTTTCATTGCCCGACTGCTATCACTTTTCGAAATATTTTGAATCTATTTCTAAAGTCGACGCCATTCTCTTTCCCATTCATTCTTAGAAGATGCACTTCACTCTTATTTTAATCCTGTCGGCCGTCACTTCTAGCCATGCATTTGATCTCAAGAAGATCAAAATCGAGCTTAAAAAGCCTGCGCAGCCCGCGGCAGCGGCGGCGGCATCTCCAGCTACACCTACGCCCAACCAGCCTGCTGTCGCTCCTACTCCCGAGAAAAGAAACGGCTCATCAACCATGTGTAATATCTCGCTAAAAGGGGGCCTCTGCTACGCACAGCACAAGACGACTGCAAAAATCCTAAGAGTAGTTTTCATATTCAGGGCGCGGGGGCTTGGTACTAAGTTGGGACTAGGATTCGCCCTCCGGTCGATTCGCTACGCGAATCGCCTGCGGGCCGGGCTCACTCGCGGCCCGCAAGCGGGCACCCCGCTCGCTCCGCCTTTCGAATCCTAGTTTAATGTACGAAACGCTTCGCGTTTCTTCTTTTGCTGGCCAGCCATTTTCAATTCGATTGATCGAAGAATAGTTACTTCGAAGTGTTCTTAGGTTTGAAGGGTTTGGCAGTGAAACTGAGCTTTGAAAATGGCTGGGGGACTAGGTCCCAAACGTAGTAAATCTCAAGTACATGATTGTTATATAAAAACTAAACACATCAATCGCTTACTCGCAAGTCTCACTGAAAGCAACTGAACCCAACTGCACTGATTAAGCCTCTGTTGTCCCGCACCTGTCCCGCACTTTTGTGTGATCAGGCGTCCCGCGCCTTACTTTCTAGGTCGGGAGTTATGAGCTGACAGCGTCCTGCCGACTTTCAAGAACTTAACCACTATGAAAGGACGGAAATATGAGACCGATGGATTTGAGCGGATTGATTAAGGGACTGATGGTTATGATTGGAGTCGCGATCGCATTGGGGAAACTGGATGACCTAAAGCAATGGGCCATCCGGGAAGCCTTTGGAAAGACGAGCATTCACACCAGCCATCACCATGATAAATTGCCTGACTGGTAAATATATGGCAGATATGGTATATATGGCATAGGAGATATTAGATGCAAAAAAAAACGACTGTTTACCTTTCGGAAGACGATCTCAGGCTTCTACAAAAGAAAGCTGCCATCCAGCATGTGACGGTTGCGGAAGCCATTCGCATGTCGATCCAAGCAGCTTGCAAACCAAACACCAAGGAAGAGGCGGCTATCTGGTACTCTCTTGATAAGATCTGGGCTAAAACAACCGGTGTATCAGCATCGAAGGTGGTATTAGCGGTAGATCAAGCGGTCAATGAGGTCCGTCGTGGCAAAAAAGTCCGTCGTCGTTCTTGATACGATCGATAGCGGGATTATTTCTTACGACGGGAGGCTTTCTTTGCTGGAGTACTGGGTTTCGCCTCTTCCTCTCGCAAGCGACGATGCCCTTCAAAGACGGTAGCGACTTCAATGACCTGATCCTTTACGCGGTAGATGATCCGGTAGTTTCCTTCAATCAATTCCCGGAGATTGTCGTTCTCTCGCTCAGGAACACGTCTTCCCGACTGGGGAAACCGCGCAAGGTGGTCAGCGCGAGCCTTTAGTTTTGAAATAAAGCGGTAGGCATTCTCTGGGGAGTCCTGAGCAATGTAATCCAAAATATCGTAAAGGGCGCGTTCGGCCTCGGGTGACCAGATGACCTTCATTTGCTCTTGGAAGCTTTCGCTCCTACGTGCTGTTTTAGCTTACGTTCGAGCTCATCTGTGTCGATTCCTTGACCTGCGTCGAGTTCCGTCAATCCCTGATCGATGGATGCCGAAAGATCTTGCTCGTACTGGATTTTTTCGTACTCAGCAGGAGATAAAAGGATGCCCGCCGTCTTTCCGTTTTGCGTAATCACAATGGGATGACCTGAGTTTCTGGCTCGTTCAAGCCAGCTTGCCGCATGGTTCTTAAACTCGCCGATAGGAACCACATCAGAGGGGCGAATCATTTTTAATGCCTTCATAAGAGCCTCCAATTACATCTCGAATTATATCCTGAATCTTGGATGTTTTAAAGTCTAAATTTAGGATTGATTTTCTTGGGTTTTGTCTCAGCCGCTGGGCTATCCCCTAAACGGCCGTCCGCTCAAGTAAACATTCGTTCACCCCTGTTCACGCGAAATACTGTCGGTCATGTCCTCACATCTTGAAACTCAAAACCAAATACTCCGACGGCACGAGCCACCTACTGTTCTCTGGACTCGAATTCGTGGAAAAACTTTCAGCTTTAGTTCCCCAACCCCGGCTTCATCTGATTCGATTCTTTGGCGTCCTTGCTCCTCACGCCAACATTCGGTCCCAAATCGTCCCCAAAAAAGAAGAACAAGACAGACACCCCATCGGAAAACCTAAACCAGGCCACTCCGTCCGATCTTCCTGAGAAAAAAAACAAATCCAGCAAAAAATCCTGGGCAGAACTCTCGCACGAACGACTGCGGAGGCGAACTTAAAATCGCTACAATCTTAGAGCGCTCCGCCAGGCGATACATTCTCTCCCATCTCGGCATTCCCTACCCACCGCCTGAGATCGCTGGACCCCGGTTGTCTGCCCAAATGAGCTTCTGATCCCACTTCTGATGAGGTAGCGTAAGGCGTAAAAGCTCCCCACCAAGGGAGGAAGGAACCCTTTGAAGTATTTGACCATTGAAAACTACACCGATCAGTTTACAGCCATTAACGATTGTCTTCATACGACGCTGGAGATTCACAGATCATTCAAGCCGGAAGTCAATTTAGAGTCAAAGGACAAGAGGTGCGCGATTTTTCTTTTGCTCGGATCGGCGATTGATGCCTCCTTTCTCGGATTAGAATTTTACCGTGGGTGTCAGTTCGCCTCACTCCTTCACATAAACAGATACGTCGTCGAACTGAGCGCGCTGATCGAATACTTCATCGTCGACGACTCCGAAATCGAAAGCTGGTTCAACGATAGTTTTGTTTCCGCGCGGCCCACACCCCGGACGAAGAAGAAATTACGTCCGATCATTCCAAAAAAGGCAGCCACACCATCGATCCGAACGACAACATCGTGTGATTTCTACCCCAAAACTAGCCACAATACAAAAAACAGGGGCTTTACTAAGTGCTTGAAATCAAAGCCGGACGAGTTTTTACGTAGGACAACGGACTCGGGTGACAGCCATCATGAATCGAAACACATTCGAGGTTTCAACCGACCTCATGCTACGGATTTTAGCGTCTCTCGGAGTACAAGCTAAGCTTCAATTTAGAGCGTAGCTTCGGAGCTTGCAATTACCAGGTAATTATAATATAATTATGATGTGTGCGCTGGGAAAGCTCCAGCCTGCTTGCAGGGAACCGACCGAGCCTGAAAGGCAGCAAAAGGTAGTCCTGCCGACGTAAACTTTTCATCGAGTGCGTCGTACCGAGTCTTGCGAGGT
>JAIEMT010000049.1 GCA_019751945.1 bacterium
CATTAATTGACGCAATCAAATCAGGTGTCGTCCGGTATGTGGGACGATACTGTCGTCGGTTACATGGGACGGGACACTCCCCATCCAGGAAGGCTTGCGAGTGCGAAATAAGCGAATTAAGCGAAGCAAAGAGAAATCCTCCTATCTTTGGTACAAAGCTGCGAAGTGCGAATTAAGCGAAATAAGTCAGTACGTCGTCGCCAACTTAGCTAAGTCATAGGTTGGAACCTAAATTCGGTTCCGATCTCGTCTCCCTGATTCCAAACTGATCCGAATAGTTTGACGCCATATTTTACTCAAAGGGTATGCAAAGGCCTTGTTGACCCTTACCAAGCCCTATGGGTCATCAGGCGATTGTTGGGCCGGAGAAACATCGTAGAGGGGGGGGATGGGGGTGTCACCGACGCTGACCCGGATCTTCCACGTCGTCCGCGAAAAAAATTTAATGTCTATGCCGGTGGTGAGTATCTGGCCAGTGGACATGCGAATGAGTCAGCGACTCGTGCGAGTGTTCGTGATTGTGAGGCTCCGAACTCTCCATCCCGGCATGTGAATTCTGGTGATGTTCGTCATGGGTATGCGAGTGGCTGTGTCGTATAGGCTCATGATGGTGAACATGGCCGTGGCGTTCCCCATAGAGAGCCCATAGTCCTGCACTCATTATTAATTACGGCAGAAATCCATTGATATGCTGATGGATGTTCTTTGAGGAGAAGTAATGGATGACCAATCTTCTAAATCGAGGGCTGGTTACCTCATGTTAAAGAGTATTTATCGAAGTACTTTTAACAACAATCAGCGAAGAGAGGTCATCCACGATGAAGAAGATAATGCACTTAGGTATAGATGTCGACGACAACGCGTTTCATGGCTGTGGTTTGTTCGAAAGTGGGGGCAAAGAGCAGATGCTCGAGTTTAAGACGAAACCCTCGATTGGATCGCTCATGCAGAAGTTAGGAAACCTGCAAAAGGAAGGTTTTTCCCTGAAGGTCTGTTACGAAGCGACATATCTTGGGTTTAGTCTATGCCGTGATCTTCAGGATAAAAAAGTTCATTGTGATGTGATTGCTCCATCCTCCATTCCTACACGTTCGGGGAAGACAGCAAAGACGGATAAAATCGATACTCGTGATTTGGCGCGTTACTACAAGAATGGACTGCTAAGCATTGTTGAAGTGCCTGCCCCTGAGACAGAGAAAATTCGGGATCTAATTCGCTCCAGAGACTTCATTGCTCAACAGAGCCGGGATTTAAAGCGACATATTTTATCAACTTGTCGGCGGATGGGTATCCACTACCATGCTTCGATTCCCTGGAAAAATGCACGGCATTTTACTCATGGCCACAAGCAGTGGATCGAAACAGAGATGAACAAACAAAAGGACGCACACTTTCAGTTCAACATGATGATGCTGCTTAGTCAGCTGAGACAATTTGAGACGCAACTTGAGCATTACAAAGCAGAAATCGAGAAGATCTCTGAGACTGCAAGCTATAAGAAGAAAGTCAAAGCACTCACTTGTTATCGTGGAATAGATGTTCTGTCTGCCATGACCTTCATTGTTGAACTTGGCGACATTAAGCGTTTCAGTCATCCCAGGAAGCTGACGTCCTATGCTGGGATGGATCTTAGGGAATACTCTTCAGGCGGTAAAGAGCGGAGATATTCGATGAGCAAAATGGGAAATGTCCATATCCGAACAACTGCTGTGGAGACATGCCAACGCCCTAATCTTACACCTCAAGTAAGTCGAAGTTTAAAGCTTCGCCGAGAAGGAACATCACCTAAATTTATTGAAATTGCAGATAGGTGCATGAAGCGGCTCTACCAAAAATCGACGCGCATGCTTTATGCAGGAAAGCCTGCCAATAAAATCAAAGTGGCCTGCGCAAGAGAGCTGCTTGGCTTTGTATGGGAGTCATTGCTATTAGCCGAAGCTTAGGATCAAGAGCAGTGTTCAAAACCGTGCCGTTTCGGAAAAACGGTGATTTAACGAGGTGATCAAGAAATATTTTTAGGCAGAAAAGAAACGAAGAGGATTTAAGCCAAGACGATGGGTAACCCACGCTGTTATTACCTTAGCGCTTACAAAGCGCTGATCGGAGATTGTGGATAGGCCCTTGTAGCGGACAAAACTTAATGCGTTATTCAGCACGCGAATATGAGGTTGCAAGTCCCTGATGCTCATAAGTCCAAACCTTCTCAGTATTTTGTGCCTTGAAGATTGGTCATCCATATGAGTAATAATGCTGCGATCATCCTGAAAAATGGGCCGACCGCGAAGTAAGTGCTGGTTCGAGCCGAACCAATTTGACGCAAAGCTTTGACGAAGAGAACAAGACTAACGCCATAGCTAAATGCACCAATAGAAAGATTTGCAAGGATTTGCCCCGATACCACCGCTTGCCCCAAAGCCAGGGCCAGAATCGTGTTAAATGATCCTGCAATCCATCCTTTGACGCTTGCGAGGAACCCATCAGAAATCTTTCTTCAACTCCTACGACGAAAGTCCAGAACTGAATTTAGGCGCTCGAGAATTTCATTTGACTCGGGAAGATCCAACGAGCAGCCGCTTGCACCACCGCCAGTAGTCTTTGCTCCGAAAATAATTTGGTCACCCACTAGTAGCGTCGGCGAAGAATAGTCTAGATGGGGATGTCCTTTTGGAAGCGAATCTTGCTTCTCGTCTAGGAAATCTATGCGAGCATCTTGTAGACGTCGTTTCGCCTCGGCTGCATTAGGGCAACCTTCAAAATAGATCAGTATAGGTTTAGAGCTGCTGTCACCCTTATGCATAGGATTTTGCCTGAAGCCTACGACGCAACGCCCATCCGAGCTCAAAGGTGCCAAGGCCACCCAAGATCGAGCCCAGAATCCAAAAAGCGCCAAGGCTGGCTACCACTCCGACGCCAGCGCAGATAAATACGCCCATCGAAAGAAGCGCCAGAGACGATATTTGAAGAAGTTCTGTTTTTCGGATTACTCGAATTTCTTCACTTCGAAGAACAAGACTTGCTGTGAGTGCGCTACCACTCATGAACACAGCCCCGCAGCCAAGCATACAAGCCTGGTCGCCAAAGCGCATGAAGAGTGCCATTAGACCCATGTCGTTTGTGAATCCAAGGCCAAACTGTGGACAAAACAAAAGCATTATAAAACCCATCACTGTATGGATTGCCGATAATTTAGTGAACACAAGCCATGAGGACGGATTCAAGTCTTTGTGAACGCGAGCAAGGATCGAATCGCTCACCGCCTTAGGCACCTGAGCCTCATCAGCGCCCATGAATTCTTGAAACTCTTGGGTCCACTCTTGCGGAGTCGGCGTCTTTTTCATTTTGCACCTCCTGATGCAAAATTGGTTTCGCAAAGTACGCTCCCATCCAGGTCGCATCTTTGTAATTTACTCATCATCCTTCGTCCTCACTTCCTTGCAGGATCTTACGCAGTTTTTTCACCGCACGGCTCACGAGCTGCCTCGAATTTTCAGATGAGGTATCGAGCCGTGTCGCGATCTCGTCGAATGAGAGTTCTTGAAGGTATCTCATTTCAAGAGCTTGTCTTTGAGCCGCTGGAAGAGCTTGCAAGCCAGGAATAGACGAGGCTGCCTTGGGCACTTCTGCCACTGCATTTTCTACCGCAATAGGATTAAGGTCTTCCAACCGAGTGCTCTTCTTACGCACTCGCAACGTATCGAGCATCGCCGTTCGAGAAACCGTGAAAAGCCAAGGCGCGAAAGGCAGAGCCGGATCGTACTGAGCGCGGCTACTATGAAGTTTCATGAACGTGGCCTGAAACGCATCATCCGTAAGAGAGCGGTCTTTTAGCTTTCCAGCCAAAAACCCGTACACCTTGGACGAGTGCCTTCCATAGAGAATCTGAAACGCCTCTTCAGAGCCTTTTGCGTAAGCGAGCATTAATTCCTCATCAGTCTGGTTGTTTGAAACCGAGCTTCCGAGCTCAGCTTTCAGCACCTTCTTCATGAGGGATTACGCTCCCAGTTTTTATTTTGTGACACTGTCACAGATTTTTTCCTTCTTGCGTATTTGACTATGTGGATCGGCTCAAAAGATAACCATACACATGAAAGCAGCCAAAATCCATAGGTAAGTGACTGTATTGTAAGGACTTTTAAATGAAGCAACTGGTAACAACACTATTCTTGCTGACGTGCATTCTAGCGACCTCGATTGGGGCCGCCCAGACGGAAGAGCAACCGCTTACATTAGAGAAGGCGCTTTCCAAGGCGATGGGAACCAACCCCGAGATCGGTGCCTCGATTGCCAGGGCGGACTCGGAGCACTCCGCCATTCGCTCCCAATACTGGCTCGATAATCCCAAGATCGGCCTCATGCGCGAGAGCAACCTGAACTTCATGGAACAGCAGATGGGGCCGATGACCCTCTGGTCTGTTTCCCAGGAGGTTAAGTTTCCAGCCAAGTATTTCCTCTTGGGCTCAGCTCAAAAGGCCAGGGCCAGAAGCGCCGATGAAGAAGCAGACGCGAAAAAGCTCGAAGTTCGTCGCAAGGCGATCTCTGGTTACTTTGCTCTCTTCACTTCGAGCCGCATCATTTCGCTTCTTGAAGCTCAACGCGAAACGCTTCGCGAAGTGGCACGAGCCGCTGAGTCTCGGCATGCAACCGGAGCAGTACCACAGCAAGATGAAATGAAGGCCCATGTCGAGCAGACGAAAATCGAAAACGAGCTTCTACTGGCTGACGAAGAGCGCGAGTCGATGGAAGCGATGCTCAATGCCGTTCTTAATCAAGACGCGCATCAGCCCGTCGTCCTACCGAAGCAAGAGCTTGCGATTCCCAAACTCAAGGTCGCGCTAGAAGAAATTCCTAAGTTCGCTCATGCGAACGCGAACCACGTGAAGCACGGGCAGTACCTTGTTGATGAAGCAAACTCTCAGAAGGCACTTGCAGCGTTGAGCTACGCACCTGACTTCATGCTTTCCTACCGGAAGGCGTTTATCAACGCGCCAGATAACGCCTATGCTGCGAGTATCGAAATGACGATTCCACTTTGGTTTTTTACGAAGCAAACCAGCGAAGTTTCCGCTGCTTCGGCAAAGCAACTTGAGGCAGAGAAGAATCTCGAAAAGACGACCAGGGAACTTCACTCCGAAATCAGATCGCTCACGGCAAAGGTACGCTCCCGCGAAAAACTTTTGCAGATTTACCAGACGGCCCTCATCCCACAGGCTTCGAGCACTCTGAATTCTTCGCGTACTGCCTACCAGGCTGGACGAACCAACTTTCTTGAACTCTTGGATAGCGAACGCTCCCTCTACGAGACGCGCATCGCCTATTACCGCAACCTTGCTCAATACGTGGATAGCCTGGCCAGATTAGAAGAGATGGCGGGTACATCGCTCAGTACGCTTCCCTTCGGAGACTCCCAATGAAACACATCAAACGCTTCTTAACCGCGTTAGCGTTCTTGTCGCTGCTACTCACCATACTGGTCGCTGGATGCACTTCAAAATCGAAGGAACAGAATACCTCGGACAAGGCGCAAGGAAGTTTGGATAAGAAGGAAGTCGCGCAAAAGGAAGTCTGGACCTGCCCCATGCATCCGCACATTAGAAAGGATGGGCCAGGGCAATGCCCGATTTGTGGAATGACGCTCGTGAAAGTCAATACAAGCGAGGAAGCACACTCTGGCGCTTCGGGCGGCGTCATCCCTGATTCCCACGCGCCTTTCTCACTTTCCGCCGAGCGAAGCCAAATGATTGGCGTTAAAACTGGTGTCGCCGAAAAAAAGCCGCTCTTTAAGTCTATTCGTGCGGCTGGAAGGCTCGCGTTCGACCCTGAGCTCTATACAGCTCAAAACGAGTATGCGGAAGCTCTTCGGCAGTCCGAGCGAGTGAAGGATTCGCCCCTTCCCGACGTGAAGCACTCAGCCGAGCGTATGGTGCAGTCGGCAAAACTGAGGCTCAAGATTCTTGGACTCTCCGACAAGCAGATCGCCGGGATCGGCGCGGGTGGCCCTTCCGAATCAAGTCTTCTTATCAACAAGCCAGGGGCGCAGGTTTGGGTCTATGCCGATCTCTATGAGATGGACCTTCCTAACGTGCAGCCCGGTCAATCGGCTGAGATCACGGCGGGATTTCTCGGTGGAAAGGTCCTCGCTGGAAAAGTGGCGTCCGTTGATCGCGTGATTAACCCAAATACTCGCACTGCTAAAGCACGAGTTCTTGTCGAAAGTGCAGCAACACTCTTAAGACCTGAGTCCTACGTTGACGTTTCGATCATGGCGCCGCTCGGCGAACAAGTCACTGTGCCCTTTGATGCCGTTCTCGATACTGGAAAACAATCGTGGGTCTTTGTCGTAGGCGTTAACGGCCAGTTCATGCCACGAGTGGTCACAATCAAGTTTCAGGCGGGAGATGACGTTGCTGTGGCAAGTGGCCTCTCGGGTGGCGAGAAGATTGTAACGAGCGCCAACTTTTTCATCGATTCGGAATCGAGGCTCAAAGCGGTTGCTCTGGGTCAGACCGGAGAATCCGGCAAATCAAAAGCACCATCTTGCCCGAAGGGACAGCACTGGGATGTCCCGATGGCAATGTGCATGCCGGACTAAGCGAGGAGAAACACCATGATCGAAAAAATCATCGAGTTCTCCGCTCGCAACAGATTCCTAGTTCTCATTCTCGTTGGAGTAGCTGCCATCGCCGGTTGGTTCTCGCTTCAGGCCATCCCCGTCGACGCGATCCCCGACCTTTCAGACACCCAGGTCATCATCTATTCGCGCTGGGACCGCTCGCCCGACATTATCGAAGATCAAGTCACGTATCCGATCATCAGCTCGATGCTGGGCGCACCGAAGGTGAAAGACATTCGAGGTTTTTCCGATTTTGGTTTTTCCTACGTCTACGTCATCTTCCAGGACGGCACCGATCCCTATTGGGCAAGATCGCGCACGCTTGAATACCTCTCCAAGATCACGCCTTCTTTGCCTGAAGGAGTGAAAACCGAACTTGGACCTGACGCGACAGGCGTGGGCTGGGTCTACCAGTACGCGCTCGTCGATAAGTCGGGAAAGCACTCCCTTTCTGATCTTAGAACGCTCCAAGACTGGTACTTGAGATACCACCTTCAGGCCGTCCCAGGGGTCGCAGAAGTTGCGTCAATCGGTGGCTTTCAGAAGCAGTATCAAGTGCAGATCAACCCCAATGCGCTTTTGGCCTACAAGATTCCGATTCAGAAAGTCGCTCAAGCGATCAAAGAGGGAAACAACGAGGTCGGGGCACGACTTCTTGAAGTCTCCGGCGCTGAGTACATGATCCGCGGTCGCGGGTACGCCAAGAACGTCCGCGACATCGAAAACATCGTCCTTGGGTACGAAAACGGTACTCCCATCTACATCAAAAACGTCGCCAAGGTATCAACCGGCCCGGAAATCCGTCGCGGCATCTCTGATCTCGACGGTGAAGGCGATGCCGTGGGCGGCATCATCGTCATGCGCTACGGCGAGAACGCAACCAGCGTGATCGACGCCGTAAAGTCGAAGCTCTCCGAGGTTAAATCTTCGCTCCCTCCGGGGGTCGAAGTCGTCACGACCTACGATCGCTCTGATTTGATCCATCGCGCTGTCGGGACGCTGAAGCACGAGCTGATGCTTGAAATGATCATTGTGAGCTTGGTCATTCTCGTCTTCCTCCTTCACGTTCCGAGCGCGATGATCCCGATTGTCACTCTTCCTCTAGCCGTGCTCATTAGCTTCATTCCCATGCACTTCATGGGCATTTCAACCAACATCATGAGCTTGGGCGGAATCGCTATCGCCATCGGTGCGATGGTCGACGCCGCGATCGTCGTCGTCGAAAACGCGCATAAACACGTCGAGGAATGGGAAAAATGCGGAAAGAAGGGCGATCCGAAAGAAGTCATCATCACAGCCATCAAAGAAGTCGGACCTGCCAGTTTCTATTCGCTTCTGGTGATCGCCGTAAGCTTCATCCCGATCTTCGCGCTCGAGGCCCAAGAGGGAAAGCTCTTTAAGCCGCTCGCTTTTACCAAAAACCTCTCAATGTTCGTAGCTGCAATCCTTGCGATCACGCTTGATCCAGCTATTCGGGTGAGTCTTAGCCACTTTTCAGTGAAGCACTTCAAGCCGGATTGGCTCTCAAAGATTAGAAACACGGTCCTGGTCGGCAAGACCTATTCCGAAGAAGAACACCCCATCAGCCGCTTCTTTTTCAAATACTACGGCCCCATCGTGCATTGGGTAGTCGATCACCGAATCAAGGTGGTCGTGGGCGCTCTCGTCGTGATGCTCCTCACGATCCCGGTCTACTTTAGGCTTGGCTCAGAATTCATGCCCCCTCTCAACGAGGGAACCATACTCTATATGCCAACGACTCTTCCTGGCATTTCGGTGAGAGAGGCCCAAGAGCTTCTTCAGAAACAGGATAAAGTGCTCAAGTCTTTCCCTGAAGTGGAGCGCGTCTTCGGCAAGGCAGGCCGTGCCGAGACTCCTACCGACCCGGCACCATTTTCCATGATGGAAACCACCGTCGTTCTTAAGCCGCAGCGGGAGTGGCGCGATGGCAAGCGATGGTACTCGTTTCTCCCGAGATTCATGCAGTGGCCATTTACGTTCATCTGGCCAAGGTTCATGAGCTGGGAAGAGCTCGTGGCGGAGCTTGACGCCAAGACAAAGTTTCCCGGAACCACGAACGCCTGGACCATGCCGATCCGCAACCGAATCGACATGCTCACCACCGGCATTAGAACACCCGTGGGCATCAAAGTGATGGGAAGCTCACTTTCGCAGATCGAACAAGTTGGTATCGAGCTTGAGCAGATTTTACCTCAAGTCAAAGGCACGAGAAGCGTCTACGCCGAGCGTACGGGTGGCGGATATTTCCTCGACTTCAACTTCAACCGCGAGAAGCTTGCGCGATACGGAATCAGTATTGGTCAGGCGCAAGAGGCGCTGATGACGGCCGTAGGCGGCGATCCCGTCTCGAAGACGGTCGAGGGGCGCGAACGCTATACAATCAACGTCCGCTATTCACGGGACTACCGAAGCAACCTCGACGCTCTTAAACATGTTCTGATCGCCACTCCTAATGGCGCCCATATTCCTATGGGAGAAGTGGCAGACCTTGAGATGGTTAGCGGCCCCTCGATGCTGAGAAACGAAAACGGGATGCTCTCGGGTTATGTCTATATCGACGTCGCCGACCGAGACATCGGAAGCTACGTCGAAGAGGCAAAGAAGGTGGTTGCCTCAAAGCTCAAAGTTCCGACCGGCGTCGCTCTCAACTGGAGCGGCCAATACGAGAACATGATCCGTGTGAGGGAAAAGCTCAAAGTGATCGTACCGATCACGCTTTTCATCGTCATCATGCTGCTCTTTGCCAACACGAAGTCTTGGCCAAAGACAGCCATTATTCTGCTTGCTGTCCCGTTTTCGGCAGTCGGAGCAGTCTGGCTCCTTTGGCTATTGGATTACAACTTAAGTATCGCAGTGTGGGTGGGGCTCATCGCACTCCTTGGCGTTGACGCCGAAACGGGGATCTTCATGCTCCTCTACCTCGACATTGCCTATGAGGGCGCAAAGAAGTCAGGTCAGATGCGGTCGTTTGCCGATCTTCGTGAGGCTGTTTACCACGGAGCCGTCAAACGCGTTCGCCCGAAAGTGATGACCGTGGCCTGCCTCGTGATGGCGATTCTCCCAATCATGTGGTCGAGCACTGCAAACGCAGGTGCAGACGTAATGAAGCGAATCGCTGCCCCAATGCTTGGCGGGATCATCACCTCTTTTGCGATGGAACTTTTAGTCTACCCAGCCATTTTCACAATCTGGAAATGGAACTTTGAAATGAAAAAAGGAGAAACCGTATGAAAGCTATCATGAGCGTTTTCTTGGTCGCACTTTCGTTCATCTCGGCCAACACATTTGCCGCGTCATCCAAAGGTGACGCAATGAATGAAGTGCTGAGTTCTTACCTCAAAATTCAAGAAGCCTTGGCGTCGGACTCGCTCGATCAAGTCCAAATTGAAGCCGCCAAAATCGTAAAGCGCGCAACTGACAAGGAGATCAAGGCGCCCGCCCAGTCTTTAAGCCGCGATGCAACGCTTGAGGCTGCACGCAGCGATTTCAAGCGACTATCGACCGCTATGGACAAATGGGCCGCGACTACCAAGCCCGAAGGCGTGCAGCGCATGACTTGCCCGATGGTCAATGCCCCTTGGATTCAAAAACGTGGCGAGACCAAGAATCCGTACTACGGAAAACAAATGCAGAGCTGCGGCGAAGTTCAGAAGTAGGAAGCCTCGATGCGATTATCGAACCGAGCGAAGACGGCACTTATTTTCGTATTCACAGTAACGGCGCCCACCGCCTTGGCACACCAGGGCCACCACCATGCCCATCCCGGCGCCGAAGCAACGAGTCCAATGACTCGGAAGGAGGGCGAATCCGAAATCAAAGTGATCCGCGAAGATTACAAACGGCAAGTTGAGCCGATTTTTCAGAAAAGCTGCATGGACTGTCATAGCGCCCAGACACGCTACCCTTGGTACCACAAGATTCCGGGCATCAAACAGATGCTCGATTCAGACATCCGCGAAGCTAGGCATCACCTCGATTTTTCCGACGGTTATCCGTTCAAGAGTCACGCGACACCGATTGAAGACCTCGATGCTATTGCCGAGAGCATTCAAAAAGGCACAATGCCGCCCCTCTCTTACCGGATGATGCATCGCAATGAAGCCATAACCGATGAAGAGAAGAAAACGGTTCTGGATTGGGTCGAGAAGTCGAAGACGCTACTAAAGAAGTAGCCGGTTCTTTAAGCTGCCTTGCGTTCACCTGACATTTTTCGGCACGAGTCAGCGCAGCGGCGGCAAATGTCAGCGCAGTTTTTCATCTGCGCATCTTGCGCGAACTTCTCGCAGTCTTCGGCACACCGCTCACACAGCTCTGCGCACGCACGGCAGATGTCTTGGTGAAAGTCGGAGCCGGTCAGCATGAAATTGGCGCTAGTCTGGCAAATCTCGGCACAATTAGTAAGAAGCCGGATGTGGGACAGCTCGGCATGTTTGCCGCCTTTTGACAGGCAATAGCTGATCGTCTGAAGACAGACGTCGTGACACTTCGTACAGTTGTCGATGCACTGCTGAACTTTAGGGTCAAGATGACCAGCGACGTGGGGCATAATATCTCTCCTTAGAGTTGAGTGATTAACCCAACAGGAAAGAGCAATTTGCGGGCCTATTTGATCAAATTCAGCAATCCATTGCTTAGCAGACAATTCATTTGACGAATCTACTCATAAGAATTGAGTCGGTATACTCTTCTGGCCCAAATCTAACGTCTCTTTTCTTGCGACCTTCCTCTTCAAATCCGAGCTTTCGATAAAGGGAAATAGCATGTTCATTTGTCGCGTGAACTGCGAGGGACACTTTTTCTATACCATCGCTCTTCTCTGCCCAGATTAGGAGCGATCTAAGAAGCGCCTCGCCAACGCCAAAGTGCCGCCACTTCTTCACAACCGACATTCCAAACTCGCCAGTGTGGGAATTTCTCCTCCGGCTGCCGCATGAAAAATCGATGATCCCGACGACTTCATCTGCAATCTCGGCTAGCAAAATCAATTTAGATGGATGCTTGAAGTATCCCTCAATCCACTGCGTTTCTTGCTTTTCAGACAGGTTGAGTTCGTCGGGCTCCGTAAGCGTAAACTCTCGCTCAGCCATGACTTCTCGACCGATTTCAAGCAGTCGCCGCGCATCGCCGCCCTCGGCAGTCCGAATTAGGACTTGGCCGCCATCTTTCCGCGTGAATATTTGTGGGTCAATCCGTCCCATATGTCTTCCTGAGTAGAATTATTCGCAACCGCAAGCACGACCTGCGAAACCTACCGACCGAGCCGCCTTCTTTGTGAGTGACGGTAGAAGGTTTCTTACGGTCCATCTCCTACGACTCCGCGGCTTGGCTCGTGAGAGTAGCGCCCCGCCCCGACGGTCGCTTGCCGTAAGCCCAAAGAATGAGGACCAGTGCCAAAACCGCTACCTGCGAAACCAGTGTTTCCCAAGTCGGGTAGACTCCGAGCAGGGTCAAGTGAAGAGCGCCTGGTGTACTTGTCACGGAAAGCGTTCCTGTCTCTTGAAATGCGTGCAGACCCTTGCCAGTAAGAATCAGCGCGAGAGCCGCCATCACCAGTGCGGACGCTTCAAAGAGCCTACGAATAGGAAGTTTTGCACTGTATTTAAGAATCGCCCAGGCCATCGCGATCACGAGTGCCAGGGATGAAAGAACTCCTGCCGTCATAGCGATCTTGATGCCATCGCCACCTTCAAGCCAAATGGCCCTTAGAAAGAGAACCGTCTCGAAGGCTTCTCGGAACACGGCAACGAAGGAAATCGAGGCAAGCGCCCAAAGGTTCTTTCCGTCCAACGCCCTTTGCACTTTGCCATGAATGAACGCCTTCCAGCGACCGATTTCAGTTTGGCTGTGTAGCCAAAATCCTACGAACAAAAGCACCGCGACCGCGAAAAGCGACGTCGCGCCTTCGAGCGTTTCACGCTGTGCGCCGCTGATGCCCATAAGCCAGCCCGAGAAAATCCAAGCTATCGCTCCGAGTCCAAGCGCGGAGATCCAACCCCCGTGTACCCAGGCCGCAGCTTTCTTCGAGCCCGAAGCGCGGATCACGCCAAGCAGCGCAATAATCACTAGGACAGCCTCGAATCCTTCCCGAAGAAGAATCGCTGCTGCTGCCATGAAGGCGATCCAGGGTGACATTTCGGAACTGCTCAAGAGTCTTCTTGCCGCTTCGATCTCTGACTTTGCGACAACGACTTTTGCCTGAATGTCCGAAAGTGGAGCCTTCCTCTCTATCGCACTACGAACGTCCGCCATTTTCGTTTCAAGATTCGCGACGGTATCAGGATCGCTCGCTTTGAGTTTTGGCTCGACCGGCTCGATTCCCTCTAAGTAGGCCTTAAGCGCGTTAGTCTTGGCCGAGTCAATTTGACCTGCTTCGTAGTCCTTCACCGCCTCGTCAAGCTGAGTGCTGGCAATCGTCAGGCTTCCGCCGCCAGTGTCATCGTCGTCTGAACGGCTTCTCAAGGAGGCGATGACCTGCGCTCGCTCCTCACGGTTTTTCGAGGATAAAACCTCTCCAAGTTTCTCATCAGATAGGGTTGCCGCTTCCTTGAGCGTAATGGTTTCAAGGCCACGGATCTTCTTAGCCTGTGCTGAAGCTTGGCCGTATCGCAACGACACGATATAGAATGCGACATCCCAGGCTTCCTTGTCGGAAAGCGTATGGAACGGGGGCATCCCGGTTCCTGGAACGCCCAGCCTAATCGTATTGAATGCTTGAAACGGAGAAAGTTCTTTCATGTGATCGTCTAGAAAGTTTGCCGGCTTCGGATCGAGACTCTTTCCGGCAAGACCATCGCCTGCGCCAGTGGCGCCGTGACAGGCGACACAGTTCTGAGCAAAGATCTGCTTACCACGCTGAAGGCTAGGCCAGCGCACCGGCGCAACTTCGAGCCTTGCCACCTCAATGACCTTGATTTGAATCTCTCGAGCAAGCCGCGATACTTGCTCCGCGTCAGCTTTCCTGGCAATGAGCTGATTAAGAGATTTCAGCTTTGTCGCTATTTCTGGAGCTGCGCGGGTTTCAGCGAGTTCTTGATTCGTCTCGAGCGCCGATCGACTGAACTCAACTTGCTCATGATACTCGGATTCACTCAAAACCTTCCCATGAGCAACAGCGCCGCCATAATCCTTGGCCAGGTAGTCTAGCAAGTGTACCAAGAACCTGGGTGATCGCTCAGAGGACGCGGCCTGGGCCATGACGGAAGAAATCAAAAGAGCAATCGAAATGAAATTCAATCTACGCATGCGTAAAGTCCTTAATCTTGCCTGATCTTACTTCATGAGGTCGTCGACGTGCTCGATACCCGACTTCAGAATACAGTCGATATGTTCATCATCGAGCGAATAATACGATGTCCGGCCATCCTTGCGCTTTTTCACGAGATGAAGATTTCTCAGCATCCGAAGATGGTGACTGACTTGCGGCTGGCTCATGCCGAGAATTTCAGCAATGTCGTTGACGCAAAGTTCGCCCTGCGAAAGCGTCCACACAATCTGAATTCGTGAGGAATCGCCGAGGGCCTGAAAAGTTTCAGCTAAAAGAAGAAACATCTTCTTTGGCTTAAGCTGCCGCGCGATGCGTTGCCTTGTGGCGGAATATTCTTTTGCAGAGGGACTCGGCTGTATTGATACCTGCATATATGTATATGCGTTTATATATGCAAAATCAGCCTGTCAAGGGATTCCTGGCACTTAGGAGTAGTTGGCTATAGCGCACAATGGTCCTAAGGCGCCTTATTGGGTACCTTTTATGCAAGATACCGACTTGAGTATTGAAGGAGCTTTTATGACGCGCACCAAATCCGGGATTCTAACATTTTTCGCAGGCGTTGAGACCTTTCATGCGCTTACGCATGCCTATCTAAGTCTTTCAAAAACCAAGCTTAAATGGCATCCGGCAGAGATTCTTGGAATAAAGGTAAATCCTAAGTTCCACGCGGCGGCAGCTCTTGGGAATGCTGTGATTGCAGTTGCATTGGGTGTCATGGCGCAGAAGTCCTTAAGTCGCGTCAGACCGGCTTTACAAAGGCTTGATGAAAAGCCAAACGCTGGTCTGTCGGCGATAGCAAGTTAGAGGGTCTAGACCCTGGGCGGCTCTGTTGGATGATTTCTGATCCTCACCATTCCAGGAGAACGTTTATGTTTGCAGGCATTTCAGGACTTCTGGCAACGGCACTTGTGACGCTTTGGGTGGTGGCGCTTCTTCGTCCTCATCAAACAGAATGGCTTGCTTGGTTGGATCTCGGCGCGGGATTGGCTGCTTGGGCGATGTCGAGGTACTTGAGCAGGGCATCGTCAAAAATCACTAAAATAGGCTGCTCGCTTGCATTGTCCGTTTTTCTGTTTGCGGCGGGAATCATTGCCCTAAATAAAAATATCGATCAATTGTGGCTTGCCCATTTGACTGCCGCCTCGGGATTTCTCGCATTTGCGCTTGCCGTATCAGAAATCGGTGGAAAGAAAACCTCGCTCCGAATCAAAGGACAGGCTCAACCTACGCCATCCGATCGCAGGGCAGCGTAGCTGAAGCGGTCAACCGAGGCAATCCATTTCAAGCATACGATCCATACGCCAAGATAGGAAATGAAGTGCTCATTCAATCTGAGGTCTTAAAAGTGGGAGCCGACTTTAGAATTAGCATTCCCGTCTCTGAGAAATCTAGAAAGAACGGCTTGATTACCGCGATTGCATCTGAACAGGAAACGACTTTAAGAATCCCATCCAGCAGTTTCCGCATCGAGCTTACGACATTCGTACAGAGAAACATTGATACGACTGAGGAAGATTTCGAAGATTTTGAGTTTCATTATGAACCTGGCGTTGTTTACCAGTTTCTACCAACCTTGGCGGTCAAGGTGGCCTACGAAAGCAAAATGGCGCATCACAAGCACAAGGATCTCACGACTGTGGATAACAAAGAAGCGGCCGTTCAGACGGGCGTGAAGTGGAACGTGACGCGCTATTTGAATCTCAACCCGTATATTGACGTGAGCACCAAGGCGCCACTGAGCGCGCGTACAGCGAAAGTTGGAGCTGAGCTCAACTGGACGATTCTTTAGACAATCTATCGTCCCGACATATTCGAGACAACCCATGCGTCATCGAGTTGTGGATTTTTGTACCCACTGGCTTGAGAGTAGCCAGTGGGTACCCACATAAAGTCAGGATGGGAATTGGCTGCTGGAAGCGAGCCGTTTTTCCATTGGCCTCCGACGACTCGACCCGCCTCTTTGGATAAAATGATATCGCCAGAGGAGATGAGCTTCCCTGATCCATCGAACTTGGGTGCGGCATCAAGCCAAAGCTCATATTTGAGTGTCCTGCTTTCAAAGATTTCATCCGGATTCGACGGAGAAAAGCTCGGCGTCAAAACGTCAGGATCAACATTGGGATTGGGCCACCAAATCGTAGTTGTCACGTTGACTCGATGGACGTCAGGAAACCTTGGGTCTGCTCCAAGATAGTCATTCGCGCGAATTGGTTCGGTCGCATATGCAACGAGTGGGTAGTTCCAAACCTGATATCCCGTATAACGATCTATGATGACGCCTCGCTTTTGATTGCCCATAAGGTGCGTGAGCATTAAGTAAAATTGCGCAGGGTGAACGTCTTTAAAGGCCTCACTGCTAAAATCATTGGGGTCTTCGACTCGCGTGCCGAGAAAGTCGCCTGTGACCTCGAGGAAGGTTTCACTTAAAAGTGCCTTTCTGTCTCCAATGCCAAATGTCACGCCATTTACAGCGGTTGAACTACGCGGTTCTGGAGTAAGCAGCGCTGCCGCAGCCCAGCCGTTGCAGTGGCCCCACCAGTCGGCAACATCGCCAAGGCCCTGACCGTGGTGGCCTCGCTCCCACGCCGCGGCCCCGCTGGAGCGGACGGCGTCGTATTTGGCGGCGGCAGCTTCGATGCCATTTGTTGTGTAAGGCCACCAGTACGTCGCCCACGGCGTAGGTGAGATCACCGCTGAAGAAAACCGCTGCTGAAGAATGGCAAGATTTTTATTAGCCTCAAGAGTGCCGACTCCGCCTGACGGATTCGGTTGATAAGGATTTCTGGGATCAGCGCTGCCATCAGATTGCCCTGATCCCTTGCCGCAGCCGCCAATCAGCGATGATAATAGAGCTATCAAAAGAAGTGCGAGAGATAAAGTAGGTGATCTCTGACTCATCTGGAGTTACCTCCAGGTGCGCCAATGAAATCTCTAATCCAACCGTCATCGATGTTGGGATTTTTGTATCCCGTGGAAAATTGAACACCAAGAGGAACCCACATATAGTCGGGGTGAGAATTTAGCAGTGCCTCCGTAGTCGTGCCATTTTTCCAAGCGCCACCATAGTAGCGGCTATTCTCCGACGTGATTAAAATGTCGCCCGACTTTGTCAGCCTTCCTAATGAGTCAAACTCCGGTGGGCCATCAAGCCAAAGTTCGTAGCGCAATTTTCGCATTGGGAAAAATGCGACATTTTCGTTCTCGATGTCGAATTCTGGAGTGATCGCATCGGGGTGGACGTTATCTTCTGCCCACCAGATCGTTGTTGAGACATTCACTCGATGAATTTCTGGGAACTGTGGATGAGGACCAAGGTAATCTTCTCGCTGAATGGGATCGGTACGAAACGCAACAAGAGGTTGGTTCCAGACCTGATCCCCTGTGTAGCGATCGAACACTACGCCTTTGTTCTGCCTGCTTACGATGTTGGCCAAAATCAGATGAAACTGTGCTGGGGCAATGTCCCAAAACGCTGCACTGCTTGTATCGCCCTTATCGTTAGCGCGTGTTCCAATGAAGTCACCCGAGAACTCAAGCCATGACTCGGAGAGAAGAGCCTTCTGGTCACGTACGGCAAAGGTGACGCCGTTGATTGTCTTAGATTCTCGAGGCTCGGGTACAAGAAGTGCTGCCGCCGCCCAGCCATTACAATGGCCAAACCAACTCTCAAAGTTAAACGCCGATGGACTGTGAAGCGAGCGCTCCCATGAGGCGGCAGATTTTAGAGCGGCTATGTTTCCGCCATGTGCTTCGTAGTAGACCTTATAGGCCGTGTCATATTTTTCTGCGGGGCTCATTCCTTGAGGGTCATATCCCCCAGAAGCGATTCCCGCAGATCCATATGGCCACCAATTGGATGCCCATGGTTGTGGCTTCACAATTGCCTGGGAGTGTTTCTGCATCAGCTCTGCAAGGTTCAACGCACTTTGAGCCTCTGCTGCAAATGTGGGCTGGGTACTGGCGCCACGATCCTCGCGCGCGTCCTGCTTTGCGCATCCCGCAAAGGTAGCGGCAGTAAGGCTCAATAAAACAACCGCCTTGCGATAGCACTTCATGGATGATCACCGCGGACGATCGCGACACCAGCCGGGGTTTTTACGTAGGCTGGCCAAGGAGCGCCGTCCTCCCAAATGACTCTAATTTCTCGCGCGTAGGCGTCATGAAAACGAAAGTCGAGTCCACGCGTGGCATTCAGGCGAGCTCCATTGGGAAGATCTCGCGGAGCTTCTGTAATGGGTTTTCCGTCGATGCTCTTAAGATCGGGAAGAACGAGCGGATAGCCATCAAAGCCAAGCGAAAGATTGGACTCGTTGCCCCCTAAAAATGCCACGGGCGGGCGACCATCTTTGTAGTAAACATTTTTTTGTATGATGGTTCGGTCGCTGTTGATCTTTAGTACGACGTGATCAATTCTGGGTTCGATAGTTTGACCACCTTGGCTAACCGGCCTCACTTCGATTTCCGCAACCTGAGAAGCGCCTACGTCGATCACCTTAAAGGCAAACCTAAAGGGCTTATCGCGCATTGCGGTACTTGCAGAAGAAGCGCTTTCCATACGCGCCATGGCGTCGCTGGAAGTGCTCCAGAGCTCGACTTCCCAGGATTGCCCTTTTTCATAGAATCGATCAGCTAAGCGCAACGCTGCAACGCCTTGCGAAAGCTGGGTTCTTAGAGCAGACGCATGGCTTCTCATTCTCTTCTCAAGCACGTGCTTCTGCGCGAGTTCTAGTCCTTTTAGATACTCTGTTGAGTCAACTTCCTGAGCGTTGGATGTCCCCGCTATACTCAGGCCGAAACACGCTAGAAGGACCGCCCTAATCATTTTGTTGCCACCCATGCTCCACATTCCCTTCACTTATCTATCCCTAATATTTCAAATCTATGGTGCAGAATGGTTAGCAAGAAAAGTGCCTAAAGTTGCAGTTTTGTGCAACTGTTGGTAAAGGTCAAATGAGTGAGCCGTTCCACTGTTTCGGGTCGGCATCAGTCAAATAACGGGGCTTATTTTGATGGTTTCTCAGAGATTGCCAGAAATATTTCGTTCAGTCCGGATGATTGGAAGTATTGCTTTATTACTTTCGCTCTCCGGATGTCCTGGCTGCAATCACGCTGTTCCGTCCCAGCTAACCGACGACAGTTTTCGTAATCCTATTCCCACATAACCAACGACACTTTAGGGGAGGTCAT
>JAIEMT010000060.1 GCA_019751945.1 bacterium
ATGTTTGGATTCTGGTGAACCCATTCTAAACGCGGTGAGGTCATGCTGCAATTTCAACTAAGTTTAGCACTCCGCCCCGATCAAGCTCGCTCAAAAAGACCATGTTGAAATTCACGTGAGCTACAACGGAAACTACGGAATGTTCACGGTGATTGATTCGTGCGGCACTTTGAAGAAGGAGCGTCTTTTCGCTCAATTCACCAAGAGCCAAGTCGGTTACGACTTCCAAGTGAACCCAGATACTGCTGGCGCCGGAATTGGCCTGGCGGGCACCCTCCGCTCAGGTGGCAGCCTTGTTTTTGTAGGCACTTCGGGCGTTCGGACCTGTGTGACCGTTATTTTCAAGCCCATCCGCAAGTTTGCTGAGTTCCGCAACCAGTTCCGTTTTGTTGCAACTCAATTGACCTCGAAGGCCAGCTAGACTACACCTTTTAAGACATGTCCCTTTCTCATCCCGAGCGCCCCAAGCGCATCCAGGAGCTTCTTCGCCGATTAGACCAAGAGATCCTCGTCCTCGACGGGGCGATGGGGACGGCCATTCAGGCGCGTGACCTGAGCGCTGCGGATTTCGGTGGTCCTGAGTTCGAGGGTTGTAATGAGAATCTGGTCCTGACCCGACCCGATGTTATCACTGCGATTCACGCAGAGTACTTGAAAGCCGGTTGTGACATTGTTGAGACCAACACCTTTGGTGGCACTCCCCTGGTTTTGGACGAGTACGGCCTTGGTTCGAAGACTTATGAAATCAATCTCAAAGCAACACAGCTGGCACGCCAAGAGGCCGATCGATTTTCTAAAAATTCCGTTCAACGCTTCGTAGCGGGAGCCATTGGTCCTACCACCAAAGCGATTTCTGTCACCGGTGGCGTGACCTTCGATGGATTGGTTGAAAACTTTTACGAGCAGGCGAAAGGCTTGGTCGACGGCGGCGCTGATTACCTCTTAATTGAAACGGCCCAGGACACCCGCAATGTGAAGGCGGCTCTAGTGGGAATCGATCGCCTCTTTGCAGAAACAGGAACGAGCTTACCCATCGCAGTTTCTGGGACCATTGAAGCCATGGGCACCATGCTAGCGGGACAATCGATTGAAGCTCTGATGGCTTCACTCACCCATCGAGACTTGCTGTATCTGGGCTTGAACTGCGCAACCGGACCCGAGTTCATGACCGATCATATTCGGTCTCTCTCAAAATCTTCACCGTTTCGAGTGGCGTGCGTTCCAAACGCAGGCCTGCCCGATGAAAACGGCTGTTACTTAGAAACGCCCGAAATGGTTTGCAAGGTTTTGTCTCGCTTCGCTTCGGAAGGTTGGGTCAACTTACTCGGCGGCTGCTGCGGCACCCACCACGGTCACATCCACGAAATTAAGAAATTGGCTGAAGCAGCGAAGCCCCGAAAGGTGGAAGTTCAAAAACGCGCCTACCTTTCCGGAATTGATTACCTGGAGATCACTGACGAAATGAGGCCCGTCGTGGTCGGCGAACGCACGAACGTCATTGGAAGTAAGAAATTTAAGACGCTTATTTGCGAAGAAAAATTCGAAGAAGCTTCCGAAGTAGGTCGCACGCAGATTAAGGGGGGCGCCCAGATCGTCGACATCTGCTTGGCAAATCCGGACCGCGACGAGCTGGAGGATATGCGCAATTTCCTAGAGATTGCGACGAAGAAGATTCGCGCGCCGTTGATGATCGACTCCACCGACGAAAAGGTGATCGCCTTGGCGCTTCGCTACTCCCAGG
This sequence comes from bacterium, assembly GCA_019751945.1. Classification (GTDB taxonomy): domain Bacteria; phylum Bdellovibrionota; class UBA1018; order UBA1018; family UBA1018; genus JAIEMT01. The sequence goes on from JAIEMT010000060.1 coordinate 1,742, forward strand.
GCAAAGCCATCATCAACTCCATCAACTTAGAAGACGGAGAAGAGCGCTACGAGAAGGTCATTCCCCTTGCCCGTCAGTTCGGGGCTGCCTTAGTTGTCGGGACTATTGACGACGACCCCCTCCAAGGCATGGGCGTTTCCCGCCAGCGCAAGCTGGACATCGCCAAGCGCTCTTATGAATTGCTGACGAAAAAATACGGTGTTCCTGAAGAAGATATCTACTGGGATCCGCTGGTTTTCCCCTGTGCAACGGGTGATGCGCAGTACGTCGGTTCAGCAGTAGAAACCATCGAGGGAATTCGCCTCATAAAAAAGGAATTCCCCAACACGAAAACGGTTTTGGGAATATCGAACGTCAGCTTCGGATTGCCCCCCGCGGGCCGCGAAGTTTTGAACTCGGTATTTCTTTACCATTGTGTGAAAGCGGGATTGGACCTCGCTCTCGTCAATTCCGAGAAACTGGTTCGATATGCCTCCATTCCTGCCGATGAATTGCAACTCGCGGAAGACCTGCTCTTCACTCGCGGCGCCGATCCGGTAGCAGCATTTGCTGCAAAGTTCCGGGACAAAAAGGTAGAAGACGTTTCTAACAAACCCAAACTTCCGCTGATGGAAAGACTCCCTCGCTACATTATCGAGGGCTCGAAAGACGGATTGGTACCCGACCTAGATGAAGCGTTGAAAACTCTGCGCCCACTGGAAATTATCAACGGTCCCCTCATGAAGGGAATGGACGAAGTAGGCCGACTCTTCAATACGAACCAGCTGATTGTCGCGGAAGTCCTCCAATCTGCTGAAGCCATGAAGGCCGCTGTTGGACACCTTGAAAATTTCATGGAGAAGTCCGAATCTTCGAACCGTGGAAAGGTACTCCTTGCTACGGTGAAGGGGGACGTCCACGACATCGGAAAAAATCTGGTCGATATTATTTTGTCGAATAACGGTTTCCAAGTGGTGAATCTGGGAATCAAGATTCCACCCGAGCAACTCATTCAAGCTGTAAAAGAGCACGAGCCCGACATTGTTGGGCTCTCAGGGTTGCTCGTGAAGTCGGCTCAACAGATGGTGATCACGGCAGACGACTTGAGCAAGGCAGGAATTTCAACGCCCATGCTTGTCGGAGGAGCGGCCCTCTCTTCGAACTTTGTCGATAAACAGATTTCAAAATCTTATTCGGGAACTGTGGCCTACGCTTCAGACGCGATGAGCGGGTTAGAGCTTGCTAAAACCATTGTCGATCCCGAGCGCTTTGAAAAGCTCAAGTCGGAACTCGCTACTCGGCGCAGCCAGTTGAAAGAAACGACTGCCGCAAATGCCGGTGTCCAGATCGTAGAAAGTACGCAGAGGTCTGGAACGATTTCGTTGCTCGATCAACTCCCCCACCCCCCCGATTTTGAGCGCCACGTTTTAAAAAATACTCCCATCGAGCAGATTTGGAAGTACATCAATCCCCTGATGCTCTACGGGCGTCACCTAGGAATTAAGGGTGGAGTGGTACGCCAGCTCGCTCGCTCGATGACCGAGCCACAGCTTCGCCGAGAACTCGAACAAACCGAAGCAAAGTCCCTCGGAATTTGGGATACGGTCGAAGAAGTGAAGGCCCAGTACCGGGGCACAGACCCCATGCGACCCGTGGCCGTTTATCAGTTTTTCAAGGCCAGAAGCAGTGGCAACAAGATTCTCATTCAAGATCAGTACTTCGAATTTTCGCGTCAGCGTAAAACAGACGGCCTCTGCCTCTCCGATTACGTAGACCCGAACCGCGACGATTCCATTGCGATGTTTGTGGTGAGTGTGGGACACGGCGTGCGCGAACTTTCTGAAGAATTTAAAAACCGCGGGGAATATTTGAAGAGCCACATTATTCAAGCACTCGCTCTGGAATCGGCAGAGGCTTACGCGGAATACCTCCACTCCCAGATTCGAAAATCCTGGGGTTATCCGGATGCCCCAGAAATGACCATGCTCGATCGGTTTCAGGCCAAGTACCGGGGCAAACGCTATTCCTTTGGATATCCAGCCTGCCCGCGACTCGATGATCAGACGCTCTTATTCAAACTCCTCAAGGCCAGCGAAATCGGCGTGCAATTGACGGATGGCTTTATGATGGATCCTGAGGCCAGTGTCTCGGCAGTCGCCTTCCATCACCCCGAAGCGACTTATTTTTCAGTCGGACAGCGCGGGGACGACGAAAACAGAATGGGATGACTATGGAAACAACCGCTATCGGAAGCTTACCTCATCATAACATCGACTCGGCGCTAGAATACGCGTTTGGCTATTCGATTCCCTTCCTCCCTCAGATTCCGCTTCGCAATCCCTGGGAATACATGATTCCACAAGCTCTCGAAGGCCTTCCGGGTTTAGAAGCGGAGGGAGATGGCGCCACTTTTTTGAACGTTAGTGTTTGGGTAGGTCGCTGCAAAGCTTTTCAGGAAAAAATGGACGCAGCCTTTTCTTCCAACCATACGGATGCGTTTTCAAGCTTCGAACCCACCGCTGCTACTTGGAGTTCTTGGCAGCCCTTCTTGTGGGAGCTGGAAGAGCGCGGAGTTAAAACTGCTAAGATTCAAATCGCAGGTCCGCTCACCTCTCAGTGGTCCATCCGAACCAAAGACGGAACTTCACCCGATCAACACCCGGAAATTGGGAGCCAGATCTTTCGACTCATTCTGGCGCGATCCATTGCCATGAGCCGTCGGCTCCTCTCCGCCAAGATTCAGCCGTTGCTCTATTTGGATGAACCAGGACTCTACGCCTTCGATCCCACCAATCCCCGCCACATTCTGACTTTGAATGAATTGAAGTTATTGATTGCTGCCTTGAAAAAGGAAGGCGTTTTAGTTGGACTACACTGCTGCAGCAATACTCACTGGGAATCCGTACTGGGTCTCGGTTTGAACGTTTTATCGATCGATACGCGTCTGTCGCTCACCGAGCTTTTGAAACGGCGAGATGCGCTCCAAGGCTTTTATAAAAAGGGGGGCCGCCTGTCTTTGGGAGTCATTCCTTCGGAACGAGGACCCGAACTCGTCAAAGCTCTCCACGCGCCCGCACTTTTTTCACAGCTTCAAGAAACCTTCGCAGACACGCCTCATAGCAATGAAATTTTGCGGTCTGCAATTTACACCCCAGCCTGTGGGTTAGCATTTCATAGCACGGAAGATACCGAGTTGATTCGTACCGAGCTGGAACGGCTCAGAAGCCTTCCCCTTACAAACTAAACTTAGTGAGGCTGACCTGATCCCAATTCAAAGGAAAGTGGAGCTGCATGTACTCGCATTTGTTCCACTGGGACCAAGGACTTCCCGCCTTATTGAGATCTCGTTCCTTTAAATCCTGATTCAATCCCGTCGTCGTCAAATAGACTTTCACCGGGTTACTCATCTCCACAATCAAGCGATGAGAAGCTCCGCTCTCTTGCTCGTAGCGTTTATTCTGAGCATCCCAGTCCGCGCTGCCGGGGTTGACGGTGTTTTCGTCCCCTGATGTCGGTAGCGGATCCTTCACATCAAACGCGGGAAGAGTCGAGAGATGACGGAAAAAATTCACGTGCAGATCGCCCCAGGTTTTGGAATTCTCACGGCTCACCCAACCTACATCGGCAATCGCTTCGACATACTCCTTATAAATGGAATCCACCAGCTCGGGTAAATGGGGGTTTGAAAGCGAACGATACAGAGCATTCTCTTCCAATCCCAAAGCCAAATCAATTCGATGAGTCCAACGCCGGTAAATAGGACACGCCTTGCAACGCGTGGAAGTATCCAGATCCCAAGTTTCCAATTCCTTCAAAGCGCTGAGTTCAGAAGAATTTCCATTCTTCGCGACTTTTTCTTTCACAGCATCCGTCAAAAGCGGGAGTAGAAAACGGGCATCTACGGCTTGTTGGTCACATTGAATCTTTTGAATCGACTTCAGATCGTGCTTCGGGGTTTTTTCCAAGAGTTCTTCGATTCGAAAGGCGCGAAGACTGGTGCGGTAACTGCGCCCCCCTAGAAATGCCGAATCCGAAGGCCATTGACGATTATTGGCTCCCACAACAAATCCTCGATGCGGATTTGTGACATGCGGCAATTCAAAATGATTCAACAGAGGCCAGGTGGGAATCTGCTTCAAACTGGTCAGCGAAGGAACGCCGTAATTGTCACTCCCTCTTTTGGGAACTCGCCCCACCAGACGATAGCCGATGTGGCCTTGAGTATCCGCAAAGACAAAGTTCCAACTGGGAATCCCGACTAAGGAAACTCGGTCACTCATGTCTTCGACGGTGGAGGCCCGCATGATATCAAAAAAATGTTCGAAATCTTTTGCAGTGAGATCAAATCCAGTCCATCGCAAAACGAGAGCGTGTTTCTTTTCCTTCCACGGCACATCACTGTCTGAAAGAGGAAGCACAGGCCACCCCTCTTCAGTGCGCGTGAAAGTTTTAAAGACGAAGGGAATCTGAATCGGCCCCCAGAGTTTGAACCAGATTGTCGGTCGAATGGACTTCTGCCCGGCAACTTCTGATTCAGGCACTGAGAAAACATCGGCCACATCGATGTAGGCATTGGTTGGTCCCCAAGCGACCTTTTGATTTGCGCCGGAAGCAATCATCGGCACACCAGGTAGGCTGCCTCCGATCGCATCTAACGCTCCACCCGAAATATGCACCCAGTACCAGAACGGAGGAGACTTTAATGAAAGGTGCGGGTCATTGGCAAACCAAGCATTTCCGGTAGTACTTCTGGCTGGAGCCAGTACCCATTGATTACTTCCGGTTTCAACTCCGGCGTCGTTCAGCCCCAATAGCTTTTCAATACTTCTAAGAGTGGCGCTTGAAGTCTGCTGACCTGTGGAAGGAAGAGAGGACTGGGGCTTTCCCTCGCGAGATTTGGCGACGTATTCTCCCGATTTCAAAATCGACGTATCCCAAGGAAGGCCATCCAAAGAAAAGAGCCTTTCGGTAAGGTCGCCAAACTGGGATTTCCTGCGGGACTCCTGCATGTCATTGGCAAAAGTGCGGCGAGTTTGATCAAACGACTGAAGCATCATCATGGCAACGGAATCTTCGGGTCGCCACGGCTCGGGCGTGTAGCCGAGCTCACGAAACTCAAAGCCCTCGGTCCCACCTTGTTGAAAACCTCGATTCACGCCGTGGGCGTAAGCCACATAAGCTTCCTGATACTGAGGGGCCAAACCCGCATAAATGGTCTTAGCCTGATCGTACAGCCCCATCACGCGCAACATGAAATCAGAGCGGATGCCCTTGTATCCCAAAATCTCCGCGCGACGCCCCTGAACGGTTCGACGCAAGAAATCCATTTGAAAAGCGCGGTCTCGTCCGTGCAAATACCCCAGACAACCGAATACCACTGTTTCGCTCTCGGCGCGGAGATGCGAAATGCCCTGAGTGTCTTGCCAGATCTGGCACTCCTTGCCCTTCAACTCGATCGCTTGGGCCGAGGAACTGAGAAAAAGTGCGGCTAAAAGAACTACGCGGGAAATTGACATATAAACTCGGTCCCCTTACCAGGTTCGCTCATGACGTAAACCGATCCGCCATGGGCCTGGACAATGTGTTTGACGATGGCGAGACCCAAACCGGTCCCACCCATCTCACGCGACCGAGCTTTATCGATACGATAAAATCTTTCGAAAAGTCTGGGCTGATGTTCGTGCGGAATTCCTGGTCCATTATCAGAGACTCGAAGAAGAATCCATTTATCCGAGGTCTCCCAACTGATTCGAATCTTCCCATCGTTCTGCACGTACTTGATGGCATTCTCTAACAGATTGATCAGCACTTGCTCGATTCGTTGAGATTCCCCTATCACGGACTTAGCCGAGTAAGAAGTCTCAATCACCTGCCCCTTGGAACGATATCGAGCTTCGAGATGGTGGACGGCGCGCGACGTCAGTTCTTCCGTGTCGATCGGTCCCTTGCTCACTTCCGATCCCGACTCGAGCGATGAAAGATCCAGCAAATCCCCGATCAAAGCCATGAGTCGCTGAACGTTTCGAGAAATGACTTGAAGAGCGGAATCTAGGTTTTCTATAGAGCCTGTCTTTAAATCCGCCGCAAGAGTCTCGGTGTATCCTTTAATGGAGGTAAGCGGCGTTCTCAGCTCATGCGAAACATTAGCGACAAAATCGATTCGAATCTGTTCGGCTCTCTTGAGTTCAGTGACGTCGTGAAAAATTCCCACCGCACCATAAATCTGAGCCGACTCTTTTCGAAGCGGAGCAACAGACAAAATAAAATCTCGTTGGTTACCGGCTTGCTCCAGATAAATCTTCACTCCCGTATCGACCTGCCGCCCCTCGGTGAGAGCCGAATGAAAGGCATTGAGGATTTCAGGGGATCGAAACATTTCGCCCAATCGCGGTAATTTTTCGTGAAGATCCCGCTCTTTGAAAAGCAGCGCAAAACGCGAATTAAAGAAGAGCGGGTTTCCGTTTAGATCGACGGCCAAGATGGCATCGGAAATGGCGCTCATCAACGTGGCCAATTCTTCGCGCTCAATAGCGATCGTGTCGGTCTTTTGCTTCAGGTCTTTCTGAATTTTTTCGAGTGCGTCTTCCAAGTCTAGCCATTCGTCGGAATTTTCTTCGTTCAATCCACTGGGGCTGCCTAATCCTTCTTTTTGAAAGACAGCTCGCGCCTTCACAATGAGCCGTCCCAATGGGAATACGAGTCGACGCGACAACCACGCCGAGAAAATAGCAAAAATCAGTCCGAGGAACCCCAATGTGCCCGCAAAAGAGCGATCAAAAAATGTCAGGGCCTCGCGAAGCTGAGGCATCGGCATCGCCGCACGAATCACGAGTTGTTTCTTTGGGACGCTGAGCGATCCCAACAACACCGGCATTCCTGCTTCATCTTTGGCAAGAGTACTGGCAAATCCACCCCGATTGATGGTGCGACTCACGTCCGTCGAGGGATTCGTCCCTAAACTCATCGTGCTACAGACGACGTCGCCACTCGGGCGAAGCAGGCTGAAAGTGAGCGCGCTCCCGCTGTAGGTGGAGCACCAAAGGCTCAGGTTCTCTTTCGTATCCAAATTATGCTGGAGGCTCAGCAGAGTTTGAGCCACTTGATACGAAGCTTGCTGAACAAACCAATCGCGGAAAACCACGCGCGCTGAAAATCCGGCTGCCACCAAAATTACCAAAACTACAATGAGCTGCCCGCCCACGAGACGGCGAAAAAGGACCCAAGGAAAACTTCGCAACGGCGAAAGTCTCTTTTGAATCAGGCCTTCAGTGAAATTAGATTTCCGTTTTAACGCGATAGCCAACACCCCGAACAGTCTCTACCAAGTCCGCGCAAGATCCCAGCTTTTTTCGTAATCCGAAAATGTGAGTATCGATGGCGCGATCCACGACTGTTACACCCTGTCCCTGAACATTGTCGATCAATTGGTCTCGGGTCAACACGCGTCCGCGGTTCTGAACCAGGGTCAACAAAAGTTTGTATTCCGAAAGCGTGAGCTGAATGGATTCGCCGTTGCATCGCACATCGTAGGACTCCGGATTCACCACCAGATTTCCGCACTGAATCAAACCGGAATCGCCCTCGGGAGCCGCGGGTTTTGAAATGCGTCGCAACAAAGCGCGAACCCGGGCTAGAAGAACCGGGAGCTCGAAGGGTTTCGTCACGTAATCGTCCGCACCGGCTTCCAAGCCTCGAACAATGTCCGTAGCCTCAACGCGCGCCGTCACCATGAGAACCGGGGTCGGGAGATTCATTCCCGTCGCCCGTAGAGTTTTTACGATCTCCAACCCACTCATTCCAGGAAGCATCCAATCGAGAACAATGAGGTCGTATTTCATCGAAGAAAGCTTCTTCATTCCCTCTTCGCCATCTGCTGCGGAATCCACAGCATAGCCGTCTCTCTTCAGGTGAAGAATAATCAGGTCCCGAATATCACCTTCGTCTTCGACTACTAGGATCGATTGGGCCTGAGTCATAACTCCTCCTTAGTTCGTTGAACTGCTAGGATTCGGGTGAGCCCCGTGACGGATGTCCTTGCCAGTCACTGCGTAAATGACATCTTCGGCAATATTCGTGGCGTGATCGCCGATGCGCTCGAGGTTTCGAGCAATCAAAATCAGGTTCAACGCGCGCTCAATGGTCTTCGGATCCGCGATCATGAAGGTGAGGAGTTCCCGGAAGATCTGATTCTTCAACGCATCCACCGAGTCATCCCGATTCAACACGCGGCGAGCGAGCTCATGATCTTGCTGAACAAAAGCATCCAGGGCTTCTCTCACCATGGTGCAAACCTCTTGCGCCATTCTGGGAATGTCGATCAATGGTTTAATCGGTGGCTCCGCCACGTAGCGTTTTCCGTTGTGAGAAATATTCACCGCCTGATCGCCGATGCGTTCAAGGTCGGTATTGATTTTAATGACAGCCACTACCAAGCGAAGATCCGCGGCTAAGGGCGATTGTCGGGCTAAGAGCTTAATGGACGCTTCGTCCACCTTGATGTGGTCGGTGTTGATCTCTTTTTCAATCTGATACACGCGCTCAAATCTTTCCGGCTCCCGAAGAATCAGAGCTTGAGTGGCTTCTTCGATGGCCTTTTCGGCCCGACCACCCATTGCCAGAATCATTTCTTTGAGTTCGCGTAACTCGGTTTCAAAATGTCTTTCCATAAGTCCCCTTATCCAAATCGACCCGTAATGTAGTGCTCCGTCCGGCGATCCTTTGGGTTAGTAAAGATCGTTGCCGTTTCGTCAAACTCCACCATTTCTCCCAGGAGGAAGAAGGCGGTACGATCAGAAATTCGAGCCGCCTGCTGCATGTTGTGAGTGACAATGACGACGGTCACCTGTTTTTTCAACTCATTCAAAAGTTCTTCAATACGCGCTGTAGAAATCGGATCCAAGGCGCTGGTGGGTTCATCCATCAGCAATACCGGCGGACTCACCGCCAAAGCTCGTGCGATACAAAGCCGCTGCTGCTGACCTCCGGAAAGGCTCGTTCCCGGAGAGCGAAGCTTATCCTTAACTTCTTCCCACAAGGCCGCCTGGCGCAAGGACTTTTCCACTGTTTCGTTCAAGACCGAGCGTTTCGAGATGCCCGCCAGTCGAAGGCCGACGGCAACATTCTCGGCGACAGAGAGAGCAGGAAACGGATTGGGCTTCTGAAAGACCATCCCGATTTTGCGGCGCACCGAAACGGGGTCCACTCCCCCGTCATAAATATTGGAACCTGACAGCAACACCTGCCCCTTCACAGAGGCTCCGGGAACTTCCTCGTGCATGCGATTCAAACAGCGAATGAACGTCGATTTCCCGCATCCGGAAGGACCAATGAGCGCAGTGACGGTGTTGGGTTGGGCCGAAATGCTGATATCGCGAATGGCTTGGGTGCCACCGAACCAAGCATTAATCTGGCGTGCTTCTAGGATGGGATTCAGGTTCGTCATCGGGTGGACCTCGGTTGTCTCATCAAAATGCGAGTGGACAGGTTGAGAACTAAAACAAAGCAGACCAGTACCAGCGCCCCCGCCCAAGCTTGTCGATGCCAATCTTCAAACGGGCTGATGGCGTAGTTGTAAATCTGAATGGGAAGCGACGCAATGGGCTGATCCAGTTTGAACGACCAGTAGCTATTATTAAACGCTGTGAATAGAAGCGGCGCCGTTTCTCCAGCCACGCGAGCCACAGCCAACATCACGCCCGTAATAATTCCACTCATGCTGCCTCGAAGAACAATCCAGAGCGTCACCTTCCACCGCGGAATACCTAACGCCAACCCTGCTTCGCGAATATGATTCGGAACGAGCTTCAACAGTTCTTCGGTAGTGCGCGCAACAATCGGAATCATGATGATGGCGAGCGAAGCCCCACCCGCCATCGCTGAAAAGCGCTTAAAGGGCATGACGAGAATCGTGTAGGTAAAAAGGCCTACCACGATAGAAGGAACGCTCGTCATCAAATCCACGCAGAATCCTAAAGCGCGAGCAAACTTTCCGCGGCCATACTCGGCTAAGTAAACTCCGGTCGCTACACCCCACGGAACACCGACGAGCATGGCGAGCAAAACCAGCTCGATGGTTCCCAAGAGAGCGTTAGCCATCCCGCCGCCGGTCTCACCGACGGGCTTCGGAAGCTGAGTGAAGAAATTCCAGTTCACGGAAGAAATCCCCTGCTTCACTACATAGGCAAACACACTTAGGAGAGGAATCAGAACAAGAGCAGCAGCAAGCGCCAAGACCGCGCCCATAGCCCAGTTGATCAGCTTTCGTCGAAAGTCGCGTAAGGAGAGATCTTCGTTCAAGCTCGCGCCCCCTTCGATTTTCTTGTGGCCCGCCAAACTAGAAACCGCGCGGAGCTATTGATTAAGAATGAAACTAAGAACAGTGCCAGGCCCACTGCCGAGAGTGCCGCCAGATGCATGTCGCTCGTGGCCTCGGCATATTCGTTAGCAATGACGCTCGCCATGGTTTGTCCGGGAGCAAAAAGAGATGCCGAAATATCGGCACGATTCCCGATGACCATGGTCACCGCCATGGTCTCTCCCAAAGCACGTCCGAGGCCCAAGATCACGGCTCCAAAAATTCCGGAGGCCGAGCTCTTCAAAACAGCGAGGGAAATCGTCTCCCAACGCGTCGCCCCGAGCGCCAAAGCCGCTTCTCTTTGCTGCAGAGAAATCGCTTTAAATACCTCCCGGCAGATGGCTGAAATCGTAGGAGAAATCATGATCGCCAAAATAATCCCCGCGGTGAGCATTCCGATTCCGTACGGAGGCCCCTGAAACAGCGGCAGAAATCCAAATGTCGAAGCCAGAGCAGGCTGAAGAGTGGTTCGCAGCCACGGGGCCAGCACGAAAATACCCCAAAGCCCATAGACCACACTGGGAATGGCCGCCAACATTTCAACTAAGAACCCTACCGCTTCAGCCAGTCGGCGTGGGGCAAGCTCCGTCAAAAACACGGATACGCCGATGCTGATCGGAACCGAAATCACGAGCGCAATCAAAGACGACACGACCGTGCCGTAAATGAAAGCCCCTGCTCCGAATTTTTCAGTCACGGGGTTCCAGGTGTTGGTCACGAAATAAGAGAGGCCAAACTTTGAAAAAATCGGAAAAGAAACTCGAAGCAAATTCAGCGTGATTCCCAAAAGCAGGAGCATCACGCCGATCGCAAGGAGCCTCAGAACCCAGAAGAAAATTCGATCGCCCAAATGGACGTCTCGCTTCTTCTTACGCTCAAAAATACCGAGCGTACTCGACACTGCACTCATAGAGAGGGTCTGAGGCAATTCCATTGCGTTCTCGGATTTCTTAGTGGGTTTTGATCTCATTAATTTTCTTGGCAACCTTGCCAATCATCGCCTTGGGCAAAGGAGCATAGAACAGCGGCTCAGCCATTTTCTGGCCATCCGCTATCGCCCACTTCAAAAACTTCACCAAGGTCGTTCCTTTGTCAGCCGGCATCGTTTGATAGACCAGCAAGTAGGTAAAACCAGAGATCGGATAGGACTCAGCCCCTGCAGCGTCCGTAATGGACACTCGGAAATCAGCAGGCAACGAAGCCAGCGAACCCGAAGCAGCCGAAGTCACGCTCTTCATCGACGGCTCTATAAACTTTTTGCTCTTGTTCTGAAGCTGAGCGACAGGGAGCTTATTGCTTTCGGCGTAAATCAACTCCACGTATCCGATACTGCCGGGAGTTTGTTTAATCACACCCGTCACACCTTCGTTTCCTTTTCCGCCCAGTCCCGTGGGCCAGCTCACTGCTGTGCCAGCTCCCACTTTTTCACGCCACTCGGGGCTCACCTTCGAAAGGTAATCCGTGAAAATGGCGGAGGTACCACTGCCATCGGAACGATGGGCCACGACGATGGGAAGTTCTTTCGGGAAATTCACACCCGGATTTAATTTCGCAAGAGCGGGATCGCTCCACTTCGTAATCTTGCCCAAGAAAATGGCCGCCAACACTTCCGAATTCAGACGAATCTTTTGTTTTAAGTCGGGAAGATTGTAGGTCACAGCCACTGCACCTAAGACGGTGGGAATGTGCAAAACCGGAGTCTTGCTCTTGCCCAACTGTTCATCCGTCATCGGCGCATCGGAGGCCCCGAAGTCGACCGTGTTCTCAAGCAGCTGACGAATGCCGCCGCCGCTTCCAATGGATTGATAATTGATTCGCGCCGAAGGGTTGGCCTTCGCGTATTCTGAAAACCACTTCGAATATAAAGGATAGGGAAAGGTGGCGCCGGCGCCGTTCAATAGAACGGGATTATTGGCAGCCATGACGGAAGTTGCGCCTAAGAAGGCCAGGGTTAGCACAGCAAAGATGTTTGTTTTAAGCATAGGTATCCTCTTTTCTAGGCGAAGAATGAGCTATCCCGTTGCCTTGTTGTGTCAGGATTCAGTTAGGTTTGGAAGTACTAAATGCTCTAGAGTTTTCAGGAACTTAGACCTAGAATTTGAGAAATGCTAAAGCTCAAGGACTTGAAATCCGCCCAGGGCCTGATCATTCTGTTTGCCCTTCTCCTAGCGGCTCCAGCCTTGGCTAAGAAGCCCGTTCCCAAGCCCTCTCCGAAAGCTCCGAAAGGACCCACTTACGATTACGATGTTTTCAACTACCGATTGGCCAATGACCCCGGTTCCCTCCATCCCGTCCTGGGCAATGGGTATTACTTTAGTTTAGTGGCCCCGTATCTCTTCGACTCTCTTTTGGTTCAGGACGAAAACACCCACGCCTGGCTCCCGGCACTTGCTGAAAAGTGGAAGGTTTCGAAAGACGGAAAGACCACCACCTTCACTTTGAGAAAGGGAGCGAAGTGGCACGACGGTCGTCCCGTCTCAGCCTTCGACGTGAAATTCAGCTTCGATGTCTATTTCGATCAACGGTTTTTGGAATCTCAGAACAAAACTTATTTTGAAGCAATTCAAGAAGCCAAGGTCGTGAACGAGCAAACCGTACAGTTCATTGCAAAGGCGCCCTACTTCCTCACCTTCAATCGGTTAGCCAAGCTTCGCATCATTCCGAAACACTATTACGACAGCGAGAACCCCCGAGACTCGGCCTTCAACAAGAAAGCGATTGGATCTGGGCCGTACTTGCTCAAGGAGTGGGAAAGGAATCAGCACATCCTTTTAGAAAAAAATCCGAACTACTGGGGCACCGCCGTTCCGACTTTTAAAAAACTTCACGCCTTCAAAAAGGTGCAATTCAAGATTGTTTTTGAGGATGCTACTGCATTGGAAATGCTGAAGAAGGGCGACCTCGATTACTTGGAGCTAGCCCCCGAAGACTTCGAGAACCTGTCAAAAAATCCGAGTAAACATTACAAAGCAGTGCGGGTGAAAAATTCGGGCGACTACAACCTTTCTTACAAATTCATTGCCTGGAATGAAAGGAACCCCCTCTTCAAAGACAGGCGGGTTCGTCAAGCTCTTTCGCAACTCATCCATCGCGATTTTATTTTGGAAAAAATATTTGGTGGTCAGTTTGAAAAAACTCGTGGGCCTTTCGGAAACTCGAGCCCCCACTCTTCCCCGCGCGTTTTGGCGGTCAGCTTCAATCGTTTGAAAGCGATTGAACTTCTGAAACAAGCGGGCTGGACCCAGGGCCCCCAAGGTTGGTTCATGCGCCTTGGAGAAAGAGAGCTGCCGTTTGAATTCACTCTGCTCTACACCTCGGAGAGCGCCGAAAAATTTCTCACTCTGATTCAGGAAGATTTCAAAATGGTGGGAATCAAAATGAATCTGAAGCGGGTCGCCTTTAGTCTCATGGGGGGATTGATGGACGACAAGCAGTTTGACGCTCTTCAATCTGGGTGGAATCCCGAATTCGACACGGATTGGAAAATGGTGTTTCACACTTCTGCCATCGCGCCGCCGGGCCGCAATTACATGAGCTATTCGAACCCTGTCGTCGATCGACTCTTGGATGAAATTCGAGTCACCCTCGATGTCAGAAAGCAGATTCCCCTCTGGCAAGCCGCACACGAAGAGATTGCCGAAGACCAGCCCTACGCCTTTCTCTTCAGCCCCAAGTACGCATTTTACGGGGTTTCCAGCAAGCTGGCGCGCAGTGCCGATACTTTGAAATACGGAATTGGAATTGAGACATGGAGGCCAGCGGGGAAGAACCCACCTCCTCAACCAGCGAAGAAGAAGGCCGGAAAGCGCTAGAGTTTTCAGGAAGTTAGGGATACAAATTCAAGATGGCTATGAAGGTAGATCCAGGCCTCACCGCTGACTTAGAATGGCGCGGCCTGATCAAACAAACCACCGATCCTGCTCTTGGAAAAGTTTTAGCCAAGGAACCCCTCACCGCTTACTGCGGTTTTGATCCGACGGCAGACAGCCTCCACGTTGGAAACCTACTGCCCCTACTGGCGCTTCGGCGATTTCAACTCGCGGGCCACCCGGTGATTGCAGTGGTGGGAGGCGCCACGGGAATGATTGGCGACCCGAGCGGGAAATCTCAAGAACGCTCTCTTCTAACGCCCGATCAAATTCATAAAAACGAGCAAGGCGTTACCAACGTCATTAAAAGATTTTTGGATACGAGCGGGCCTGCCGCCGCAAAAGTGGTGAACAATAAAGATTGGTTCGCGAAGTTAGGCTACGTCGACTTCTTGCGTGACGTCGGCAAGCACTTCAGCGTGAACATGATGATCGGCAAAGAATCGGTTCGGGCCCGATTGGAAGATCGGGACCACGGAATTTCTTACACCGAGTTTTCTTACCTGCTCCTCCAATCTTATGACTACTACCACTTGAACCAAGTGCACGGCTGCCGACTGCAAATCGGTGGGTCCGACCAGTGGGGAAACATCGTTTCGGGAATTGAACTGATTCGAAGAATTTCAGCGGCTCACGGGAAAGAGCATGCGGAGACTTTTGGTCTCACTCACCCGCTCATTGAAAAGTCCGACGGCACGAAGTTCGGAAAAACCGAAAAAGGGGCCGTGTGGTTAACACCAGAGCGCACCACTCCCTATCAGTTCTATCAGTACTTCTTACAAACGGCCGATGCCGATGTCATGAACCTCATTAAATATCTGACTTTCATTTCTAAAGACGAAGCAGCCGCACTTGAGAAATCTTTGAAAGCAGCGCCTGAAAAGCGGGAAGCTCAGAAAGCATTGGCTCAAGCATTGACCGAACTCGTCCACGGAAAAGAAGAGCTGAAAAAAGTTCAGGAGACGACAGAGGGCCTTTTCTCAGGTCAAAAGTCGCTGAAGGAACTTTCGGCAGATTCGATTGCCACGATGTTCTCGGAAGCACCCACGACCTCGAAACCAAAATCTTCGTTGGGTGGTGCAGGCTGGGCATTGATCGATGCGCTGGTGGAATCAGGCTTGTGCAATTCCAAAGGCATGGCCCGAAAAGATATTACCGGTGGAGGGATTTATCTGAACGACGAGCGCGTCTCTGATGCTGCCTTGAATCTCACTAACAAAGACCTCATCGCAGGCAAGTACCTCGTTCTGCGCAAAGGCAAGAAGAACTACCACCTGGTTTCATTCACATGACACCCGAACTGGGCTTCCTTCCCGACATCAAGCTCACGGATTTTTTAAAGCAGCACACGTTCACACTTTCGGCCGAAGTGATCCCTCCCCGAAACGGTGCCGAACAAGCCTTGGTCCTCGGGCAAATTCACCGGCTCATTCAGTCGGGCGCTCAATTCTTAGCAGTAACAAAGGGAGCTGGCGGGAGTTTGCGAGGTGGCAGCCTTCCCATCGCTCAGTCCATCAAAGAACGTTTCGGTGTTCCCTGTATTGCCCACTTTACCTGTCGGGATTTGGCTGCTGAAGAAGTCGAGAATCAGTTAGTCGATCACCACTACTTCGGCATTCGAAACATTCTGGCGCTCCGTGGAGATCCTCCCGATGGGCAGCCGAACTGGAAACCTCGCGAGGGAGGCTATCAATACGCGCATGAACTCATTGCCCAGATTCGAAATTTGAATCAGGGCCAGTACCTGTCGCGAGTGGGCGGGCCCTCTGTCACTCCCGGCTCTCAAATCGCCACCGACTTTTGCATTGGTGCGGCGGTTTACCCGGATCACCCGAATGAAATCGAACGGATCGATTACTTCAAAGCCAAAATCGATGCCGGTGCACATTTTGGAATCACGGACATTCTTTTAGATGTCGACGCGTTCAAACGCTTTCAAGACCTCTGTGGCAAAAATGGCCTGACTCGAATTCCCATTCTGCCGGGATCCCGCTTATTGAAAACACAGGCACAGGCCCTGAAGATGATGACCAAGTTTAAAGTGAAGATCCCCAAGCAGGTCTTTGACTCGCTTCCAGAATCTTCAGAATCCATGCCCGAAGAAGAAATTCTAAAACGTTCGGTGGACCGCTTTTTAGGATTTACTGAAGAGCTGCGAAAAGCAGGAGCACCTGGGATTCATCTCTTTGTTATTGTGGATACCGAGGGCGCCTGCCGAGCGCTCAAGCGACTGGTGAGTCACTGATTCTAAGATGACCTGTTCATCAACAAAAGGTTAACTCGCGCCGGAGTGTGTTTGGAAAGTCTTAAGAGTTGATTTGATACAATCCCCCTCATCTCAAGCATGAAACAAAA
>JAIEMT010000047.1 GCA_019751945.1 bacterium
TCCTTAGTTTAACCATGTGGAATTATTCCACAAAGGGGCTTCCTCCCTCAAATTTCAACTGACTCTAAATTTTCTCCAAAGATGATGTTCATTCGAGAGTTATCCGAGGGATGGGTCAACGACGTCTTCGGAAAATATCCGTCACCCTTCGATAATCCCACTTACACAGAACTTGAAGAGCAATACGACCGCAACGTTTGGGCACCCCTTCTAGCGGCATCTACTGAATAGGGACACTATGTAATGAAAAACAGAATACAGATACAAAAAATATTTAATCGGCGGGCGTTTCCCGTAGCAATTTTTATCGCGTTTTCTCCAACCGTTGTTTATGCGGCGGACTTTGAGGGAACGCTTTCTAACCTCGTAAATGCTTTTGTTGGCAGAATCCTTCCTATTTTAGCGGTCGGTTATCTCGCCAAAAACATTTTCGGCCACATCCAGAACGACCCAAACGCAAAGAATGAAACGGTTCGAGTTGTCATAGCCATTGTTTGTCTGATTGGGATTTCCGGAGTTTGGCAATATGTCAAACAGCAGGTGAAATAAGGCCAACATGCGTAATTTTACAGAATCCACTGCGAGAAATCTTCTAAGACGTCCTCTGATTCTAGGTGTGTCGCCACTTGGAATCCTGATTCTCGGATTATTTGTACTCATCATCCCTTTAGTCCTCGGCTCGTCAAGGACGAGTAATTTAGCCGCAATCGGAGTCGGATTGTTGGGCTACTTCGCTTTGAGAGCTGCCACTAGATTTGGAAGACCAGGATGGGAAGAGTCATTCATCTTCAGATTCGAACGAATGCGCAAATGCAAGGCACCCACTGGCGAAATCATCGCCGAACCGGCGCAAATTGAGATCTTATCTCCCGATACTTTAAATTCTGATGATCTGATTCGATCAAAAGAGTTGCTGAAAGATCGGCTTGAGTCATTAAGATGCGGAGACGCCTATTCGATTTTGTTCAAGTTAGATCCGATCGGAGCCTCGTGTCAGGAAGTGAGAGTACGGGGCAATTTCGATTTGTTTAAGAAAGCAGACTTAGGATCGATCTATAACGAGCTCTTTCCGGGGCCGTCAATGGTCTACTCCTTATTTCGCTTACCCACCACGACTGATCCCCTCTGGATGTTCTCAGTACTTACTAAATTGAAAGGATACTTTTCGTGCCTTGTGACCTTTCGGGGGCTTGACCCCGACCTGGTCAAAAGACGTGTCGAAGGCGCAAGGAAGCACAATTCCGCGGGACCTGAAAGAGTCACGAATATTGATGCCGAGGTATCCTTTGGCGAAGCAACTGAGGTGCTCCGTGGGATTTCCAGGGGGGATGAATCCTTAATTGAAGCATCTGTCTTAATCGTTAGCGATTCGCCGATCAAGTTGGATGAAAACCTATTCTGTCGTGAAAAGGACCCTACTCTTGCGCTGGTATCTGCCCTTGGGATTAGGAAACGACTTCATCGCAGTCATTGGATCAGACTAACCACTGCGACTGACCTCATTCCCAACATTCTGGACCCGCAAGAAAATCCTCCAGCGATTCTCAAAACTTTGCGGGGAAATCCTCTCTACTTTTCTCCGCAAGACTCCAGGTTAGAGGCTCTCCATTGGTTAGTCGTCGGCGCGTCGGGAAGCGGCAAAAGTTTTTTTGCCGGGCTAGTGCTCAAGCGAATGCTAGAGGCCGGCACCCCGATGTCCGTTCTCTTCGTTGATCACAATAGGAGTTTCCGCAGGATTGTTCGTTCAAGAAACGCACCCTACATTGAGCCAGAATCCCTACAAGAATGCCGGGAGCAAATTGAAAGAGTGTTCGAAAGTTTGGACTCAGCTGGAAACATGGCCGGTATAGAATTGTCGGATCTCAATCTCGCCGAGAAGCAGCTGGCATCGAGAGATCTGTTGGGCCGATTTGAAGCGTTCTTGAGAAAGAGAACGACCACTTTTCCAATCTATCTGGTTTTGGATGAGTGCTGGAACTTCTTGCGAGATGAGCCCGTCTTGGTTCAACGCGCTTTTCGAGAGTTTAGGAAACTCAATGGGGCCGCGGTAGCGATTACGCAAAGTCTGGCTGATTTCTTAACGGACCAGAGCGGACAGAGCATCTTTCAAAATGCACCGATTCGGATCCTTCTCAGACAAGGAGAAGACGTCTCTCGCTATCAAGGTATTTTGGGGCTGAACGATATCGAACTCTCCCGCGTTAAAAGCCTGGCCCAGCGAAGAGGACAATATTCCGAGTGCCTGATCAAAACTCCCTTCTTGTCTAGAATTGGACGACTCTACCCGACCTTTGAGGAGCATGAACTCTTACGCACCGACAATCTGAGGCTCGAACTCACTCAAGAAATCCTAAAAGGAAAAAACATCAAATGCTGAAACTATTTTTCTCACTTTTGATCGTCCTTATTTTTGAACCCCGAGCTCACGCCCTCTTCGGTGAAGAACTGGGTCCTTTATTCGAGCTCGTTTCCGGCCAAGTAACAGAAATAGAAAAGCTGACCGAAAGCATTGGGGTTGCGCAAGATCAAATGAAAGTTCTGAAACAACTTAATGACGGAGTAGATCGGGCTTTAGCTCAAATTCGAAATATCGAGGACATCATCAGCCGGACGAAAGATTTGGATCCCCGTGCCGTGCGCTCGCTATCTGACCTGAACGACCTTTTACAGAAGGCTCAACATACCAAGGCCCAAATCGACGAAATGATGCTGGCAAAGATCAATCTCGCAGACGAGGTCATCACACAGAGCGCCATGCAAAGCGACACGGCGTTCAAAATGGGTCAAGAGATGGTTGCGACCGGATCCGCTCTCAACCAAGAATCCGTCACCGCTTCTCCGGGCAGGGCGTCTCAAATTTCAGCCGCCTCGAGTAGTGCCCAAATGCTAGCTCAAGGGATCGAGCTTCAAACGCTCGCCCAATTGGTTCAAGTCCAAACGCTCAATTTGGAATTTCAAAAGTCCCAAGCTCTCAAGGAACTCCAGTCTGAACGCATTCAAAAGGAATTTATGACCACACGGTTGACGGCCGTACAGAGGGTAAAGCCGTGAACATCTCGCAACCGCAATTTGTTACGGCGTCGGTCCCGATTGGCAGAACGCTTCTGCTGGGGGCATTTGCGTTTTCCCTCTTTCGAAGTTTGAAGGGCGAATCCGATCTAGCAGAAGCCTTCGAAGGTCTTGTGGTCGGACTTCTGGCGATTACATTTTTTTCACCCGCCTGCGACATGGTCGTCTATCTGAGTGACCTTCTTTCAAAATTTATAGATGGATTTGGCAACGACCAAGATTTGAGAGCCCTCATTGCAGAGAGTTTCAAGAAGGCGGCCGAAGAGCCGGTAAACGGATCACCGGTGTCGATCAACATTCCAGCGATTTTGGAGCAGGCATGGCGAACAGGCGTCTGGGGTATTATGGGTCTTGTCGTTGATTGGGTATTTCTACTCGCAGCCTTTCTTCTCGAGTGTGCCCAAAAGGTCCTTTGGATTCTTCTGCTGTTTTTCATCCCCATATCCGGCGGGCTATTTCCCGCATTTCCAAAGCTGCTGACCTCAGCAGCTCTCTATGCGATTGAGATTTCCCTTTGGCTTCCGGTGCTGAAGCTGATCAACATAGCCACGAGTAGTGTTGCCCGAGACATGATGCAAAAGGCGGGGAGTTGGGGTTTATACATCGTCGCCATTGAACTACTGGCCATCATCTTGACCCTCCGAGTCCCAAACATTACCCATCGTCTTTTGCGAGGAGCTCTTGAAGGGGATCTTGGAACACATTCTGAACTTTGGAATTATTACAAAAGGTCGGCTTCCTTCGGGCGCTTCCGAGGTGAATCATGATGTTGCTTTTATTTTGGTCAACCATAGCAATGAGTCACGCCAAGGAAGTTCAGAGAATTCATCTCTATCCCGGATACCTTACCAAGGTCGCCTGTGCGGGAAGGCTTTTGGCATCCGGTGTAGGTAACGAGAATCTCGTTAGGAGAGAGGCCCTGCCGAAAGACTTGGGATGCGGAATTTGGTTGGTCCCCCTTGTTTCCAGTGGAAGCACGAATCTGATTTTGGAAACGAGCGCCGGATCGATTGAGGTATTGGTCGATGTTGTTCCCGCCAGCCGGCAAGTTCAAATCGGTGATCTGAAATACGAGTTCAAGGGAGACACCAAATGAAATGGTCTCCTCTACTGTTGCTAACTCTCTTGCCCACATCAGTCTCGGCGATGAGCAACTCCGATTTCGAGGCGAAGGCGGAACAACTGAAAAAGTCTCAAGACAAAACAGAGCAGTTCCTGAGTCGACTTCAACCTAAGGTATCCTCTACCTCTAAAGGGGATTCAGAAAAAGTCTCTCCGCTGATTACGATTCACGGATCGCTCTCTCACTCTTGGATTCCTTCAGGCAAGGTTCTAAATGGAAAGCTTCTTAATCGGCTCATTGTTAGTTCTGAGGGGGCTCCGGCATTAATTCAACTCGATAATGAACAGGGCGATCTTTCTGGAGCTCGTCTCATGGGTCTCGCAAGAGCTGGAAGTGCTCCGGGTCGAGTGACTCTCGAACTCTCCAAAATACTTCTGAGCTCTGGACGTGCCATTCCCTGTTTGGCGGTCGGGCTCGACCAAGAGGGAGCTTACGGAGTTTCGGCGGAAGTGATTTCGGGAAAGGCGATTGCGGTAGTGGGCGCAATGGCTTCTAGCTTTATCGCAGGACTCGCGGCGTCTCAGCAATCACAAACGGCCAACGCCTTTGGAATTTATCAGCCTCAAACCACGGGAAGAAATGCCGTCTTACAGGGAGTGGCACAAACCGCGGCAGACCAATCTCGGCGTTTTATTGAAGATTCCACTTCCGAAAAACCCGTGCTTGTAGTTGAGCCGAACGTACCCGTTGCCGTCTTGGTTCAGGAAGAGATGAAGTACTAATGATTTGTCGACTTCTATTGATTAGCATTTTTTTCAGCAGCTGCGCCACCGTTAGGGGTTCCCAAAGAATCTTATTTGGGGCGGGCGTTGGCGCAGTTGCCGGAGCCGGTGGTGGCGCGGCGCTTTCTCCCAACGACGAGAGTCGAGGACTGAATGCGTTGGTGTTCGGTCTGAGTGGCGCTTTAGTGGGAGGGGTTGTAGCACTCCTGACAGATCACAAGGAGGACGTTAAGAAGGCTGAGCCTGCCCTAAACGGACAGGACAACGCAGTCTCACTGAAATACCAAGTTCTTCCCGAAGATCGTCTTCCGTCATTTGTTCGAGACAGACTGCAACCAACCGTCATTGAGGAATACGTTCAGCCTGACGTCGTCACCGAAGAAGGCGTCTTGCACGAACCGCATAAGGTCTATCGCATCAAGCGTTTGCCAGAACTCTATTCCAAGCCCAACCATGAAGTGTTTAGCGCTCAAGAGCCCGCAGAAAAGAGTGCGAAATGACTAACGAGCTCTACACTCCACTCTGTCCCAAGCTGAAGGGGTTAATGAAGACCCCGCACGGATTATTCTGCTTTAATCGCGACAGCTTACCAGGCCGGCTTCTTGCTACGCACTTCCCGACCCCGCCCCCTCAACCACAGGTTTCGGAATCGGGGTCGGGAAGACGAAGCGGCAGGCAGCTTTGGATCAATCAGAATAATCCGTGCGGGATCTTCATTAATAAGGGGGCGGGACGGGGAAAGGGGGGAATCAGGTGATCTCATTACAATCGAGAGATGAGCTAATCATCAGGTATGCCTATGAACATCGTTTTTTGTTGTTTGAGCATGTCAGTCTCTTATTTAAAAACAATTCTTACCGAGCGGCATGTCTCAGGATACGGCAACTCATCGAGGCGGGGTATCTTCGGGAGGATGCATTAAGTAGTTCGGGAAGAAAGCGCCTTTTAAGACTGACCATTAAAGGGGTGCAACTAGCGAAGTCCCTCTCTCCTTTTTCTATCTCTCACCCCAATCTCTTAAACGAGGTCACCATAAAGCACGACGCGTTCGTTACAACCGCGAGAATTAAGCTCTGCCAGTTTTGGGATGGGCAGTTCATTCCAGAAATGGCCCTCCAGCGTTCTAGCCGGAATGAAATTCCTGATGGGCTTTTCATTTTTCCATCCGGGCGCGAAGTGGTCCTTGAGGTCGAAAATTCGGATAAAGGAAAGTCTCGCTTCTGCAGACTTTTAAACCGTTGGCAGGACCAACCCAATACTTGGCTGGTTCTCTACGTTGCTTCTAACGACTCGCTCTACCAAATTTTGCAACGCTACCTTTTGGGCCTGAAACAAAAGAAGGCCGTCGGCCTCATTCTGGAATCCGAACTGCGAAACAACGAATCCAAAATCTGGACACCATGGGGTCTTTCGCAGCCCTTTCTAAAAAGGGTTTGCTGATGTTGACACGTGAGCAACTCTTTCTCAGTTTAATGGTAGCCATCCTGATATTGGGATTTGCGGTTGTAAAACTGCCGGCGCTAGTAAGTGCAGCACTAGAACTCCTGAATAGACGACGCCAAGATGGAATCCGAATTGGCAATTTATTTATCAGTCATGATTCGCGAGTCAGACACACTCACATTGTTGGGGCAACCGGGACCGGAAAAACGATTCTCATTGAGCAACTTCTCTTTCAAGACATTGCTCTTGGAGGTGGCGCTATCATTATCGATCCCAAAGGAGAACGATTCTTCTTTGAAAAGGTAAAAGGATTTTGCTCCGAAGTCGGAAGATCTCAAGACCTGCATCTCTTAAGTTCGACATTTGGTGAGGAGAGCTCCACATGGAATCCTTGTGCCTTGGGAAGCATCTCGGAACTACAAACCAAGTTCTTCAACTCTGCGATCTATCAAGAACCCTATTACGCTAAGGCTTGCGAGTACGGATTGCTGACAGCCTTTCAAAAGCTCTTTGAACAGCAGTCCGGGGACATTTGCATTCCGGACCTCATCAGGGAACTTGAAAAAATGTCCCGTACAGAAAAGGATGCCACACTCAAAGGTCTATTCTTTGATCTGAACAATCTGGCCCAAGGGGAATGGGCAGAACTTCTTTGTTGTACGGAAACCTCAAAGGCGCCGGTTTCCATTTTGGAGATCATCCAAAATAACAAAATTCTCTTTGTTGATCTTCCAACGGAAGGAAAGAAGGTTCAAAGCAGCAGGATCGGAAGACTCCTCACTCAAGAAGTTATCTTGGTCTCCGGAATGAGAAAGCGAGCGGCGGTGGCACTCGGTAATCGACCGTTCGCCGTCTATGTGGACGAATTTGATGCGTTCGCGACAGAAAGTTTTTCGACCTTTCTCAATAAAGGTCGATCGAGCAATTTCATGATTCATCTCGCTCATCAGACTTTGAGCGATCTCGACATCATTAGCAAATCGTTCACCGGACAAATTTTAGGAAATTGTAATGTCCGTTTCATTTTTCGCCAGGATGATCCCGACGACGCCGAAAAGTGGGCACGCTTCTTCGGCACCAAGAACACAGTTAAAAGTACTTATCGAACCAGCTCCGGGCAGGCCACAGGAGATGCTTCAAATCGGGAGACTCAGGAGTTTGTATTTTCTCCTAATGTCATCAAGAACCTAAAAACGGGTCAGTGCATCTATAGCTCCAAAACTCCCCGTAAGACTAAATTGTTCCAAGTTCCGTTCAGACCTCAGTCAAAACCAATTGCGATGGTGCAGCCGTCTCAGCAGACGCAACCTTCGACAACAAAGAGTCGGATTCAAGGATTTACTCACGAAGATTTTATTCGAGAAACAACATTCCAACGGGAGGAAATATGAAGAAAGAAAAAATGGTTTTTGTTCTCACAATGGTGTTCGTCGTCTCTGCGTGTGGTTTTAAGGAGCATTACGAACCTGTCGCCGCTTCGGCAGCTCAGGGCACACTTCGGGCTACCTGGACAGAGGTCGACACGGGAAAGAAGATGACTCAAAATAGAATTCTTGAGGGCAATTCGCTGGTCACCTTAAAATCTTCTCTTCCATTGATCGTGCCGGTGAGCTTCCCCCAAGATCTACAGATCGAGTTTAGCTCCCAGGGGGTTGCTTCTGCAGGCACTCGAGTGGACATCTTTGGGTGGTCTGGCTCCAAAGAAGGCGTGGGATACAACATCGGCGGGAGTAAGCCCGACGCGGGAAATTCATTAATCGGCTACCTTCCTGGATTGAACCAGGTCTTGAAGTCTGATCTGGATACCCCGGCCAAGGTAGAAATTCGAGTCTCCAATGGAGATGGCAGTGCGATCATCGCTTCTGCCGAGATCGAAGTCATGGTGCCGCCTACGAAAATTGGCTCTGAACAACTGAACGTCGCAGATTTTGAAAGAGCCTATGGTTCTATTGAGCCGGGCGCTAGAGTCTTACACGCAATTGCAGACGATCTTGTGCTTGTTCAAGTGTTAACTCTGTCAAACCAGACCACATGGTCCACCCACATGGAACTTCCTGTCAAATTGACAGGTCAGCTGGCTTCTTCCGTAAACGAAATCGACGTTCAGTCTAACTTCTGTTCCCACTCTGTTTCGAAGAAAGCCTGGGCTCGTAACGTTTCATCCAATCTGGTGCTCCTACCAATCGAGGCCAATATTGCGGAAAATTTCTCCTCAATGCTGTCCCACGCCTTAGCACAAGGGAGCTGGAAATACGACCTATCGCCAAATGAAAAGAAGGTCGTTGGAATTTACGCGGTTGGAAAGAGCGCAGTAGACGTAATGTCCAATACCTATCAACCACTCCAAATGGAGGAAACCACTGTTGTTACTAGCTGTAAAAGTTACTGTGGAATCAGGGGAGTTTATTGGGTTTGGAATTGGCAATATGGAGCAACAAGATACTGGAAAGACCACGGCTATCCGGGTGGAAGTGATGCCTGTGAAAAGGCCATGTGTGGTGGACCTATCATGGATAGTCAAATCACAACCGATCTCTGCAATCAGTGCGCAGAGTGGGAAATTTCAAACGGCACCGGCGCCTACGACGACCACCGCTATTGTAGAGGGGCTGCACCCGGAGACACACGTCTTATCGGAGAGCCCTGGCACATTCAGAAGACAACGGAAAAGATCGTTGCTGGTAAAGAGGAAGACTCGTTGATTCTTACCTTAGCCAACGAATCGACGCCAGTTTTCGTGAGGTACACGTTCCAGGGACAAACTGAAAATTTGCCCAGCCGGAAATTTTCGGATCTCATAACGCCGTCAAAGACCCTCAAACATTACTGCAACGGCGGCTGCAGTAATGTTCATTCTGAGCACTCATCTTGAAACAACGTAATTCTTGAAAAAGGGGAAGTACATGGGTAATATAGAAACTGCGACTGACAGGGAGCCAGAGGAGATGGTGTTTGACCGCCTCACCTGGTTAGATTCAAAAGAAGCTGCGAAGTATCTTCGAAAGACGGCAAACGCACTGAGAATCATGGTGTACCGGGGTTACATCCGGCCCAGAAAGTTTCGGCGTAGGCTTTACTTTCGAAGAATCGAACTCGATCGACTGCTTGAATCCTCGGTTTTTTAACCAAGGAGGATTCATGGCGGTTTCAAAGTACGAAAAAAATGGACAGATCTTTT
Source organism: bacterium (assembly GCA_019751945.1). GTDB lineage: Bacteria > Bdellovibrionota > UBA1018 > UBA1018 > UBA1018 > JAIEMT01. Next base: position 9,536 of record JAIEMT010000047.1, read on the forward strand.
GGCGCGTTTATATCGATCTACGTGGACGCAAAAACTCCCGTACTCGCATTCAAAAGAGAATTAACGGGATCACATCGGAGCGCGAAGCCCGAACGGAAGAAAAACGTCTTCTCCGCGAGCTTACCGAACGGATTAGTGGTCTCGAAGCCAAAGGTGTTCGTTGGATCGACGTAATAGAGCGTTGGGTTCGTCAGCAAGAGTTGTATCCTACGCAGCGTCTCGCTGCGACGACCATTCAAGACTACGAAGCCGTCCTCCGTAATTGGACGAAACCCTGGCTCGAACGCATGGCTGCCGACCTGAACCGCGGCGATGCCAGAGAAATCTTTCGGCAGGTCGAAGACGCCGGACGGAGTGCAAGATTTCGCCGAGGCCTGAAATATACTATCAACATGGTGTACTGCTGGGGCATAGAAGAACGAATCATCAATGGCGTTCACCAGAGTCCTGTCTTTGGCCTGGAGATCGAGCCAGATCGTGAGGAAAAGCGTCCGGAAATTTTGACGATCGTAGAAATACGAACACTGCTCAGAAAGGCAAAGGAACAAAAGCACCCTTGGTATCCCATTTGGGTGGGCGCGATTTTCACAGGCTGTAGAAGCGGTGAATTGCACCAACTAAAGAGGAGTGATCTCGAAGTGATCCCTCGTGAGCTCGCGATCGAAGAAGATCAAAAGCCTTTTGACAAACGAAGGTACGGGTTCCTCCGTGTGCGACGAAGTTGGAACACGCGGGCGAAGCAGGCCGGACCAACCAAAGCCGGTTACTGGCGCAATGTTCCCGTATCGAGCGAGTTTTATTGGTTTCTGATTCACGAACTCAGGGTTGAAGAAAGAAAACCAGAGGACTATCTCTTCCCGAGATTCTCGGATTGGAATAAAGGAGAGCAGGCTAGAATTCTCCGGGGGTTTTGTATTGCCAATCGCATTCCCTCAGTGAAGTTCCATGCTCTCAGGGCCTGCTTTGCTACCCAGCTCATTTCGACCGGAATTCCCGCGACGGTAGTGATGAAAATCTGCGGGTGGCGTGATCTGAAGACCATGCAACGTTACATTCGGCTTGCCGGAATCGACGAAGCCGGCGCGACTGAAACCCTGCGATTCATTCCGACTGAGGAAGCGGTAATGGAAAAGGTGGTGAGTATGTACGATCACCGGAAGAAGTAATAGTGGACGCGTTAGATGGCCATAGTGTTGTGCCCAATAACCCATGGAAACCTCGGGAGAAAGGACAATAATGATTTCAACAACTTACATTAAGACCCAACCATCTGTAACTTATGGGGATTTAGAGATTGACCAAAAACTACTTACTTTTTTATTGAAAACTTCCGAACTAAACACTAGAATGGTAAGTAAGTTGGAGGTCTTTATGGAGAAAAATTTTGATACCCCGAACCAAGTAGTTACGCAGCTCACCGAATGGTTGGGCATTGGGGAGACTTACCTTGCCGGCTTTTTAGGCGTCTCCTCAAAGAGCCTAGCCGATTGGAAAAAACGTGGCACCGGAGATCTGCCCCCAAAAGCCCATCGCTTAGTCCGTCTCTATGAGGTCATTTCTTATCTCAAGAAGCGACACGCGAATCTTCCCCAACGCGAGTATAAAGGTCTGCTTGAAAATGGCCGTCTTGTCATTGACCCCAATGACGAAGACGAAGGAAGTATTTCTCTTCTAAACTTCATCCTTGAGGAACCAAACGCGAAGGTGTGGGCACCTTGTGTGGACCAAGTTGTCGAAGAATATCGGAACATTTTAAGCGCAGCGGGAAAACTTCGTGAAACCAATCGAACAGTACGCCACGCTCTCTGAGTTCACAACTGACCTTGATCAAAAGGGACCTATCGTTCCCATAAAGATTATGGGAAAAAGACGCCCGAATGCCTTCCACTCCTTCTCGATGCTAACTGAGGTCCATAGACAAACACCCGACCCGGATGCATCTGGAGTTTTTCAAACACTGAAAGCGCCGTTTGGCGAAATTCTTGTTTTGGGCGCTAGACTAGACCCCGCAGAAACATACTCCAAGATTGTGGCCCACTCCGACGGTCAAAATCACTTTCAGGGGGATATCATCGAGATCGACTTGAGTGGTGATGGAAAACAGATTCCAAAGCATCGCTTCTCGATGCTGCTTTCGCACTCCTGCGACGTTGGGAAGCTCACTCACCTCCTCGTCGCACCTGCCTATCTGCACTCCGAGCTAGATGATTCAGCAGTTCTAACTCTTCGCCCTGGCACCAAAGATTCAAAAAAAATGCGTGGTAATTGGTTTGCAAACGAAGTCATTCCCTACGTTGGCCTCCCAGCTACTGACATCACCGGCAAACCAGGAGGCGAACAAATCCTCGTTTGCCTCCACCTCGGCGTGCCCATTCCTAAGAACGTGGTCACAACCAGACCCCCGCAACTTCGTCTCAAATATCGAGCATCCTCGTACCTTCAAGGCCGCCTTGCAGCTCTGCTCATGCGCGACGTTCAGCGGTCGGACGAAACGAGAGAGATGTGATCGCCTCGAAGAATCCAATTCGCTGCTCGACAAGGCCACCGCAGAAAGTGCGATATTTCCCGACATTTCTCGAAATGCACGATCGAAATCAAAACTTATGCTTGCTTGACGGAGGCGAGTTTCCTACAATAGGAAAAAATAAGCCGCAAGTTGGCGGAATCACTGTGAAGGGGTCTGTCACCCCAATCTTTTTCTAAAGCAAGCCCGTTTCCTCCGCCGCCACAAGCGGCGATTGAGGGGATGGGCTTTGCTATTTCTGGGAACCGCCAGAACACTTTCACCTGTTGTTTGCTCATCACAACGATCCTCTCAAAGACCTGTCGCATGAAGTTTCGCTGGATGGAAGGCTCCGCTTTTTTGAAGTTCTTGAAGACATACTCCAGCGTCGCCTTCACATTCTGCAAGTCTGGTTCGCTGTCTGCCAGTACCGTCCTTTCTCTCTCCATCCGAACAATATTGGTCTCAAGGTCTTTGCGTTCTTGTTCCAATTCGGCCAATCGACGGTCTAACCATTCCGATGTGCGCTCTGTCTTTTTCTGACTAAGAAGCGCTCCCATGAGATCATCTTCTTTCTTTTTATTTTCCTTGAGTTGATCTTTGAGGGTTACGATTTGTTTGTCCAAGACAGCCACGTTTGATTGAAGCTGCCGTGTTGCTTCCAATACGTATTCTTTGATTTCAGCATCATCTTGATAGGCGCTAATCGCTTGAATGACCTTTTCTTCCAACTTGTCAGCATCGATCGAAAGCTTGTGCTTGTCGTTCCGGTAATAATACTTCTTTGCACCTGTTTTAGACGTTCCCCCCGTCGTTCCATAAGGACTGCCATCCTGATGCTGGAGAAGTCCTGTCAGCAAGTAGGTGCGCTGTCGCACTCTTGTCTTTTTACTGAACGAATCCCACTCCATAAGTTTTTCACGTGCTCGATACAACTTTCCCAAGTCAACCACTGCTCCAAAAGGGAGATCCCGTTCTGCTATTTTTTCACGCTTAACCTGCTTAGATTTTCCATCATACCCGTCAACCGCAACCCGTACTTCCAGGATACCTTCGTACTTTTTACTGGAAACAAGCCTCTTCAAAGCGTCAGAACGAAACTCGGAACCATATTTGTTCCTGATGCCTTCCTTAGAAATTGCCTTGCACGCAGAATCATAGCCGTCATGCTCAACAAGAATATCGAGTATTCTCTCAACCTGTTTCAATTCATCAGGCACGGGCTTCCAAACCCCAGGTTGATCTTTCACTAGCTCAAAACCTAAGAAAACCTTTCCGCCGTGGATCTTTGCATTTTTCAACATCCCAGCGCGAATCCCATCGCGAGTGCGCTGAATAATAAGCTTACGCTCAAACTCAGCGATCAGGGCGAGAAGCTTGTAAATTAATTCTCCCATCGGGCCATCGAAGTCGATATTGAGGCCCTTGATATGCACGGCTACGCGATTGCGCTTACAGTGCTCCATGAAATCGCAGAAATCTCGAATGGAGCGATTGAGGCGGCTGATCTCTTTCGCAACGACGAAATCAATTCGACGTGTTTCGATCAAGTCCCAGAGCTGCTGATATTTGGGGCGGTCAGTATTCCCACCACTGCGCCCTTCGTCTTCGGTTAGGAAATATTCGATCGTATGCTCGGCTCCAGTTTTTCTGGTCAGTTCCTCGGCAACTTCGAGACCCAAAAACTCCTGGTTATCAAGAGTTCCATGTTCTTTTTCCGCCGATTCTGTATCCGAAGCCCGGCTATACGTGGCTCCTATCTTCCCTTTCTGACCCATGACCAATCTCCTTCAATACACTCAAGACAACGGGAACGAGCTTTGAGCCCAAAAACCGTTTATCTGGCGATTCGTTAAATACCACTTCTATGTCCGAAACGAAACGAAGCCGCCGGTATTTCTGCTTCTTTTGTTTAAGACGACAGGGTTTGCAGTAGCTGTCCTTGCCATCACCCTTGCTATAAAAGTCATTTAAAGGCTTACTTTTCTCGCACTTGCTACACTTCTTGAATTCGATAACTTCTGATTGCTCTTGGAACACGGCTCATCCCCGTGAACTCCGGACCAATTGATTCCATTTCCCGATCCAATTTTTGCGTCGCTTTTGAGCGACACCCAGCAATTCAATTTCCAATACCCTTTTCAAGAGAGAGCCAATCGGAGTGATCTCGACTCTCTTCATCTTTCAAAATCTTCGATCGAGGCGGTCGACCCCAAAAGGAGGCGACCCCATGCAGCTTCCCACTCAGCAATCGCAGTCTTATGGTCATTGCCACTGAGGAGAGCACGGTCGAGCTTTTCATTGATCTTGACCATTCTGTGCTCTTGCTCTGGTGAGAATTGCTCGATCGTACCTGGGACGTACCGTCGGTTTACACGTGCCAGGGCGAGCTTCAGGTCTGCCCATGGTTCCTTGGGGCCTTTGGGCTCCAAACGAGACTGCTCCTGCTTCAGATATTTGAGGTAACTCATGAATGGTCACCTCCTAGGGGGCGCGAATTATGCGAATTATGCGAACTAACCCCCCGTTCAAAAGTCGGTTCCTCAACTGCCAATTCGGAAACGCCGGTTATCGCAAACCACCGGGTCACAGGTCTTCCATCGCCTTCTTGTTTTAAGGTCGAACGAACCAGGCCTGCCTTGGCAAGACCTAGGAGAGCTTGCGCTAACGCGTAGGAGGACTTATGGCGACCAAAGACTTCGCTAATCTCGGTTTGGGTCAACCCCTGGGGTTTGACGCGAAGCTCTTCCAAAATCCGATCTGCTGTTGGATCGCCCGTCTTTTCGCCAAAGATATATCGACAGCTTGCGTCACAATAATCCCAAATCGCAGTTGCGGCCAAGAGGTGGGGCGGCCTGATCGTCGTTGAACAATCAAGAACTGCATAAAGAGAAGCGAGACGCAAAATCTGAGGTTCAGATCTCGCAGTGACTGATCCATATAGCCCGGGCTTTCCTTCAGAGAGTTTCATGTAAAGGATTCGCCACATCGCCCGCGCTTCGGCATCGAATCTGAGAGTGGAGCAACTCCCACCAAATCTCAGCGCTTCTTGAAACCGAACAACGAAAGAGGAAATATCAACCAGGCCTCCGCCTTCCGGAAGAAGCTTTGATCTCTTCACGCAAAGCCAGAGAAATCGATTGGCAAAGCCATTCACGGACTCAGTTTCAGTTAGATATCGTAGAAGTTCGGGCCTCGTAATGTGTCCGATGATTGAAATGTGAGCGTTGGTAGCCTTTGAAGCATTATTCTTCGTGAGACTGCTAAGGTTTCCATGATCCCAGGAGTCTCGAATGACCGCTGATAGTTTATTTCCATCTCGCTCCACGGCTCGGAGAACAGAGGCAAATTCAGTCTCGACATTGCAAAGCCGTTTATCGCTGACTCCTGGATCAACGATCCTTTCTTCAGGCTCCCTGTCTTTATCTTCTCGCCATTCCCTTCTTTCATCTCGAACTGCATCCATCAGCCCTTCGCCACTGGCGAGCCCAGATTTGATACACTTTTTTCTCCATTCGGGATCGACTTGTTCAAAGATACGAAGAACATGCCCCCACGATGTTCCCTTTCTTCCTTTGGAGCTTTCCCCCACTAGAACGGAGAAGAGGTTCAAGTAGTGAGCATCTGCTTCAACTTGAAAATGAGCTTTTCGTCCGACGGCATTCCCAAACGCCGTTAGGATCTGAATGAGAAGAGCTACGGGATCAGCTTCAGTATTGGGCTCAATTGCTCGTACCACTTCTCCTGCGAGACCGTAGTACGCCTCTTCTCCCAGTGGTGAAGGCCACTGAGGAAGAGCAAGTGCTTTAAAAGAAACTTCGGAAGCACCTTGATTTTGAGCAATGCCACTGCGGACGATGGATTTTCTTACGTTGTTTACGAATCGAGCAGCATTCTCATGCGGCGTTCGATTTCGCATCTGCTGATCGGATTGATCTGAAAACAAAGGTGGTGAGTGCGATTGCAGATCAAAGCGTAAAATCTCGCGGATAATTTCTTCATCAGCCTTCCCTTTGAGAACTGCCGCCACTACTTGATTTTTGAGTGTGTCGTTTCGACCACCAGATTTTCCAGACTCTAAAACTGTGGATTTCAGATCCGAAAAACAGCGCTCAAGCTGATCCATGAAATCAAATGGAAGCTCTGACAACTCCGATGCATCCAGACTAAGAAGAGTATCTTGCGTGATCCAAACGTAGGGTTTTCCTGTCTCTGGATGAATTGAGCCGGGCAGTACCGTTTGATTCCCATCGCTCAAAAGCTCAACGATTGGTTTACCTTGAGGGTGAAGGCGAAACTTTCTGCTCGTATGTCCAGCATAGCGAAAAAATGCAGTCTCGCCCTTAGCTCCCTTTTTCCGAACGATAGATGTGGGAAGGATT
>JAIEMT010000019.1 GCA_019751945.1 bacterium
ACGCATGGAAAAAAGCTTAGAACGATTTTACTTTTTTGAAACCTCAAAATTTGAGTTTTTCATCAGCCTGCTAATTGGTTTAATCATGATGTCTTTTGTGACCAGCTTCGAAGTAATGGGAGATCCGGTGGCCAGCACAGATATTGTGTTTGATATTCCTGTCGGAGTTCCGGTTCAAAAAGCTTGGAACGCCTGGACTCATTCTTCGGAGCTTGAAAAGTGGCTGACCGCCAAAGCCGATGTGAATCCGGTCCTTGGAGGAGCGTACGAGCTTTTTTGGGAACCTGAAAAACCCACCCAGAACAGTACCATGGGGTGCAAAGTCACTGCTCTCGTTGCGGAGCGGATGATCTCATTTACTTGGAAAGGTGCCGTACCTTTTGCAGACCTAATGAACAACGAGCCATTACCCACTTGGGTTGCGGTTACATTCGAAGCGAATTCTCCCAATTCTACGATAGTTCATTTTAGGCACTCCGGATGGGGAAGTTCTATGCGATGGCAGCAGGCTAGGCAGTGGCAAGAAGACTCTTGGAGAACGGCTTTTTCTGAATTGAAGAATTATTTAGAAAAAGCCCCTTGAGTCCTGGGGGTTTAACTCGCTTCACTCGGAATGTATTTACTCTCAATTCCCTCTTCAATAGCGAGGGGTATGGTCTTACGCTGTTCTGCTTCGATTTTGCGGAACTGACGTTCCCAATGTCTCTTCTGTTTTTTGCGCCAGCCCCTCCAGAAGGAAGCGTGGATCAATCCGTAAAGAGTGGTGAGCAGGAGGGGATTTCCCCAGCGCCATCCTTTATAAATTCGGGATGGAACCACTATTAAAAAGTTAATGGGATCTGCGGTGAAAGACAGCCAGGCGGCCTTCATTCCAAAATAGATGTAGCACCAGAGCAGGCTCAGATTGATGTAGTGCGGGCCGTAGTTTTCGTTGTCCACACCACCTGAGAAGTGAAAGCTGTATTTCTGAATGTTTTTCTCTCGATGCATCTTCTTCACTTTGGCAGCCATGGGCGTGCCAGGAATGGGAGTGTAGGAGAGAACGAACTTGGTTTGAACAAAGGGATTGTCCGCAAACCGAAGGGTTTTCCAAATGGCATTCTTATCATCATGCGGGAAGCCGATGATGGAATAAGTTTTTGCCAGAATATTATATTGGTTCAGCTTCTGTATGACGTTCAGGATGACGCTATTGCTGCAGCCCGGTTTTTTCAGTTCTGTCTTTCGAATGTCGGTGTCGCCCGATTCGATTCCCATTCGGAGTTGGGCACAGCCGGACTCCGCCAGCATTCGGATTTTCTTTTCCGACATGTTGTATTGATCGGGGCGTGCAAACGCTGTGAAGGGCAGAAGTTTATCGAGTCCGCGCTTCTTGTATTCCTGAGTCCAGGTTTCTAACCAGGTTTCCCGGAAAGAAAACACGGTGTCAAAGAAGTGGGCGCCCACCATGCCGCGGTCTTTATACTTGTTGTATTGATATTCAATTTCTTTCACGTACTCGACGGGATCGCGTTCGCGCCAGCGGCCGCCTTTGAATGTCACTTCCAAGGCTGTTTCGGCACAGAATGTACATTTGTAAGGACAGCCGCGCGTGCCGATGGCGTAGAGGCGGCCTAGGAAGAAAAGATATTTGTCGATGTCCTCAAACAAATCCCAGTTCGGGTAGGGAAGTGAATCGAGCGAAGGAATCGCCGGGCGATTCGGATTCTTGATAATGGTTCCAGTTTCATCTTTAAACCAGATTCCAGGAAGGCCCATCAACGGACGGCCTTCTTCAATAGCATTGAGATATTCAGCTAAGGTGTGCTCCCCTTCACCGGTGCAGATGGCGTCGACTTCTTGGGCTAGAATCGTTTCTTCCGGCACCATGATGGCTTGGTAACCACCGACGATCACCGGCACCTTGCGATAATAAGTAAAGATGTCTCGAGTGATAGTCTTCGTGCAATCCCAGAGAACTGAAAAGGTGGAGAAGCCAATCACATCCGGTTGAAATTCTTCGATCTGTTTGCGCACATGTTTTTGCCAGTGTTTACTGTGAAAAGTCGTATCAATGATTTTCACTTGGTGCTTCGTGCGTTCTTGAATGTACGTGGCAAGGTAGACGATCCCGAGATCCAACGTTTGGGGCATCGCGTGAAGATTCGGGAAGATGATCGCGACTTTCATAGAGTTTGTTTACTTTACCTTAGTTGAGTGGAGTTCCATAGGGATAACGCCAACCTTTGTATTCTCCCGCTTCTCTTTCATCGCGATTCCGTGTGTTGACGTTGTCTTTGAAACTGCTCGCCCATCCAAAGTAAAGACGGAAGGAGGCAGTCATGTCGAGAATGGGTCTCGGACTAAGGGCATTGTTCCAGTTGACCCAATGAGTGGCGGCAGCAAAGTTCACCGAAATTTCTGGAGTGATCACCGCTTCGTATCCGACTTCACCGAAGTAAGACATTCCTCCACGAAGGGGATTGAAATTTTCGAAGCCGAACGCGACATCTTCGCGCGCATAGACAATGGGAGTTGCGCCGAGTGTGAAAAAGAGGGTTCCTGTTTGAAAGCGAAAGAACGGATAGAGAGCGTTCAGGCCGTAGTAAGTCGTGTCTGTGGCGCCGTTGCTCAGGCGATCCATCAATCCGAAGTGAATGTGAAGCGGTGCGCGCTGTGGAGAGAGGTCGACCGCAAAAGCCATGTTTAGGTTCATGGCCATTCCGCTAGCGCCCGGAGGTGGATTAGTTGACCACATGCCTGCGCCTCCATAAATTATTGAGACGCCTCCTCCGAATTCAAAATAGCTCGGCCCCGCCCAAGCCCGATTTAAAAAAATCGTCAGCAAAAACGAGGACAAAACTAGAGTAAGAAATGATGCGGCGAATAAAGGCCGTCCGTGTTTAGAATCCAACCCCACTTCACTATGCTAGCGATGCTTTCGGATGAGCGCAAATACCTGAATAAAACCCAATAATATCAATGACACTACTGCCGATCCCGTGTATTCAAAATTCACGATGCACTATCAAGACAAGGTCCGGGAACTGGAGAAAAGAGAGCGCCAGGCCGAAGCCGGTGGCGGTTCGGAGCGAATCGCAAAGCAACACGCTTCGGGGAAGTTGACTGCGCGGGAACGAATTCAGCAGCTCTTGGATCCGGGCAGCTTTGTAGAAGTGGATAAGTTTGTCACCCATCGCTGCACCGACTTCGAAATGGAGAAGCAGAAATTTCTTGGCGATGGTGTGGTCACTGGGCATGGCACCATTGGTGGCAGAACCGTTTATGTCTTCTCGCAAGACTTCACCGTTTTTGGCGGCAGCCTTTCGGGAGCGAATGCTTCCAAGATTTGCAAGATTATGGATCTCGCTCTCAAAACGGGAGCTCCAGTTATTGGCTTAAATGATTCCGGCGGCGCACGCATTCAAGAGGGTGTGGAAAGTTTGGGCGGTTACGCCGAAATTTTTTGGCGCAATACTCAAGCAAGCGGGGTGATTCCGCAAATCAGTGTGATCTTAGGGCCGTGCGCAGGTGGGGCCGTATACAGTCCGGCGATCACCGATTTTATTTTCATGGCGGAGTCGAACTCCTACATGTTCGTAACGGGTCCCGACGTTATCAAGACCGTTACGCACGAAGAAGTGACCAAAGAAAATTTAGGTGGGGCTGAGCCTCATAGTGAGAAGAGCGGTGTTTGCCATTTTGTTTCTCCAAACGAAGCGAGCTGTTTGAAGGCTGTGCGCGAGTTGATGAGTTACTTACCATCGAACAATTTAGATTTGGCACCTGCAGTGACGACGGCTGATCCAGCGGATCGAGCTTGTTCGGAAATCGTAAAAATTATTCCCGACTCGTCGAACAAACCTTACGATATTCGAAAGGTGATTGCCGATGTGGTGGACGAAGGGAAGTTTGTCGAAGTCCATGCCGAGTATGCCAAGAACATCGTCGTAGGTTTTTCTCGTTTAGGCGGAAAGAGCGTCGGAATTGTAGGAAATCAGCCCGCGCACTTGGCGGGTTGTTTGGACATCAGTGCTTCGTTGAAAGCAGCTCGTTTTGTTCGTTTTTGCGATGCTTTCAATATTCCTCTAATAACCTTTGTGGATGTTCCAGGTTTTTTACCGGGCACGTCGCAAGAGCACGGTGGCATTATCAAGCACGGAGCGAAGCTGCTCTACGCATTTGCCGAGGCCACAGTTCCGAAGCTGACCGTGATTGTCCGCAAAGCTTACGGTGGGGCGTACGACGTTATGGCGTCGAAACATATTCGCGCTGATTTAAATCTGGCCTTTCCCACAGCTGAAATCGCCGTGATGGGTCCTGATGGAGCTATCAATATTCTCTATCGAAAAGAAATTGCCGAAGCCGAAAAGAAGGGCAATGTCGCAGCCGAGCGAACGCGCTTGGCTGACCATTACCGGGATGTTTTTGCGAATCCCTACAAGGCAGCAGAATTGGGCTATGTCGATGACGTGATTCGCCCCGAAGAAACTCGAAAGCGGTTGATTACCGGTCTCGAAACTTTGGGTGGAAAGCGCGAAAAAGGGCCGGCTCGAAAGCACGGAAACATTCCTCTATGAGTTCAAAGGCTAACCGAGGTGAAAAGAAGCGCGCTCCAGTCTTAATCGCGAATCGTGGCGAAATTGCCATTCGCGTAGCGCGCACTTGTAGGCGTCTCGGTTTTCCGACGGTGGCAGTTTATTCTGACGGCGATCGCTTTGCGGAACATGTGAAGTTCTGTGATCAAGCCTACGCCATTGGCCCAACGCCGCCTCGGGAGAGCTACCTCAATATTGAAAAACTTTTGGAAGCGGCCAAGAAGTCGGGCGCTAAATTTGTTCATCCTGGTTACGGTTTCTTGAGTGAGCGTCCTCAGTTCGTCGAGGCTTGTGAAAAAGCGGGCCTGACCTTTGTCGGTCCTTCCGCTGAAAGCATGCGCTTGATGGGTGACAAGATTCAAGCCCGTGCGACGGTGGATGGATTGAAAGTTCCGCGCGTACCGGGCAGCCCGGGTGTGGTGAAGAGCGCGCAAGATGCAGCTCAGTTTGCAAAAAAAATCGGATATCCCGTTTTGTTGAAAGCCGCTGCCGGCGGGGGCGGGAAAGGAATGCGTCGGGTAGATTCCGAAGCAGAGATTCTTTCAAATTTCGAAGCAGCCGGTCGTGAGGCGCTCTCCGCTTTTGGTGATGCTTCGATGTACGTCGAGAAATTGATTTTGAAACCCCATCACGTCGAGATTCAAGTGTTTGGTGATGGGAAAGGCGGCGCCATTCATTTGGGCGAACGCGAGTGTTCCGTGCAAAGACGGCATCAAAAGGTTTTTGAAGAATCTCCGTCCCCCATTTTGGATCGTTTTCCTAAGACGCGCGAAAAAATGTTTGAATCGGCAGTGCGAATTGCGGCGTCAGTGAAATACGCGGGTGCCGGAACTTTAGAATTTATCGTGGATGAAGAGGGCGGCTTTTATTTCTTGGAAATGAACACGCGCCTTCAAGTGGAACATCCAGTGACAGAGTGGGTAAATGGCGTGGACCTGGTTGCTTGGCAGCTTTTATTAGCGGCCGGAGAATTCAAGCTTCCCGCGGTTCCTGAGAGGAAGGGGAGTAGTATCGAGGTTCGGCTCTACGCGGAAGATCCTCATAATTTTTTACCGGCGCCCGGTCCGTTGGGAGAAGTTCAGTTTCCTTCGGGGCCCTTTGTAAGAGTGGACACCGCTTTCACGCGCGCGGGTGAAGTGAGTTTGGCTTACGATCCGATGATTGCGAAAGTTTCAGTCTGGGGATCTGATCGTGCCGAGGCTCTCAGTAGAATGCGAGAAGCGCTCGATGAAACCCGAATCGAAGCACCCAGAAAGCCCGATGGGTCTGCAAAAGGTTCTTTGAGAACCAATCTGAGTTTCTTACGCAAGCTTTTGCGCAACCGTCCTTTGATTGAAGGAGATACGACCACGGATCTCATTCCAAAGAATCCCGATCTCACAGCAGCCGAAACAGTTACCGCTCCGAGCCCGGAGGCGGCTCTCGCCATTGCGCTTTATCAGTTCTATCAGGAGAACAAGAGTTCGGTGAAAACTGCTGCCGGTGGGGCTTCGTCCAATTGGAGTTTGATTGCTCGACAAGAGGGCCTCAAGCAATGAGTGAAATTCGAGGCAAGGTGGGCGATCTTGAGGTTGCGTTAAAAAAATTTCCGAGTTCGGCACAAGGCCGTTTGGAATGTCAGATTGGTTCAGATCCTTGGATTGAAGTGGAATACTCCATGGATTCGAATGGGGTTTGGATTGAATTTCCTCACGGAGTTTTTGGTTTTGATTTGACTGCGCAGATAGAAGACGGAGCCGCACCGACCTTTCGCGCAGTTCGGCGAGGGTATTCGGATTCTTGGGAAGGGCATCGTTTTTCGCGCAAAGGCGAAGAAGCTTTGCAGTCTCTCGATAGCAAACAGAAGAAGGGCGTTCGAGTTCGAGCTCAGATGCCCGGAAAAATTGTGCGTGTGATGGCGAAGACTGGCGCACAGGTTCAGAAAAATGAGCCGCTCTTAGTAATGGAAGCCATGAAGATGGAAAATGAGATTCGGGCGCCACTCCAAGGAAAAGTAGGACAGGTCAAAGTAGCTGAAGGTCAGGCCGTCGATACAGGCGCCGATCTTTTGGTGATTGATACGATTTAATGGAAAAGAAAAAGGCACCCACTCAAACGAAGGCTTTTTTTGAAACTCGTTCGGGAATCCCCGTAAATGAAGTTTATTGGGGAGAGTCCCCGGGTGCTGGGGCGAGCAAATCCACACTCGGCGAGGCGGCTCAATTTCCTTTTACTCGGGGCGTACAGAAAGACATGTACCGAGGTCGGCTCTGGACCATGCGCCAGTATGCGGGTTTTGGAACGGCCGAAGAATCCAACAAACGCTACCACTATCTTTTGTCTCAGGGGACGATGGGCTTGTCTGTTGCTTTCGATCTCCCCACACAGCTGGGTTATGACCCTGATCATGCGCGGGCGAAGGGTGAAGTCGGCCGCGTGGGAGTTTCCATTTCCTCTATTGAAGACATGCGAACCCTTTTTAAAGGCATTGACCAGTCCAAAGTTTCAACGTCCATGACGATCAATGCCACCGGTGGGATTTTGCTCGCGCTTTATGTTGCGGTTGCGGAAGAACAGGGGGCGTCGTCGCAAGAGTTACGCGGCACCATTCAAAATGATGTTTTGAAGGAGTACATTGCGCGCGGAAATTATATTTACCCCGCCGAAGGGACGCTAAGAATTACGACCGATACTTTTGCCTGGTGCGCGCAGAATGCGCCTAAGTGGAACCCCATCAGCATTAGCGGGTATCATATTCGCGAAGCAGGTTCGACGGCGGTTCAGGAACTAGCTTTCACCTTCGCAAACGCAATTGCGTATACCGAAGCAGCAATTGCACGAGGCTTGCCAGTCGACCAGTTTGCTGGACAGCTTTCTTTCTTTTTCAACGTTCACAACGATTTCTTTGAGGAAATTGCCAAGTTTCGAGCCGCGCGAAGAATCTGGGCCAAGATTATGAAAGAACGGTTTAAGGCCAAGGACCCCCGAAGTTGGATGCTGAGATTCCACTCTCAGACTGCAGGTTCCACTTTGACTGCGCAACAGCCGCATAACAATGTGGTGCGAGTAACCATGCAGGCAATGGCGTCCGTCTTGGGCGGTACGCAATCGTTGCACACGAATTCACTGGATGAAGCGTTAGCACTTCCAACTGAAGCATCGGCGAAACTGGCGCTTCGAACCCAGCAGATTATTGCGAATGAAACGAATGTCACTCAGACCGTAGATCCCTTGGGCGGGAGCTGGTTTGTCGAGTCCCTTACCTCCGAAGTGGAAGCACGTACTTGGAAATATTTAGAAGAGATTGATCGTCGCGGTGGAACCATTCCTTGTATTGAGTCCGGATACATTCAAGACGAGATCGTGAGTTCTGCCTATTCCGACCAGAAACGAATTGATTCTGGCGAGATCAAAGTGGTTGGAGTGAACTGCTTTAAAGATGAAGAAGTAGCCGTACCCTTAGAAACCATGAAGATTCCAGTGGAGCTTGAAAAGGCTGCGGTTCAGCGGGTTCAGGATTTTAGAAAAAAGCGAAATGACGCTCAAACGCAGAAGGCGCTCAAGGAACTGGAAGCGGGTGCAAAGGCCGATGGAAATATTCAGGCCCTGACTCTCTCTGCAGTGAAGGCAAACGCCACTCTGGGTGAAGTTTCAGATGTGCTTCGAAAAGTGTTTGGATTGTATCGGGAGTATTCTGGCTTCTAGGCTTCAGCAGTAGGTTTGCCGGCAAGCTTTTCTAATAATTCTTGATGTTCGGGAATTCCAATTTTTTGACCGAGCTCGCCTACCACGACCGGTTGGTAAGGCATCAGGAATTCTTTTTTTAAAGAGCGGCTTCGTTCAGCGGCTTGAAGCACGGCTTCAGGCGGCAGTTTTCCGTCTTCTAAAGCTTTCACCATCGCTTCATAAGCCGCACGAGCTCCTGCTTCGGTTCTATAAATGAGAAGATCGCAACCCGCTTTGACGGCCATGACGGGAGCTTCAGCCGCTCCGTAGTGGTCCGTGATCGCTTTCATTTCCAAATCGTCGCTGATGATAATTTTCGAATAGCGAAGCTCTTGGCGAAGAATGTTTTGTAAAATCTTTGTCGACAGAGTGGCCGGTAACTCCGGATCAATTTGAGAGATTAGAACGTGGGCGGTCATCACCATCGAACAACGAGATTTGAAAGCTTTAATAAACGGCTTGAATTCTCGATCTCTCAGAATTTGCGGAGAGGTATCCACCTTGGGAAGTGCGAAATGCGAATCGACACTTGTGTCACCGTGGCCTGGAAAATGTTTTACGCAGGCCTGAACGCCACTTACCAGGTGTCCGCGCACAACGGCGGTTACCATTTTTGAAACTTGTTCTTCGTTAGAACCGTAAGCGCGATTTCCAATCACTGGATTTTTTGGATTGGTCATGATGTCGGCAACGGGTGCGTAGTTAATGTTGATACCAACGGAGCGCAACTCCTTGCACATCATCGCGGTTACTTCGAAAAGAAGCTTCGGAGAATCCAACGTTCCAATTGTTTGAGCATCGGGAAGAGAAACGAAGGGTTTTTTAAAGCGGCGAACACGTCCGCCTTCTTGGTCCACACTGACCCAAAGCGGAAGATCGCCACGGCATTCCTGAACTTGGTTGATCAGTTCTGCTACTTGTCCTGGGCTTTCATAGTTCGGTGCAAAAAGAATCACGCCTCCGATTTTTGCCTGCGAAAGAAATGCAGACGTATCATCTGAGAGCTCAATTCCGTTGAAACCGATGATGAAAAGTTCCCCTAGTCTCTGACGGGCCTCATCGAGTGAACTCATAATCTTTGAAGAGTATAACTCAGAATTGATTTAAACACTCTTTGGATTTTTGCCGCGCGACTCCGCAATCCACTGAAGTGCGAGAACCATGAGCACCAGTGGAAAACCTGCTCCGAATGCCAGATGTGGAGCCTCAAGTAAGTAGGCCTGTCCTTGAGACAGAAGTGAGCCCCAGGTTTCAGAGCCTACCGGCGCGCCAATTCCTAGAAAGGAGAGACTCGCTTCTGCGATGAGAGCATGGGCAAAAAGCGTCGGAATTTTGATGGTCCAGATGGAAAACAAAGAGGGAGTCAAATGTTTGATGATGACATGAGCTCGCGTGGCGCCTAGGCTTTGAGCGGCCGTGACGAAACCTTCAGTGCTGATTTCCTTCGTGGTTACAAAAATCAGGCGCGTGAATCCGGGGAGTGTTCCCAAAATCAGAGAGACCACCAGCGTTTCCCACGAAGGGCCCCGAATTGCAGCCCAAGCTAGAGCTAGGAGGAGGCCCGGGAAAGCTAAGAGCAGGTCGAGAATTCGGGAACCAAAGAATTGAATTCTGTACGGAGAAAGTGCAATGAAGCAGCCGAGAAAAGTTCCGACCACACAGCTCAGGACGGAAGCGACAGCCGCAAAAATTAAACTGGTGACCGAAGCCTTGAGTCCCACCAGGAGAAGATCCCTTCCAAAGGCATCAAAACCAAAGGGGTGAAGCCAGGTTGGTCCTTGGAGTGTATTGATGAGTCGGTGTTGCTCAAGACTTTCCGGAATAAAACAGCCGACCAGAAACCAAGCGGCGATCCAGAAGTAGGCGACTTTCAAGCCGAGCTGATTTTTTTTCAAATTCGGCCTCCGTCGATTCTGAGGCGAGGATCCACTCGAGATTGAATCCAATCGCCCAGCCAAGATCCGAAAAGTGAAAAAACAGCGGCGGCAAAAACACTTGCTTCAATTAAGGGGTAGTCTCTTTTCAAAATGGAGTCGACGAGAAGGGCGCCCATTCCGGGCCAATCAAAAATGACTTCCGTGATGAAGGCTCCACCCAATAACGTGCCGATCTGAGTTCCGAGATAGGCGAGAAGTGCGCCGGAAACTGGGGCCAATCCGTATTTCAGCAGAATTCGGAATTCGGAAAGTCCGCGAGCTCGTGCGGCTTGAGCTGCTTCTAAAAACAGGGTGTCGCGCACGCGTTCGCGAATCAGTCGCGACCAGATGCCCGTCATCGCTAATGCAAGAGTGAAAGCAGGAAGTGCTAGATGGTGGCTGACGGGAAACCAACCGAGTTTCACTCCCAGCACCCAAAGAATCATCGGGCCAATCCAGCTTGTGGGAAGTGCAGAAAGCAAGGCTCCGTAGACACTAGAAAATCGATGCCAGAATCCGTTGGGAACACGCGCGGCAAGCAGACCAATCGTGAGGCTGAAGAGGGCTCCAAAGAAGAGAGCCGTCAGAGTGAGAATCGCACTGTTCTTCACTCGCTCCAGAAGTACGGGCGTGATGGGAAGTTTGGTGTGGATGGATGTCCCTAGGTCTCCGCGAAGAGCGTTGCCTGCATCTTCTAGAGTTGCTGTTAAGAAGGGGCGATCCAGGCCTAATTCTTTTTCTAGGGCATCAGCCGAAAGGGAGGTGCCGGTTTCAGCAATGATGGTGTCGATCGGATTTCCGGGAAGGAAGCGAATGAGCGCACGGCTCCCCACGAAGACGACCAGGCAAAGCAATAAGAAGGATCCCAGTCTAGCTAATGATTCTCGGTTCACTCACCACTCGAAGGGTTTTTTAGAAAGTTTTCAGCTTCTTTTTGGCTGACTCTTTCTACTAACGTGCCTCGAGAAGTCATGTCAATCCTCACGGGATTTCCATTTTTTTCGACATACCAAAGGGAGTTTGCACCGCGGTGAAAGACGGTGAGCTTGGTGGTATTCGATTTTTTGGCAAAATCGTCGGGAGCTTCCAAACGAACCCAGCCCGATTCGTTGGGAAAGCCTTCTTCGACGGTATCTTCTAAGATGGTGGTGAATGTGAGAGGTTTGCCCGGCTTCATCAAAGTCAGGCGTTTTCCTAACCAGAGCGGAAAGAATCCCGAAAAGAAGACTTGCTTACCCATCGTTTTTTTAACCATGGGGATTTCTTTTCCATTCTTCTTGGTTCGGACATGCAAGGTATTCCCATTCAATACCGTTCCGTCGATGATGGTCTCGGTGGTTCGATAGGTTGAGCGGAAATTGAAGAAGTCGGGACTTAGGTTGTCGTCGTCCTTGGCATACGCGCCCAGTTGTTCTTCATTGATGTAGTTTTCTTCGCTTTTCCAGAATTTGTTTTGAAAGTAGATCTTAGGGCCCTTCTGTTCGAAGTGGTCATTGTAATAAGCGTATTTAATCTTTTTCTTCACAGTAACGGTGTACCAGCTGTCCCAGATTTGCTTGGTCGCTGCGGGAGCCGTGTCCGACTTTGAAAGTGCGGTTCCGGAACTGAGATAAACCAATAAAAGCACCCAACGAAATGAGTAGATCATCTGAGGTCATATCTCCTTTGAATGACGGTGCTGATGGCAGCACCTGATAAAATTATGATCCAAATAATGTAAATCCAAAGCAGGATTATCGGAATGGCGCCCAGGCTTCCGTACACTTTGTTGTAGGTGACGACCTTCCTAACGTAGAAGTCGTAGCCCACACGGGCAATGTACCAAGAAATGGTGGTGATAAAAGCGGCGATCAGGGCCGAAAGGTAATGGACTTTTCGATTGGGCACCCATTTATAGAGGCAGAAGAATATTCCAACCGTGAGTAAGAAGAAACTCGTACCGGATGGGAATAGTTTATTCAGTGGAACATCGGCAGATGTCGCTGCGCCCAGGGCTACGGCAAGAGCAAGTGGTCCGAGAGTGACGATTAGCCAGTAGCTCGCAAATTTTTGAAAGGCGGTGCGATTGATCTGCGCTCGCCAAACACGGTTAATTGCTTTTTCGATGCTCGAAAGCATGCTCATTGAAGTAAGAATGAGTCCTACTAATCCCCCCACACCCACTGCGCCCGCATGTGTGTTGGCGATAAAACGACGAATGGATTCCATGGCCGTTTCGCCGGCGCCCTCTGCAAGATTGGAGAGAATCACGGGTTCGATCGTTTGAAGAAGTTTGTTCATTCCCCCGAATGCTTGGAAAATCGAAAAACTTACCGCTAGTACCGGTATGATCGACAAAATGGAGGTGTACGCGAGGCTGGAAGCGATGAGTAAAAGTTCGGCTTCGCGAATATGAGTCCACACCTCTTGAACGGCTCGGAGACCGGTCTTCCAGTAAGTCCGAATCCGCATGAGTTGTTGGAGTTTCATGGTTATTGAACGGATCGGAATTCCCTGAACTTTTCTCAAGCGTTACCTGGAAATAGCCGAAAGGTAAGTGGGAGAATTCAAGTGGAATTAGGACTGCGCGCCATTCAAGAAGCGGCCTTAAGGGGTCAGCTGGTGATTTACGCCGCCTACGCGTTGGTGGGTTTGGCGACGTTCATCGTGGCGAAGATGCTCCTTCAGGAGCAAGAAACTCGTGCGGCCCAAGAAAATCTTGAAGACCTCAAGAACCGAAAATCTTCCAGTGCTCTGGTTCGAATTACGCGCCCGTTCTTTACTCAGTATGTGGTGCCGATGGTTCGATCTCGGCCCATCTACGACAACCAAAGAAAAGTTTATCGCCGAAAATTAATTTCTTCGGGTTTGAAAGACGAGCTGACACCAGATGAGTTCATTGCGTTTAAGTTCTTTTTGATCATTTTCTTCCCGATTGTAGGAGTGGTTCTTCGGGCATTAGATTTTATGGACATTTCAGGGCTCACTATTCTTGGTTCAGGCGTGGCGGGCTGGTTTTACCCTGATTTTTGGATCAATTCACGCATCGCCCGTCGTCAGCGAGAAGTGCTTCGTTCTATGCCATTTATCGTGGATCTTCTTGCACTTTCAACAGAAGCTGGCCTTGACTTCGTAGGTGCTATCGGAAAAGTGGTTGAGAAAGCCAAGAGCAGTCCCCTCGTCGATGAGTTTGATCAGTTCTTAAAAGAAATCAAAGTGGGCTCTTCCCGGCAAGAGGCCCTGCGTGAACTTTCCGTTCGAATTGGAATGACGGAAGTGAATTCTTTCGTCGCGATTTTGATTTCAGCAGATCAGATGGGCGCATCCATTGGAAAGATTCTGCGCCAACAGTCGGAACAGATTCGCGCAGATCGGATGCTTCGTGCAGAAAAAGCTGGAGCCCAGGCATCGCAAAAAATTCTGATCCCGATGATGATTTTCATCGTTCCTGCAGCCTTTTTACTCATCGCGGGTCCCTTCATCGTGAACGCGATTTATCCCCGATAAAACGCTTATAATCAGCTGAAAATATCGAGTTTTTGTACGAAGGGGGTGTCTTGTGGGACACATTCTAGATTTTCATTAGAAGCAATATAATTAAGGTGCGTAGAACGTGGGGGGCTCATTCGATGAATCTAAAACTCTCATCAGCCATTTTATTCGTTCTGATTACTGGGGGATTCATCTCGGGCTGCAGTATGCAGTTGATTAGCTCCAGAATTTCCTCTCCGAAGGGTGGAGGGTCTACCGCTGCCACCTCTAGCGTTGGAACTTGTTCCACGCCTTTTACTCCATCTACCGGAATGGCTGCTCAAGTTGTCGTGGGACAGGCCAGTATGACTGCGAGTGCACCCGATGCCGGCGGCACAACAAACTCCATTGGACTTAATGGGCCAGAAGAGGCCATGGTGCTTTCGACCGGGCAATTGGTGGTGAGTGAGTGGGTGAATCATCGATATCTGTTTTTCGATACCGTTCCTACAGCAAACGGAACTCCTGCTGACTATGTTTGGGGTCAGCCCGACTTCCTGACCAATACCGCTAATACGGGCGGTTTGGGTCCAACTTCGATGCAGACGGGAAGAAGAGTGGCGTGGAATGGAACGCAGTTCTTCATGACAGATGCTTACAATCACCGCGTTTTGGTTTTCAATGCGATTCCTACTTCTCCTGCTTCAGTTCCCGCTTATGTTTTAGGCCAACCAAATATGTTTTCCAACACGATTAACAGTGGAGGGAGATCAGCAAACTCCATTTATTCTTACCATGGGTCGCTTTTTGCGGACTCGACACGGTTAGCAGGCTGATGAAAAATCCAAATTTTAGTGTTTGATTTTCTCTGAATCTGGATTTTCTTTCTTTCGTTTTGGTT
>JAIEMT010000046.1 GCA_019751945.1 bacterium
TCGTAAGATCCCCTAAGAACCTGGAGATCCTTCCCAAGTCGATACAAATAGTCGATGACATCGCCATCGAGAGGCGGCGGAATAAACTCTTGCAACCTGCTTTAACACTGGCGACAAGGCTGACACCTGCCGGTGGGGCGCTGTATATTCGTGAGGTCGCTGGAAGGTATGCTGACAGCCCTTGTTTAAGTAACCCAAGTGACCCTAGCTAATGCGCAATATCGAGAAGCTTTGCCAGAACACAGCAATCCTCAGTGGCCCAGACTCTTTGCGCCCTCAGCAGGAGCCATCCAGCGCTCAAATATAAGATAGATCCCGGGCAACGTAATTAGCGTAAGAATAGTGGAGCTCAGAATCCCACCGATCACCACAGTGGCGAGCGGCCGTTGTACCTCTGCGCCAACGCCTGTTGAAAGCATCATTGGTAAAAAACCGAAAGCGGCCACAAGCGCAGTCATCAGAACGGGACGAAGCCTTTGCATGACTCCCGCACGTACCAGCTCAATCCCTCTTAGTCCCTGTCTACGCAGATCATTGATGCAGTTAACAAGAACGACGCCATTGAGAACGGCAATTCCCATAAGCGCAATGAATCCTACGCCCGCCGAGATGCTAAAGGGAATTTTCTGGATGTTCATGTTGATAACGCCTCCCACGAGCGCAAGCGGCGCGCAGAAGAACACCAGAAGCGTCTGTGGAATACTTCGAAACGCAAAAAAGATCATCGCAAGAACCATGATTATCGCAATGGGTGTAAGCACTAGAAGTCTTGCTCTGGCTTCCTTGAGGTTCTTAAAATTTCCACCCCATTCTAGGTACACGCCAGGAGGAATTTTTACGTTTTCACGAATCATTTTTTGAGACTCGTGCACGAAAGACTCCGTGTCCCGACCACGTGGATTCACCATGACGTTTATTCTGCGTTTGCCCTGCTCGCGGTTGATCACGCTAAAGACTTCATCAAACTGAACGGAAGCAACTTTAGCAAGAGGCAGGGTCGTACCGTTCGCTACCTCCACAGGGATCTCTCGAATAACATCTAAGTCGGAGCGCTGGCGCTCATCCAGACGCACAAGGATGGGATAGCGACGCATTCCTTCGAAGAGATAACCGACCTCTTCCCCGGCCATAGCGATATTCACTGTTTCAAGAATCTCTTGCTTTGGAATGCCAAGGCCACTTGTGAAGTCGTCTCGAGGCGTAACACGAAGCATGGGTGAAGCGCCGCGCAGCTCAAGCTCTACGTCGCCCGCACCGGGTACTTTACGTAAGGTCTCGACTAACTTTTCGCCTGTCTCGACCAATTGATCCATATCATCGCCGAAAATCTTGACTGAGACGTCTGCACGGCTTCCTTCTAAAAGCTCGTTAAAGCGCATCTGGATCGGCTGGCTGATAATGACCCGTTGCCCGGGAAGCACGGTTTCCAGTTGATCAACAATTTGTCGAGTGAGTTCCGTCCAGGTGCGAGGTGAGCCAGGCTCTTTGGGCCATTTCTCTCTCGGCTGGAAAACTACGAAATTGTCAGAAAGGTTCACTCCCATTGGGTCTGTTGCCAACTCTGGAGTCCCAAGACGGCTAAAAACAGATTTCACTTGAGGAAAGCTTGCGATGATTTTCTGCCCCTTTTTCTCCCATTCTAGCGACTGATCAAGGCTGATATTCACAGGTCTAACAAACTGAAGTGTACGAGACGCCTCATCCATTCTTGGCAGGAACTCACCACCTAGACGAGAGAACAAGAAAATGCCGAGAACAACCGTAACGACTGCGAACGCAGGAAGAAGTTTATAAACCCGCATCACGGGGGAAAGAATACGAGCGAAGCCCCTCTCTGCCCAACGCATGAGAAACGGATCAGATTCTTTTTCGCTCGCCTTTAACAGCAGACTTGCAAAAGCCGGTACAGTGGTGAACGACAAGACAAGTGCCCATGCGACTGCAATTGCAAAGGTCGAAGCCATGGGACGAAAAGTCTTACCTTCAATACCCGTCAAGGCGAGAACGGGTAAGAACACAACCACGACAATCAACTCACCGAAACCAGCCGTTGATCGAATTTCAATAGCAGCCTCAGAGATCTGCGTTCGGCGTTCTTCAGACGTCAGCGCTCGCCCGAGCTTTTCTCGAGCTGCGCGAAGTTTTCGAATGCAATGATCTAAGACGATCACTGTCCCATCGACGATGATTCCGAAATCTAAGGCGCCAAGACTTACAAGGTTTCCAGAAATATCTAGGCGTTTCATCACAATGAATGTTGCAAGCAACGTCAATGGAATCACGAGCGCCGTGATGACGGCAGCGCGGATATTTCCCAGAAGTAAAAAGAGCACAACTACAACTAATGTCGCACCCGTTAATAGATTATGCTCCACCGTTCCAAGTGTCTGAGTCACGAGGTCGGCACGATCATAAACAGGCTCAAGCTTATAGCCTTTGGGTAAGCTCTCCTTGATCTCGGATAACCGCTCGCCCACCCGTAGTGCTACTTCACGACTGTTTTCCCCGATTAGCATCATAGCCATACCGATTACGGCCTCTTCGCCGCGCACTAGTGCTGCTCCGGTACGAAGACCAGTATCAATCTCCACTTTGGCCACATCTCTAATGCGAAGTGTCTTAAGTGAATCGAGGACTTTTATGGGTGTATCAAGAATCTGGTCCTCATTTAAGAGTAACCCCTTGCCTTGCACCAAAAACTGCTCACTAGACTGCTGGACATAGCCACCACCGACGTTGCGGTTTGTGACCTCGAGCGCCTGCACAACATGCGAAAAGCCAATGCCGTACTTCTTGAGCAGCTCTGGATTTGGCTTAACATGATACTGTTTCTCAAAACCCCCGATCGTATTGACTTCAGCTACGCCCTTGACGGTGAGAAGTCTTGGTTTAACGACATATTCTTGGAGCTGGCGGAGCTCCATGAGCTGTTCTTTTCTGCCAGCACCCTGTTTTGGATTCTCCGCTTCAATGCTATAAAAGAAAATCTCTCCAAGACCTGTGGAGATGGGGCCAAGCTTTGGATTCGTGCCTCTGGGAAGCTCACTTGCCACGAGCTGTACGCGTTCACCGACGAGCTGGCGCGCACGGTAAATGTCGGTTCCGTCTTCGAAGACAACCGTAATTACGGTCAATCCAAAGCGAGTAATTGAGCGAGTCTGAACCACGCCTGGAACGCCAGCCAGCACTTTTTCCATTGGAAACGTAACCGAGCGCTCGACCTCTTCTGGAGCCATGCCCGTGGCCTCGGCAAAAACTTGAACCTGGGTATTCGTGATGTCGGGAACAGCATCGATTGAAAGGTGGGTAAAGCTCCACCAGCCTCCCAAAGCCAAAGCGACCGTGAGAACAAGTACCCAAATGGGGCGAAATACAGAAAATCGAATAATGGAACTAATCATAGATGATGTGCCCCGAACAGAATCAGGTCCTTGAGTTCTAGTCTCCGCAAGCGTCTGCCTTGGGACCCCAGAGATCCATGTCGATCACCCGCAATGCAGGTGCGCCCTGAACGGCAATTTGATCTCCGACACGAAACTCTTTTGATGAGAAAAGAAGTCTTCCGTCAGAGAGTCGCTTGCCTTCAACTTCGACCATTTTTATCCAACCGCCGCGCCTCCGATAGACGGCAACAAAATCCTGAAAGCGAACAACCCCACCTGGCTCCGCTGTCAGCTCATGGCCGTTTACATCGGAAAACTTGATCCCAAGCGTTTGCGCCGCGTTTTCCTTCAATTTAAATCCCTGCGTTTGGTCGATGGCCTCAATCGCCTTGGATGTAGAAGGCTTTGGGTCATCGGCATCTGCCCACAGAGTGCTCGTACCAAACACGTTAATAACCACAAGCAGCGCCAGCCAAAAACTTTGGAAACCGATAAGTCGAGAGAGAAGTCTCTGGCTTAACTTTATCTTAACCATCATATCATCCTCTCTTTTCTTTTCTAGAGCGCGACATGGAATCAGCTCGCCCTTCACAACGCGAGCCGGAACGCGCCCGAACGAGCTTCGAAATCTTTCGGTGATCTTCCTTGAACTCACCTGAGGCATCTGGAAGAGATAGGATCAGCGAGATCAACAGCTCTAAACTTGGCTCATCTTTACGCAGTCGATGGAATATCCATCGACCATGTTTTTCGGCTGTGAGAAGTCCTGCGGCTCTGAGCACTTTTAGCTGCCTAGAAATGGCATACTCTGGCTCCTGTAGCGCATCGCCAAGATCGCATGAGCAGCTCTCGTAGATATCCGGATGCGCAAGCATCCGAATGATCCGCAAGCGCAGAGGGTCAGAAAGGGCCTGAAAAACTTCTGTGGCATGAATGTTGAGAAGGTACATAGTTGCATTTTAGCGCAACTACGTCTATATTTCAAGGCATGTATTTTAAGGTGCCCTCGCCAAATCATCTTTGTCGCACTCGCGCACTCCTATTTGGAGTGCTTGCTACGCTTCTCCCATACCAATCATTTGCCTGCGAAGTGGTGCGGGCCCCTATAGATTACTTGCAGTGTGTTGTTGAGCGAAGCCCTGAGATTGTTGCAGCTCAAGCTGAAGCAGAAAGCGCTCAAGATTTAATTGATCAGGCAGGGCGGTGGCTAAATCCAGAATTGAACAGCCAAAACCTTTTCGGCATGTCGCTAGGCGATTATCAAAATCAAAACCAATTCTCGCTTCTTCAGCCCATTCAGCTCGGTGGAAAGCGAGATGCACGGGTCGCTACCGCTACGGCGCGCGCAAAGAAAGCTAGCGCGGAACGCGATATCCAGCTATCCGTAACAGTTGGTGGAGCGCTCAGTCAGCTTCTGAGATCTGTTCAGATCCGCCAGGAGATGAGTGCCATCGAGTCAGCAATCGGTGCTTATCGGCGAATGGTAGCGAATTTGAAGCGAAGAACCGTGCTCTCGCCTGAGCAACGCGCGACATTGGCTCTATTTCAGGCCAACCTTGAGACTCTGGAAAACTCTTCAAGCACTCTGGCCGCAGAACAGAAGATTCTTAAAGCTACACTGGTGGGAATTCTTTTGGGCCAACAAATTGATTGGCAGGCATTAGACCGGTTTGGGATCGCCGACTGGCCAGAACTTTCTCCAGCTACAAATACTTCGTTGGCCGCAAACCCCACTCTGCGGAGCTTCTCATCACTTCAAGATCTGGCCGCTGCCGAATATCAATCGGCAAGTGCTGAGGCTTGGCCGGACCTCAAATTGGGTCCCATGCTTCAATTGAATACCGAGGGTCCTATTAAATTTCAGCAATATGGTTTTGAGGTGAACGTCGCGCTGCCCATTTGGGATCTTCGCGGGCCGGCCAAACGCGCCGCTCTCAGAGTCAGTGAAGCAGCCCACCTCGTATATGAAACCAGACTGCGGCAGCAAACGATCCTATTAAAAGAAAAACAAGAAGCTTATGAGCTTTTGCAAAAACGAATTGCCGATCGGACACCGATCGAATCCTTTGAGCGCTACTTGGGATCTGTTGAATCTCAGTTTGCGCGAGGGGTTCTCGGCCCACCGCAAGTCATTGAGGCTTATCGCCAAAGAATCGAAAATCTTCGCTCACGCTTTGAAGTCGAGCGCCAGGCGCTTTCTCTAGTTGTAGATATTTGGACAGTACGTGGAGAAGTGTTAGAAAAAACTCTTTCTTGGGCCAAAACATCGTGGGCTCAAGGGGGATCAAAATAGCTAGCAACTCGAGCTGGCTGTGTAATGAACGATGAATGAAAAGAGGAAAAATCATGTCTCTTAAATCAATGGCCGTAATCAGTGGAATGGTGCTCTGCCTTTCAGGTGCGCAGGCCGAAGAGAAAAAAGAGTTCAATCTGGTTGAAGTCTGCAAGAAGGACTGCCCAACGGCGAAGACAGACGAAGACGCACATAAATGCGTTGAGAAGCTTGCCCGATTAAACAAGAGCTTTAAGAAGACCAAGTGTTGGGAAGTGAATGAAAAGTTCGAGGCCGCACAAAAAGAAAAGCCCGCACAGTAACAAGGTGATCATTCGCCCGTGCCTTCACCGATGCGGTCATGGAAACTGACGCAAACGCATAGTGCCATAATGGACTGTTGTCGGAATCAGCTAAGGAAAGAAATGAGCCGATTCCTCGTGGTCTAGGAGAGGTCTTAACTCCGCGAGCTCAACAGCAATTAACGTCTGATAAAAGGGGGAATAAATGAGAACTTTTGTGGTGTCTTCTGTAATCAGCAGTGTTCTTGTAATGCTCGCTTCTCTTGCTCAAGCCGCCGATGAGCCCAAGGTGGAGATCACTTCGTTCATTGCCGCAGGCCAAAGAACCCGGGCAGCCGAACTTTGCGGCAAGGTGACAGGCTTTTCAGGAAATTGGCTTGCTGTGCGCGTAACCGTCGATCCAAAGTCAGATCGCCCAGGCGTGTATCACGTCCTGGCTGGCAAAGATGGCGCATTTTGTACGACGGTCGTTAGCTATCAGGGGCTTGCTGAAGCGTCGATTGCCTGGACGTCCGACAAGAATATCACTTCAGATCCCGCTGTCATGAAACCTGCTTCATCTGGAGATAATAACCTGTGAAGCAACTCGACCTTCGGGTAGGAAATCTTGATTGCGAAAACGATGCTGCGAAACTTCAAAGAGAACTTGGCAAAATTTCAGGCGTCGAGGTCATTCAGGTTTTTCCATCGGCAGCAAAAGTCCGAATTTCATTAGACGAAGATAAGATTTCCCAAGCCAACCTTTCGGATAGCCTTGAAGACCTAGGCTTTCCTGTCGTTCGTGGTCGTGAAGAAATGGGACCACCACCATTACTCAAGAATCCAAAGGTCTTGGCATCCCTTGCATCAGGCATTTTACTTGGATTGGGCTGGGGGCTTTCTTCGCTCGGAGCGCCGCGATCGGTCGCTTTTGTCAGCTATGCGCTCTCCGTGCTCATTGGCGGTTTTTTCTTTGCAAAGGAAGCACTCGAAGAACTCATCCATGAGCGCAAGGTGGGAATCGAGCTCTTGATGAGCGTTGCTGCGATTGCTTCTTTTGCCATGGGAGAGATGGCCGAAGCGTCAATGCTTGTGTTTCTTTACTCCATTAGCGAAGCCCTTGAGGGATATACCGAGGCCAAAACAAGATCAGCGGTTCGGGCGCTGATGGATCTCACGCCAAAGCTTGCGCTTGTAAAAAAGGGCGACCTAGAGACTGAAATCCCTGTTGAAGACTTAAGTGTCGGCGATATTTTTATCGTAAAGCCTGGCCAAGCGATTCCCACGGACGGCCAGGTGATCATAGGTCATTCGAGCGTGAATCAGGCACCTGTAACTGGTGAAAGCGTTCCTGTCGAAAAAAGTGCCGGACAAATAGTTTTCGCAGGAAGCATTAATGGCGAAGGCTCTCTAGAAGTTCGAGCGACAAAAGCATTTTCCGAGAACACGATCTCTCGCATCATTCAAATGGTCGAAGAAGCACAAGAGAGAAAGGGCAAATCTCAGCGCTTTATCGAGCGGTTTGGGGCTTGGTATAGCCCAATCGTGCTTTGCCTTGGCATTCTGATTGCTGTTGTTCCAACGTTCTTTTTAAATGGAGAGGGCGTCAACTGGCTTACGCGAGCCGTGGTTTTCATCGTGGCGGCCGCACCATGTGCGCTCGTCATCTCAATTCCCATCACGCTTGTTGCGGCGCTGGGAACGGGTGCCAGAAATGGTGTTTTGATTAAAGGCGGGGCCTTTCTTGAAGAGTTAGCCAAGGTCAGTGTGGTCGCTTTAGATAAAACCGGCACGATTACACTTGGTCAACCCGAGGTGATAGAGATTGCCCTCGTCGGAAAAGAGAACGGGGCTCCTTCAGAAGAGGAATTTCTGTCAGTTGCCGCAGGGATTGAGCAGCGCAGCCAACACCCACTTGCTCAAGCGATCCTGCGATTTGCCGAAGCAAAGAAAATACGTGCTGCAAAGGTTGAGAGCTTTCAGTCGCTTACAGGAGCTGGCGCCCATGCGAGTTACCAAGGCGAGACTGTTTATATTGCGAAGCCAGAATTCTTTCAAAAAGACCTCAAAAACTCACTTTCAGGACTTTCTGAACAAATAATTCGCTTGCAGGGCAGCGGGAACACAGTCGTGGTCTTGGGAACCGAAAAAGCCGCCTGGGGAGCAATCGCGATTCGTGATCGAGTTCGCCCGAATGTGACGAGAGCGATTCAGGCGCTCCATGCACTTGGAATCAAGAAAATCGTTATGCTCACGGGCGATAACGAGCTTGCTGCCCAGGCCATTGGTCGCGAAGCTGGGATCGATGAGATCTGCGCTAATCTCAAACCAGAAGATAAGGCTGTTCTTGTGCGGAAACTTTCGGAACGCTATGGCCACGTTGCCATGGTCGGAGATGGCGTAAACGATGCCCCAGCTCTAGCGGAAGCTTCGGTTGGAATTGCCATGGGTGCTGCTGGAACAGATGTAGCTCTTGAAACGGCCGACGTTGCTTTGATGGCGGATGATCTTGAAAAACTCGTTTACGCGCTTAAGCTTTCTCGCCGAAATCAGCGCACGATTCAGCAAAATCTTGCGCTCTCTGTGTTTGTGATCGGAATCTTGGTTGTAGGCGCAGTCTCAGGCAAGTTTTCTCTTCCAGTTGCGGTTGTGGGCCATGAGCTAAGCGAGCTCGTTGTGATCATGAGTGGATTGAGAATGCTGCGAAGCTAGGTGCTGAGAGGTGGAGATATGAAAACTAAGTACCGTTTATTGCTGTTAGTTGCTCCACTAATCGCGCTCATAGATCAATTAACAAAGTATCTAGCGTCAACGTCCTTTAGACTTGGTGAAACCCGCACGGTCATCGACGGCTTCTTCAATCTGACTCACATTCGGAATCCTGGCGCTGCATTTGGCATCTTGGCTCAGGCCAATGAAGTTTGGAGACTGCCATTTTTCATTGTTGTTTCTTTTCTCGCACTCGCGGTGATGCTCTATGTATTTGGCAAGCTCGCTGAAGAGCAACGTCTGCAAGCATTCAGTCTATCGCTTGTGTCTGGCGGAGCTATCGGTAATTTGATTGATCGCGCAAGGCTTGGCTACGTGGTGGATTTCCTCGACTTTCACTGGCAGGCACAAACGCATTTTCCGTCATTTAATATGGCAGACGTTGCGATTTGTGTTGGAGTCGGCGGTTTATTGCTCTCGATGAGAGGCGACGCTGAAGGCCAAATCGGGATGGGATTTCGCGACAGCACATCCTCGAAGTAAGTTGTTCCACTGCTGTAGTGGAAGCGCAACAGTGCCGCTCACGGCAGGTAAAAACTCGCTTTGCCAATTCACTTTTGACAAATCTGTTTAAGAAGAAAATTTTCCGTTCCTTTGCAGGGTATATTTACCTCGATCAAAGGTTTTATGTTGGCGTGACTAGTTGTGGCTCCATGGTTACAACCCGCACATCCGGGCTGAACTAAAAGAATTACAAGAAGTAGAGCTTTCCAAAAAATCATTTGTGCCTCCCGCATTGTGGCAGTTAAATTCGACGAACTCAAAGTGAAGCGAGCTTCAACGCTCCGCTTGATATGTAAGTCGTTTGAAATCCATTTTTACTTTTTACCGATGCAGCTCTTAGCTGCACACCCACGTCCTCTATCACTCCGTTATTTCACTGATACCTACCCGAAACAGTGGAACGGCTCACTCCTTTGACTTTAGCAACAGTTGCACAAAACTGCAACTCTAGGCCCTTTTCTTGCCGACCATTTCTGCACCTGGAAGTGGCCATGCTCGCGGGGTCCGGTGTTGAGTTGAGCAGATCTACGGGACACGAGGTCCACGAGCCTTGACGGACTTATCGCGTTCATTAGTGGCGAAATTGCGGCGTAAACAACTCTATCGCAGAGAGCAATTCGTAGAGCACGACTCCGAGCACCACGTACCAGACGAAGATTACAATGTACGCCGCGCCGGCGGCCATATCCTTGATGTTGCGAATACTCTCATTCTGACCCGGCTGAATATAGTCGCATAAGGCTTCAATGATAGTGTTGAACACCTCCACAGCCAGCATCAATCCCGTCACCGCCAGCAGGAATAAGAAGTGAAAAAGTGTCTCGTAAACCGCAGCGATCACCAAAAACACGACCGAGATGACGAGCTTGTAGCGCACACTGAAGTCCAAGAAGACCGCATGCTTGATGCCGGATACGGCCAGACGGAATTTTCGGAGGGGGTGGTAGCCTGCCGGTCCAAGACGCCGGAAGTTGTTACAACTCATCAAGTATCCTCGCTCCAATGCGCGCGCTACCCTCCAAACGGGTGGCGCGCGTTGTACTCTTTTCTCCAGTCTTCGATCTTCGTTCAAAGAAGAGGATCGTCATGCTGAAGAACTGGCCTGCCTGCCTAGTGAGCGCCTCGGCATCGTGTCCAGACGAAGCGATAAGGGTCTTTTAGGAGAGCAAAGGTAATATCAAAAAGATGTTCGTCAGGAGTCTCAGGCAGCGAGTTATTCTTTCTTTTTTCTATCCTAGATACGACTCCCCTCATTCATAACGATTGAGCGATCGAGCAAGGCTCATCGGTCCTAACGCATCGTTTTGCCTCTCGGAGCAGATTGCAAAATCTGGTCCGAAAACATCCGAACTTTTGGCCCCAAAGACTTCTCCGGAATAAACCCTTGTGCGTGATCCCGATCCGACAGATTAGTTTAACAAGATTATGGCAACAGGCTTGCAAGCTTTGTAACGCGGAGGAGCTTGCTATGAGACGTTCAAAAGAGATAGCGAAGTTTGCTTGCGGAGCCGAAGCCTTTCACACTTTCGTACACCTTTATTTTTGGTCTTCGGGCGCTACCTTGAAGGTTTTTGGCTTTAAACAGACACCAACCGTTCATCTTGTTGCCGCCGGATTGAATGCAGCCATTGCCGGCCTTTTGGGGGCATACGCCTGGCAACGCTCTGAACTAAGTCTATCCAAGGTGTCATCTGATAAATCCGCAGTAGCTCGCGCGCAGACCGCTAACGCGGCGTAACGCCAATGCATTATGTAGGCTTTCTGCCTCGACAATGCAGAGAATAATATATGAAAGCGCCCGGTTATGGTCCCAAGCTTAATGCAGAGGCAGCAAAACTAGGTTTTACTCCCCGTCACATCACGGCCTTTGACTCATCTACTGCGCTGCTACGGGCGCTCGGTCGGTTTCTGCGAGGCAAGGATTTTCCAGCTCTCGGCATTGCAGCGGCTATGGAACCTCTCGCCTTAGCGATGAATTGGTTGCTTCCTGAAAGTGCGAGCGAGCGGATTTACAAGTGGGGCGGAAAGGTTGAAGCGATTCCACCCGAAGCTTTACAATATGTCCGCGCCGAAACCATCGCAACATGGATGATCCATCGGTATCCCAGGCGGCGTTATCCAGCAATCATGATAGGATCATCAAACGGTGCTGCTATGCACCTATGCGCAGCTCTTGGAATTCCGTGGCTGCCGCAAACGTTTCTGATTCTCGTGAGACACAAGGCAATCAGTCCTGACGATCCTGAGCGAGCCATTGAGGCCGCAAAAAGCCCCGCCAAACTTCTCCTCAACGCTAACCCCGAACTTCAACTTCATCACATGCTCGATCCCAACCAGGACAGGCTCATGAGCCAAGAAGCACTTTATTTTCGCATGAAGCGCCTATGTCTTGGAAAAACGTATGAAGACTACTTGCGAACCTGCCTTGAACCAGGCGGTACGATTTTCTTACTGGAGTCTGGGCCTCTCTGGCCCACTACAAAGATGTCTGAAAGGCACTTCTTTCAAGAAGGAGGGCTTGGGGCTCTTGATCCGTGGGAATATGTTCAAGGCAGTTCTCGTGTCAAAGAGTTTCTTGCGCGGCATAAATCACAAAGGAAATGTTGGAGTCCGCCGAAACCTGATGGCATGAGACCCGAAGCGGAATGGGGATTTGAGCCAGCACTTCGGGAAGACGTGAAAGCCTTTGCTCAAGAGCATGGCTATCAAGTTCGCCGTATCATCTTTGATCAACCTGAGGATTTAAGCCCTCTTGTGGCTGACCTATACCGGACATGGTATCAAAAGCGCGGTATCAAAACCCAGCGCTTGATTGCAGAGTCTTTTTTTCTCGTCGAACCCTGGTGGATGCTTAGAACCGGCTCAGTGCCCTACTGGCTCTCTTTTAACACCGAGGCGTCAGCGCACTCGATTGAGCAGTATCTCGATCGAGTACCGCCGTATAATGAAATTCATATCATGCTCTTTTCAAACGGAGTAGATACGATCGGTCTTACGCCCATCGAGCATTGGCGCTCCATTCTTCACCGTGCAAGAAATCTTGGCGAATTCATGGGCGTAAACCCACGACGGTATCCCAGGGATTTCGCAACGTTTATTCGCTATCATACGGCCTTTAAGAAATTTGGAGAGCGATTCCCAATGCCAAAGCCAATCTCCTCATCTGAGCTTGGGCGCTTTGTTGCTGAATCAGAAAAGCGCTACAAGGTGCAGTGGCAAGACCTGCCAAAAGCGCGCGCAGCCTGAAATCTACTCAAAGTTGATTCCGTGATAGAGATCTTTTAGAGTCCGAGACTGACCGCAAAACGAAGCCCATCTTGATACGGCGCCAAGGACGCGCGCTCAGCCGCGCCTTTGTGATTGGAATCAATATTACGTCTATGCAACCAAGGCACCAGTAGTCCAACTCCCGTTCCGACTAACGCTGCAGCGATCACGTCCGTATAAAAGTGTCTTCCCGCTGCCACGCGTTCAATGGCGACACTCGTTCCAAAAACGCCGGTAATGACCCAAGGCCAAATCGTTGAAGGGTGACGCAGGTTATAAGTGATCGACGCTGCTGTAAGGGCAGCGAAGCTATTTGAAACGTGGCCCGAGTAAAACGAGCGGTACCCATCAGGACTTCTTGCAAGTTCCTCGTCCTGACCGGCGTAGACTCGCGGCACGGGGCGTTCTACGGTAAATTTTGCAAGAGTAGTCAAAGCGCCGCTCACAGCAATTGCCTCAAAGTACACTGTCATATCCTCGACGAGCACTAAGCTTGGGCCGACATCAATCGCGTCAAGAAGCACTGGCACTGCGATTGCCAAGCCCTCAGAGACATTACTGACCGAATCAAGGAAGTGATTGTTATTTCCGATGACGTGACGATCCAACGCGTTGACTTCATTTGGATCGCATGGACAGCGCGGCTCGATGATCTTCGATTCAAGAGCGTGGGGAACAAAATTTGCTGCTCCTGCGGCCGCGGTGACTGAGGCATCAATAGCGGGCGATAACCTATAGACAGAACGATCCAAATCCCTGGCAAGTATGGCAGCAGGCGATACGAGAACCATCAAAACCAACACACCATAGGTTCCGATCGATGTTCGCTCCCGATTTTTAGAATTTCTGCTGCCGACCAACATAACTTACGCCGCCTGATAGTCTCTTTGAGATTTTGATCTTCTTCACCACACACAATTTCAGTCATGAGCTGCCTCTTGGAGCTGGCGATTCACGTATCCATCCCAACTCTGCAAATGCCAGACCCAATCCGCCCCAAAAAAGATTCGACAGTAATTATTTAACAAACCGCATGGTCACAGGTTGATCTCAATCGCAACATTGGCGACATGATTCATTCGGTCGCCGGATGGATCGCCCTCTACAAAATTATTCAAATAGCCCGGCTCAATCGCGATATTTCCCATGCGATATCTCATGCCAAAGAAAAAGCGGTTTTGATCAAATCCGCTTCGTGGTCCTGACGGAACTTGGTTTACGTTCAGCATTACTTCATTTGAGACCGCAATTGACCAAACCTTAGTGTCGTCAAGCCCGTATAGAAGTCGCAGCATGTAACGAAGCCGAATGCCTACGTCGGTCTGCGGAAAAAAACGCTCCTCAAGTCTTGCCCGATTGTGCCATTTCAGCGGTGGGGTTTCGGATTCATATAAAAACTGCTGCCAAATCCGATGTTCGTTGCGTCTGCCATCTTGAAAAATTGGTATCCAGGCATATCCAAACCAAAAAGATTTTGGCTTATCCAGTTGAAGAGCTCCAGCAGCATGGAACTCAATCAAGTTGAGCGCTGAAGCGCTCTTTGAGAGCTGCGGGAAGACTTCGAAGTAGTACCGGTACTGCTCGCTTATTTTTCCTCTGACTTGAGCTTGAACCCAGAGCTGTCTATCCGAAGTCATCTCGGCAAATGCATTGGAGAAGGGAAAAAGGGTCAGAAGCCAAACTAAGTTCATCATCTTCACTTCTCCCGCAAAGGTGACCCACGAAAAACCAATCAACGAAAAGAGCGTTGACCGTCATTAGGCTGCACGAGAGCTCCAGGTCGAAGCAGGCCGGATGGGCGGGACGCGTGATTGTCCCGTCCCATGTAACCGACGACAGTATCGTCCCACATACCGGACGACACCTGATTTGATTGCGTCAATTAATGT
>JAIEMT010000036.1 GCA_019751945.1 bacterium
ATTCACGGCTCGGAGAAAACAGGAAAACGCGGCATGAGGATCAGGCCACAATTTCAACTAAAAAAAGCTTGCTCCCGTGAAAAAATTCGACCTTCTTCTCTTTTTTTATCGTGATTTGTTCTATCCCAATCTCTTCATAGATTTGGCTATCAGAGTTCGACAGTTTTACTAGAGAGCTCATGAGGTTTACATGTTTGGTTCTACAAGTTTCCAGGACCGTTCGAAGATCGTCCTCTCTCTCCGTACCTTGGACTATCTTCCCGGTAGCTTCCGAAATTCTGGTTCCGATTACTCTGATTGCCAGACTAGAAAATTCATTTTTTCTTACAGACATTCGAATGTCCTCTTGGTTGGAGTGCCTGCAGGATAGCTCACAATGACTTTTCGGTATTTACACATGCATACATTTTCAAGAAATGGTGGAGACCCCTCACGCTCGGGCTCCTGCCCGAGCTCCGGGGCGGCGCCGCTCGGAGCTGAGTCGCGCATCCTGCGCGCCTCCCCGCGCTAAACGCTTCGCGTTCATCGCGGTCGCTCCTCGGGACCGTCTCCACTCTTTTTATGTAAATAAAAACGCCGCCCGACGTTGGTCGGTGCGGCGTAAAAAGATTGGTGGTTCATCGAAGGCCGGGAGTTGCCCTCCAACTCCTTCGCTTCACGCTCAGTCGTCTCCGGGCCGGACAATTTGCTAAGTCGCGCATCCTGCGCGAACTTGCTGCGCTAAACGCTGGCGCGTTCATCGCAGCCGCAAATTCTCGTTCAACTCCCACCGTCTCCACCAATAAAAAAAGCGCCCCGCTGGGGAGCGCTTTTTTTATTGGTGGAGACGGTGGGAGTTGAACCCACGTCCGAAAGCCATCCATCGCCAGAGTCTACATGTGTAGTCTGTGGTTTGGTTGGTTACGAGGCGGGCACAGACACTCTCCGCGTAACCCCTGCAGACTTTTAGTTCGCCCTCGAATCGCCTGCAAGGATTCCTGGGCTAGCCTACTGAATGGCGTCTTTTCTCAATACATAGGCGATACTAAGAAAGACGTCGTGCTAGTTATATTAAGCAGCGAGAGCAACTGGATTAGCAGTTACAGTTTGCCACCGGTTTAACGAGGCCTGATGGCACCTCGACATGCATCCGGGACTTCAAGACTCCCGTCGAAGCCGTGACGTCCCCACTTGTCGCGACTTTAGCATAGATTTCTCTCCAAAACTCGGTAGATTCTTTTGTTAAAGGGAGGATCGTTTACATGGTTCGTCGTTCTATTTCGTTTGGGGTTTTGGCGTCTTTGATCACAGTGGGATTGGTGGCTTCTCAGCCTGCACAAGCGGAAAGTCACCGCATGAAGCATAAGATCGGGATTTTGGCTGGGGTGTTGGGAGATCCTTATCCTAGCATCATTAGCGGTAACGTGGCTTACAATGTCCTGGATTTTTTGAGGGTTCAGGCAGGTTACGGCACGGGATCGGCAGCCGGTATCACTGTTAATTCGTTAGGGATTGGGGTTCGAGCGCTTGTTCCGGAT
The DNA here is from genome assembly GCA_019751945.1 of bacterium. Classification (GTDB taxonomy): domain Bacteria; phylum Bdellovibrionota; class UBA1018; order UBA1018; family UBA1018; genus JAIEMT01. The sequence goes on from JAIEMT010000036.1 coordinate 1,518, forward strand.
TGGAATTTTTCGCCGATGGTTGGAGTTAGCTTTGTTTCCAATACAGTGACCATCGACGTGTCCCAGTTCATTTCAGCTTTTAACGGCTTTTCTGTTTCGGGTACTACGTCGAGTCTTTACATTCCGTTCGGCTTTGATTGGCAGACGGAAGGGGGATTCAATCTCGGCTTTGGTGCGAGCTTGAGCACGAAGGTGTCGCAAGTTCTGCCGTACATCACGATCGGTTGGTTTTTCGGTTCCTAGAGTAATCTGCACATGGAACTCAGTCTTTGGCGACCGAGTTCCATGTGCAGATTTAATTAAAGCTTTGAACGGATTGGCACCGTCGCCGCCAGCGCTTTCGGGAACAGCGTGATGCCCACTTGGTTGCAGCGAATTTGAAGTTCGTTTTCCTCGTGGCGGCTGGTCACTAGAATACTTTGTGAGGCCAGGTCGAGCTCTTGGATTAGGCCCAGGCCGGTGTCTTCCGAGTCTAGGAATTCGTAATCCATCAGGAAAAGGCGGTCGGTCTTGCTGTTTTGGTGCGTGATCCATTCGCGCAGTTCTTGCGGCGATTGAAGTTCGACAATCTGCGTAGTGAGGCCGGCAAAGCGTTGACGCCAGATTTGGCGAATGCTGCTGTCGTCGTCGGTGATGACGACTTGCGTGTCCGGTTGAATTTGAATCTCGGAGAGAAATCCTGCGGGTGGTGTGGTGAGTGGTAGGCTGATGCTGACGGTGGTGCCGCGGCCTTCTTGAGAGTCGATATGCAGGCGTCCTCCCCACGAAGTCAGTGACGCTTTGGCGGCGTGCAAGCCCAAGCCGCTGCCGTCGTCTTTGCCCACGCTCAAGCCGCGTTCGCCCAGGCGGGGAATGAGGTCGGCGGGAATGCCCTTGCCGTTGTCTTCGATGGTGAGGAATGCGAAGTCGCCGTGCTTCTGCAAGGTCACCGTGATTTGTCCGGAGTTTTCAATGGCTTCAGCGGCGTTGTTTAAGAGATTCGAGAGGGTTCGTTTGAATTCTGCCGAGCTCAATTTGCAGAACAAACCGTAGGAAGTTTCATCAGAGCGAAAATGAATGGCAAGCTCGGGACGAGACCGGAACTGCACCCGCTTCTCACTGATCAGGCTGTCGATCAGCGCAGAGACCAGGTGCGCCTCGGTCTTTTCGCTTTCAATAGCGGTCGTGCTCTGCGGCGAATTCTTCATGAGCGAGTGGGCGATGTCTTGAATACGCTCGATCGAATGACGAAGTAAAACACGCGACTCTTCAGGTACCGACGATAAATCTTTTTCAATCACCTTCAAAGCAACCAGCGGCGATCGAATATCGTGCGCGACTTGTCGAGCCAAGCTCCCCAGTGCGCGATCGCGTTCAACCGAGAGCGCTTTCTGCTGAGAAGTTTCCAAGCTCTCAATCATTTGGTCAAAGCTCAGCGCGAGGGTGGAGACTTCGTCGCGGCCTTTAAACTTCAAGCGGGAGGAGAGATCGCCCGATCGAATGATGCGATTCACGGTGTCTTTCATGCGGCGTAGGCGCTGCACCGAAAAGAGCGCGAAGAAATAGGCCAGCGCAGCGGAAAGAATTCCTGCTCCAATACCTGTCCCGATCAATTGATTGCGAAGGGCATTGAGATTCTGCTTGAGTGGCGCAGTACTGATCTCAGTTCTCAATAAATAATAATACTCGTCACTATTCTGAGCGGCAGAGATCTGCTTGGCCTGGCACTCACAACAGCGATTGTTGTTCGCACTCACGCGCGTGACCATCACCATCTTGTCACCGTTCAGGCGGTAGCCGGGCTTCAATTCCTCAGCGCTGATTTTATTTCCGATCAGCTTCTGACCTTTGACGTCGGTACCGCCCAAGTTCAAACCACTCGGAGAATAAAGCGCCAGTGTCTGAAGATTCGGGTCCGATTGCACAGCCTTTGCCAGCGTGCTGAAAAGATAGTCGACGTGAATGCCGACCTCTAAAATGCGTGTGCGATTGTGATTCGGAATCATCGTGAACTTATAGGAGCCGTCAATGCTCGGAACGATCGGCGTCGTTTCGACATTCGATCCGCCCTTAATCAGCTCGCGGTATCCTTCGCAAAGTTGAAACAGAGTCTGCGGCTGACCGCCGTTCGGGGCCACCGTATCGCGAATGAAGCGGCCCTGATTGTCGATGATGCAAGCCTGGCTGATTTTGTGTTCTTTCGTGAAGGCGACGAGATCTTGTAAAGGAAGCAGCCCGCGCTTGCGATCCACCTCCTGAAGTTTCTGTGCGGCCATGAAGGCAATGCGATCGGAGGCGGACTCGAGCTGATTGAGCGTGTCGCCCACCATGCGGTTCGAGACCTGGTAACGTTCAGCATAATGAGTTACAAGGTTTTCGGCCTGACGCTGGTACACGACGAGAACCACGATCCCCAAGAAGAGGACGGTGTTCAAAACGGTGATCAGGAAGATTTTGGTACTAAACTTCATATGAATTCTTTTGAAACCATTGGCCGCGAATACCGCTTCTTTCAGGCCAATTCGAGCGAATCTACTAGAACTATAGAAAAAATCGAGTCCCTTTTGCGCCGTCGGCCAGTACCGGCTCGGGTTCTGGATTTCGGGGGAGGGGATGGGTCGTTCTTTCGAGCCCTCCTGCGGCAGAAATCTTTATTATCTCAGGCGGTTAAGAATGGAAGTTGCCGTGTTTCTTTGGTGGAGCCTTCGCGGGCCCATCGGGAGCGGGCACGAGCGTCCTTCCCAGGACTGATGACCCGGGCTCGCCTCAGTAAGAGAACGGTCGGATTTGACCTGATTTTGGCGAATCATGTGATCTATTACTTGGATGATCCTGAGGAAACAATCCGTCGACTCCAACGCCTCTTGAACCCCGGGGGAATGCTTCTGGTCACCATGGCGCGTTCTCGCGAAAACGCCTTGACCGGGTACTGGGTCGGGATTTTTTCGGATTTGGGCTGGGAAATGCCGTTTGTTCGCGCGGAAGACTTGCGCAAAGCTTGGAATGGATTTCGTCGGTATCCGATTCGATCCAGGGTTCGCTTTAGCGATACTCCTGCGAATCGCTTCATGCTCTCGCGCTTTGTGCTGGGCCGGTGGTTTGATCGAGTGGAGCGCGCCCTGGGTCGGAAGGAATTACTGGAGCGATGGGGCTCGCATCGGAAGAGCGGAGAGCTACAGCTAACGCTAGTGGACGACCTGTACTGTTTTCACAGGAGCGGAGCCCGTCTAAAGCAGCGTTCGCATTGACCTTAGACCTGTAATGGCCTCGATCGGTCATTTCAGTACCTATTTGTCCACTTTTCAGGTAGTCTCTGTCTGGTTAGTAATCAATTTTTGCTTCTTTCGAGACTGCGGGCAATGTGGCCCATTTCCTCTTGAGCGGCTCCCAGCCTTTAGGAGGTACATATGGGTAAAAAATTATACGTTGGCAATCTTCCTTTTTCAGCAACCGATCAGATTTTGAGCGACACGTTCGCACAATGTGGAACAGTTGCATCTGCAAAGATCATCATGGATCGCGATACGGGTCGCAGCAAGGGTTTCGGTTTCGTCGAAATGTCGACCGACGCAGAAGCCGCTGATGCGATTTCGAAATTCAACGGCCTCGACTACGACGGCCGTCCGATGACTGTGAATGAAGCGAAGCCGATGGTTCCGCGCGATAACGGCGGCGGTGGCCGCGGTGGTCGCAACAGCTATCGCTAAGTAAATTCGATTTTCTTTCGTTGTTTTAGGGGTGACCTATGTCCTCATCTGCTGACGGAACAAGTTCTTCTTTGGCGAAACCGGGTAAAAACCAGTTTAGATGTTTTCATTGCCGAAAGATTTTTCCGCAGCGAGATGGGGACTGGTTCCCCTGGAACACGATGGAAGTGCATCTCTGTCATAACTGCGAAAAGCAGACCGCCAAGAACCCGGAACGGGTTCAGGCTCCCCATAAATAGTTTAAAACAACTCCTAGCCCATCTCTTGAGATTTTAACGAGATTTGCCGATAAGGCGTCCGTGGAGATCTACCTCAAATCCATTCGAATTCTAGTCGTCGCTTGGGCCATTTTGCTCGGACCCGCGTCTGCATTTGCAGAGGCACCGCCGACAGATAATCTTTGCTACAAAGATTTTAGTTTCTTGGTGCGCACGAAGCTCGCGGTTCTTGAACGCGTGTCGCCGGATAAGGCGATTGAGTATCGCGCGAAGCTGGCGCAGAAGGCGGGGTGGTATTCGGAGTTTGAAAACTACGAGTATCGAAGAATGATCAGCGAAGATTTAGACGAAATTATCAATGCCCAAGCCCGCGGCGAGCGGGAAATCAGAACTTTGCAGCAGATGGGCGTTCGCATCGTCGATGGCAAACTGGAAATGCCGTCGCTCGCTGCTCAACTCTTGCATCTAGAAAAAGAAATCGACAAGCTTCCCATTCCCAAGGAATCCAAACTCTACCCGGCACGCATGTTCAAAATGCCTGATGGGAGCATCATTGTTCGACGCGTCGGCGAAAACATTCCAAAAGGAGCGAAAACTTACAAAGGAACTCTCGACGCAGAAGATTTCGCTTTCTATGTCGGCCAGGGATACTATCCGGTGGGAGACCCTCGATCCTTAGTTAACGACGGGTATCCGGCGTTCTGGCATGATCTGATTGGTCACTTCGGCGGATTTATGGATGATCCGCAATACATGGCCGCCGTTCGAGAAATAAACCGAAAGTTAGCGAAGAATAAAGTTCGCCTTTCTCTGGAAGAGTGGAATCCCGCGACTCGACAGCCCGGGTACAATACCGATCTCCTAACACGACTCAATCACGCTCAAGAGAGTCTCATTCTCACCCCCACTTCGCAACGCCCCTATGTGGCGAACTTTCTGAAGAAGGTTGGAGTTTCTAACGATCGTTCGCACACTCAAGATGAAATTCGCACAGCTTTAGGAAGGCATTCTGACGAGCAGATCGAGGCCTTGATTCGAGAAATCGGACCTCATCACCGAGAGCTTTATCAGGAACATGGCGGTACGGCTCGCGATCTCTTTGAAAGGGCAGCCATGGGGCAGCGCCATTTTCAGGGAGAAGCTGACAGTGCTTACGTTCAAAGTCCGTATGTCACGGGGAGCTATCTCAGCAATCCGATTGTTCAGGCGCGCTTAAAGCCCCCGCAAAAAAGAGAGCTTTTAGCGCGATATCTCACAATGATCGATCACACGAGCCAGATCAGTCCCTCTCAATGGCTCCGAGAAGTTTCAAACCCAGGACCGCTTCCCAGAGGCTCCAGTGTCTATCGCTACATTTGTAAATCGGGACTATTTAATTCTAAAAACTTTCAGTACTACGGTGCATTCTGTGACTAAAGAATAAGCGGAAAGCTGTTTCTTAATAATCTAGATCATCCCACAAAAAATGAGAGTCCTTTCAGGCGGCTAGGCAAGGGCTGTGTCTCAACGGACACATCTCGCTCAAGCGGCGGGTGCAGTATAATGAAAGAGTAAGAAACCTTTTTTTATAACAACAGTTTAGGACGTTTGAGTTTATGTTGTTTCGGGGATTTTCAATCATTTTTCTCGCTGCTCTTACCTCCTCGTGCTCACTCTCGCTCATTTCTTCGCGCATTAATGGCACACTAACTTCGGGAGCTTCGGCAAGTTCTGCTGTGGCGATTGCCATCGGCGCGGCCACCCCGACGGCGATTAATTCGGTTGGCTCAGTCGTCTACCCAGTGACGTATACTAACGCGGCTTCTGTCAATTTGACTAATGCCCACATCACTATGAATCCGACGGGTACTGCGAGTTGTTCATCGGCAGTCGTGTCAAACGGCACGACGTCCACTCCCAGTGTGACCCTCTCGGGTTGTAGTGGCGACGGCAACGTCACGATTTCCATTTTGGCAGGCTCCGCTACGGATGCTAGTGCGGTGAGTGCGGGAAGCCAAGGTCCGAGCGCCGCAATCACTATCGATAACACAGCTCCTTCTCTTTCGATTGGTACGCCGTCAAATGCAACGGTGAGCAGCTCGGGCACGAGTGCTTTCACAGTGAACTATACGGGAGCATCTGCTGTCGGGTTGTTGAATGCTAACGTGACGATGAACACGACAGGCACGGCATCGTGTAGTCGTCTTGTCACCAACGGATCTACTGCGACTCCGACCGTGACGCTTTCTTCTTGTACAGGAGATGGAACCGTCACGATTTCTATCGCTGCGGCAACGGCGACAGATGCCGTCGGAAACAATGCGCCCGCTGCGGGACCGAGCACTGCAATCACAGTCGACAATACTGCCCCACTGATTTCTATCGGCACCCCGTCGAATGCCAGCATTAATGGAACGGGCACGAGTGCTTATACAATTACCTACACCGGAGCCAGCGTAGTCAATCTAGTAAACGCAAATATCACAGTGAACACGACTGGCACTGCTACTTGTTCTGCAAACGTCACAAATGGAACGACACGCCGACTGTAACTCTTTCCGCATGTAGTGGAATGGGCACCGTTACCATCTCTGTTGCCGCCGGAACTGCTTCTGATGCTGTTGGAAATACGGCGATTGCGGCAGGTCCTAGTGCTTCCGTTTCTATAAACCCAGTTGTCACCGGTCCGATGCTGGTTCAACGAAGATCCGTGGACATCACGACTAGTGTCAGCAGCCTTCCACTGGCTTTTTCTTCGAACAATACTGCTGGGAACTTAATTGTGGTGGCTTGTCAGTATCGAAATGCGGCGGCCCAGACTGCAACGGCCTCGGTTAGCGATTCTCGCGGAAATACTTATGCTCCTGTAGGAAATCAGGCAAGAGCCAACGTGGGTCGAGGCTATCTCTTTTACGCAGCTAACGTTGCGGCAGGAGCAAACACTGTCACTTGTACCTTCTCGAGCGCGCAAGATTCGATGATGTATATCGCAGAGTACAATGGAGTTGCTACCACTTCTCCTCTAGTGGGTTCCAATACTGGGTCGGGCTCTAGCGCAACTCCCAATATTTCCGTGACAACCACTGCTGCAAATGACCTCGTCATTGGTCTTTTGGATAACTCGAACTATTTAACGGCCACTGTGTGGCCGGGTGCCAATTTCATGATGGACAAGTTTAACTTGCTCCACCCATCCGTTATGTCCGCAGTTTTTGGAACAGCAGGAGCTCAGTCCGTAAACTCATTTTTAGGACTGTCCTCAAGCTGGTACATGGTCGCAGGGGCCTTTAAGGCAAGCCTCGGAACTTCGACTGCTTCAGCCGTTTATAACTTCGGTGGAATTTCTGGAGGATCGATATTCTCGACTGTCATAAAGAGCTTAGACGCGAGGAACTGGACCGTGGTCGGGCATCTGCCTGCCGCTCGAGCAGCAGGTTGCTCCCTCTCGTACGGCGGCGCTCTTTGGTACATCGGCGGATCGAACGGCAGCGCTTCAGTCGACACTGTTTATAAAAGCACAGATGGCGGAATAACCTGGACCAATCCTGGAAATTTACCAGGACTTCGCGACGGCCTCGCCTGCGTCGTCTTCAATAATGCGATGTGGGCGATTGGCGGCGCAACAAATATGGGCTCTCTCAATGGTACGGGGTCTCAAGCCAGAACGACCGTTTACTCCAGCACTGATGGAATTACTTGGACCTTAATTGGCAACATTCCCGCAGCGCTTCTGTCTCATAGTGCAACAGTATTTAATGGCAAGATGTGGATCGCGGGCGGCATGGACATTGGGGATGCTATTCAAACCTCCGTTTACTGGAGCAGTGATGGCATCACGTGGTCGACTGTGGGTGCCGCTCCATTACCCGCTGCAAGATACAACGCAGGCATGGCCACCTTTGCAAATAAGATGTGGTTTGTTTCCGGTCAGGACAACGGTGGCGCTCCGACCGATACCGTTTGGAGTTGCGGAGATCCCTGCGCCTCATGGACTGTCAACACAGCACTCCCATTCATTGCCTATTCCCATTCCGCAGTTCCGTTTAACGGTAAACTCATGAGCCTTTGGGGACAGAACGTCAACTTAAACGAGAACTATTCCACGGATGATGGAACTTCATGGACAACGTTGACAAACTTCTTGGCATACACCTCGCGAATGCTTGCGCCAACGGTAGCCGCCCTCGGAAACTAGGCTCTCCTATACTTGGAAAGCGCACTGAACCATGTCAGCAAGGACACAGTTTTGGGTCTGTGGCGCAGGGCGTATAATATAAGTGAGTAGAACGTTTATGAGATACGTGATCGGGCTGCCTAAAATGCGCCAAAAATACCGGCCAATGTTGGTCGTGTTCACGCTCTTACTGAACACGATATCATCCGCTTGCTCGGTGTCTCTGATTAGCTCTCGAAGCGCAACCGGAGAAGGCGGGGGCTCTGGCGCTCCCGTGGTCGCTTTGATCGTTCTTTCTTCGGGCAACGCCCAGCTAGGGAACGAAAGCTCCTTGCTGGCCAGTTCCCTCGTCGCACGGGTACAAGATTCTTCCGGCAATCCTCTTCCAGGTCAAGCGGTGAACTGGACTATCACGGCGGGAGATGGTTCGCTGAGCGTTCCTTCGAGCGTCAGTAACGGCGCTGGCTTGGTGAGTGTAGACCTCACCTTGGGAACTTTAAATCCCACGGTGAAAGCTGAAGTAGCAAGTTCACTGAACTCCCTCAATTTTACCGCAACTGTAAATCACTTACCCGTATTTACGGGCCCTGGCCCTTGGTACTTGATGAGCAACGGATCGATCGTGATGCAGTCTCAATACGCGGCATCACCCGCAGTGGGTATTGCCACAGACAGTGATGGCGATCCGGTAACTATCACTGCTGTTGCCAACGGCGCCCGCGGCACGGTTTCAAATGCGACATCTAGTTTAACTTATACGTCTAGCTCAGCGACCAATACGGGAACGGACACTTTCAGTGTAACCGTCAGCGACGGCCGTGGCGGTTTTCGCACGGGAAATATTACCGTGCATGTCATGACCCCCATGACTTGGACGGGAGGAGTTTCCAACACCTGGAGCAATGCGGCTGGTGGAAACTGGTGTGGTGCGATCAACGCTAACAAGAATGGCTGCACCAACACAGGGACAGTCCCAGCTGGCTCGGACGTCGCCATCATTGATGGGACCTGCCAAGGCTCAAATTGTTCACCTACGTTGAACTATGCTCCCACCGTAGGAGGTTTAAAAATTGGCGGAAGTTCTCTTACACAGGGAGCAGGGGTCATTACCATCGGATCGAGCGGCTACACTCAAACTGCTGGTACCTTCACAGGCTTCAACACGAACATCGTTGTAAACGGTCCGTTCAGCGCCACCGGAGGCTCCTTCACCTCCACTTCAGGGCTTTTGGACTTGAACAGTTCTGCGATCACCATGGGACCCAGCTTTAACTACAACCATGGCAACGGCACGGCACGTTTGAGTTACTACGGCGTCGCGAGTGTTACGATCGGCAGTCAGATTTCCTTTAATAACTTTACGATCTATCCCTTCGGGGCTTCCTTCTTTGACTTCAATAACTCTGACTTCACAGTTGCCGGAAACTATACCGTAGGCGTCACCGCCTGCGGAAGTGGTGCTGGAACAATGAGCTCAGGTACCATCCGTGTTTACGGAGATGTGTACGATGCCGGAGCATGTGGACCTGCGGGAAATTTACTCATTCGCATGGTCGGTGCTGGGGGAAAGCAAGTGAACTTCACCACCGGCACTGGGCGAATTTCATCGTTAGAAATCGCCAAAACTGGAGCAAACGTTACCCTTTTGGGAGTGATTAACATTGCCGGAAGTTTCATTTATACTTCGGGCACCCTGAGCTCCGGCTCGTCCACGGTGATCATGCAGGCTTGGCAGCCTTCTTCGGTGCTAAACCTAGGCACGAACACTTTAAATAATCTGACTTTATATATGAACGGCAATATTGACCTCTCCGGCTCTGTCATCACGGTGAATGGAACCTTAGTGGGCGGTCACTTATGTGGATCAGGACCGCTCTACTTAAACAACGGAACCATTCACGCAAAAGGAGATATCAGCATCGGTATAGCCGGGGGGTGTGGACTTGTGGGCAGCGCGAACATCCACATTGACGGAACGGGAGCTCAGACTTTAGCGGGTGGAACGGGTTATAGCATTCCGAACGTCACCATCAACAAAAGCGCCGGAACTCTTACATTAACGGGCGCTATTTATATCTGGGATGGGTTGACCTACACTACTGGGACGGTGGATGCGGGCACTTCTACGGTTCGATATGTTTCCAGATCGTTCACAAAATACTTCCAAGGGATTGGAGCCCCATTCTACAATTTAGAAGTGATGCCCACCTACAATACAGCCGTTGATTTGTTGGCGACGACTCACATCGCAACCAATCAGCTCACCATTGATGCGTCAGATGCTTGCACTGGAACGACGTATATTAATAACGGCACGCTCCAGACCACAGGGAATCTTCGAATCGGAACCTTTACTTCCTGCGGAGCTAATGGAAACGCGAACGTCGTGATGGCGGGTACATCTGCAACCGATACGTTAAACAAAGACAGGGAACTTACCTGGCAGTACTCTGACCATCAATAAAGCGGGTCAATCGGTCGGCCTGTTAGCCAACACCAGTTTGGGCACTGGACAGAGCATCGCGGTTTTTGCAGGAACCGTGAATATGGCCGGGTTTAATCTCACCATTCCAGGATCGCTCACCTTGGCGATCGGTACGAGTGTCTCGCGAGGTGGTGCAGGTATCTTGAACGTCGGGGGATCCAATATCTCAAATGGTCCCTACAGCGCCGGTAGCATTGATCCTTAATCATATTAATGCCGTCTTAACCGCCAATAACAAAAAATTCCAAACACCCCTAAGAACAGCGAAGTCCACGCAAACCAATTACCCCATTTCAAGAGCAACGTATCGATGGCCGGGATGACGGGGACTTCAGCATTGAGAATTTCTTGGACGCCGATTTCTGTTTTCTCGGCAATAGTGCCGTCGGGAACAACGAGCGCAGAAATTCCAGTATTCGTGGCACGTAAGAGGGGACGGCGCGTTTCTACCGTTCGAAAAGTCGCAAGCGCGAGATGCTGGTGCGGTTCGATCCACGAACCAAACCAAGAATCGTTGGTAATATTCACGATGGCCTGCGCGCCCTTTCTTACGGCTTCTAAGACGTAGTCAGAGAATAAAACTTCGTAACAAATATTCGGCGCTACGACGATGTTCGAGCCGTTGGCGAAGTTGAGGGGGAACGCTTTGGGGCCATCGCCTCGTCCGAAATTACCAACAGTGGGAAACCAATCATGCAAGAAGGGGAGGTAGCTCTTCGAGCCCGGAATATATTCACCAAACAAAAGAAGATTGTGTTTGCGATAGACCTGTAGCGACGTGTCGTTGGCGTTTAGAAAAAAGAACGCATTGAATTCTTCACTCCCACTGCGAGTTCGGATGCGATCGTATCCACCGAAAAGAAGCGCGAGTTTCTTTTCTACTACGAAGCGATCGAGTGTTTGGTCGCGCAAGTACTCTTCGGGAAATTGAGGGGTACGAAAGGTCGAAGGGTAGGCGGTCTCAGGCCAGATGGCCGTTTGAGGGACGGGTGAAAGCTTCAGCGCTTGTTCAGTCACCGCGTAATATTGAGTCATGACATTGAAAGCCGCACGCCCCACACCTTGTTCGGCCGCGACTTTATCGAAATCGCCGATATTGGCTTGAATGACGGCCATTCTGACGGTGCGATCCGGATTGCCCTGGAGTTTTTGAATCTGCGGAAAGCGCACATGACCGTAAATTAAAATCCCCAGCCAGAATAAGCAGGCCAGCGCAAGTTGCGCGACGACGCCGTTCTTGCTCGGAAATTCCATGGTCCGACGATGGCTCCAGTATCGGAAAAAAGCCCAGAGCGATTCATTGATTAGGACAATGCCGAAACTCAAGATCGGCACGCCGCCAATATCGGCAATCTGTCTTAAGTACTTGGCTTGATAAAAAACATGGCCGAGTTGATCGGCAAAGAGCTTGGGCGTGATCCAATCGATCCCGGTGTACAAGAACGCGAAGACCAGGCCCTGTACGATCACTCGGATGGCAAAAGATGCGGCAAGGCCGTATTCCCCCGGGCGCAGCCAACGCCAAATCGCGGCGTAGGGAATGAATTGAAGCTGCCCGAAGAAACAAAAGATGATCAGACCGAGAATACTGACAGGCCAGGGGAGATTTCCGTAGGCGTGAATGGCGTAAGCCACCCAAGGAAACCCTCCAAGTTCCATGAAGAATCCCATCCAAACGCCTTGAATCGCAGCTTCTTTTATAGTGGGGCTGCGATAAAGCGCGGCGTACCAGGGCACTAGCGCGAACCATATTAAAAAGGAGAGATCCCACGGCGGAAAAGCAAACACGACCAACGCCGCGCTCAAAATGGTTCGCCAATTAGGGGCGTAGGTCTTCCACTGGGGTGTGTCCATGAAGGCTGGGCGCATGCGTGAATCTAGGATTCCACGACGCACCTGCCGCGGCAAGTCTTAATTTGGTTAGGGCGTGCTGCGGGAGGTTACTCGCGCCGGCGCGAGTTGCTTCGGTCGAGGATTCTATTTGTGGAGGCGCATGTCCTCCCTTTCTGCCTGCCGCCCATCCCTGGTTGGCCCCTCGAGGCTCTCGCGCATCCAGCGCTCGCCTGCTGCGCAGGACCGCCTCGATGGTCTTCTTGGGG
>JAIEMT010000026.1 GCA_019751945.1 bacterium
AAGAAAACCCTCTTTCACCCTTATTCTCGTTCAAACCACTGTGAAAAACTTGTTTCTTAACCGGACACGCCTGAATCAGACTTTAGTTTCGGTGGCGCTGCCGACTACTGAGCCTCAAGTCGAAGCAGCTAGCGCTCCTACGGGAATTTGGGTGGCCTCGGAAACTTGGGATTGGAACTGGGAAAAGAAGTACGCGGAGTGGATTCGCACGGAGACCGATGAGAGTTTTTTGGAGAAATATAATATTCCGGTCGACTGCGCGGATGTAATTTTTGCTTATCGGTGGATTTTCTCGCGAATGCATCACTTGCCTGCGGGGCATCAGCTCATCGGGGGATTGGATTTGCTCACTCATGAGAGCAATGATTCCTCTTGGTCCTCTCTGAGTACGGCGGCGAATTGGTGGGAGGATAAAAGATTTCTGGCTTCGCTCGCTTATTTGCTTGCCAATACTTATACTCATTCTTTGGGAAAAGATTCTTATCCCATTCAAATCGATCCGGAGTCAGTGATCGGGGGTGCTTTCGTACTTACGCTGCACAGCCCTCAGACGGGACATACGAATTTGATTCAATATGCGAGATATGGAAATCCCAATGACGCAGCTTGGATTAAATGGACTTTCTCTCGGAGCGGTCGGCCTTATCTCGGTCCTTTGATGAGTCAGCTAGGAATTTATCGGAGAGAATATCCGGAGGCGGTAAAAAAAGACGGGTACCTGCGAAATCGCTGGTTGGTGAAGGAAGGTGGGGTGTGGAAATTAGTCGCTCGCGATCAGATGCCTTACTTCTCAGAGGAGCAGTACGACCCCGCCAATTTTGGAGGCGAGCCAGTCTTTGCCAAGGGAATCTTCAAGCGGCTTCATAAAGCCGACCCCAATCCCGCTATTCAATTCGCCTCCACCTTGAACGATGTCGTCTCACGATTGAAGGTTCGTGTTGAAATTGTTGAAAAGGGATTTAAGGCTTGTGCCCCGAATCGCTGCGTTTCGGATTCGGCAGAGTATGATGAGTGGAGTACTCCTCATCGCGATCAGGCTATTCGAGATGCCTTCGATGCTGCCATGAGAGTTCGAAACGAGAATCCAAAGGAAGTTGAAGCCCTTTGGAAAGCCCGACAAAAGGAAGTCGTTGTTACCATCGAAGGACATGCTTTAGACTTGATGACTTTGAACTACTATTTTCAGTCCTCCACCATTTCGTCTGATCCGAACGATTCCATTCTCAAACGTTGGGGATTGTAACTGTATTCGATTTGACTGCTTCACCTTTCCTTCAAAATTTGCTGAGAATCTTGTTTAAATAGCTGTGGTATAAACCGCGACGGGGCGAGGAGTTCGGTATGCTCGCTACGCGTTTTATTATCAGCTTTTTTCTGTTGGCGGGTTTTTCTCCCGCTAGAGCTGCCCCGCTCAATATTATCGATATTCAAGAAGTGACCCCGGATCTGGAAATCGAAAGGCTCGAGCAGGAAGCCAAGGCTGCTTATGCGTTGCAGCCTCGGGCTCATTACGCTTTCTTAAGTACTCTCGATCTGGACATTTTTGCTTCGTACATGACGGATGAATCTGCATCTCCTCAGCGCGGAGGTCGCTATTGGGATGCAGAAGTTCAGCGTTTCCGATTCCGTCACTTTGTCACGGAAGGGGGAATGATTATTTATGACCACGTGGAGTCCAATCGGCGGAAATATCCTTGGGAGAGTGATGTACTTGCCGAGATTGGAAAGAGGGGGCGGATTGATCTGCTTCGCCTGTACTTGCTCTCGGGACCACAAAAAAGCTGGCCGATGGTGGATAATAGCGCTGCAGTCGCTACCGTGAGAGCGCTGAGAGATTCCGTACTGATTGGTCATCCCAGTTTAGACGCAGCAGATCTGCTCTCCGAAGTCTTAGAAAATAATAATCCCCAAAGAAATCTCGATATCAGCACGAAGTACACCATCATCAAAGGACTCGGGTTCTTGAAAGACCCTCTTTCGTATCGGGTCTTGGTCCGTGCGAGTTTGAAAGGAGATTGGATTCCTTACGTTCGTCAACAGTTGGAGGCCACGATCTTTAAGCATCCTCTTTATCTGCGAGCCGATCGGGTGCGGTGGCGATTAGAAAGGCTGAGTTCCCAGAGTCGGGAGCTAGGAAAGGAAGTCTCTGTAAAGGAGGTGGTGAGTCGAATTTCTAGAAAGTAACCTCTTTTTTGAAAGGATATTTCTATGCTTCGAGCTCTCTTTATTATCATTTCGGTTTTCTATCCTGCTCTTGTTCGCGCAAATCCAGAGCCTCTGGCTGCTCAGAGTTACGATCAAAATGTGGCGAAGGACTTCCAATTTGAAAATGGAAACTTTCTTGTTTTCTTTTCAGTTCAGGGATTGAGCAACACTAAAATATCCCTCATCAGTTTGCATCGAGAGCCTAACGACTCCCTGACCAAAGAAAAGATCGATGCCAAGCTGCGCATTGACGTGGAGTGTTCTGCGATTAGAGCCGTGGCGGACGGAAAAATTAAACTTCGTCCCCTGGGAATTGATCTTGGAAATATTTCCGGCGGTAAGGGCACGATGGATATTTCGGAAGTCTTTCGGGTGAGCTCGTTGACTCCGGAGGGAACGGAAGGTTTGGTGTTGAGCAGTGAACTCCCTCTGGATCTTTCGTCGGAACAGGAAGCGGCTGAAATTCGAAAGAGTTTGGACGGAGCTTTTCGTCGGGCTCCCGTTTCGGCGGGAACAGGTTTCAATCTTCAAACCCGCTTTGTTCAGGAGGCAGAAAAGCATGCCCCGGGGATCTCCCGCCAGTTTGCGGAGGGGTTGACGGCGATGGCTTATACCGACCGAATTCCCGCCTTTTCAGATTGGGCGTTACAGTTGATATTGAAGGTTCTGGATTCATAAAAATATAGTGATTTCATATAGTTAAATATAATAGAAGATTAAAATAATATGGTTTTATTTTTAAACTAAACTAGGATATAAAACTCCACGCAGCGCGAGATTTTAAACCTAAATCCCGTGTTTGGACCTGGGGTCTGAGCCTGACCTTTTAGTATAGATACCCTCACCAAAACAGAGGCGAGGATCCCAGGTCATATGCTTATTTAAAATCTCTCGAAGGCGCCCGTACTTCTTCAATTCCAATCGGCGCCAGATGTCTCACGGAAACACTGAAAGCGTCTCCATCGCGTTGGGTAACTCCTTGAACGATGAAAAAGGCATTTTCGGTAAAGACTTCCCAAAATTTTTCCACGGTTTCTTTAGAAAGAATCAGATCCAAAAATCCGGTTTGGTCTTCGAGCGTCGCAAACACCGTTCCTTTTGCTGTTTGGGGATGTTGTCGAACAATAATCATCCCTGCGATTTTGATCCAGCGCCCACCCGGCTGACTCTTGATTTCAATATTGCTGATCTGAGGAATCCGTCGTTTCAGTTTCTCTCGAAGGGCTTGCATGGGGTGCCCTCGTGTCGATGCTCCGAAACAATTGTAATCTTGCTGAATGGCTTCGTACGCTTCAAGCTGGGGGAAAAGTTCGGGCTGGGCTTCATCTTTACTGGATTGAATGAGCTGATGTTCCAGGACTCTCCAAAGTGCGTGGCGCTGATCGAAGCCGAAGCACTCAAAGATTCCGGCCATGGCTGCACGCTGAAGCACGTCTTTGCGAATCGGTGCTCGCCACATAAAATCCGAGAGGCTTTGGAAGGGTTGGGTGTTTCTCTTCTGGATCATTTCTTGGGCGTGGGCTTCAGACAATCCGTGAACGCAGCGCCAGCCCAAGCGAATGGCGCCATCCTCAATCGTGCAATCCCACTCTGAAATATTGGGATGAATCGGAAGAATGGCGACGCCATGCCTGCGGGCATCATCTAAGAGCGTGTGGTTCGAATAAAATCCCAACGGCTGAGAGTTCACAAGCGAACAAGTGAACTCTGCGGGGTGGTGACATTTCAAATAAGAAGACGCATACGCCAAGAGCGCAAACGAAGCAGAATGGGATTCCGGAAAACCATATTCCGCGAAACCCTGAATCTGCTGATAGATTCGTTGAGCAAATTCCATACTGAGGCCGCTCTTGAGGAGTCCTTCAATTAATTTCTTCCCCATCCGATGAATATCACCCGAAGATCGCCATGCTCCGATGGCGCGTCGAAGTTCGTCGGATTCGCCAGGGGTGAATCCTCCTAAGCTCATTGCAATTTTCATCACCTGTTCCTGGAAAATAGGAACGCCCATGGTTTTTGCCAAAATCGATTCGAGCTTCGGGTGCGGAAGATCTATCGGTTCTAGCCCCCGTCTTCGGCGCAAGTAAGGATGGACCATTCCTCCTTGAATCGGGCCGGGCCGAACAATGGCAATTTCCACCACGAGGTCGTAAAAATTTTTTGGTAAAAGTCGGGGGAGCATGCTGATCTGAGCGCGCGACTCAATCTGAAACACACCGACGGTATCGGATCGTTGAATCATGGCGTAAGTGGCCGGGTCGTCATGAGGAACGGTGTAGAGTTCATACTTCCCGACAAGCTTCAGGGCTTTGTGAAGAGCCGTGAGCATACCCAGCGCTAAAATATCCACCTTCAAAAGCCCCAAAATATCTAAGTCTTCTTTGTCCCATTGAATGATGGTGCGTTTGTCCATTCTGCCGCGTTGAATCGGCACAATCTCGTTGATGGGCTGAGCGGAAAGAGTGAACCCCCCCGGATGAATAGAAAGGTGGCGGGGATTGTTCCGAAGTTCTTCGACCATTTGATCGACAAGCGGATTGGTTTCAGGACGAGTCTCCGGGTCTAGGCCAAAAACCTTATTCACCTCTCTTCGGGCGAGTCTCCCTCGGTAGCAGATGTGAGTTGCAGCTAGTGAGGCGCGGTCCCGACCATATTTTTCATAGATATGCTGAATCACCTCTTCACGGCGTTCATGTTCAAAGTCGACGTCGATGTCTGGTGGCTCTCCGCGTTCAGCAGAAATAAATCGTTCAAAGAGCAGATCCATTTTGATGGGGTCGATGGCGGTGATTCCTAAGCAATAACAGACGGCAGAATTGGCAGCAGAGCCGCGCCCCTGACAGAGAATATCTTTGCTTCGTGCGAACTCGACAATCTCCCAGATGGTCAGAAAGTAATCTTGAAAATTCAATTCATGAATGAGCCGGAGTTCGTGATCCAGTTGCTTACGAACCGCTTCCGGAACTCCTTGGGGATATCTTTTCTGCGACCCTTCTTTTACAAGTCGACTGAGATAGGCTTCGGAGGTTTCACCTGCTGGAATCCATTCCGAAGGATAGGTGTATCGAAGTTCATTGAGTTTAAAAGTACAGCGTTCGGCGATCTCCAGGGTCCTCGACATTGCATTTTTTAGGGTGCCCGGGAGATCGCCGAAAAGCCGAGCCATCTCTGGGGGGGATTTGAGATAGCGTTCGGAATTCGAAAAAACTCGTTTTCCAATTTCTTCTAAAGTCGTCTGATGCCGAATGGCCGTCATCACATCGTGAAGCGCTTGCTTGGATTCATCGTGATAGTGAACGTCATTGCTCGCTATCGATAAAATCCCAAAGCGTTTCTCAAGAGCGAGGGCTGTTTCAGTCCTCCGCGCGTCCATCCCGTCTAAAAGTTGAAAAAGAGGGGAGTAGATTCGATCTTGGAAAAGGTCTTTCAACCTGCCCCAGATTTGCTCGGTCTCCGTTCCTCGCTCAAGGGATTCCGGTGAAACCAAGGCGATCCAATCTGCAGAGTCTTTCGAATCTGCAAACTGGAGAAACTGCTCCCATCTCACTCCGATTTCTTCGGCTTCTCGAGGCGGTCCTTCAATCGGGGCCTCGTGAGCTAAGGAAAGAATTCGGCAAAGCGATCCATAACCCGCCCGATTCTGAGCCAAGAGCGTGACTCGAAAGTCAGGTTCAAAAATCACGAGCTCTGCTCCGCTGATCAACTTCAACCCCGGATTCTTCAAAGAAGCCCGAAAAGCTTTGGGGAGTCCGTAGACTCCGTTTCGATCCCCAATGGCTAAAGCAGAAATTCCAAGTTCAGCAGCCCTTTCAATGTACTGCTGGGGGTGAGAAGAGCCCCTCAGAAACGAATAACTGGTTTTGCATAAAAGCTCGGCGTACTGCATTTTTCATCTTCAATCGAAATAACCATGGAGCTGGTATAAAGGTTGTTCGGGCACTGAGAAAACCCAGAGCTTTTCCCCCGCATCGGTCGTGACTTGGTAATAGTCGCGTTTAAAATTCTTCCACCACCATTCTCCTGTGATGCGTTCAGGTCCCTGCCAGTTCGAAACTTTCCAGCGCTTTTTACTGAGCTGGGAGATGAGGTAGTCCCCGAGTCGTTGCATGGGCTCGGGTTTTCTCAGGAGTCGTAGCGGTCGTTCCAAGAGAGGTCGAAGTCCCGGAGACGCGGCGACCAAAGCTGCTGGGGCTTCTGGGGCAACGGGTTTCCAAGCTTTCTCCGGCAAGTGCCGATCCACGGGTTGGGCTCGATAGGCGTTTTTCTTGCCCAGTTTTTGGAGCAATCTTCCCACCAGTGCATCCCAGGCTTCGGCTTCCTCTTCTTTTCTGGAAAAGAAGTTTCGTTGCATGCCGTGGCCTGGAGCCGTTTCCAAAATTCGAATCTCTGCAGAGCGTACCGCCGCTTCGAGAGGTTGGTAGCCAAGATCGTAGGAAAGGCGTTCTCTTAAAACAGTGAGCAGCCCGAGGTAAGATCCCTGAGCGATCGGCAATTGAATTTTCCAATTTCGAATCGGCCTTCCGATTTGAGAGTTGCCTTCGAGCTCTAAAACGAGTTCCAGCTCGGCCGCTTTCAATCCTCGACCCCGAAGGCGGGCCATCACTCGGTTGGAGAGATGTTTGAGAATAAAAAGTAGGGAATCCAAATTCTCCAAGGGCTCAAAATAGAAGTCCTCTTTTTCAGCCACCTGCTCCTGAATGTGAAAATACGGCCATACGGGTAAAGTTTCTGGAAATACCCAGGCCGAGAGGCGTTGACTGGCCAAAACCACTTCTTCTCCAAAACGTGAAGCGAGAAGGGAGGTGGGCAATCGCACGAAGTCTTGAATTTTAGAAACTCCCAGCATTTTAAAAACGGGAATTTGGTCTCGAAACTTTTTACTGATCTCTTCTTCATATTCAAACGGAGTGATGTAATCGAGAAGCGCATCGATGGGGAGCTTGCTCACCGAGGCATGGCCGGTGTGTTCACCAAACCGCGCGAGAGACAGCGCTTCCATGGCATGAGCGCCCTCGGTACAAGCAGCGGGAGCGCCGACCTTCATTCGTCGAGCGAGGGCCTGAACAAAGGCGATCTTCTTTCGAGCAAAGTCGGGAGAAAGAGTTGCTCGGCCTTGAAACTCCAAGAACACCGCGGAGAATCCGCCTCCCCGATTCCCGGGACGAACGGCTATTTTTGGGGTGAGCCTTAAACAGGCTTCAGCAAATTCTTGAAATTGCGGGGGCTGATTGGGGAAGAGGACGCAGATCACTCGTTTGGGGGTGGTGAAGGCTACCATTGGGATATCTCCTTTCAGTATTAGCGATTTTTAAGAACTCTTAGGCTCACTTCTTCGTTTTTACGGCTGACTTGAACTTGTAAGCGGATGGCCCAGTTTCCAAAGTCCCGAAGTGTTTCGGTGAGAAGCACTGTCGTGGCTTGAGATTTCTCAGAGGCCAATTGCAAGCGGCGCAGATCCATTTCAGATAAGCTCAAAGACGATTTCAAATTCAGAACCAGAATTTGAAACAGGCCGCTTTTCAAAATCGCATGTCCACTCCAGAGCAAATTCTCGAGAGAGGACTCCACAAAAAGAATTCGATCTAAGTCGATGCCGTGGTTGGCGAAGGCAGCAGGATAAATCTCTGGCTCTTCTTCTAACCACGCCGCGCGCAGTTGAGGATTCTGACTCAGGACACTTAAAAGAGCGGTGGTCTTGCCACTGCCGGGAGCTCCCGACCACTCCACTAACGCTCCTTTCGGAAGCGCGAGGAGTTGGGAGTGGAGCTTTTCCGGTAAGGGAAAAGTCTCTTGCGCTCGGAGCGCTAGATACTCCTTTCCATTGAGAACGGATAACCGTTCCCGAGACCACTCTTTGAGTTCTGACATTTTCAAACCTCGTTAATACTCAGTGCGACGAATGAGACCGATGAGAATTCCTTCAATCTTAAAACCTTTGGTGCTCTCGACCTCCGGACTGACTAAAATGGGATCGTAAGCAGGATTGGCAGCGTGCAATTCAATGCTTCCGCCTTTCCGATAATAGCGTTTGATGGTGGCTTCGTTTCCCACGAGAGCGACAACCGTCTGACCATTCGTGGCATCGGGCTGTTTGTGAATAATCACATAATCACCATTTAAAATTCCGTCTCCAATCATGGAGTCCCCTTTGACCTTCAGGACGAAGTGATCGCCGCTGCGTTTTAAAAACGTCACAGGGACATCCAGCATTTCATTGGAGGTGATGGCTTCGATCGGACGACCGGCTGCCACACGACCCAGAAGAGGGAGAGGGACCGTCCCAGAATTCACACCCGGCGATGCGTTCACTCTTTGCAGGTTCTTGGGATGCAAAGGGGAGGATTGAACGATCTCCAAGCTTCGACGAGCATTCCAGGACTGACGAAGGACACCCTGTTGCTTCAGTCGAATCAGGTAATTCTGTACGGTCCCTAAAGACTTAAAACGAAAGTGTTGCGCAATCTCCTGCTGGGAAGGGCCGTAACCCTTCTCCGCTACAAAACTCTCGATATATTCGAGGATTTTCTTTTGTTTTGGAGTCAGCGACATAGAAATAGAGTATGCGTAAGTTATGCGTAAGTCGAGAAAAAAAACGAGAGATGTTAGAATTTTTATAATGCGCCGCAAACTTCTTACAATTCGCATCCCTAAAGAGAAACTTCGGGCACGCCCGAGGGCAGGAGTGCAGGCGAGCAAGCCTCATAAAGATAAAACGAAGTACTCGCGTAAGCTCAAGCACGCCAAAAAAGAAGGCTGAGCGGAGCTTCATTAATGATGAAGCAGTTGGTGATGACCTCGACAGAGTAGAGTGAGGTTCTCGAGCGTCGTTTGCCCTCCCTGTGACAAGGGCTTCTTATGATGGATATCGAGCCAGCGCCTTTCAGTGCAGCGTTTGCCTTCTTGTTGATGCGTGCACTGGGCCTGATCGCGTTTCTGAACGGCGTGGTTGAGGTAAGCCGAAATGACTCGGGGATTTTTGCTCACTCGCGCCGGAGTGTGTTTGGAAAGTCCCAAAAATTGACGATGATTCTCGTAGGGATGTCTCAGATCATTCTCAGGCGCCATTTCCAACCCGTCACTCCTAGTAAACGATGGAATTAGGACTTTCCAAACACACTCCGGCGCGAGTTCCACCCATAGTACACTGCACCGCGCTGCATCTGGACTCGCATCCTCACTTCGTTTATCTTCCTTCCACTTCGAGATGCTTCAATTCAGGGACGTTTTGTTGGAAGGGTATTCGAATCCGCTTTCGCGCCACTTTGGCGAATCCTTTTTTTCAGCCCTACCTAAGACTGCCGGCGTTTATTACATGCTCGATCAGAAGGGTGATGTGCTCTACGTCGGCAAAGCCAAGTGCTTGCGCGATCGGGTGCGAAGTTACAAGAATGCCGGGCCGGAGTCTGCGTCCATCAAAGTGCTGCGCATGCTTTTTTTCGTCAGAAAGATTCAGTGGGAGCGATGTGAATCGGAAAAGGCCGCGCTGATTCGAGAAAATGAATTGCTGAGAACGCTCAAGCCTCCTTTTAATGTCCTCAACACCCAGCCTGAGAGCTACTGCTTCATTGGCCTGAGATTTATTGAGTTAAAAGATTCTACAGAGGCGCGTTTCCGGCTCACGACCCGCTCCACTCGAAAGGGAGATCTGCTCTTTGGGGCCTTTAAAGGAAGAGCGGCAGTGAGAGATGGATACGCCGGATTACTTCGGTTGCTCTGGGCTGCTCACAATGAAAAGCAGCGGTTTGAATTTCCGGCGAAGATTTTAAAGTATCGTCCGCCCGCTCTTTATTCTTTGAAAGTAGAAAAAGAGATTCAGAAAAGTTTGCCTGATTTCTTGTCTGGGAAATCGGAAACACTTCTGCAGATTCTTTCTGAGAAGCTCCTTACGAACGAAAGCATTCCGCCGTTTTTTTATCACGCTATCCAAGAGGATTTGCAAAGTGCCCGGGAATTTTGGAAAGTCGGGCCGCAGCGCAATCAGGAGCTGAAGAAGAATCACGGCATTCGCACCCGCATCATTCCGCAGGAACGGCTGGATGACCTGATCGTGTACGAAAAAGTGCGGTTGGGGCAGGTATTGGCTTAAGTCCCGCTTGCTTCCCGGAGGGAACCCTCTTAAGGCATCCTTATGAAAACTCGAATCGTGTTGGCATTGCTATTCGGATGGAGTTCTTCGGTATTTGCGGCTCCTCCGGCTGAGACCGAGGTCGCTATTTTAGGGGCGGGTTGGGCGGGGCTTTCTGCCGCAGTCGAATTTCAGGAAAATCAGTTCAAAGATTTTGTGATTTTAGAAGCCAGCGACGAAGCCGGTGGGCTTGCCAAATCAGAACCTAGTTCGAACGGGAAGTTTCACGCCGACCACGGCCCTCAATTCATCCTCAGTCATTATGATCGCACGTTAGAGCTGATGCGTTGGGCGGGGATCCAAAATGGTTTAGTTGAGATCACGCCGTATTCCTCTTCCACCTTCGGAGGGGATGACGAGTATCTCACCGTCGACAATAGCGACAAATGGTCGCTCTACTACGCTGAAACCAAGGGCGGTTATAAGCTCATGTATCCCAACGACGCGTTGAATGTTGCCGATGCGATTAGTGATCATGCTCGCGAAATGAGACAGGCGGAGCGAGATCGGGGAAGGAAACTCTCACCAGCACGAATGGATGATTGGGACCTATTTGACACAGAAACTGTCAACGACTGGGGGCGAAGGAACTATGGTTTGTGGCCCACTCAGACCATGCTCAAGCCTTTCTATGACGGCATTTTCTTTCAGCCGCTGCGTGAAATTTCAAAGAGCTCTATTATGTGGGTTCTTCAGAACTACAGTCGAAAAGACAAGTGGTATACCGCTCGTGACGGAATGCAGGAGTTCACCGATGCGATTGCCAAGAAACTGGCAAAAAACATTTTCTATTCCTCACCAGTCAGCAAAGTAAAAAAAAGAAAAGATGGGAAGTTTGAAGTCCTCTACAGTCGACCAGATGGATCCCATTCGGCCACGCTTGTTGCTCAAAAAGTGATTTTTGCCCTTCCACCAAGAATTGCTGCAAAACTTTTGGATGCCTCCGTTCCGTTAACGCCTTCTCAGAAAGAAGTGCTGAAAACCAAATCGTATTCCACCATGGTGGTCAATGTGGAGGTCGATCAGAAATACACCCAGGGTTTAAAAATTCTTCAGTATCAAGGAAAGAGCGTTTCCGTTGTTTACTCGTTGAGTTCGGCTGCTCAAAAAAACCGCCCGCTTGCCGCCTTTTCGGTGGAGACTGGAAAAATAGGGAAGTCGCTTTCTGGAAAGCAGGTCTTTGGTGGTCATATGACCGATCAATCCGCCCAAGCACTTTGGAATGAACCCGACAGCAAAATCATTGCGATGGTGCATGCTCAGCTTGAGAAAATTTTCGACCTCGGAAAAGGTGGGCTGGCTGCTTGGTCGCCCAAAACGGAAGTGTTTCGAATTCCCGATGCGACGACGAGTATGGATGTGGGGCAGGCCACTTTGCTAAAAGAGTTTTGGATCGAGCAAGAAGATCCTGCACACACCCAGAAAAGTGGCCTTCTCTTCGCCACGGGTGTGTCATTTCCGACAGTGGAAGCATCGGCAGTTTCTGGTCAGAGAGTGGCTATAACGCTTTTAAAACCCTAAAAATATTTTTTGCCCCTGACGCCGAATGTTATACTGTCTCTATGTATAAAATCAGCAGTTTCGTCGTCGTGGCGTTCGCTATTTCTATTCATGCATGGGGAGCTGAACTCGATGCGGCTTCAAGCAAAGCTCTCGAGCAAACTCAGAAGCTTTTGACCAACCGTGCTCAACGCGGTGAGGTGATCAAAGATTCTCCTTCGGCGCGCTCCGTCGATCAACAAGTTCACACATTAACTGGAAATCCGCAGACAGCTGACGAAGTGTACCAGCTCTCCGCAGCAATCTTAGAAGATCTTGTAAAAGAAACCGGTGGGGATCCCGTAAAGATGCAAGCGATCGTCAATGGTGCTCAGACGAATCCTAATGCATTTGAACATCACATCAGTGATCAAAATCGTTCTGCGTTAAAAACTTTAGAAAGAAAAATTTCCAACGATCCCACTTCTGCGCCGCGAACAAATGTTGCTCCTCAACATTAGGACTATAATATTTCTCTCCGCGGACAATCTATTGCATTGACTTAAATTCAATCCGTGTTTGAATTTCCGGCGGGGGAAATTCATGAAAAATCTACGACTAGGTTTACTCTCAGTTCTTGTAGTTCTGAGTGTTTCAACTTCATCAGTATTTGCAGCAACCACGCCACCGCCCTGTTTAGACAAGGGCAAGGTTCTCCAGATCGACAATCGCCAAGTGTTGGATTGGAAAGTCAGTACGAAAAATCAATTCAAGGCGAGAGCTCGAGTTTCGGGAATTATCGAAGAGGTCTATCCCAATAAAAATGGACACCAACATTTTTCGATCTCGATTGGGAACTCTCCGGATGACTTATTAGAAGTGATCTACAACGAAGATTTTGGTCTTCTGCCTCGGCTTTCGGTGGGGATGCAGGTCGAAGCTTGTGGAGACTACATTACTTCAACGGCTCAATCCGGGCCGTACCCGCCCTCACCGGTGGGAGCGATCATTCACTGGGTTCATATGAGCCCCAAGCCGAATAAGCATGAATCAGGCTATGTCCTGATCGATGGCAACCTGTACGGCGGCCGAAATCGCGCATTGAAATGATAATTCAGCATGGACAAGCGCTTTTACGCTTGTCCATGCTTGTCTAATTTTATAGGTTTTTGCCTATCGTTATGACGAAGGTGAATTCGGACCCCCAGGAACTCGCAAACTTCTTTATTAAGACCAGCGAGAAGATCCCTGGGATGATTTATCAGTACGTGATCCCCTTAGAGGGGGAGCACTACTTCCAGTATGTCAGTGACTCCGCATACAGCGTCTATGAAGTGACCCGCGAAGAGTTTTACAAAGACCCTTCCGTGTTTGTGCGCCTGATCGATCCTGCCTCGCTCCAAGAGTACAACGAACGTGTTGAAGTGAGCCGCCAACGGATGGAGGAATTCGACATGGTCGTTCCCATGATCCGTCGAAAATCTCAGGAAAAAATTTACGTTCGCGCGCGCTCTGTTCCCATTCAGCAACCCGATGGTCGGATTGTTTATTATGGAATGGCGATCGACATCACCAAAGAAAAGGAAACGGAGCTTCGTAATTGGGAGTTGGAATCTCAACTTCAATTAGCAGGCTGATGAAAAATCCAAATTTTAGTGTTTGATTTTCTCTGAATCTGGATTTTCTTTCTTTCGTTTTGG
>JAIEMT010000013.1 GCA_019751945.1 bacterium
GATTCACGGCTCGGAGAAAACAGGAAAACGCGGCATGAGGATCAGGCCACAATTTCAACTAAAAAAAGCTTGCTCCCTCGGGGTGGGTCTAGAATACTTGGACCTTCGGCTTTCCAAAGTGGGTTGGCGGGAGACCTGCCCTGGGCTGGTAAAGACGCTAGATTCTTGCCGAAAAGACCCGGATTTCGTGAAAACCACGCCTCCCCCGGTCTAATTCAGTCTCAAAAAGCATTGTGAAAAAGTCGGGTTTTTGGTATCCCATCAGCACCGGAGGAAAGCCAATTCATGCGCATCAGGGACTGGGTCATCTTGTCAGGAAACGCCAACCGTCCGCTAGCTGAGCGCATCTGCAAAAAGCTGGGCAAGCCTCTCGGGCAGTCCGACGTCAAACGATTCAGTGACGGAGAAGTTTTCGTCGAGATCAAAGAAAACGTTCGCGGCCGCGACGCTTACGTCATTCAAAGCACCTGCCGTCCCGCCAACGATACGTTGATGGAATTGCTCATCATGATCGACGCGCTGAAAAGAGCGAGCGCGAAAGAAATCACTGCAGTTGTTCCCTACTATGGTTACGGTCGACAAGATCGCAAAGTAGCACCGCGCACACCGATCAGCGCTAAGCTGGTTGCCGATCTCTTTGTCGCCGCCGGTGCCACTCGCGTGGTTTCGATGGATCTTCACGCAGGACAGATTCAAGGATTCTTCGACATTCCTTTCGACAACCTCTTTGCCGCTCCGGTGATCTTAGATTACTTGCGCTCCGAAGCGTCTGCGGATGAAGACTGGGTTTTTGTCAGCCCCGATGCCGGTGGGGTGGAACGCGCTCGTGCCTATGCAAAACACATTCACGCCTCTGTCGCGATGATCGACAAACGCCGAACCGGCCCGAACGTCGCTAAGGCGATGAACGTGGTGGGGGAAGTCGATGGCAAAGTCGCCATCATTTTAGATGACATGATCGACACGGCCGGCACGCTCACCGAAGCTGCGAATGCTGTTATCGAGCGCGGAGCTAAAAAAGTTTTTGCCGCCGCTACCCACGGAGTGTTGTCGGGTCCTGCGATCGACAGAATTATGAAGTCGAAAATTGAAAGGGTCATTGTCACCGACACGATTCCTCTTTCCGAAGAGGCGCAGAAGTGTTCCAAAGTGGTGCAATTATCAGTGGCGGATCTGCTGGCTGAAGCCATGTACCGCATTCACAACTACGACAGCGTCAGCAGTCTGTTCATATAGAAGGATGGGATGAAGATCATTGCCGGCCTGGGAAATCCGGGCGCGAGATACGAGACCACTCGTCACAATGCCGGATTCCTGGCGCTGGATCGGTTGATTGAGCAATATGGAGCGCGCGGTCCAGCTGAAAAGTACCAGGGCGAAATTTACGAAGGAACGATTGCGGGTGAGCGTGCGATTTTTGTAAAGCCGCAAACTTTCATGAATCTTTCGGGTCGTTGTGTAGGGCCGTTGTTCTCTTTTTACAAATGTGCGCCCGAAGATTTGATTGTGATTTATGACGAGATCGATTTGCCTCCGCTAACGATGCGGATTAAGCAAGGGGGCGGATCTGGCGGACACAACGGCATCAAGTCGTTGGACCAAAGTTTAGGTGCAGACCATAACGAGTATCTGCGGGTGAGAATTGGAATCGGTCATCCCCGAACTCTGAATTTAAAAATGGACCCGGCCGATTATGTGTTGCAGCAGTTTTCAGACGAAGAGTTGTCGGGACTCGACGCCCTCTTTGATGATCTGACGAAGGCGGTTGAACTTCTGGTGGGCGGCAAAGTCAACGACGCTATGACTAAGTTCAATCAGGTGAAAGGATAGAGTATGGGTTTTCAATGTGGCATCGTGGGACTTCCAAACGTCGGCAAGTCCACTATTTTTAATGCGCTTACTTCCGCAAAAGCAGAGGCAGCGAACTATCCGTTCTGCACGATTGATCCGAACACCGGCATTGTGAAAGTTCCGGATCCGAGACTCAAGCGCATTCAGGAATTCATTCCGACCAATAAAATTGTTCCCGCAACCATGGTGTTCGTGGATATCGCAGGTTTAGTGAAAGGCGCTTCTAAAGGAGAAGGCTTAGGGAATCAATTTTTAGGGCATATTCGCGAGACTCAAGCCATTGCTCATGTTGTGCGCTGTTTTTCAGATCCCAACGTCATTCACGTGGAAGGATCGGTGGATCCGATTCGCGACATTTCTGTTATCGATACCGAATTGATTTTGGCAGATCTCGATACCGTGAATAAGCGTTACTCCGATACCCAAAAGAAGGCCCGTGCTAACGATAAGAAGGCTGCGGCGGTGATGGGCGTTCTTGAGCCGGTTCGCAACGCTCTTGAATCGGGTAAACCCGTTCGCGCTTTGAATTTGGGTTTAGAAGAGTTGGCGTTGATTCATGATTTCCATCTCATTACTGCTAAGAAGGTCATGTACGTCGCAAACGTGGATGACACGGATCTTGGAAATGCTGAACCCAATCAGTACGTGAAGAAGTTAATCGACTACGCAAAAGCAGAGGGCAGCCCCGTTATTCAGATCTGCGGGAAGATCGAATCTGAAATTGCCGAGCTGGGCGAAGAAGAAAAGGTCGCTTTTCTGAAAGAAATGGGAATGGCCGAGCCGGGATTGAGCCGGGTGATTCGAGCGGGCTACGAACTTCTCGGACTCCAAACCTATTTCACCGCCGGTGAAGTGGAAATTCGGGCTTGGACGATTGAAAAGGGTTGGAAAGCGCCTCAAGCAGCAGGCGTGATTCACACCGATTTCGAAAAAGGCTTCATCAAAGCTGATGTCTATCACTTCGATGACTTAATGAAATTTAAGAGCGAGCAGAAGGTGCGCGATGCAGGCGCCCTTCGATTGGAAGGCAAAGAGTACGTCGTCAAAGACGGTGATCTGATGCACTTCCGCTTTGCGGTATAGCTCGTATCAGTTCGTATCGGTAGAGCCACTCGGATTGTGGCCGTTCGGATTTTCAACGGAAGAGGAGGGAACGTTTCCCACCTGCTGAGGTCCGTTGGGGACAGGCGCGGTTGGAACCGGCGAGTCCTGCCGGGTGGTCCAAAAATAACTGAGTTGCCGGGGTTTGTCGGGCGTGATTTTTTTCGAATACCAGAAGTAATTTCGAATAATGGATGAAACGTATTCGCGCGTTTCTTTGTAGGGAATGGATTCGATGAAATCGAGCATGCCGCGTTTCGCTCGGCCTTCGCGCACCCAGCGATCCACGGCGTTTGGTCCGGCATTGTACGCGGCAATGGACATGGCCAGATTTCCGTTGAATCGATCGGTCATCTTTCGGAGATATTTCATTCCAATGCGAACATTGGTTTCGGGGTCGACGAGGTCCGCACGTTTCACACCGGGTTCTGTTTCGACGGCCGTGTAGGGCATGAGTTGCATCAGGCCCACCGCTCCCGCTCCCGAGTTGGCACCAGCATCAAAGGCGGATTCCTGCTTCATGAGACTCAACACAATCACGGGATCCATCTGCATTTCTTCAGCGTAGCTTTTAATGAGCTTCATATGCATGAGCGGAAAAATCATGCGAATGCCGTAGGCTGAAAAGACGCCCGAATATCCGCGGGAGATCAGGTCGCTCAGCATCGAAAAAGTGGTGGAATAGTTTCCAGCTTCGAAGTTGAGAAGCGAAAGGTACATCAGAAATTCATTCGACAAGCTTTCACGAGTTCGAATCTCTTTCAGATTTTCTGTCGCTAAATCGTAAACCCCTTCCACGATGAAGTTCTCAGCGCGCTTCAAACGAAAGACTTCTTGCGGATGCAGGTAAGGATCGGTCGTAATAGCCTGAGGAACCGTACCTTCCATTTCAGCTTCTAGTGCTTTCCCTGCAGCGACAGAACCTAGCAGTCCGTAGTAGGTGAGCGGAGC
Organism: bacterium; assembly: GCA_019751945.1. Lineage (GTDB taxonomy): Bacteria > Bdellovibrionota > UBA1018 > UBA1018 > UBA1018 > JAIEMT01. The sequence continues at coordinate 3,904 of JAIEMT010000013.1, forward strand.
GTCTTTCACGAGGCTCAGTTGAATCTTGAGTGCTTGTTCATGTTCCTGTTGTTGCGTGAGCGATTGTCCCAGCCAGTAGCGAGCTCGATAGCGATGTCCAGATTTCGGGAACTCATCCATGAAAACTTGCAGAGCCTTGATGGATTGCCCGTATTTTTGTTCGAAGTATAAACCCAAGGCAGAATCGAAAGCAGTTTGATCGAGGTCGGGCGCCTTATAGGCCTGTGTGTTTTTTCCAAAGTACTGAGTCGGACGTGCCGTTGCCGCCACATCCGGAAGAATGCTGCTGATGGCTTTTGCTTCTTCAGAATCTTTTGAGTTGATTTGCAAGAAGCGTTGCAACCACGAAACGCAGAAGGATTGATCTTTGTTTTTTTCTTTGAGAACGAGCAGACAGGCCTTTGAATAGTTGCTCAAAGTTTCCGGTCGAATCGAACCCAGCTGGTTTGCAATGGAGAGGCGCTGGAACGCTGTTTCGTAGAGTTTTAGCGAAGGTTTCTTTTTACCCAGCAAGTAGGTGGCATCTGCTTCAGCCAATTCGCATCGGCCAATTTCTTCAGGAACTTTTTTGATGCTGGGGGAGTAAGGAAAGTTTTCTTCTAATTTTAAGAAAAGGGCGATGGCCTTTCGGGACTGTTCGGAAACGCCGGCGTATTTTTTTGTTTTTAGCAACTCTTCTGCACGAGCGCGAAACGCCATGGCTTGAATTCCAACGGCGTAGTCTGCGAAGTATTCGCTGCCTTGTAGGGTTTTGGCGAGCGCCTTTGCTTTCTCGTAATTTTTAGAGCGGAGGGCATAGATCGCGTTCCCCGCTGTACGGGCCATCTTCGACTTTCGAGTTTTATAAAGTTGTTCACGAACCCAATCGACAGATTGAGGACGGGGAGGGTCCTGCGCCGGCACCGCGAAGGCAAACGAGGACCAGAAGGTGAGGGAAAACAGAAATATCCGGGTCACTCCGATGACTTTCTACTTGTTTTCTTTCAACTCGGCTAGTGCTGCTTCAAGCGACTTGCGTGCGTTGCCGTCAACACTTCCCCCAGTTGCCAAGACGCTTTCAATCTTGCTGGCGGCATTATCAGATCGAGCACGAATTCCGTCGATCATTTCATTGAACGTCACTGCGACTTCAGGGAAGTGGTCGTGTTTACGGAAAGACAGTTTCTGACCGAGCTGTCCTTCTTTGGCCATATCCATGAATTTAGAAAGTTTGTAGATGGGGCCCGCAATTCGGTGCGAGAGAAACAGACTGATCAGGAATGTGCAGAGCAAGAACCCGAGTTGCAAGACGACGAGAGAAATCATGACGTCTTTTTGCATGGCCTTGATGTGATCGAAGTCCGCGCCGTTGGGAAAGAGTGCCGATCGTTTGAAAAACTGCTCAAAAACGCTGTCTAAAATGAGCGGATAAATCAGGCTCAGCGCAAACAGCCAAGAGCAAACGAAGAAAGAAAATTTGAGCTGAAAACGGCGGTTGATGAGTACGACACGACGTCGAAGAAACTGAGGTGCTGACATAGAAAATATTCTACCCTCGCCCCGGAAAAGATCAAATTTTTAAGGATTGTTTAACTTTTGACCCGGCATTACTTTCCGGGGATTTTTAAACGTTGAACAGGTCGTCCTTCCACGAGATGAGACTGTACGATTTCAGTGACATCGGTCGGAGAAACTTTGCCGTACCAGATTCCCTCGGGGTAAACGACGACGGAAGCTCCCTCTTCGCAAACATCCAGGCAACCCGCTTTCTGAGCGCGTACCTGCGATTTTAGATTTCGTTTTGCGACCTCTTCTTTAAACGCCTTGAGGACTTCTTCAGAGTTTCTTGCTTTGCAGCAACCGCGAGGATGACCGTCAGGTCGCTCATTGGTGCAAATGAACACGTGGTGTGTGAGCTTTTCCATCATTTCCCCCCGCTCTCTCGAGTGAGCCATTGAACCAAGTCTCAAAATTCTGAATCGTTTGTCGGGCCATAGATTGACGTATTGCGTCTTTTCCGTTTCGAATGTCCCCTAAGTTCTCAAAAAGAGAGGGTTCAAACAAGCCAAAGTGCATGTTGGCGGGTTGATAATGTTTGGGATCGCTGCCAATCACATGACGCAATAAGGCGCCAAGAGCGGTGTTAGCCGGAGGGGCTCGATGTGGGAGTCCTTCCAACCGTTGCGCAATGAATTGCGCTGCGAGTAGTCCGCAGGCAGCCGATTCTAAATACCCTTCGACGCCTGTGATCTGTCCTGCCAAGTAAACTCGCGGATGGCCTTTGAGTGAAAGATCGGAACGCAACACGCGAGGTCCACAGACATAAGTGTTTCGATGAATGGACCCCAATCGAAAAAATTCTGCATTCTTTAAAGCTGGAATCATTCGAAACACGCGCGATTGTTCGCCGTATTTCAACTTCGTTTGAAACCCTACTAAGTTGTAAGCCGTGAGATCTCGATTCTCAGGGCGCAGTTGCACGACCGCATGAGGGCGCTGTCCCGTTCGGGGATCTGTCAAACCCACCGGTTTCATAGGACCAAAACGCAAGCTCTGCCTTCCCGTTGCAGCGATGGCTTCGATGGGTTGGCAGCCTTGGAAGAAAACTTCTTTTTCAAAATTCTTCGGCGGAACTTTTTCGGCCGCGGTGAGGGCGTCGATGAACGCGTCGTACTCCGCTTCGTTCATCGGGCAATTCAGATACGCTTGTTCTTCCCCTTTTTCATAACGATTCGCTAAGAACGCCGACTCGCGGTCAATCGTCGAAGCATCGATGATGGGAGCAATGGCATCGTAGAAATAAAGTTCGCGGTGGGCCTCTCCTTGCGAAGTCGCTTCGGCCAACCACTTGCTTAACGAGTCGGAGGTCAGCGGTCCCGTGGCAATCAGGGTGATCGCGCCCGGTTCGGGTTGAGTCACTTCTCCATCCACACGAGTGATGTTGGGATGTGAAGAAAGCGCGTGTGTGACGATCTCTGAAAACGCATCGCGATCGACTCCCAATGCTTCTCCAGCTGGAACTTCTGCTTGAGAGGCGCATCGAAGAATGAGTGAATTCATTAAACTCATTTCCGCTTTCAACATTCCCGGTGCTGAATGAGGTGAGCGCGATTTAAAGGAGTTGCTGCAAACGAGTTCCGCACACCCCCCCGTTTTATGAGCGGGCGTGAGCCTATGAGGGCGCATTTCATGGAGAACGACCTGAGCGCCGCGCTCTGCCAAGTAATGGGCTGCTTCACTGCCTGCTAGCCCTGCTCCGATGATGTGCACTTGTTTTGGGTTCATTTGATGCTGCCCAGCTTTACCATAGAAACACAGTCCATTACACTAGTAGTCATGACCGCTTCGCACCTGGAATTGAGCAACGTCAGCATTCCCGAAGCGGTTCAGCTTTTTCTGGATTACATCGGCACACAAAGGGGATTTAGTCCTCACACTTCAAGGGCTTATCAAATAGATCTTGGGGATTGGAATCAGCACCTCACCAGGCATGGCATTCTTCAGGTGAAGGATTTGAATGAGAAGCTGAAGGCCAACCTCATTCGCAATTACCTCAGTGGCTTGTATGAAACCCACGAACGCAGTTCGCTTTGCCGGAGGCTTGCCGCGATTCGGTCGTTCCTCCGTTTCTTGCGACTTCGAAATGCGGTGGACCGCGATGTGGGCCTTTTGGTCCCGAGCCCCAAGCCTGAAAAAAAACTTCCGTATTTTTTGAAAGTGAACGAGGTGAGCGAGCTCTTAGAGGCGCCGGATACAACCACTTATTTGGGAAAAAGAGATCGTGCGCTTCTGGAACTCATTTACTCTTGTGGAGTTCGCGTGAGTGAAGCGGTGGGCCTCGATGATTCGAGGGTGAATTTAGCAGAAGGTTGGGTCAGCGTTTTGGGAAAGGGCAGAAAGGAGCGCCAGATTCCGATCGGTCCTCCTGCAATGGAAGCCCTTCAAGTTTATTTAGATGAAAGAAATCGGCGCATCGATTCCGGAAAAAAATCTCAGCCGCTTTTTGTGAATTATTTGGGAGGCCGACTGTCTACCCGAAGTGTCGCCCGAATTCTGGCGAAACAATTGATCCGAATCGCTGCAACGCGATCGGTCTCGCCCCACGGTCTTCGTCACAGTTTTGCCACACATCTGTTAGCAAACGGAGCAGATCTGCGGACCATTCAAGAACTTCTGGGCCATGCCCGACTTTCTACGACACAAAAGTACACACATATTGACCTGGGACATCTCATCAAAGATTATCGAAGTACGCATCCTCTCTCGAAAAAGGGCTCCTAAAAAAGCTGCCAGTTTAGGTCGGAGTTTGCTAAAGGGTAGAAAAGCCAGCTATGGATTACTTGATCGACTTTCTTTTAAATTTTTCGGGTCCCACGCCGTACATGATCGTGTTCGGCATTCTCTTGGGGTGCGGGTTTGGCCTGCCGATTCCCGAGGACATCACGCTCATTGCCGGCGGATTGATGTCTTATTACGGCGTTTCCAATGTCGGCACCATGATTGTTGTTTCATTCGTGGGTGTCATGCTGGGCGATTCGCTGATCTTTTTATTGGGCGCGAAATACGGCCGCAAGCTCACGAAGATGTGGTTCTTTCACAAAGTTTTGCCCGACGATCGCTTGGAAGCCGTGAGAAAACGCCTGCACTCTAAGGGAGACAAGCTGCTCTTTGCAGCGCGCTTCATGCCTGGGCTGCGTACGCCGATCTTTTTTTCTGCTGGCACACTGCATGTTCCCTTCAAGAAGTTTTTTATCTACGATGGTTTGGCGGCGTTGATTAGCGTGCCGACCATCATTGGTGCGGTTTACCATTTTGGGGATGAGTTAGACCACGTGGTACGCATCATTAAGCGGGTGGAGCACGGCATTCTCTTCGTGATCTGCGCCGTGATTCTTGCGATTGCCGCAAAGTGGTATTGGACCCATCGCAAACTCAAGCGGGGTTGAGCTTTTAGAATGAAACGAGAGCTGTCAAAAAATAGAATCGGTTGGCTTGTTCTATTGGGAGTGTTGTTTGCTTCTCAGTCGGCTCAGCCTTCTCTTTTCACCGACGAGTCGAAGCAGAAGATTCAAGACCAGCAGTTGAGTACTCTTTGCAATGACCTGCGCCTGGAATTTAAGCGCTTAAGTTGGAAGATTGAGCCCTGCGAGGGAATCCAGTGGAAAGTGGGCGGCACTTCGGTTGAAAACCGCCCGTTAATTTACACGGAGTTTGGAAATCCCGACGCTGCAAATACGACGCTCATTTTTACCATGGTGCATTCGGATGAAATTCCGTCGCTCTATTTAGGAATTCAACTGGCCCATTGGTTGAAAGAACATGAGGGCACATTAAAAGACCTGCGTGTGGTGATAGCCCCCATGGTCAATCCAGATGGATTTTTCAAGCGCCCTCGAACGCGGACCAATGCGCGTGGTGTGGATCTTAATCGAAACTTTTCAACCAGCGACTGGGAGAAGAAGGCTCTCGTGAATTGGAAGAACCAATATCGCTCGCATCCCAGACGCTACCCCGGACCCAAACCGAACTCTGAACCTGAAACTCTTTTTCAGCAGGAAATCATTGAACGGAAGAAGCCCCAGAAGATTTTATCGGTTCATTCTCCGCTCAATTTTATCGATTACGATGGGCCTACGGTTCTTTCTCTTGCTCGATTTCCCCGCGAATACGTGCGGGAGTGTCTAAAGCTGCGTCGGCAACTCAAGGCCACCTCGGGAAGATTTTATCCGGGCTCTCTCGGAAACTATGCGGGACAAGAGCGGGGTATTCCCACCATGACTTTAGAGTTACCTAGCTCAAACGCCATCTATGCTCGGGCTTATTGGGAAAGATTCCGCACAGGGATTCGAACGATGATCGAGTTTCGGGTTCCTGAGCTCGCAACGACCACTCCTTCCCCCTCTGTCGGCGGAAGATGAAAAAACTTTTCACGATTGCAGCCATCGTCTTCGCAGTGCTCTGGCTGCATGGGACCTTCCTTGGATTAACAGACGACGAAGCTTATTACTGGGCTTTGGCTCGGAATCCCGGTTGGGGCTTTGCATTTCATCCCCCGGCAGTGGTTTGGATTTTGAGTGTGTTCAATATTTTTGGTCCTCACGCTTCAACAGCTCTGGTTCGACTTCCTTCTGCTCTCGGTATTGCTTCGATTATTTTTCTGATCTTGCTTCTGTTTAAAGAGCGAAAACTTCTTGGGGCAAGGGACCAGAATGCTTCAGAAGTAACTTGGAATCTCGTTGCCTTTGCTGGATTTTTTGGAGTGTCGTGGATGATGGTGCCCGATACCTCACTTTTCTTGGGATGGACCCTCGCTTTTTATTCGTGTTGGATGTGGTTAGAAAAAGGAGCCGGCAAATACCTTTGGGGTTTGGGTGTAGGCGTTTTTATCTGTGTGCTTTCCAAGTACTCGGGTGTGTTGGTGGGGCTATCGTTATTGGCCGCGGTTTGGAAGTCGAAGAAACGAAACGCGGCAATCGCTACAATTTTTGCTGCCGGGGTATTTGCGGTCGTACCCACCGTGATTTGGAATGCTCAGCATGGTTGGCAAGCTCTCGCCTACCAATTCAGCGAGCGTCACGGTGGCAGTATTTCTCTCAGCCGCTTCTCTCGATTCTGGATGGCAGAAGTTCTTCTGGCGGGGCCGGCTTTGCTAGTGTTCTTTTTTATCTGCGTAAAGAAGTGGTTTTCAAAAGGCTTCTTTAAGAAGGCAGATCCGTTTGAACGGTACGTCGCCTTCTGGGCCATACCTCCAGCCTTCATCTTTTGTCTGCAACCGTTGTTTTCAGATTTCAAACTGCACTGGGTTTTCATTGCGTGGTTTCCCATCTTAATTTTGCTTTGTGAAAACCTGATTGGAAAAAGGAAGTCGATGACGGCGAAGTGGCATCGTCGATACGGCCTGACACTCTTGGTGATTTTGCTTCTCAGCTGCCACATTCCGGTGATGCAGTACGCTCACGCGATTTTCACGCCCACACACTTACCTGCCACCTTAGATGTGACTAACGACCTCTATGGCTGGAACCGACTGCCGGAACTCTCTGGGCAACCCAATCTTCCAGTGGTGGCTTCTCGTTATCAAACGGCCAGTCAGGCCGCGTTTGCCCTTCGGGATTTGAATCGCACGCGAGTGACCTTGATTCCCCGTGATTTGAAACAGCGAGATGAATGGCCAGATTTAAAGGTGACGGAAGGATGGGGGCCTGCTTGGCCACGTCTTTTGAAACCCGTCTTCTTTGTTGCTGACAATCGCTACAGCGACGGACCCCATTTTAAGAATGCGACCTGCGCTTCGTTGCAGCCGCTAGAGACTCGGCGCAATGGCTACCTAGCCAAGCGTATTTCTATTTGGAAGTGCACGCCGAAGAGCTCTTAGAGATCGGCTTCGGTGGGTTGAACCAACCGAACGAGATCGTTTCGAATCCACATGAGCTGAGGTTTTGCTTGGGCAGCTTCTCGCTTAGCGAGCTGAGTTTGCGGAGCCTTGACTTCGACTGCTGCAGGTTCGTTCTCAGCCGCTAGCACTTCGGTGGGTACAATGACTTGGAACCAACGATCCTTAAAACCATTCACCGAGAGGCGAAGATTTTCTTTCACCATTCCTTGAACTGCGAAGTTCAGACCTGGGCCCGAGCGAAGCTTTGCTGTGGGGGCCTTGATTTCTACGATTAAAGAAGTGAGCGCATGGGTTGCCGCAGTATGCGTCGCCGAAGGTGTCGGCGGAGTCGGTACGTTTCGCGGTTCGATCGCTGCAGATCTCTCCGGAGGATATTCCCGTAGGGGGGCTGCCGCAGTCACCGTTTGTTCATCGCCGCCGTTTTGGGCAACGCCTGATCCCATCTCCCGAATTTCTCGAGCCTTCTGCCAAACCGCCTGACCTTGCATGAATAAGTACGCGCCCGAACCCACGGTCATGGCCATGGTGAAACCAATCGCGATCGGAAGCATGCGTAAGCCCATCGAGTGGCGTTGCTTTGGTGCGGACATTTCTGGAAGAGGAGCGGGCAGCGGCGGTAGGGCTGTCGGCATAGCCATCGGAGCCATTGCTGCTGGAGCTGGAGTGACCGCTGCTTTTCTGGCTGCTGTCTGCGCAGCGAGTTGATTGAGGCGATCATTCGCCGGTTTCGACATCATCGGAGTTTCAGTACTCTCCGGTAAAAGAAAATTTCCATCGGGTGGGGCCTTGTCGACTTTAATGAGATTGGCTTCCGGCCTTCTTAAGAGAGCAAATCCCGCGCATTTGTAGCAGCGAGAAAACGTCCAACCATTTCCCAGTTTTTCATCAGCGACAGCGAGTGCTACGCCGCAATGCGGACAGTTCCAACGCATGGTTCAACCTTCCCTGAGGGCAGAAGTGCCCCCTCTTTATAGAATCCCAGGAGCGCTGGGTCGGGGCAATGGGCAAGATTTTCCTGCTGAAGAAGCCGACCTCATTGTAAACTAGAAGCTCATGACCGAAACAAAAACCATTGGGTCAGCCATTCGTAAGGGACTTTCACTTCTTGTCGTTCCGGCCTTGGTTTTCTTTTTTTTCTATCGCGACGTGATGTTTGCTCTGGTCTTCAATGGAGCACCCGTTACCTACGTGAATAGCGGGACTCGAGATATCTGGTGGAAGAACTTTGTTCTATCCAACGTCAAGCTGGAAGGAAACTGCGCGAAGTCCACCTTCTGTGAAGAAAAAGGCGTGAAAGAATTTATTCAGGCCCGTTTTGGAAAACCCAATCCTCAGGACATTGTTTTCTGGTTCAACCAAGAGCCGAATCAAAAAAGAAATCGGCGCCAGTATGATGAGGTCGATTACATTCCGTTTGATTGGTCCGTGAAATATACCGGATACATCGGTCCGTCCGGCAAGGGACTTCACGTGATTTTGAAACGCAACGCTCGTGTGAGTTTGCCTGTCGATGTTCGCCAAGCCCAGGTTCAGTTTACGAATGACGTTTTGCTCGTAGAAAAATGGGATTCCATTCAAGATCTCAAAGCCTGTCAGAAGCCCACCGATTGCGAGATTGTCCAGAAGGACTGCTGCAGTAAATGTCAGGACGAAGCGGTGAACTCCGGGCTTGTCCCACAGTTTGATGCAAGAAGAGCCATTGCGTGTGCTGAGCCAACGACTTGTCCTGCTGAATCTCGAAATGAGCCTAAAAAATATTATTTCCATCGCGACGGCACGCGAAGCACTTGCCCATCGATGCAGATGGATTGCCAGCAGGGATATTGCACAGCTGTCATTGATGAAGTGGCTGAGCCCGTCTATCGTCAGGGGCGGCGTCGGCGGTAATAATCGCCGGAAGCGTGATCATTTCAGGTCCGTACTCGCGCCGGCGCGAGTTGGTGCTGCCGGGATTCTATCGGTGGAGGTGCAAGTATTCCCTTTCTGCCTGCCGCCCATCCCTGGTTGGCCCTCGGCGGCTGGCTCGCCTCCAGCTCGCCTGAGCGCCGCCGAGGCTCTCCAGAAAAAAAGAATTAAAAAATTTCAGGCGTGTCCGGTTAAGAAACAAGTTTTTCACAGTGGTTTGAACGAGAATAAGGGTGAAAGAGGGT
>JAIEMT010000055.1 GCA_019751945.1 bacterium
ATTCACGGCTCGGAGAAAACAGGAAAACGCGGCATGAGGATCAGGCCACAATTTCAACTAAAAAAAGCTTGCTCCCCGGAAGGAGAATAGGCTCCAAACGAGTCCATTTGCGAAATCGAATAGTTGTAAACGCCGTCTTGAGAAGCAGCGACAGAGAAAGTGAAAGCGCTATTGTCGCAAGCCAAGTTTTGATTGTCCGCACCGCTCAACACTACGATTGAACCGTTCGAACAGGTTCCTAAAATAGAAAGACTCGAACCATTCGTATAATGAACACTAGTAGCGGGAGATGAAATTGAAACCGCTGCCGGAGCTGCGATCACATGAATCGGATACTGAGCAGGGACAATGCTGGCATCGATGTCTGCAACTGCCGCGACGAGGGTCAGCATTTCAGAAGCTCTGCTTCGGAAGTAAAAAGTAGCTGAGCTGCTGCCCGGGTGGATGGAAAGAGTGACGATCGGAGTGGAGCAATTCGCATCAGCGAAGAAAGCGCCGTTGCCATTTCCACTCAAACCTAAAACGAGTTCAGCGCTAGCCGTAGCGGGACTGTTTAAAGAATCTAAACCGCTCACCGTATAGGCGCCGCTGCAGGCACTCATAACTGAGAGAGTGCCGGGGCCGGCAATCACGAGTTGAGCAACGGGAGGAACGGGGACGCTCGACATCGGAGTCGCGCTCGCGCTCGGACTTGAGCTAGGGCTAGGGGATGCCGAGGGTGACGGCGACGGAGAAGCAGATGGGGATGGGGAAGCGGGCGGAGAAACAGAGGGACTCGGAGAGGGATTCGGAAGAGAAGCGCCAGGGCTGAATGCAGAAGCTTCGCCGGCTAATTTTCCGGCTGCGCCACCTGCAGCACCTTTGCCGCCAGTGCAAGCGCTTGCTGAAAGAGCTAAGCAGGCTGCTAGCGCTGTTGATTGTAAGATGTTTTTTCTAGATTGAAAGTTCATGACCCCTCCGCAAACGTTCCTCAGTAAGACTTACTCTTATTATCTGATGGGAGAGGCCTTAAGTAAACTAACGCAGTCGGATAATTTTAGTGAAAATAGTTTATAAAAATAATGGGTTAGAATCTAGCTAGTGGAATATTTAACTATTTATTAACAATTAACCTTCTGAAGGGGATTAGGAGTGGGCGGGGCATTCGAAAACTTCAGTGATGCCCAGAATGTCAAAGCTGCCGCCAACAAGGTGGCCGTGGCTAAATTTTGCTTCGATCAGAACGGAGTCTTCTTTTTTGAAAATCGCCTCAACTAAAAACTTTGTTCCATCCCGGGTGCACCAAACTCGGCCCATAAAGATTTTTTGATAACTGGGAATTGACCGGTACACCGTCTCTGTGGAGCGAACATAATATTGGGACATCGCCCGGTCACGTAAGGGTTCGCCCACTGTCACCAAGATTCCGGGAGCGAGAGGAATCGGATTTGTTAAAATAGTAGGCTTTTTTAAGGCCATTTCTCGTTCCTCTGAGGTGGCGGGGCCGTTTCTAAAAATTTTCCAAACATCGGCAGCGCGCCACTTCCTTTCCTGTCCAACCCAGAATGCCACCCGGTCTCCCGATTTCAATCCGTCAGCCGACTGAACTTCCGGATAAAGTTCATTGGCAGAGCGAAACAGAGTTCGCTGCGGGTCAAACACTTCCTTCGCTTCGACGCGCGCGGGGTTGGACGCTTCCAGGAGTTTTACAGGTCCCTGGGTTGCAGGATCGAACCAGTAGCTGTCGCAGCCCGTGAGAAGAAGGAGGGTGATTGGGGTTAAAACTCGTAACTTCACGCATTGTGTTATATCCGATTGTAGTAGTTTTATATATTCCTATTTTTGGACGCAGAAGGTCTCAAGTGACCAAAGAATCCTGATAATTAGCCTTATTAATCAGACAGATACGATTTTTGTTTATTTTTATACACTGTGTTAATATTATTTAACATACCGCAGCATTGGTGCGCATGCTGGGGTAAGTGTCCGGGTGGAGGGTACAGATGAATAGTCCTGCAAAGACGATCTTAACGCCGTCACGTGTTCCGGTACGGATTAAAGAAGAATTGGCCGAGCTGACTGCTCTCTCGGAATTCGACAGTCGTCGCATTCCTCGCATCGACGTGCAGTACACTCTGCCGTCCGTGAAGATGATCCGAACGGATCGTCCTACTGAAGCCTACAATATTGTGACTGTCAGTGAAAATGGCGCGAGCTTTCTCACCGGCAATGAGCGCATGGATCTTTCTCAGGTTCATCCGACGGCATTCATCTTAGGGGAAAACCAGCTCCAAGTTTCTAGCAAGGTGGTTTACTGCAAACAAGAACAGGTGGGAGTTCAGTTTCAAGATCCCACGAACACTTTGCATTCTCTGATTCGAAAACATTTCTTTTTAGAATTTATCGCAAGTTCTCTACGCCCCTCGGTCCACACTTCTTACTTTGGAGAAGAGTGGGTGAGGAACCTCAGTTACGGCGAAAAAAATTCTTATGGAGTAGAAATCTTTCAGCAGAAAGACGGACGCCTGAGTTTGGAAGTGCGTCTGGGCCACTTGAATGCTGTCGTTCGGTGGAAAACGGGCCACGCCATTCGGGTGACTTACACCGATTCTCAGCAGGTTCCAGAAGATGATCTGCGTCGTCAGCTCATTAGCTTTTTTCATAATCTGCGAGGGCTTCGAGCTTCCAGTCGTCATGCGCTCGATATGGTGTTTTTGACCGAGGAAATAACCATTCAGCATATCGCTTAATGGAATGAGGTATTCATGCAATCAGAAGTCTTAGAACGGTTTGGAAACTACTATTTGCTCGACCGCATTGGCACTGGCGGCATGGCGGCGATTTATCGAGCGCGTCCCGCAACTTTAGATGGCAATGGTCGTATTTTGGTCATTAAGCGTGTGCTTCCAAAAATGGCAGATGACCCTTCGTTTCTTCAGATGTTTCGAAACGAAATCAAAGTCTGCATGGCATTCAATCATCCCAACATCATTGTGATTCACGACTTCGGCGAGTTGAAGAAACAAACTTTCCTAGCGATGGAGTATATCGACGGGAAGAATTTGAAAGATCTGATTGCAGCGCATTCGACCTTGGGTCGAAATTTACGAATTCCACTTGCGGCTCATATTGTGGAGCAATCGGCCAGAGGATTGGCTTATGCTCATTCTTTTGGAAACAGTGTGACAGGTGAAAATCTTCACGTCGTTCACCGCGACATCAGTCCTCATAATATTCTGATTGGTTACGATGGTCGCGTGAAGGTGATCGATTTTGGTATTGCCAAAGTGGACCAAGAGTTTACCGACACGACGAAAGTAGGAATGATTAAAGGAAAGGCCCGCTACCTCGCGCCCGAGCAGATTCGGGGCGAGAGAGTGGACCAGCGTGCGGATATTTTTGCGTTGGGTAACGTTTTTTGGGAATTGCTTACTCAGCGAAAACTTTTCTGCCATGGCATGGATTCCGACTTGCCGGCTCTTCAAATGATTCAAGATCCGAATCACTTCATTGAGCCGCCGTCGACTTACAATTCGGAAGTTCCAGCTGAGCTGGATTACATCGTGCTTCGAGCACTGACGCGTGATCGGGACAAGCGCTATCAAACGGCTACAGAGATGGAAAATGACCTTCGAAAATTTATGTCGAAGTTTCATCCTTCTTACTCGACTCCTCAGGTGGAGTCCGAGCTGAAGAGTATCTTTGCTCTGGAAATCCGAAAGGACCGAGAATTTTTGCAGGAGCTCAATCTCAGAGCTCAGGCAGCTATTGCGGTTCAACCTCAACTGGAGGACTTCGCTCGCAACACGAAAGCTGGAAACGTCGAAAAGAAAAAGACGGGAATCATGGCGAAGCTATCGACCCAAGTCACAGTCACGCCCCTTCGAATTCTCGTGGTGATGGCTCTATACGGTGCTGTGGGCCTTTTGAAGATGGATGAATCGTACGGAATCTTGGAACGGTTTCGCGTACCCGAACATGCTCGAAATATTTTGGAGTACTTAGCCAAACAAGATCAAGCCCGGTTAGAGAAACAGAATGCGAAACGTCAGGTCGTACCCACCGAGCACCACGTAGAACGGACGATAGCCGAAAAGCCTGTTTTAATAGCGAAAAAGAAGACTCAGTCGACGAGATCCAGAATCTCGCGATAACACTCTTCGAGGAAAGACACCGAGTTTCTAGCGTTAAATTTCAAGCGCACGAGAGCTGCACCGCTCTTTGAAACCTTCAGTCGGGCCTCGGGCTGAAGAATCACTTTTTCGAGAGCTTCCGCCAGGCTAGCTGGATTTCTAGGTTCAAAGAAAAACCCTGTCTTTCCTTCTTCGATAATTTCAACAGGGCCCCCCTCTTTGGGGCCTACCGGAATTTTTGCAAGGGCCATAGCTTCTACCAGACTCAGTCCGAAGCCCTCGGGGCCAATGGAACAGTTCGCGACGATGTCCATGGCCGAGATGGATCCAAAAACTTCAGACGCATCATTCATCAAGGGAACAAGCTCAGTGCAATACTGTGGATCTTTGGTCATGGTCCGAATCTGCTTTTCGTAAGCATTGTTCTGCTGACGCAAATCTTTTCCACCGAGAACCACACCACGAACTTTATAGGGCAGATTCTTTCCTTTAAGTCGCTCTTGTAAAAGCCGCATTCCCTCCAAGAAAAGATGAACGCCCTTTTGAGGCTGAAGGCGGCACACCATTCCAATCACGATATCCTGCGGTCTAATCTTCCAGCGTTCTCGGTTCTCTTGTCGTTTTTTTTCAAGAGTGGCAGCGTCCCCCATGGCAGCGAAATCGACGCCAGGATAAATCGTCAACGCTGAAAACGGATACCCACTCGGCGTGATGGAGCGTTGCTTTGCTTCAGTAAAAGAAGAGTTTACGAGGGTCATTCGGCTCGACATCATCGCTGCTTTTCTATCGGTACCGCCGGTGACAGGCCCGTGCTGAAACCAGAGGTGGGGCACTCCCGACCATTTCGCAGCTCGTGCTCCGAAGACCGCACCTTTGGACATGAAAGAGTGGATAACGTGGGAACCATATTTTTTTACAAGCCGCGCCAACCAAAGCGGAGTCCACACCAACGTCCAGGGCAGGTACCATCTGGGTTTCATCCAAAGCACTTCGACTTGATGACCACAATCCTTGACGTAAGAAACAAGCGGACCCTTTTGAAAAAAGGCGTAAACAGGCTTGAACTTATCTTGGGCATGGAATTTCGCCGTGTGGCGAATAAAAGTCTCTGCACCGCCGATCCCCGAAGAAGGGACGACGTAGAGAACATGAATGGGTTTTTTGACCTGCGCCGTTTCTTTACGAATAATAGTTATCTTGAAGGGTTTTTAACAAAATGTCTAGAAAGCGATGTAGGGACCTGTGCCCGTCAATCCCGTCGCAGTTTTACCTTGAATCACCACGGTGACTGTTCTGCCAAAGAAAAAGGGCAGACCCCAGTCAAAGTAGGTGTTCATCGTCCCGCCGAGATTGTGGAACGCCGTATCGCCGTTATTGAGGAGGCTGACGGCATTGGCAATTTTAAAGGAAACACTTCCACTGGAGCCGCCAGAACTTCCGGCGACCGTCGCCGTGTTGCTTTGGGTAGAGGTGGGACAGAAAAATCCCGGCGCAATGCTTCCTGCTGAACAAGTGGCAGGTCCTACGGCTGCAGGAAAGAAAAGAGCGTTCGACCCCGTATCCGTGAACGCTTGGTTGGTAAACGTCGTGCTATTAAAAGTCGTGGTGAAATTGCCGGTGCTGTTCGACAGATAAACAGTTTCTGTGCCCAGCGGTTGATTGTTGGTCTGAGTACCTACTCCTAAAATCAGCGAGCCGGTGACCTTCCAAGCTCCCGTATCCGGAACACTCGGCATCGCAACAATCACCCCATTATTATTCACTGGGAGTTTATGCACAGGGTTGGGAACTTGATTTGCCACGGCCACGGTCGTTCCACTGCAAGTGCTCGAAGCACTGGGGCAAGCAAAGTACATTCCGTTACTATTGCTGACCGCGCAGGTGGTGCCGCAGTCTTCGCGAAATTGGCCGACTCCCAAAATACCGTTAAATCCAGCAAAAGAAGGGGATGTTTCTAAATGAAAGTTACAACTTCCAGGTACCGTTTTAAAAGAAGAGTTGATCAGCTGAATGGGCATGGTGACTGCGGACTCTCCGCCTAAAACCACATCCGCTGTCGCCATCGGTCCCCAGGTGCTGCCGGATCCGAACTGAGCGCACTGAGCAAGCGTATTACTCGAGCCGTCGACAATGTTGGTAAGTGAAAGGCTGATGGCGGAAGAAAAAACCCGCAGTCCGACACTCCCGGTGTCTACGAGAATGTCTGAGATCGTTTGACAGGTCGAGGTCCCCACCTGGCAAAGTGTGACGCTCGTGCAGGGTTCGTTAGGGTAACTCGCGCTTCCACAAACGGACATGCCCCCGCCGACCTGGATGCTAAGAACGTTGGATCCACTCACAGGAGTTCCAGCGACAATCACTTTCTGAACCGCTTTATCGCTCTCATTGTTTCCGCAGTGGCTTAAGCAGAGTCCGGCAGCCACCATGAGCGGAATAGAGACCCTCGAAGCCATTATTGAATATCCTCGAGAGAAAATCCGGGTGGAATTTGATTCAGAAGATACGCCCGCCCGCGCACGCTGCGCATGTGGCCCGAGTATTCGACAACCAGGTTTCCTGCGTCTACTTTGCCGGGGCCTCGACCAGGAAGTTTTCTCACTCGTTCGTTCTGTTGGCGAAATATTTCAAACTGCTTTCCAAAAAGTTGAGAGACGTCGGGATGACTCATTCCGTTCCACGCCACCGCGAAAATAATCCCATTCGCTGCGAATTCCCGAATTGTCAGGGCGTCCGACACGAGCTCGTGAACGCTCACCACATTCTGAGTTCGTTTGCGATAGGTTTTGGTCGCAGAAAATTTCCGGTCCTGAGCCACCGAAGATTCCGGTTCGCCTAAGACGGCTTGGCAGACCGAAGGAAGTAGAAGTAAGAGTGAGAGCGCCAGTCCAAGCATCCTCCCAAGTTTCTCTTAGGAGAGTGGGGCGGTCAATGCGTCAAAAATTTGGTTAATTCAGGAGGAGAGTATCGGTCAGGGCGCAGAAGGCCATCCACGCATTTAAACCGCTTTCGAAGGAAGCGGCCCCATATTCCGGGTAAAAAGGATAGCGAAAGCCTTCGAGGCCGCAACGCACTTCTCCCCGTTTACTCAAGCCTCGAATAGCACTCACGCCTTTAAAAATCTGATTGCAACTCGTCGAGCTAGGGTCATCGAGATCCCACATATTGATAAACCCCTCCTGAGGGAATTTACAGTGCTCTAAATCGGGTTTCTCAGCGGGGAAGACAGAGATTTTTACACTGGGGCTAAGCGGAACTCCGTTTTTAGCTTTCAGAACTTTTCTAGAGAAAAGGACGGAACCATCGGAGTCGGTGAGTAAGCTGGTCACCGCATTTTTCTGGCCGGTCTCGACGGAGAGTGAGACCCGAACATCGCTCAGAGGAACGAACTCACCCGCGGCATTGCGTTGAAGCAGCCGAACACGCAAAGGAGCCAGTTCTAGGGATTGGGTGTCTGCCTTGGCCTGCATCGAGGCATTCGCAGAGACTATCGAGAGGAAACTGATTGCGCCTACAACCCAGCGCCGTCTTCGCTTCGTCATAGCGCTATCTATGACGCCACGCTTTAGGGATGTCAATACATCCCAAAAAAATACGTGCAGGTTCCTTCATCCCGAGCTGTGAGGGGATGAAAGAACCTGCACTAATCTAGTTCAATTCTTAGAGACCTCGACCTTACTTACGCAAGGTGATGCTAATGGCACCGACGCCAAGGTTCGTTCCGACGCTCGGAACTTGCGGCCATTGGCTGCCCGGCAGAGTGGGAATCGTGTTCCCGAAGTTCATTCCGCCTTGCTGGAGAGTACCAGTAATTTGGTTACCGCCAGAAGCGGTGATGGTGCCCGACATTGCTGCCGAAATTGTGTTACCTACCAAGGTACCGCCAGCTGCGCCGTTGAAGAGATACACCATTGCCGTATTTCCGTTAGAGGTGCCTTGCAACGAGCCCGAACCCGTTTGGTCCGACCAGCTGCCGGTGAGTTGGCCATTGGCATCAGATAAGGTCATCGTCATTTGCGAGACTTGTCCGCTATAATTTTTCGTTCCGGTATAGGTACCCGTGAATGCCGATCCGCAGCCTGATGCAAGCACCAGCAATCCTGCGATGACTCGAGTACGAGTTTCCATCAACAACTTCAAATTCGTTTTCACAGCTCTTCTCCTTCTGAAACAGCTTTATTCAACATCAACTTCCACATTCGCTAAATGCGACTGTGCATACACACACAAAGGGGCAGTAGTGCAAGACGTTTGCCAAGCGGAATAATTCAGAAGAGCCTTGAAATCTCAGGCCTTTTTGGGAGCTGAAGTGTCTAACCTGTAGACACCTATACAAACCTTTTAGACAGTTCTAGCCGCCTTCGCGTCCGTAGCGGGGGATCGAGTTCCCTCGCTCGTCTGTTTGGTACTCAAAGTTTTTGCGGAATTTAAGCCGAGAACTGCTGGGTACCTCTAAGTCAGCGAAGGGTTCCTTTCCTTTGAGTTCGGGCAACTCTTGGGTGATCAGTCCCCCGAGATAGAGGCGGAACTCTGTATTAGGAACAGCAGTCACAACGGATTTCGTAAATTGAATGGGCTCCGAAGAGTGTCGAATTTGTAAATCCACATAAGATCCTGCGCTAATGAGAACTCGGGTAGCCTGGTCTTCAGGTTTCCCAGTGACATCTTTCAAGCGATAGTAATAGCCCCCGCCCGACTGAAGAATGAAGAGGTCATTCACCTGAGCACGCTGAATTGCTCCGTTGTTTGGCCATACAATAGGTTTACTGACTAATTCTTGTGGGGTTACGGTTACGACTTGAACTGACTTCGAACTAGCTTGGTAAAGGCTTGCCCAGCTACTGGGGACCAGAGCCAGTTCTTTAGTGACTAGGATCGCTCTATAGAAGGAGGCAATTTCTGCGGCTGTGGCCTCGGTAGCCGTATTAAAGAGAACGACGTTAGCTAGTTTTTGGTCTCGGCCAACGCCGATGAGCGCGTCTTTAAGGTAAATGGAATACCAATCTTGATCGGCGCTACCAAACCCTTCCTTTTGATTCCCTTTTGGGGTGACGATCACTTCAACCGCTGAGGCGGAGTTAATTGTTTGAAGAAGAACGACATCTAGACCGCCCACTTTGGTTGCTTGGCTTGTCTGCGAAAAAGCCAAAGACGCCAAAACACCGACTAAAGATAGCTTGAATAATTTCATGAAATTTCCCTCCTCAGTGATTGAACCCAAAGGGTTATTAGCCTGATTTGACTCAATGCGCAAATTTTATTTATGGTATGTAGAACGGCCCTATGTTGAAGCTGCATCTTGCCCCTATGGAAGGCGTCGTGGACTGGATCGTGCGCGATCTGCTGACCGCGATTGGGGGCATCGATCAGTGCGTGACCGAGTTCATTCGGGTGACCGACAACCTCTACCCCGACCATGTTTTCTATGACTACTGCCCGGAACTAAAGACCGGAGGGAGGACTCAGGCCGGGGTTCCTGTTCTGGTCCAACTCCTAGGAGGTCAACCGATTCCGTTGGCTGAGAATGCAGCCCGAGCGGCCGAGCTCGGTGCTCCGGGGATCGACCTGAACTTCGGATGTCCGGCTAAAACAGTGAATCGTCATGATGGGGGTGCGACTCTTTTGAAGTACCCCGACCGTATCCATCGCATCGTCGAAAAGGTTCGAGAGTACGTCCCCGCGCACATCCCTGTTTCGGCCAAGATCCGTTTGGGCTTTGAAGACCCGACGACCTGCCTGGAGAACGCTCAAGCCGTGGAAGCCGGTGGGGCGAGTACCCTGGCCGTTCACTGTAGAACTAAAACCGACATGTATCGCCCACCGGCCTATTGGGACTGGGTCCCGAAGATTCAAGAAAAGGTGAAGATTCCTGTCGTTGCCAACGGAGAGATCTGGACCGTCGATGATTTTCGTCGTTGTCGCGAGATCACCGGTTGTGACGAGATCATGATGGGGCGTGGGGCGATTGCGAATCCATTTTTATTTCGGGAGATTCGATTTGCTGAATCGGCGCCACAGAATCGCGAACTTCTCCAGTTTGTTTACGGTTTTTTTGACAGAGGGGAGCGTGAGCTCGGCCCGAAGTACGCACAGCCTCGAACTAAAATGTGGCTGGCGCAGATTTCCAAAAGAAACCCCCAGGTCCGAACTCTTTTCGATCATTTAAAGACGGTCGGAGAGCCGGGACTTTTTCGCAGCTCGCTTTTGAACAGTATCGAGAATTCCGTCTCGATGTGATATCTTCGCCGCAGTTCTAGAAATTCTTTCCTAAAACAGTTCGCTCTTCTTACAAATCATTCAACTCCTAGGTGTACTGATGACCTTTCACAAACAGGGTTACGCCTGCGCGCGGTCTCTTTTTCTCATCCTAATTTTATCGTCGACGTCGACGCTCGCAGAGGATTCGATTTTTGATTTACCCGAGCGGGCAACCCCTCAACAGCTCGAAGAAGCCCTCGATCGAATGTACGAACAAGCTGTAGAAAGAACTCGAGCGGGGGCGGGGTTTTATTCTGACCTGAGCAATACGGAAGTACGAGCAGTGATTCGTTCTCATTATAAAGGTGATCGGGCGCTGCCACTGCTGATGAAGGTCGATCGCTATAAGGATCCCGACAAGGGGTGGACTTACCGGTTTTTCCAGTTTCAATCGGGACGTTATGTCAGTTCCCTCGATCCCATCATGCCTGAGATGTTTCCAATCGCTTTGGAGCGGGGGCTTTACGATGTTTTGAATGAATACTTCACCACCCGCCGACCCAGCAATATTCGGCTCGATGCCGATGCCATTGGGGCCGTGATTCAGTGGTTTCGAGACACCGGCGCCCCTCCCGCTGGAGAAACGTTGATTCGAGCTATTCGGGCCGAGCATGATCTCCGACTTCGTTACTTGGTGGTGAAGGGAATGGAAACTCTGACATCTCGCGAGGCCTACCGCGTGTTGCTGACCACCTTATTCTTTGCCGATCACCAGCCCATGGGGACCTCGGCCCGCTTGAATAGTGTCATTCGAGAAAAAACCGTCAGTGTTATTTCAGAGCATCCGATTTACCGGGCGCTTACTCCGGAAAGTCGGGTTCAGCACCTGAACACGGAGCTGAAGGATTTAGGAAAAACCGTTAACCCCAGACGCATTGTGGAGCGGGTTAAGAAAAAATGAATCGTTTGATCTTCTTTCAGGTTCTATTTTTGATCTTTGCCGATGAAGCCCGGGCCTGGCCTCGTCGCTCAGCAATGGAAGAAGCACTCGTGAGGATCGAGGCGACTCAGACCGCACGTCAAGCAGCCCGAATTCGGCGAGCACGAGTCGCACAAGAAAAAGCTCGAGCTTCAGCTGAAGTAGCTTTGAATCGGAAGGGGCCAGGGATTTTTCAACGACAAGGGCAAACCTTGTTCCTGATTTGGGTGGTGTCGGGAGTGGAAATCGTTCGGCAGGAAGTTCATCTCTCAGGACTCAAGAAGGAGCAGGTCACTCCAGAAGAGCTGACTCGTCTAGCGGGAGTTGCCGCGAAAGAAATTATCGACAGCGGAAGTACGACCAACAGTTTGCTCTTCGGAGGGTTAGCAGGACTAACCGCCGCACCCGTTCTTCAAGTATTTGACAGTTTACTGGGAACTGCCGAGTCTCGAAGTTTTTTTGTGAGCTTCTTAAAATCTGCAATTGCTTCGTACGCTACGTTTGTAGGCTGGGAAGCAGGCGGTCAGCTCTGGGAAGAGGCAAGAGAGCTTCTTGTGAATGACGATGACTATGAAAAGTCCAGGTATCTTTGGAGCAACCTGGGAAAGGCTCTTCGTTATCAATCGAAAGAGAGGAGTTTCGCGTTTCAGCCGGAGGAGCTGCGCGTTTTAAAACTGATGTTTGTGAATATCTCGGACATTTTGATTTTCGACTCCGAGCTTCGAAATAACTGGCTTTACAATACCTGGCGACTTCGAATTCTAACGGGAGAGTTTTCAGTTTTTCTCAGCATGATCGTCGGTACCACCAGTCTCGGAACGGTTCTGTTTCCTGGAGCGGGAACATTGGGGGGATTGGGTTTTGGAATTCTCGGCGGGGTGCTTTCTCTTTTTGTTTCCCAGGATTTTAAAAACAATGTCACCGATCTATTCGTGGATGCCCGAAAGGTCGGGTCCGGCTTTGGCGAGGCTAATTCGATCGCTAGGATTCAAGCGGATTTTCATTTGAATGCCCCTTTGGAAAAACTTTCTCGTCATATCCGAGAGCTTCAAAACGCTCGGGAGTCTTACGCCAGCCTGAGTATGGAAAAGATCTTTCGGCTCCATGTGCGAAGATTAGTTTTTATGGGAAATATCGATATTGCCGAACGGGCAGGAAATCTCAGTCCCATCCCAGAGCTTCAGTTTGAGATTCAAAGGTTGAACAACAATATGATGAAAGAGTTTGAATCATTGACGTCGTTTTACTATCGACGTGTGGAGATTCTCTTTCAGATTGGAAGGAATACGAATTCTCACCCGATCCGGTTCCAGTTGGAGCAGGCAGCAGTTCAGGGGAATTTTTCGGCCCTGGTCTTTTCAGAAATGCAGCGAGCTCTTCTTTACGGGCAATACGACTCTCTCGCTACTTTGGCGGTCCGCCTTTTAGAGCAGTATTACCTCGAAGGTTACCGAGAAATTTGACTTAATCTGGCGAATTCATAGCGCTACGCGTCTTGAATCTATCCATTTTCAATCTCGGATAAACTGTTAAACTTGAGAGAGAGACATCTTGGAGAGAACAATGATCGACGATAGAGACGATAGTCCTGGCCAGCGCGGAAAAGCCATCGCAGAAGCAAAAAAAAGAGAGATGGATAAGCGGCGCTTTCAACGAAAGACCGTTCACAAGAAGAAAGTGGTGGCCATGTTGGATGTCGAGCAACAGCCCCCTACGATTGATCCGTCGATGGAAATGCCCAAAGGAGTGAGAGGAACGTTGTACGACGTTTCAGAGGGCGGCGTCAGCATCTTCAGTAATATTCCATTTCTTCCCAATGCTCGAGTGAACATCACGATTGAATACAACCCTCCTTTTTCCATTAAGGGGCGCGTGGTGTGGAGTCAGAAACACGATACCGGTAGTCACATTATTTCTGCGAACAGTAATAACTATCGAACAGGCGTGGAGTTTCAATTTGAAAACCCCGCTCAGCGCGCCACCGTAGGCGGAGTGCTAAACTTAGTTGAAATTGCAGCATGACCTCACCGCGTTTAGAATGGGTTCACCAGAATCCAAACATA
>JAIEMT010000064.1 GCA_019751945.1 bacterium
ACCAAAACGAAAGAAAGAAAATCCAGATTCAGAGAAAATCAAACACTAAAATTTGGATTTTTCATCAGCCTGTTAGTCGGTCACTAACCAGACTAAGACATTTTGTAAAATAAAATCGGATCAGGTATGTTTGCGTCATGTCCAAAATCATTGAAATTACTACCGGGCTCGATGTCGAGTCCCTGCGGATTGCCGAGCAGATTGCCAATAGCGAAGATTTTTCAAGCGTTCTGATCGACGCTAGCCTGGATGGCATTGTGGCCTACGATTTGGATATTCGTTTCACCCTTTGGAATCGAGCCATGGAACGAATTACTGGACTGGAAGCGTCTAAAGTCGTGGGTCGATTGGTTTTTGAAATCTTTCCTTTTTTAAAGGAACAGGGAATGGAGGAACCTATTCGTCGATCGCTCCAAGGGGAAGTCGTAAAATCCCCACCCATTGCCTACCACATTCCGGAAACGGGTGCGCAAGGTTACACCGAACAACAAAACTTTCCGCTCTACGATGAATATGGAAAAATTACCGGCGGATTAGGTGTGATCCGCGATGTCACTGCCATCAAAACTCAGATTGATTCGGTGGTGTCGAAAAACCGCGACTTAGAAAAACGGGTGGAATATTTGGAATCCCTCCTGCACGAAAGAAAAGGGCCGCGAAAAGTTTGTCGGAGTTAATCCTAGTGTTCTTGACCCGGCTTTGGAGGCTGGGCGTGCTGCCATTGCAATTCGCTCAAATACGAAATTAAATCTTGAACGAGTTCACGCATGCGATCGGAACCGGTTTGGCAACCGCCCCAGCGTTCGCCCACTAATTCGCGAATCGAATGAGCACGCGAAGCAAGTTCGACGAGGCCGTGATTTTCACCTTGGCGAGCGAGCGATTCCAAAGAATTCGAAAGTTCACTCCAATGATTGTTGCGATAGAGATCATTCAAGCGCATTCGCGCGGATTCAAATTCTCGAGTCAAACTTGCTTTCACGGTCATCGTATTCAAGAAAATTCCCCCTGCCCCAAAAAACATAACGCACGACATCAGTCCCGATGGTTCGCGTTATGGCGTGAACGTTCTATGCTAGAGACCTCCCCTTCGGATGTCAACGGAGTTTCCATTAGACATCCCCACCCGCTTCCTTTATTAGGGGGACTCAAGGGGACTATTGAAATGAAAATGAATAAAGTTTTTGCAGTAGCACTGGTGAGCTTGGCCATCGGTTCGTTTGCTCAAGCAAAAGAATCGGTAAAAACTCCCATCGAAAAACCGGATTTTACCTGCGAACAAGAGGGCACCTTTTTCGTCGTCAACACCGCGGCTCAGCGCATTTGGTTGACGGATACCTTTGATGCAGCTGCTTCGGACAATGAAGGTTTGGAATTGAATGAAGTATCGATCAGCTCGGTCAGCGGCGTCTACACCTTCGATTCGAAGTTTGAGATGATTTGGGGCAGTGATTTGATTGTGAATCAATACACAGGAACGATGAAAGAAGTCAGCCCTGGAAAATGGGAAGCCGAAGTGACTTCGACTGCACTCGTGAATCCGTCCCCACTTCCGATCCCGGACGAAAAGTTCACAGCAGCCTGCCAAAAGCTGTAGTTCGAATCACCGATTGAACAATCCGCGCGCCTTCAAGGGCTTGCGTACACCAGTCGATCGGAACATGGAGAAACCCGCCCTGCGCTTTTTTCAAAGCCGGGGCGGTCTCCAGTTCGTGCATCAAATAATAAAAAACGTGATTGCAGATGTAGCCGCCTGCGGAATTGCTGAGAACGACGGGAACGTCTGCGGCCTGCAATTTGCTGAAAAGACTGTTGGCGGGCAACCGAGTCGGAATCTGTTTCGGTCCTCCGGGAATAATTTCCCGTTCTTTGCGAACTACACCAGCTAGATCCGGGGTCTCGGAATCGTCACGATTCCAGGCCTGAGTTTCGATTCGGAAGGGAGATTCCGGCGCCTCCCCTAGAGCCAAGATCAAATCCCATTTCTCCGAACGAAGTTTCTCTAAGAGGAGCTCGGCGGACCGATCATAAACCACCGGAAGAACCAAGCCTTCGAATTCCTCTCCAGGAGCCCGATCTAGCGTCATTAAACATTGGAGGATGGCTCGACTAGCGTTTTCGGGGCGTCCACCGAAGGGCTCGAATGCGGTGACTAGGACGCGAAAACTCAAAAAAGGACTCCTCATTTTAAAGAGTTATGTTAGAAATTTTGTATGCACGACATCGCTCCTGAATTCAAGCTCGACAAGCAGAAGTATCTGACGATCCTAAAAACTCAGGGTTTGCCTGCCGCCATCACTGCTTTGCATCATGATAAGGAAAAACTCGAATTCGAAACCTTTGAGGGTCAAAAGGGCTATCAACGCGCTCTTTGGGATTACCAGGAAGAAGTCCGTGAATTTTCCCGCCAGCTTTGGGATCACGGAACTGAGAACCCATGAGCGGAATTCGTGTTGAAAAGTGGCAGAAGGATGTTGCTCCCCCCACTGAACAAGAAGCCGAAGCTCGTTTAAACCAAGAAGGCTACAGTTCCTTCACTTGGTACGATGTTCCGGGCGCTTTCTATCCCTCGCACTCCCACAATGCCGATGAATGTATTTGGATCGTGAAGGGAGATATTACCTTCAATGTGCAGGGGCAGAATTATCCGATGACGGCGGGCGATCGGATTTATTTGCCGGCGAAAATTCAGCATACGGCTACTGTTCCGGAGTCGGCGTCGGTGACCTATCTCGTCGGGCAGAAAAAGAAATAATCAGGCAGCGGGCATCAGGCATCCGTAACCGGAACAGGCTCTGACCGGCCACAGGCCACAGGAAGCTGTCCCCAGCTGCAGAGACTGGAACTGGGACTGGTTGGCTTGCTCATACTGAAAACTGAAACTGCTTACAGGGCCAGTTTCCTGTGGCCTGCAGCCCGCTCCTGCTGCCCGATTTTTTCAGTAACTCAACGTATCCGGATACTGCAAATCAATCAGCACCCTTTCAATATCTTTAGGCCGGAATGCTCGCTTCGTTCCCGCTTTAAAAGCGCGGGCGAGCTTTCGGTCTGGGACCTGGCGAGATTGTCTGTAAATAGCCAGCGCTTCATTTCGATCTCCCAGTAAATCTAGGCAACGAGCGAGATACAGTTGGCAGACTTGGGTGATGTGCGGAGTGAGTTTCAGTTTCAAAGCACTCTCGAAATAATCTTTCGCCTGAGCGATTTCTCCCACTTGAAGAGAGAGAACACCGGCGCCAAGAAATAAATTTCCGTCCGTGGGAAGTTCCTTGATCGCACTTTGCAGATGGCCCAATGTGGTCTGCAAATAATCGGGATCGTCGTGGCTCATCTGATTAGCGATGTAGGCTTGCCTGAAATGTCCTGACGCTTTCACCACGCCCGGATTTTTTGGCTGATAACCGGGGATTGTAGGTTGCTGGGATAAATCCCTTCCGCTCTCTCGGTCTTTCCAAAAGCTATCGATGTCGATCTGCATGAAAGGTCCGACCAATCCCACTGGGGTCGCATTTCGAATGGAAACCCAGAAACGTTGCGTAACAGGCTCCATCACCACCGAAGTCACGGTCGTGACGACCGCCACCGTATGACCGTAAGCCCGCTCTTCTCCGGTGAGCGGATCTTCCATATTCCCTAGAATTCGTGCCATATCTTGCGGACCGAAAGCGCCGCGCTTATCTTCTAAACTGTCGCGCATCTGGCATCGACGAGCCACGAGGTCCTCCGCATAGGCCCCCGCCAAACTCAATTCTGTTTTTCGAAGTTCGGGAGCGAAAAAATAATTGGAGTGACTCAAAAAACCATTTTCTGGATGGCGAATTCGTGTCCTCGACGGATCCATTTCCAAAACAATTGCCGCGTCTTCCTTGGCGCTGGCAATGACAAACGACCAATTGCCGTGGCGTCGATGCCTTTTTGCAATGCTAATGGCCTGATCTAAATTCTTCGCCCGAGAAATAATTTCATCCCCGATGGAGGTGATCATGCTGCCATCAAAAGAAGCGCGGCGCCCCAAGTGAGAATGCGCGGACAAGGTCAACCCCTCGCGATTCATGGAGGTCAGGCCCGCCGTGAAAACTCCGGCACTTCCTATGGCCACATGAGGGATTCTGCCTTTCTCAGTGGGCTCATGAAAAGCAATGGTGGGATGTTTTTCCCAAGGGCCGACAATGGGATAATCCAAATTTCTTCCGACCAGTAAATTTCCTGAGCCCGTGGTTTCCTTTAAGGCGACTCCGCTTGTACAGCCTGGAAGGCCCATCAGCCCTTGGCTCGCTAGATTCCTAAAAAACACACTCCCCAAAAAAATCCGGGCCAGGAGCATGAGTGCTTCGGGCTGGAAATAAGCGTCGCGACAAGTTTTGTAAGAAAGACCTGTGGACTCCGACATAGTTTTCAAAATGGAGCGGATCTGCGGATCCATCTTCATTTCCAAACGGCGCATCAATCCGTTTTCGTAGGCCTTCACCAAAAACTCTTGCAGCAATTTATTTTTACGAATCAAACCGGGAGCGCGACGAATCAGCCACTGATTTTTCTCAGCAAGAACGGGGATGGGTCCATCTAAAATTTCTTGAGACAAAAGCTCGCCGTGTGCTTTGACCCTTTCGAGAAAGCTTCCCCGGAGACGAAGAAAGTGAACGCCTTGATAATCGTGTCTTAAGCTCATGAACTACGCCGAAAGTTTAGGAGGCTTCTTTCGAATAACGGAAACGGTGCTGGCAATCAAGTCGTGAAGGGCTCTTTTTTCAGGATTGAAGGCGGCCATGAGGAACCCACAGCCAAAGATCAAATAAGAGGGCAAATACCCCATAAATCGAAGGATAGACTGACCAATCGATACTTGTCCGCGCGACTTGTAATCCACGACGTAGATCCCAAAGGGGAGTTTTCCGAGCGTGGTGCCGTAGCGGTAGTGTCCCCAAACGTAGTAAGGAAAACTCAGCAGAAACAAAATGCCCAGGTCGAAAACCTGGAGATAGAGCGCATTGAAAGCCTGGTCGTAAGCCGGGGGAACGACCCCTTTGGATTTCAAAACTGCCGCATAAAAAAAGTAGAGCAGCCGGTGTAAAACAACTTCTGCACCCCAGCTCACCAGCCCTAAAATTACAAAGCTGTCCAAAATATCCGCAACAAGTCGGATCCAAAACCCTGCGAATTTTTCGGGTTTACTCACTGGTCAATCCCCGAACCGGCGTCTTGAAGAAAGAGAACTTCGAAGACATTGCCAACAGCATCGCGATGAAAATGAGCACGCTGGCCGCGGCCGTTCTAAACGTAATGGCTTCATTTAAGAAAGCCCAGGCAATCGTACTGGTAATCACCGGCTGAATATAAATAAAGAGCGCAACATGCGACGAACGAGCATGCGCCAGCGCCCAGAAATTGAGTAAGTACGTCAGCAGCGTTGCTCCGAAAACAGCGAAGGCTCCGGCCGCCCAAAGTGCTGGGGTCATCGTGGGGAAATGAAATCCCTGCCAGCTGGGAATCGAAATCAAGCTGACGCCAATACTGCCGTAGATAAAGAGCCAAGCGGTAGTCCAAAGCGGGTCATGCTTCTCCAGAAACTTTTTTCCAAACGAAAGGAAGATGCTGTAGCTCAAACAGTTCAACAAGGTCAGTAAATCGCCCACCATGTACTTGTTTGAAAAATTAAAGTCTTCGACCTTGCGAAGAATCAGCACCCCGACAAGCGCCATGAAAAATCCCAGAATTCGCGGGAGGGTGGCAGGTTCTTGTCCTCTCAACGTCACAATCAAGAGAGTGAAAACAGGGATCAAGGTATTCAAAATCGCGCTGTTGGTGGAGGTGGTATAGCTCAATCCCACCAAGAAAGCGGCCTGGTTGATAATCGTTCCCGTCAAGGCACAGAAAATCATGGGAACAAAATAGCTCTTACTCCACTTAGGATGCGGTCGGCGTAAAGCCAGACACAACCCCACCATCACAGCAGCCGAAAGCACGCTGCGAATGCTGGCCCAAACCAAAGGAGGAAACACCCCCACCAAGATTTTGGACACGACGTAGTTGATTCCGAAGAGGATTTGAACGGTGAGAAGAGCGGCTAGGACCCACTCCCTGCGAGGAGCTGCTGCTGACTTACGTGCCATTCCCACATGATCCTCTTGTATCTGCGCTTAGTCAATTGTGATAATGGTGGAAATCTTATGAAAATAACTCTGATTTTATCTCTGGTCGCACTCTCCGTATTTGCCGCAGATTCGAAAGCGAAATGGACTGAGTGGCTGGCCCAAAAAGAGAAGCTTTTGAAAGACCCCTACTCCTTTGCGGCCACTGTCGACATTGTCAAAATCAAGCCCGGAGCCACTGCGGATGTTCCAAAAATCGGGAAGGTCTTTTGGAACGGAAAAACCGAATTGAAGTTTGAACTTCAGGGCGGGGGCAGCAAGCAGATGTCCCTCCTTCCTGGCGCCGACCCCAAGCAAGAGTACCGGCTGGAAAAGGCGGCTTTGACAGACCTCATCAATGTCGATGGCACCAAGTGGAAAAAATCCGAAGAACTCGCCGTTTACTTTTACAATCCGAAGCGCGAGGGAATTGAGAAGCTCCAAAAGTTTCCCACCTTTAGTTACAACCCTTCTTTTAAAGTAGAGGCCCGCTTTCAGGCGGCCGATCACCCCAAGGAAATGCTGATCCCGGCATCACGCGGAGCGCCTAAACCCTTTAAAAAAATTGGCCAGCTGGCCTTTGCTTTAGAAGGGAAACCTCAGACCCTGTCGGTGATGGTGGCAGATCCGTCTGAGAAATACATTTTCCTGATGTTTCGAGATGCTACCAACGAGATTCAAACTTATGGAGCGGGGCGCTATCTTGAAATCGACATCGACAAAGCCGTGGGCGAATTAAAAACCGGTGAAAAGGTAACCATCGATTTCAATTTCGCCTTCAGCCCGCTTTGCGCCCGATCGAAAGCTTACTTCTGTCCCTACGCGCAGGACCGACTCAACATCGCAGTTCTGGCAGGCGAGAAAGCCCTACCGAAATAATGCCAAAGGCGCTGCGAGAAATTCTTCGAATTTTTTTGAGGCTCGGACTCTTAGGATTCGGAGGCCCCGTCGCAGTCATTGCCATGATGGAAGAAGAAGTCTCTCGCCGACGCAAGTGGGTCTCGGCTTCTCGCTTCTCTGAAATGTATGCAGTCTGCAAAATGCTTCCGGGTCCGGTCGCAACGCAGATGGCGATTTATTTGGGTTACACTAAGGCGGGAATTCGTGGCGGATTGACGGCGGGAATCTTTTTCATTCTTCCCTCCTTCTTACTCGTCTTAGGACTGAGCTACTTTTACGTTCGATCGCCCAGCCTGAGTCAACTCGACTATTTATTCTTAGCCATGCAAGCGGCCGCGCTAGGCGTGATCCTTCAATCGCTTTTTCAAATGGCGAAGCCTTATAAAAAAGAAGTGGGCGCTTGGTTCATCATGGCTAGCGCTGCACTCATCACCGGTTTCTATCCCGGCTACGAACCGTGGGTGATTTTGATTTGCGGAATTTCGGGCGCTCTTTTTGCGAGCAAAATTCGCTCGCCGTTTTCGCTGGCGGAATTATTCTGGGTTTGTTTCAAGGCGGGCGCCTTTGTTTTCGGAACGGGTCTCGCTGTCGTTCCCGTTTTGGAAGCGGATGTGGTTTTGAAATATGGCTGGCTCACCCATAAGGAATTCTTAGACGGACTGGTGATGGGACAAATCACCCCCGGACCTGTCGTCATCACTGCCACTTTTTTGGGCTATAAATCGATGGGTTTTGAAGGAGCGCTGGTAGCGACGTTCGCCATCTTCCTTCCGGCGTTTATTAATATTCTGTTTTTGGTTCCTCGAATCTGGGCGCGCTTTTCAGGGACCGCTGCAGCCAAGGGATTTGTGAGTTGGGCGATTCCCGCAGTCATCGGCGGAATTGCGGGAACACTCACACAGCTGGTGGGAAAGAGCCTCACCGCGCCGACGTACATCGGAATTTTTCTGATCTCGACGATTGCAGGAATCCGATTTGGAATGCCCGCTTGGGCGTTGATTCCCGTTGCCGGACTCGCCAGCACTCTCCTCCATTATCTCGGAACTTGACCGTATCCGAAGCCGAGCCGAATCCGTGGCCGTGGCTGCAAGCCGTAGCCGTAGCGACAAGCCGTAACCGTAACTACAAGCTGTAACCGTAACTACAAGCCGTAACCGTAACCGTAACCGTAACCGTAGCTGTAGCTGTAGCTGTAGCCGTAGCCGTTGCCTGTTGGCCGACTTTTTGAATGGTAATGATATTCAAAATGAGGAGATTTTATGGCCGGTTTTGAAGCTTACAATTTGTCTCTGGAACTTATTACTGCGCTACGACCCATTCTCGTCAGCGTTGGTAACCAGGACCGTGATCTAGCGGAACAGATTCGTCGTGCGGCTTCCAGTGTTCCACTCAATTTGTCCGAAGGCGCACGTCGCATCGGTCGCGATCGCAGTCACTGCTTCCGAATTGCAGCCGGTAGCGCGGCTGAAGTACGAGCTGCCATAGCGGTAGCAATCGGCTGGGGCTATCTCGCCGAAATCCAAGTCGGCGCAGCGAACCAGCTCGTCGACAGACTCATCGCCATGCTCTGGCGACTAACCCACCCCAAAAAATAAAAACCCCAACACCACACCGTTACAGATACGGCTAGCTGCGGGTTACGGTTGCAGCTACGGTTACGGCTTGTCGCTACGGCTTGCAGTTACGGATACGGATTCGGCTCGGCCTCGGCTACGTCTTAATGGTGGCTGAGCCGGGCTTCCAATCCACCGGGCAGAGTTCGCCGGTTTGGAGAGCCTTCAGCGTGCGAAGCACTTCGTCCACCGAGCGGCCAACGCCGAGGGCGTTCACCGACATCCACTGAAGCACGCCTTTGGGGTCGATCAAGAAAGTTCCGCGAAGGGCGATGCCCTTGTCTTCTAAGAGGACGCCGTAGGCTTTCGAAATTTCGTGAGCAGTGTCTGCCAACACGGGGAACTTTACTTCCTTCAGGTCGCGCTCGAACCACGCCTTGTGAGAGAATTTGCTATCGGTGCTGCAAGCCAAAACTTGGCAACCCGCTTCTTTGAACTCGGCCTCTTTTGATGCAAAGCCGCGAATCTCTGTCGGGCACACAAAAGTAAAATCCAAGGGATAGAAGAACAAGCAAACCCACTTGCCCTGATAATCCTTCAAGGAAACTTCTTTGAAATCTCCTGCCACATAAGACTCCGCCTTAAATTCCGGTGCACTTGAACCGACTCGAATCATAAAAAACTCCTTCTTGTTGGAACTATTGGCTTAGCTCATACCGTGATAGGGTGAGGAAATGAAAGGCCAAACTTTTGTGAATCGCCTGGGAAACTGGGCCCGGGCTCGGGGTAGGAAGCTCCGCCTCAGGCCTCGGGACGTGGTTCTGACGCTCCTCCCGGCTATTCTTTGGCCCATTTTGGTCCAGTCCCGCCCGCTGATCATCGATACTCATTGTGAAATTCGAACCGAATGCCCGGTGACGGAGCTCCCCTGGATCGACCGCTGGGCGGTGCCTTTGGACAGTGCCAAGGCGGACTACGCTTCTTTTGTCACCCAAAACTCTTCAGGTATTGCGGCGGTGGTGGGTCTAGTGGCTTGGAACCTGTTTTTTCCGGCAGCCGGGGCAGCGCGCCTCGCTGCCGTCGGCGTGGACTTCGTGACCTTTGTTCAGACCATTGCTTGGAACGGGGTAGCTACTGAAACCGCTCGGCTCACTTTTCAGCGCCCGCGGCCGTTTGTTTACAATCACCCGGATCGGTATGCGATGGAGTCGGCGAACTACACTTCTTTTTATTCCGGTCATACCAGTTTTGCCGCCGCCTCAACGATGTGCTTGCTTTTGATTCTCGCGGCCCGAAAAGCTTCGGGAATGGTGCTTCTTTTTTGGGGGGTCTGCACTGCTCTCCTAACCTTTTCTACGGGGATGTTCCGAGTGCTTGCTGGAAAGCACTTTCCAACAGATGTCCTGACCGGAGCGATCTGCGGAATCTTGGCCGCTCTAGCAGTAGCGCATCTTCGTCGCGGTGAAAAAAGCGGAGGCTAGTTCGTTGAAATCCAAATCCGGTTCGTTGCTCACGATTGCGCTGGTGGTTTTTATTGACCTGCTCGGATTTGGAATCGTGATTCCGATTCTCCCCTACTACGCCAAGCAGTTTGGATCGTCGGCTTGGACGCTGGGCCTGCTCATGGCCAGCTATTCTTTTTTCCAATTCCTCTGTGCTCCACTCTGGGGCCGGCTTTCTGACCACATTGGCCGCAAACCGGTTCTGATGGCGAGCATTTTTGGTGGCGCGCTTTCACTTCTCCTGATGGGCTTTGCTCACTCGATCACCTGGCTTTTTGTCGGCCGGATTTTTGCGGGTCTCTGCGCAGCGAATATTTCTACAGCTTACGCTTACGTGGCCGACATCACCGATGAAAAAGATCGCACCAAGGGAATGGGAATCATTGGCGCCGGTTTTGGAATGGGATTTATTTTCGGCCCTGCCATCGGCGGTTGGTTGTCAAAGTATGGCTACCCCACTCCGTTTTTCTTCGGCGCTGCACTCTCGGCCTTGAATCTGATTCTGGCTGCTTGGATTTTGAAAGAACCTAAAATGGCGGCAATCGAACGCTCCGCCAATCGCAGCAAGCGCTTTGATTGGGGCGCCACTGCGAAAGTGCTTTCGAATCCGAAACGGCAATTGGGGGTGAGTTTATTTTTCTTACTCACGTTTGCGGTGACGCAAATGGAAGTGTCGTTTGCGTACTACATGAATCGTTACTTTGGATACTCGGCTCATGAGGCCGGCATGCTCCTCGCGGTGATGGGCATCATCATGATTCTGATTCAAGGGGGATTGATCGGCAGACTCTCCAAAAAATTTGGTGAGAACGCGCTGATCATGACAGGTTTTTTTCTCTGTTCAGGAGCCTTGGCCATCTTTGCATCGACTCACTCTCTGCAACTGAATATCGCCATGCTAATGATGCTTTCGGTGGGACACGGAATTTTGCACCCTTCGCTTTCCAGTTTTACTTCAAAAGCATCGTCGGCCGCGGACCATGGCGCTACGATGGGTGTGTTTCAGTCGGCTGGAAGCCTAGCCCGAGTGGTGGGACCTCCCTGCGCGGGATGGCTCTTTGATCGCGTGAATCCCTCGGCACCTTTTATGTTTGGAGCCATGGTTTTGGCGCTGGGACTGTCTAAAACCCTCTTTACAGCAGCCCTGAAAAAATAGCTCAAATCTACCCGGCCGTTTTTACCCACCCTCGAACTTAGGGCAGCCAAATACCGAAAAGAACAAGGTGAAAGTCTGTGTTTTTTTCGCAATCCTATTTGGACTTTTGAGCCCGGTGCAGGCGGCGGATCAGCCGGATATCTATGCGCTGACGAAGGACTGGCCGAAGGAATACCAAAAATACCGCGAATTCTTTTTAACACCTGAGCCCATCGCAACAGGGGGATTTCAAATATTCAATGGAGATTTCATTACTCAGGAAATCCATATGATCGATAACCTTCCAGGGATGGATGAAATATATAGAATCGGCAAAGGCTTTTTCGATGGCTACATTCAGCAAACCTTAGAAAACGCAGACGCAGTCGCTCTCCGTTCCGGAGTCGGGTCGCCTTCTCAAACGCTTGTAGAATCAGCAATCGTGCTCGAGAGATCGGAAGGAAATACACAGAAAAAGTATACCCATTTAGAAGCGGTCAACCAGGCCCGCGAAGACTTCAGAACAAGATATCCCGGAATGGTTCGTCCAGAGGACGATCTCACACTTCGAACAGAGTTTACCCGTCAGGTCTCACGCTACGAACTTCAAGAGAAACCTCGCTCTCCTGGAGGATCGTCAGGCTCTCAAGCTGTGGAAGAATGGAAAGAAACAGCGCTTAAACAACTTCGAAAAATGGATGAGAGGAATGTCCAAACCGCTCTCGAATTTTTGCAAGCAAACGGAATCCGTTTTCGAGGGGAGTCAATACCAGCAGAACGCGTTTTAAGTGGGAAAGCTTTCCCACAAACCCCCAATCAAGCACAAGTATTGTTGGACGTAACAGAAATGGATGTCGTTCGTGTAGATCCCTCCAGATCCGCTCAAAGCCTTCCTGACTATTTTTTGAGAAACCGTAGAACTGGAAGGTATCATGTGATTCGAAATCAGGTAGGTAGACCTATTACAGTCAATTTCTACGCAAATACTCTAAACTACCTATGGAAGGAAGCCACTAAGACTCGGAAACGCGACA
This sequence comes from bacterium, assembly GCA_019751945.1. Taxonomy (GTDB): domain Bacteria; phylum Bdellovibrionota; class UBA1018; order UBA1018; family UBA1018; genus JAIEMT01. The sequence continues at coordinate 12,253 of JAIEMT010000064.1, forward strand.
CCGCTATTGCGTTACTAGAAAAAATGCAGGGAACCTCGTATGAGATAAAAAACCTAGAAAAGGGAGCAAGCTTTTTTTAGTTGAAATTGTGGCCTGATCCTCATGCCGCGTTTTCCTGTTTTCTCCGAGCCGTGAAT
>JAIEMT010000027.1 GCA_019751945.1 bacterium
TCCACGCATGGAAAAAAGCTTAGAACGATTTTACTTTTTTGAAACCTCAAAATTTGAGTTTTTCATCAGCCTGCTAGTATTTTCTTTCACCCTCGCACCGGCGCTTGCCAGCTTATTGATGAACGGAAAAGTAGAGGATAAAGAACCTTTGATCATGAAGAAGATTGAGCACTGGTACGCTCCTTTGTTAGCTTCAGCTCTGAAGTACCGATCTGCCATGGCGGGAATGGGTATTGCACTGACGCTCATTGGCCTCGTACTCTTTGCCAGCCTGGGAGGAGAATTTTTGCCTCGATTGGATGAGGGTACCTTGCTCATTCAAACAACCAGGCCTGTGACGGTGAGTATCGATCAATCGGTTCGTCTCCAGGCAAAGACCGAAGATTTGTCTGCTGAGTTTCCGGAGGTGGATTACACCTTTTCAAAGATCGGGACTTCTGAAATCGCCAATGACCCCATGGGGGTAAACCAGGCCGATACCTACATCATGTTTAAGGATGAAAAGGATTGGCCGAAGGTAGATGGAAAAAGATGGACTCGTCAGCAACTAGCGACTTTACTGACGGAGAAATTAGATGCCGAACTCCCTGGGCAGTCTGTTCTTTTGAGTCAGCCCATTCAAATGCGTTTCAATGACTTGTTGGAAGGGTCGAAGTCCGATGTTTCGGTAAAGCTGTATGGCGATGATATGACCCAGCTCGCCAAGTTTACTCAACAGATGAAAGACGTCATTGAAAAGGTTCCGGGAGCTTCAGAGTTGGAGACGGAATTGAGGGGTACGTCGCCTTTATTGAAAATTTCTCCGAATGAAGAGCTGCTTCAGAAATTCGGTGTTCCTCGGCAAGCTGTGCTGGAGGCTGTTGGCGTAGCTCTCGGTGGTAAAGAAGTGGGTTACCTTTACGAAGGTGTTCGCCGCTTCCCGATCTTGATTCGTTTTAGTGAAAAAGATCGCTCAGACTTGGATGCTATCCGAAACCTACCTGTAGGAATTGGCACCAATATGACGGTTCCATTACGAGAGGCGGCAACTATTCAGTTCGCGGAAGCCTATGGTGCTATTTCCCGTGAACAGGGAAAGCGACGTGCAGCTGTGATGATCAATCCTCGAGACCGAGACACAGAAAGTTTCGTTGAAGAGGCTCGAGCCAAAGTTGCATCCGAAGTGAAACTACCTCCTGGCTACTATACCGAATGGGGTGGCACGTTTAAAAATCTTCAGACGGCGAGAAGTCGCCTAATCGTTCTTGCTCCGCTGGCGATGTTGATGGTGCTCTTAATGATTTATGCGGCATTTAAAAACGTATTTCAGACGGCTCTCATTTTCGTCTGTGTTCCTCTCGCATTAGTCGGGGGAGTATTAGGACTCATGCTGAATGGGTTACCTTTCAGTATTTCTGCCGGGGTAGGTTTCATCGCTCTCTCAGGAATTGCGGTTCTGAACGGGGTCGTTCTGATGAACTACTTTAACGAACTGCAAAGGCAGGGACTGAGTGGGGACGAGCTTGTAAAAAAAGGCACCCTTTTACGTTTAAGACCCGTGCTCATGACAGCTCTCGTGGATGTCTTCGGATTTTTGCCCATGATGCTTTCATCAGGCATTGGATCGGACGTCCAAAGACCTTTGGCTGCTGTCGTCATCGGGGGAATTGTGTCTTCCACATGCTTGACCCTTGCGGTATTGCCCGCTCTCTATCGAATGTTTGAGGAGAAAATGAAAGATCGGGACCTTCCCAACGGAATTCAGAAGCGAATGAAAGAGGCGATAGCATAGGCCGTGACTAACGGGAATGAAATCGGTTGATTTTTGGTCTTTTGGATTCCTTATTCTGAGCACATCTTTTTCCAGGAAAGCTCACTATAACATATCCGCCCGCCAGCACCGTGAGTCTAATGAACTTACGTGATTTCTCTTGTTTAAAAATCAGAGTGGACTATTAAATTAAATTGTTCGCATTATAGTGGGTTCATAATTGGGAGGGGAAAATATGACAAAAAATATTTTTGCGTTGGTATTGTATGGTTTGACGGCAACAACTGGGTGGGCTGGAATGCCGCCCATTCAGAAGTTACAGGAACTGCCAACTACTTGGACGGGTGTTGCCGGTGATCTTTTTACTAAATCGTCAGCAGCGTTAGTCATAAATAAGATCCATAGTGAGATACGCGAAGTAGGAACAGAAGGATTTTCTGCCCTATACGATGTCAGTGCAGAACTTCATTTCGGGGCAAGAGTCTTGGCCATTAGAAAAATCGAACTGAGCGGTTCTGAAATGTCCAAGAATGTTCTTTGGCTTAACTTCGAGTTACAAGATGAACTTGTCTCGCGACTTTATGCTGCCATTACCTATGACGAGGCGAGTAAAATTTATTTCCTTAAGGAGATGCCTCGTCAAAATGGGGAGCGACGTTTCTTTTTTAGCGCCAAGACTGTCCCTTAGCGCACTGCGTGGGGCGTGAGTTTTAAATGCTCATCTCCTGAGAAAGTAAGCAAAAACTGGGGGTTTTTAACATACAGGCAAATTTTTACCCCGGCATCCGGTCAGAGTTGACCGAGTAAAGTTTGCAGCTACAAATTTTTGGTGGTAGTGATATTTTGTCTTAAAGCTACTATGAGAAAAAAAATCTGGATCGCATTCTTAATTGGGGTCTGCACGCTGAATGTTTTTAGCGTGAGTACTGATTTTTTCTTCGAAGACAATTCCGTTCTTCAGATGTCGCAACATCAGGCGACCATTTCCTTAAGTGATGTCCAGAAGGACGATCGAGGCTGTGACGAACACTCGGGGGGAGTACATGCGTGCCACTTTGGGCACTGTCAATTCCTCGCCCTTAGGGAGTTTCAGCTTTTTTCATCTTACGTCGAAACTTCATCGTTTCAAATCGGGCCTAAATTTTATTCAAGTGCTGATCTATCTCGCCTTCAAAGGCCTCCTTTAGCTTAATCAAAGCTAAACGGCATTTCTAATTCTCAAACTCTACGTGAGTAGGATTTAACTTAACTTATTCGTTGTCGATGTTCGTGCTGGTGGCGATCGATCATCAAAACTATCGGGTCGCTCGGAACTTGTGGAGAGCGTATGTTCCAAAAAATGCTAGAACGATTATTAAGCCTCTGTTTTTTGTCTCTGCTTCTAAGTCTCAATGCGGATTTACTTATTGCGGCTGATTGCAAACTCAATAGTCCTCAAGACGTTGTGGACTGTGCCCTCGCAAATCATCCCGATGCGCAGAGAGCCGCATTAACTAGTCAGCAAGCAGAGGAATTCGAATCCCTTGCAAGTCAGCGTCCGAATCCGGAATTGAGTGGTCGCTCCGTATTTGGAAAGTCTTTGGGGGACTACATTCTGAATCATGAGATGAGTTTAGCTCATACCTTAGAGTTGGGAGGGAAGCGCGGCTCGCGAATAGACAAGGCATTGGCGGAGAAGGACTCAGTAGTAGCCAGCTCGCTGCGTTCCAAAGAGGAAGCATTGCTTGAGACTATTCGGGGGCTGTTTCGTATTAGACAGCTAAAAGATGAACTGCATACTCTCGAAGAAGCGCTTGAAACTTTCAGTCGTATTCAAAAGCAATTTCGTTCTCGCCTGAGAAGGACTCCCGAACAGGAGGTCTCACTTGGAGTTTTTGATCTCGCCGCGGGCGATTATCAACTCAGAAAAGCGTCTCTTGAAAGTGAACTTTCTAATCGTATTCGGGAAATCGAACTTTCGATCGGACGTGACTTTCAGCCATCCGAGAAGCTTTTGCCCTTGAGGAAAAAGAATTGGCCTGAAATGAACGATAAAATTCCAGTCACTTTATTCAACGGATCAACGATGGGACTCGCTCGAGCGGGACTGAAACTTGCTGAGGCTGATCTCTCTGTCGCTCAAAGTCTTTCTTGGCCCAATGTAAAAATCGGGCCCACCTTTGAAAGTCAGACTACAGGATCGCTTACAAACCAGGCTATCGGTGTAAATCTTTCCTTCGAATTGCCGCTGTTTCAAATGAATGGAGGAGGGCGAGCAGTTGCCCAAAGAGGACTAGATTTAGCTCAACGCTCTCTTTTCCTGAGGGAGCAAGAGGTGTTGAATCAACGGAAGGCCCTACTCACAAAATATAGTAATGCCGTTAAAGCGCTGGAGGCATCTCTGAGTCATCATGATTTAGACAAAAAACATAAAAATGCGGATGTGCTGTTTGCTCGGGGAATCATTCCAAGCTCCTTGGTAATCGAGGCGCATCGACAGCTGGTTGACTTTACAAAAAATCGAAACGAACAGGAGCTCTCGGCGCTAGAGTCTCTCTGGGGGCTTTACATCTTAGAGGGGCGGGCTTTTGGGGAGAAGTTATGAAAAATATATCGTTGATTCGATGTTCTCTTTTTGTTGCAACCTTCGGAATTCTTGCGACAGCTTCTTTTTCAGCTCATTCCTCAGTGGGGGAAGCTGAACATGATTCCAAAAAAGGTCATGCTCATGAAGATGGTGAAGAGCACGAGGAGGAAGGCGAGGAAGAGGAAGAGACCGGTGGTAGGCTTGGAGTTGGCAAAGCCATTGTGGCGGCAAGTAGAAAGACAGGAATTCAACTTTCGGAAAAGGCCGTCAAATCGTTGGGTCTTTCTTATACCAAGCTTGAGGGGGGGGGCCCTTTCAAAGTTCCGCTCAAGTGCGTTGTGTTTTTTCAAAAAGAAGTGGGAATTTATAGGTTTAAAAACGGTCGATATAAATTGGTAGAAGTAGAACTTCTATCAAAGACTTCCACTGAGGCTACAGTGAAGGCTTCGGAACTTACTTCAGGTGATCAAATAGTAAAAGACGGAGTACCACTCCTAAGAGCGGCAGAGCTTGAAGCGTGGGGTGGATCGGGAGACGGCCATGGACACTAAAAACACCAACGACAAAGAATCTCATATTGCAGTTGCTCATCATCCAGAGAACGACGACGGCATTATCTCAAAGGTCATTCATTTTTCTGTTTACCATCGAGGCACTGTTTTGATGCTGACTGCATTGGTCGCCATCGTGGGATTTCTCGCGTTTGAGAAGCTCCCCATTGATGCGGTGCCGGATATCACCAACGTTCAGGTCCAGGTCAATACAGCCATTGAAGGCCTCGCTCCTGAAGAAATTGAACGAAATGTTACCTTTCCGATTGAAACTGCGATGAGCGGCATTGCGGGGGTCACGCAAGTTCGCTCCATTACGCGTTTCGGAATCTCTTCAGTAACTGTAGTTTTTGAAGACGGAATGGACATCTACCGTGCTCGACAGCTTATTTCGGAACGACTACAGGGCGCTACTGGACAGCTTCCAAAAGGTGCACATCCGAAGCTCGGTCCGGTAAGTACAGGTTTGGGGGAAATTTACCACTACGCTATCGAGGCGGAGAAGGTGGAAACCGGAGAAGCTCGGATGAAGCAATTAATGGAGCTTCGTTCTCTCCAAGATTGGTTTCTTAAGCCCAGACTTCTTACTGTTAAGGGTGTCGCCGAGGTAAATACGATCGGCGGGTTTGAAAAGCAGTTTCATATTCAACCCAATCCCCAAAAAATGGGACGCTATGGTTTACATTTTAGAGACTTGACGGACGCCTTAGATCGAGTGAACCAGAACGTCGGCGGCGGATATGTTCAGCAAACGACTGAGCAGTTTCTTGTTCAGGGGGTTGGACTTTTTAAAAATATCGAGGACATTAAGGCCGTTCCGGTGAAGTCCCTGGAGAGTTTTAAGACCGTCACTATCGGAGATGTGGCCGAAGTTAAGCTTTCCACGGAACTTCGAACGGGGGCTGCACTTGTTCGGGGAAAAGAAGCGGTTCTCGGTAGTGTTTTCATGCTGATGGGAGAAAATAGTCGGACAGTTTCTACCCGGGTGGCTGAACGAATGAAAGAGATTCAAAGTGGCCTACCTGAGGGCTATAAAATCGAAACTCTTTACGATCGTTCCGATCTAGTGAATGCGACGTTAGGCACGGTTGAGCACAATTTGGTTACCGGTGCAGTTCTTGTCGTGATTATTCTCTTACTATTGGTTGGAAATGTTCGTGCTGCTCTGATCACTGCAGTAACTATTCCGCTTTCACTTCTAATGACGTTCATCGTGATGAAGTACTTCGATATTTCTGGGAACCTCATGAGTTTAGGAGCTCTCGATTTCGGGATCATCGTGGATGGCGCGGTGATCGTGCTCGAAAACTGCGTTCGCATGGTTCACTCTAAAACTCACGCGTTAAAGCGATCGCTTACTAAAGAAGAACTTCAGAAGACGGTTTACAACGCTGCTATTGAGATTCGAACTGCTGCTGGTTTTGGTGAGTTGATCATTGTGGTGGTATTTCTACCTATTTTTGCGCTTGTCGGAATTGAAGGGAAGATGTTTAAGCCAATGGCGGCCACCTTTAGTATTGCCGTCATTTCTGCTTTGATTCTCTCCTTTACAACTGCCCCCGCTTTGGCCAGTTTATTTTTAACGGGCAAGGTTTCTGAAAAAGAACCTTGGTTGATGCGTCAAGTTTCAATGCTCTACGCCCCCTTTCTTGACTTCTCCTTAAAATATAGAAAACGAATTGCGGCCTTTGGAGTGGGGGCTATTCTTTTAGGTGGAGGCTTATTTGCCACTCTGGGAGGAGAATTTCTTCCGCAGCTTAACGAAGGGTCGATGACGGTACAATTTGTGAGACCTGTGAATATGAGCATCGACCAATCCGTCGCGCTTCAAGCAAAGTCCGAAGATATTATTATGAGTTTTTCCGAAGTAGAGGTCGCTTTTTCTCGTATCGGGACGTCGGAAGTCGCAACGGATCCCATGGGTGTGAATCTCTCCGATACTTACGTCATGCTCAAATCCAAAGAGACCTGGCCGAAAGTGGAGGGTAGAAGACGAAGCAAGCGAGAGCTGGAAACTGCCATTAAAGAGAAGCTGGAAGCCGAACTTCCTGGTCAACGGGCCTTACTTAGTCAGCCCATCCAAATGCGTTTCAACGAGCTATTGGAAGGAACACGTGCAGACGTTTCGGTAAAAGTTTTCGGCGATGACATGGATAAGCTCGCCGAGGTAACGAAGACAATTGCCGGAATTGTCGGAGAAGTACCAGGAGCTGGCGACGTCGAGGTAGAATTGAAGGGAACTTCGCCTCTCCTTAAGATTACTCCAAAAGAGGGGATTCTTCATCGGCTCGGAGTATCTGCGCGCGAAGTTCTTGAAACGGTAGGGGTCGCTTTAGGTGGGGAAGAGGTGGGATACCTTTACGAGGGAATTAAGCGCTTTCCAATCGTGATGCGTTTAAATGAGAGGGAGCGCTCTGATCTTTCGGCAATTGAGGCGCTTCCAGTTGGAATTGCGGCCTCTGCTACGATCCCTCTTTCTGAAGCTGCTGAAGTGAAGTTTGACGAAGCCTATGGATCCGTATCTCGCGAGCAAACCAAACGGCGAGCTGCTGTGATGATTAATCCGCGAGGAAGAGACACGGAGAGTTTTGTTAAAGAAGCCCAGCAGAAGGTTGCTTCCACGGTTAAACTTCCGCCAGGATATTATCTGGAATGGGGAGGCAACTTTAAAAATCTTCAAGAAGCGCGATCCCGCCTTCTCGTTTTAACCCCGCTTGCTTTGACTCTCGTGTTGATGATGATCTATGCGGCGTTCAAGAATATTTTTCAGACAGCCTTAGTGTTTTCAGGAGTGCCACTTGCTCTGGTCGGGGGAGTGCTTGGCTTAATACTCAACGGACTTCCGTTCAGTATTTCAGCAGGCGTGGGATTTATCGCTCTTTCAGGGATCGCTGTCCTGAATGGTGTTGTGCTCTTGAACTACTTCAATGACCTTCAACGCCGAGGTATGAAAGGTGAGGCGCTCGTAAAAGAAGGAGCCCTTATTCGGTTGAGGCCAGTTTTAATGACCGCTCTTGTCGATATTTTTGGTTTCCTGCCCATGATGCTTTCTACTGGTGTAGGTGCGGAAGTCCAAAAACCATTAGCGTCAGTGGTGATCGGTGGGATTATTTCTTCGACGTTGCTGACCCTAATTGTCTTGCCAAGTTTGTATGTGATTTTTGAAAAGAGAATGGCTTTACCTAAAGCTTAATAAAGAAGGAGAAAGTGAAAATGAAAAGAAACAACTTAGGGATGGTATCGGTTACGATGGTGATTCTTTCATCGGGATTATTGGGGTGTGCTCATTCCGCACACATTCGCGGATCGGTGGCCTTAAAGCACAGTTCTGAAGAAGCAGATGTGTGTTTAGGAAAGAATGAGGTGAAGGCTGGAGACAAGGTGAACCTTTTCAAGAATGAATGCAAGTACCTTGGAGGAACTAAGAAATACGGTGGAGAAACTCCATCGTGTATGAAGGTGAAAATCGGAGAGGGGGAAGTGACGCGAGTTCTCGATGATCATTATTCGACAATTCGTGTCAGTTCCAGTGTTTCTTTCAACGAGGGCACAATTGTCGAAAAACGGTAAATAGTAGTGATTATTCGAATCAAAAGGGGGATTACAAATGTCGAGGTATTCATTTGTCTATAGAGGGATGAGTTTTGCTGCTTTTCTAATCTTGGGGATGGGATGCGGTAACCAAGGAAATGATCGGTTGGCTGAGAGGGCTCGAATCGAGGGCAAAGAGCAGGCTTTAATGGGGTTGATGGCTCAAAACACCAATCTCGCCGAAAAAGCTACTCAGATGGAGGAGGATCTCGCTTCTCGTCATGCTTTTTTTCAAGCAGTTCAAGGGTCTTATGAAGGCACTTTTATTACAGAGCGGGGAGAGTTCAGAGTTCGTATTACGCTCATCCCAAGTCTTCCTCCTTATCTGGGTAGCCGAGTTCGTCAGCTCGACGAGATTGCTTTTGACTTAAATAATCTTTATTTAAATGCACAAGTTGTTCAATGGAATCCCGCTAATCTGCTCAGCAGCGTGGGGTGTCTCGTTGAAAATATGAAGCCAGAATACAATAAAGGCCAAATTGTCATTCTATCCACAAGTTGCGGCAATGTTTATCAACTCTCTATTGCCGACGAAGAACTTGAGCGAATGACGCCTCCCGATTCAGCTGGAAAAAAAGTAGATGGAAAAACTTTGGCTCGTTCTGTTTCGAACTCCATTCGAGAGGGACTCATTACCCAGGTTCCCGAGATTCGCGGAGAGGTGAGACCTACTACGAATGCTTCGGTCTATGACATCGTTGTTAAGCGAGTGGAGAGATAAATGAAAACAAAGAATCTATTTATCTTATGGATTGGTTTCGTTCTTTTTTTGGGTCAGGCACATGCTGCAATGCCGAATATTCCTGATTCAAATATGGTAACGGTGACTTTAGAAGATGTAGTGAAGAAAGTGAGTTCCGAAAATTATCGCGTCTATGGGAATGCTCTTCGAGTGTATCAAGCTCGTGAAAGCATTCAAGTAGCGCGAATGAACTTGCTCCCTAAACTGAATCTGTGGCGAATTGCGGAAGTTGCCGTGGATCCGGGTAGTCCTTCATCTCTTATTAGTTTGGTGGGGGATATTGCTCCCTTTCTTGTTCCGGCTAATTGGTTTCGTTTGGAAGCGTCGAAAGTTCTCTATAATGCGGAACAAGAAGGATATCGCGCGCTTTGGGCAAACGAATTGATGACCGCCAAAGCTCTCTTTGTTCATCTTCTTTTGGATCAGTCCCTGTTGGAGCATATTCAGAAAAGTGAAAAAGAACTTCGGCAACTCCTGATTATCGTGGAGAGCAGGGAAATGTTGGGAGGGGCTCCTCAGGGTGCTTCGAGGGATATTGAGGTTAGACTGCTTTCTTTACAAGAGGACATTCGGAACCTTCAGGTTCTCGTAAATGAAGAAGAAAGCCTTCTCACCTACATGATGGGTTTTTCTTCTAATATCATTGTCAAACCTGCTTCTTTGCAAATGCCGAATTTTGAAAGCTATGTGCCTCTGGATTATCTAGACTTTGAGTTTCGTACAGTGGATTCCGCTCCGGAAATTCGCCAGTATGACTACTTTATTTCGGCTTCGGACTCCGTAAGAAAGGAGGCCATGTTTTCTCTTCTGGGAACTTCGGGAATGAGTCGAGGTGTTGCGGGTGGTGTATTCGATGGGATTCCCATTCAAGACGGCTTGGGTTTCGGAACCCCAGCGTCGATGCGGATAGTGAGTGCTCAAAAGGAGATCTTACAGACTCAGCGGCGGGGCGTTTTGGAAACTGTTAAAAGGCAACTCAAGCTTCTGGTTAGCAACTACAATTTAGATTTAGAATCTTACGCAAATTTACAAAAGAGGGTTCAGCTTACGCAGGCCGCAAATGACCAGCTTTATGAACGTCTGAGCCTGGGAAGGGCCGTGGATACTATAGAGTTGATCGAAGCTTCTAGAAATCATATTCAAGCGGAAACCGGCTTTTTTTCGCTAAAATTTCGATTCCTAACAACGGAAGATAAGCTAGCTCGTTTGATTTTTCATGGAGATTATACGAAGAAGCCCGTTGTTATCGAATCTCTCAAGGAAAGGAACTAGCCCAATGTTTAAATTAATAGCGGATGGTAAAGTGCTTGGAATTGCGATGTGCTTATTCACTTTTATAGGTATGGCAGGTTGCAATGATGGGCAGGAAATTAAAGATCTCATTCAGAATACGAATCGGTTGCAAATTCAGATGCGCTCTCAGGCCAGTATAGTTCCATACCGACTTGAGCAACATCAGGTCCTTAAGGAATACTTTGCCGAAATAGCGAATTTGGCTCTTAGCCTGAAGAGGAATTCGAAGTTTGCCGAAACCTTTAATGCGATGGCTCTTAATGAGAATTTAAATGATATTTGTGGAAAAGTCTTGATCTCAAAATCTAAGGAATGGGCCGGCGTCATTCAACAGTGCACCAGAAATGGTTACTTTCTTTGTGCGGAGGAAGTTAGGGCATATCCGGAAATCGTTTCTACAATACGGGAGAAACTCAATATGGAACTTCAAAAGAAGTTTGACCAGGCTGAACAATGTCGAATGGCCTCAGGATGAGTTTAATATTGGTTATAGGTGTACTTCATGCTCCCCGTAGCCGGGGCGCGCTTCCCCCGAAAACCGTGCAGCAAGGAGCCTGAGTTACGGCAGATAAGAATGGGAACTGAGGTGATGCTTCTTTTTGCTTCTCGCGTTATTCGATTTTAATGTTTTCGGGGGCTTAAGGCCGAAATCAGTTCCCAGCCAAATTGAATCGAATCCGCTGCGGCGCCTAAGGCGAAAGTCGCCGCGCCTATGTCTAACCATTTTTCCATTTCAGGCAGCATCTTCGATCCGCACCCGCTTCTTGATATTCGCCTTCCTTAGCTGATCTTGGAAGCAGGCTTCAAGAGCTACTGTCTGTGAGAAACCGGCTTTTTTCGCATAACGAGTAGCAGCTTGGGGGCTGACCAGAGTGCGGCCCTTTTCGATTTCACAAAGAGCAGCCTTGGAGATGCCTAGCTTTTTTGCCATTTCAACCTGAGACAATTCAAGGGTTGTGCGGATCCCCAACATGAAGGTCGCAAAAGAAAAGGGACCATGTGCCTTTTCAAAAATCTGGTTAGCTTCTTTAATAGTCATGTTTGTTCACCTCTTGAATGCCAATAAGAACAATGTTCCCAGTTTCAGTTTCTTCGTAGATCACGCGGTATCCTTTGCTGAGTCGAACTGATCTTTGTCCTTTGCGCTCTCCTTTAAGTGGCTCGTCATGATAACCAGATAGCGTTCGAGTCGCTCGAATGCCGTCCAACTCAACCGTTTTCACCCAGGTGTGATAGGCTGCTGCAATGTGTTTCGGAAGTTTCTTAATCTGCTTTTCGGCGAACTTGGTCGCCCACACGCGGCAGTTTTTATTCATCGAGTAGACTTACTTTTACACACAATTATGTAAAAGTAAGCCCCTCACAGAACCCGCCGTGCCCTATTAAGG
>JAIEMT010000048.1 GCA_019751945.1 bacterium
ATTCACGGCTCGGAGAAAACAGGAAAACGCGGCATGAGGATCAGGCCACAATTTCAACTAAAAAAAGCTTGCTCCCATCATCCAAATACAAATTAAAACTCTCCGCCTTCTTCGAACAATCCTTCATCACCTCTTTATAAACCCGCCCCAACTCCTGATACGGCCCCTTGTGCTCATACATCTTGAATGTGCCCTGCACATGCCGCGCCCCCGAAGCCTTCTCAACCTCCACCCCAATCCACCCCAACCCAAACAACTTCCCCGACTCCAAAATCGGCCCAAAATCCTGTTTCAACTTAAACCCAGCTACCTCCTTCGCCTTCCCATAAATCTTGTGATAAGGAACAAAGATCGGAATGAAAAAAATGTAAAACCCCTTCGCCGTAAAAAAATACCCATCCAACTTCTTCTGCACAAAATTCATTTCTTACTCTTTCCCTTCTTCTTCGGCTCCGTCTTCAAAACCGAACACTCTTCATAAGCCTTCTTCACCCACTTCTTAAAATCCGCGCCTTTTTTAGAATGAAAGGTCTCCGGCACCAACACCCAATGCGCCATCTTCATCGGGCCTGCCTTCCAAGGTTCAGCTCCCTTCACCGACATCAGCGTTTCATAACTCTTCTCCGTCGGTAACTTCACCCCGATCCGGCCATGCTTCCAAACCAAAGCAAAAACTTTGTCTTTCACCCACACCGCATGACACCCAAACATCTTCTTCGAAGTGACATCGGCCATTGCTGAAGTATTTTTATTGAGAATGTCTTCCAAGGATTTCAAATCTTCTTTTGCTGCTGCCATTTAAAACGCCCTCTCAAAACTCGGAAACGGCTTCCCTGCTTCCGAAAGATTTTCTAACTTCTCAAAACTACAAACCATCGCCATTGCTTCCCAAATCTTTGCAACCGCCGGGTGATCGTGCGCTTTCTTAGCCGCCTGCTCCGACGCCCACTCGAAAATTTCGATGTACGTGCCGTCCTTCGAGCGCCCGATGAACGGCTCCCGCCCCGTGGTGAGTCCATATTCTTTTAAAACCGGGAAATGCTCGTGGATCAACTTTTCCAACTCCGAAGTCTTTCCTGCCTTTGCTTTATAAAGCGCCATTACGACTAAGGGTTTCATGAAATTAAAATTCTCCTTATTGTTCAAACCAATGCAGCCAACTCTTCACCACGCGGTTCAACTTTTCTTTCTTCAGAAGATACCGTCGTTCCCTACCCTGCTTACTGACTTCAATCAAACCCGCCGCCTCTAACTGCTGGAGATGTCGCGTCATAGTGGGCCACTTGTAATGGAATCTCTCGACGATTTCCCCCGCGGTCATTTCCCCTTTTCGAGACAGCAAGATCACTAAGATCAGCCGTCTCGTTTCATGGGAGAGCGCAGCAAAGACTTCGTCAAATTCTTCGAGTTCCCTCTCCGCCCGGCTCTTCATTCCAATATTTAGCCATAAGGCTAAATATCGTCAACAGGAAAAGAGACGTGGTATTCTCACTTCCACATGGCCCAACACGACCTCTATCACCCCAACCGCGTCACCGCTCTATTCGATGAGATGTCTGGGACCTATGGATTCGTAAACCTTGTTGCTTCATTAGGGTTTACCTACGTCTGGCGGTATGTGGTGGTTTCAAAAATCTCGAAACAAAAAGACACTGACATTGTTGTCGTCGACCTCATGAGCGGCATGGGTGAACTCTTCAGCGAACTTCGCAGTCAGATCCAAGGGATTCAAAAAATTGCCGCTATCGATTTTTCTTCAAAAATGTGTGAACGCGCACGAGAAAAAGTGAAGGAAAACCCCTTCCCTACTGAAATCATCCAGGGCGACGTCTTTGATAAACACATCCCGGACCAATCTGCCGACATCGTCGTGTGTTCGTTTGGACTAAAAACCTTTTCGTTGGAACAGCAAAAACGATTGGCGAGTGAAGTGAAACGGATTCTAAAGCCCGGCGGCCAATTCTCTTTTATCGAGATCTCGATTCCTAAGAATGCTGTCCTCCGCTTCCTCTACAGCTTCTATGTTCAGCTCATCATTCCTTTCATTGGAAAAATCTGCCTGGGGAATCCGGATAACTACCGACACCTGGGAATCTATACGAAGAACTTTGGAAACAGCCGGAACTTTCATTCTTTCCTTGCTGAACAAGGGCTCCAGGCCCAGTACTTTGAGCATTTTTATGGATGTGCATCAGGGGTGTTTGGGGAAAGAAGCTGAGGAGCGTGTAAGATGATTCCACTTTTGTTTGCGTTAATCTGTTTCAGCAGTTTGAACACAAATGCAGCCAGTCTGCCCGAGATAACAAAACTCCCCCACAACATGACCGCCCAAAAAATCATGAACAACGTCTTCATGGTAACCGACAAAGACTACCGCAACACCAACGTGCTCGCCGTGAAGATGACCGACGGCACCGTCTTCCTCGCCTCTTCCCCTTTTGAAAATGTCGGCACAGAAACTCTTATGACCTGGGTGAAAAAAACTCTGAACCCCAAACGAATCGTCACCGTCAACCCCCACTTCCACATGGATGGAACCGGCGGCAACGAAGTTTATAAAAAGAACGGCGTTGAAATCTGGGCCAGCGATCTCACTAAGAAACTTCAACTCGAATTTGGCCAAGCCATGATCGGCAAAGTGGCTCCTTCGTACGATCGTAAAGAACTGCAAGACAGAGTGCTCCAATCCAAAGTGGTTGTCGCCGATCATATTTTTTCCGCCAAAGAAGGAAAGACCTTCGACTTCTCCGGCGAGAAAGTGGAAATCTATTACCCAGGACCCGCCCATTCCCCAGACAATGTGGTCGTCTACTTCCCCAAGCAAAAGCTGCTTTTCGGAGGCTGCATGATTAAACCCGAAGAACTGGGATACTTAGGGGATGCAGACGTCAAAGCCTGGCCAAACTCCGCTCGAAATCTAAAGAAGTTTGACGTGAAAACAGTAGTTCGAGGCCACGGCCCCTGGGGCGGACCAGAATTCATCGATAAAACCATTGCCGTTGCAGAGAAGGGAGCCCCATGACCGCCCGCGAAGCCCTCACGAAGTACTACAACCAAAACTACTTCGGCGACCGCGCCCTCACTGACCTCTGCGTCACTGCCCGCGTCGGTCCCATTACCTTCCCCTTTCCCAACCCCAAACAACGCCGCGACGTCATTCAACTCCACGACCTGCACCATCTCCTCACCGGCTACAGCACCGATTGGATTGGCGAAGGAGAAGTCGCAGCCTGGGAACTGAGTTCCGGTTTTCCTCGCAAACACTGGATCGGTTACTTCTACGCCCCGATTACTTTGATCATCGGTTTCTTCTTCTCTCCGAAAAGAATCTTCAAAGCTTTCAAACGAGGTCGTGGCAAAGAGAATCTCTGCCACCTCGACCTAAGAATCCCAAGAGATCAGTTATTCAACATGTCCCTGCCTGAGCTCCGCGAAAAACTCGGACTAAAAAATCCGGTTTCCACAGCACCCCACTCAGCGTAAACTCTTCCAAATGGAAACCTCTGAAATCACCGCCCAGCTCCTCCGCTTCGCCATCTTCCAAGAATTACGAACCCATCCCGAAGCGCTGCGTTCTTTGGCCGAACTAGTTAAAAAAGAAACCTACGAAGTTCGAGACATCATCGTCAACGAACGCGAACAAGACACCCGCCTCTTCTTTTTACTGAGTGGCCAGGTGGCGATCAACAAAATGGACGCCGCAGGGCAAGTGGTTCTCTTAGGCAAAGCCGATGCAGAATCCCACCCCTACTTCGGTGAGAGCGCTCTGCTGGGATACTATAAAAAGAGCGCCAACGTCGTGGCTCATACCCGATGCGAGTGTCTTTCCCTCACCGCTCAAGACTTCGAAAAATTCATGACGAAATTTCCGTTCGTCGCCGCATCTTTTTTCCGCAATATGGCAAGTGTGCTGTTTGGACGACTTCTTAAGGCCGATCAGGACATTTTCATCGCGGGATTGACTCTACAAAAATGATGCATGCGACAATATTATTGGCTAAATGCAGAACTCATCCTGCTTTCAACAGCAGCTTCGGTCGCTGTTTCCCAACTTTCTTCGTCGCTGCGTAAAGATCCACAGCCTGCTGTGCGTTCAGCCAGAACTCCGCGCTCATGCCGAACGCTGCGGATAACCGAACCGCCATCTCCGCGGTCACGGAAGTCCTTCCATTGATAATCCGATTGATGACCTTCACGTCGCAGCCCAGGTGATCGGCAAGCTGCTTTTGAGTCATGCCCATCGGCTTGAGAAATTCTTCATTCAGTATCTCGCCCGGGGTTGTGGGCTTTCTTTTTATTGCGATCATAAATAACTCCTAGTGATAGTCTTTAATCCGTACTTCAGCAGGTCCTGCAGCGATCCATCGAAAGACAACTCTCCATTGGTCATTGATCCGAATGCTATGGAGACCGGCCAAGTCGCCTTTTAGCGCCTCAAGGTGATTGCCCGGAGGAAATCTCAAGTCGAGCAACTGACCTGCGTAGTGAATCATATCCAGTTTTCGCTTGGCGATCTTCCGAACGGACGCCCAGCCTGCTTTGGGATTCACCTTTCCAGTGACGTAGAACTTCTCCGTATCTGCGTCCGCAAAGGACTGAATCGCCATACTAAATTTATATACCTTACTAGGGTATACCTAGTCAAGGTATTTGCCTCGCCAACCGAAACACACTATTGTATACTCGCTGGAAAGGAGAATTCCTGCCATGCTCAAAGCCTACGCCTCCATCTGGTCCAACGACAAAGCCACCGAAATGGCCAAATTCTACAAATCGATCTTCAAAGGAACTAAGATCGGTAAAACAGCTTACTGGGCCAGCAACCCCATGGCCCCATGGGCGTCAAGGAGGGTTCGGTACTCACTCAACACCTCACCATCTTGGGCCAAAAAATCATGCTCTTAAATGGGTTTGTCAAAATGCCTTTTAATGAGGCGGTTTCCTTTGTGGTTCCGTGCAAGAACCAACGAGAGATTGACCACTACTGGAAAAAACTCGGCGCCGGCGGCGGTAAACACCTGCAATGCGGTTGGGTCATCGACCCGTACGGCGTTCACTGGCAGATCGTTCCCGCGGAATTCGATAAGTGGAACACCAGCAAAAATAAGAAGAAGAAAGAAGCCGTCATGCACGCGATGTGGCAGATGGAGAAACTGGACCACGCTAAACTCAAGAACGCGTTCCAGAAGGCTTGAATGAGGAGCGTTTTTTATGAGTTTAAAGTTGGCATCCGTTCCGAGATTTCTGGCCCTTATTGCCGCCTCTCTTTTAGTCACGATTTCGGACGCAGGAGCGAAGACCGTTCGCTATGAACTGACTGTTACCAACCAGCCTGTCAATCTGAGCGGTAAGAAAACGGTCGACTGGGCGCTGATGGTGAATGGGAAGATTCCAGCGCCTCCGCTCGAATTCACCGAGGGAGATGATGCCGAGATCCTCGTTAAAAACGGCCTAAGCGGCGAGGAAGTTTCCATTCACTGGCACGGCATCCTGCTTCCTCCTGAAGAAGACGGTGTGGCCTACGTCAATACGCCTCCGATTTTTCCCGGAAAGTCGAGACTGTTTAAATTCAAAATTCGGCAGCACGGGACCTACTGGTACCACTCGCACACGGCTCTTCAGGAACAAAAGGGCGTGTACGGCGCCTTTGTCATTCATCCGAAAAAGGAAACCATCCGAGCCGACCGAGAAGCCACGGTGGTTCTCAGCGATTGGTCGGACGAGAACGCGGACAAAATTTTAGGCAACCTCCGAAAGGATGGCGATTACTACCTTTATAAGAAGAATTCCGTGCGATCGATTGGCGGGGCGATTGATGCCGGAGCGATTGACACTTATTTTGAAAATGAATGGAACCGGATGGGAGGAATGGACCTCTCGGATGTCGGGTACGATGCCTTCCTGATCAACGGAAAACAAAACTCTCAGCTCCTTGCCGCCCGACCGGGCGAACGCGTGCGTCTGAGAATCATTAACGCGGGGGCCTCGAGCTATTTTTATGTTTCTCTCGCAGGCTTGCCCATGAAGGTGATTTCGGCCGACGGTATCGACATTCAGCCCATCGAAACCCAAGAAATCCTCCTGGGGATGGCCGAGACCTACGACGTTCTCTTCACGGTGCCCGAAAAAAAGAACTACGAACTTCGGGCCACAGCACAGGACGTGACGGGATTCGCTTCCGCTTGGATCGGATCTGGTGAAAAAGTTTCGGCGCAGGGAAAGGAACAGCCGGACCTCTACGCCCCGATGGAACACGCCCATCATGCAGGGCACGCGCAGCATACCGATCCTGCCGAAACCCTGACCGTCGACGGATTGAAAGCCCCAACTTCTACCGTCCTTCCTAAGAAGGCGAAGGTTCAGGAACTGAAGCTGGTTTTAGGCGGCGATATGGGCCGCTATGTTTGGCACATGAATGGGAAAGCCATTCAACAAGATCGAGATATTTCTGTTCAAGAAGGCGACGTCATCCGGTTTGTATTTGTGAACGAGACGATGATGCATCACCCGATGCACCTGCACGGGCACTTTTTTCGGGTATTGAATGAGAGCGGAGAACGATCTCCGTTGAAGCACACGGTCGATGTCCCGCCTCATGGAACCAGAACCATCGAATTCTACGCCAATGAGCCGGGCCAGTGGATGCTTCACTGCCACAATCTCTACCATATGAAAACCGGCATGGCGCGAGTGGTGAAGTATCTGAGCTACAAACCCTCCGAAGAAATTTCCGCGCACGAGAAACATGACCCGCACCTGCATGAACATCTTTATTCTACTGGCCTGGTAGAAGCGGCATCCAACCACGCACGCGCTGGCTTCAAGCTGATGCGAACCTGGGATGAGCTAGACCTCCGTCTCGAAGCAAGAAGCGACGCCGATCGAGCCTTTTCGCTTCAGGGAGAATGGGATTTCGAAGGCGATCTTTTCTACCGCCGCTGGTTTGGAAACTTTTTCAATGTCGCTCTCGGAGCCACTCACTACCATGGGAAAAGTTTCGGCATGGCAGGCCTGGGTGTCATCTCCCCCTTCTGATTCACGCTCAAGGATTTGTGAATCACGAAGGAAAAGTGAGATTCGATTTCGAAAAGAAATTTCAATGGGCGCAAACGGTGTATACCGACGTCGACTTCTCCTGGCGGCCCGGCTGGGGCGGAAAATACGAAGGAGAATTTGAGATCTCGTTGATGTACGGTCCTTCTTGGAATTGGGCCGCAGGTCTGATGTGGATCAATTCCAGTCTGGGATTGGGCGGTCAGTTTCGGTTTTAGAAGTTCAAAACACTCGCGCCGGAGTGTGTTTGGAAAGTCCCAAAAATTGACGATGATTCTCGTAGGGATGTCTCAGATCATTCTCAGGCGCCATTTCCAACCCGTCACTCCTAGTAAACGATGGAATTAGGACTTTCCAAACACACTCCGGCGCGAGTGAGGAGATTATTTTGAAGCACGGTTTTATCTGGGTCGATGCATTTACCGATCAGAAGTTTGGAGGAAATCCTTGTGCCGTGATTTTTTTGGCCGACAGCCTTTCCGACCAGCAGATGCTCACCATTGCCAAGGAAATGAATCTTTCCGAAACTGCGTTTGTGGTGAAGTCCTCAAAAGCTGATTTTGGCGCGCGATACTTTACTCCCGCCGAAGAAATTCCGCTGGCGGGTCATCCAACTATTTCCACAATTCACTCGCTGATCGAGACCGGGAAAATTACTTTAAAGGAACCCCTAACGAAAGTTTCCTTAGAGCTAAAGGCGGGAGTGATTGGAATCGAGATCCATCGCGAGAAAGAAGGTGGTTTTCAGATTGTCATGTCTCAGAAAAAGCCCGAGTTCCTCTCCGTTCATGATCCCCGGAAGATTTCTCAGCTTTTTGGAATCAACGAAGCGGACCTGTTACCGAACTGCCCTATTCAGACCGTTAGTACCGGAACTCCGCAGCTGATGGTTCCCGTTAAGAATATTGCAGCACTCCAAAAGGCTGTTTTGAATGTTTCTGAGTATAAAGCTTACAAAACGGGCTCGGATTTTTTTAGTCCTCATTTATTCTGCTTAAGTGGCATCACGCCCGCTGGCTCCACCTTTGCGCGACATTTCGGAGTCCCACCAGACACGACTGAAGATGCTTTTACTGGGTCTGCCACAGGTGGCATGGGTGCATATCTCTGGCATCATGGACTCATTAAAAACCCCACGTTCATCGCTGAGCAGGGCCATGGAATGGGTCGCCCAGGAAGTGCAACGGTCGAGGTTGTAGGTGGTCCTCAGAATATTGAAACTGTAAAAGTGGGTGGGAAAGCGGTCGTGATCCTGAAGGGCGAAATCGAAATCTAACTTACTTTGCCTAGACGATTCTTATTTAAGAAGTTATACCGTCTCTATGCATAAATACTTCGCCCAAGTACTGGTCTTGTTATCTGCCTGTGCGCACACGCTGACCTACACCCCCTGCGAAGCAGACTCCGCCCGCCAAGCCAAGCGCTCCCAAGAACTTCAAGACCTCGTCAATGCCGATCAAGCCGATCGCACCGGACCCGTCGAAAAAATCGATATGGAAGCCGTGCGTCCTCGCGACATTCGCCGCAGAATCCGAGTGGCTGAGATTTTCGCGGAAGGCTGTTTCAAAGAGGCGAAAGACTACGCAGCAGCGGCGCTTGTCTTTCAACATGGCGACGTTGTGGATCACTACTACCAGACTTTTATTTGGTCGAAGAGAGCTGTTGAACTAGGAGATCCCACGCAAAGAAGCATGATGGCCAAGGGACTCGATCGATACCTTGTTCGCACGGGCAAGAAGCAACTCTTCGCCTCTCAGGCCGGAAAAGATTCACCCAATCCTTGTTGGTGTTTGGAACCCGTCGAAAAAAGTTTTCCCGAGAGTCGGAGGGCGGAGTATGGCAGCCGGTCTAATGCGGAGGCATTCTTGTGGGTTCAGGGGTTAAACGCTGAGCAATCGGATTGTCCTAAGGAAACTAAACCTAGCTTCTGCAATCATCCGCTCAAACCCTCTCCGAAGGGTAGTGTGCCTGGGTTTTGGTGAGGTTGTTCGTTCAACTACGGAATTCGTTCAACTACGGAATACTTGCTATAGGAAGAAAGAGTGTCATCGGATCATCTATGAGAGCAATGAATCCATATTTTTCGTAGAAGTTTTTGGCCGATGCATCCTTCGCATCCACAACAACAGCATGAGCGCCGACCACCTTGCTGGCATCCTGAATCTTTTTCAGGGCGTTCGCCAAAAGCTCGCCCCCTAACCCCTTGCCCTGCATGGACTGATCAACGGCTAGACGGCCGATTCTTCCTACAGGTACTGGATGCTTTGGAAGTGATTTTCGCTGTGCTACCGGTAACGCTGACAGGTCGATCTGCGCCATGCTGATAGAGTAATATCCTTGCACGATCTTCTTTGCGTCTTGTTCCAAGATAGCAACATAGGTTTTATTGAAGCCCTTTTCCTGTGCTTGCCTGGCCTGGGTCGCTAAAAAATTATTCAGAGGCAGCGATCCACAATCAAATTTCGTTCGATTAAACGTCTTGTCTAAGAGATGGAACTCAAACCGGTACATTCCCTGGAGTTACCGTTTCGCTTTAGAATACTTTTTATCGTAGTTCGAAAAAAGAGACTTCAAAGCTAAATTTGGCTTTGGCGGACTTTCGAGTGCAACCAAGAAAGCTCGAGCATCCCTCAAGCTTAACGAATAGTTTCTGACCTCGTCCAATTCCCTATGGGCGGCCTGAAGGGCATGTTCCAGCACAAACGCTGTAACAGATTGGTGGCCCGAGGCCTCAGCAGCTCTTTCAAGGAGTTGTTTTTGAGTCGGTTCCACTCTCATATTTAATACATCTATTTTTTTTCTAGCTGTAGACATTACCTCATGTTAGCAGTTTGTATGGACAATGTATACACAATATTTTATCAATAAAACCATGCGACTGAGAATATGTTCACATTTATGGTTCGCGATTCTTTTCGATGTGAGTGCTGTAGTGGGTAGCGACTATCTCACGCAGCGAACTGCAAGACCGCTTTTTCTTACGTTAACATTTACGTCGTCCTTATCATAGCAAATGAGCCAGGGGTCGGTAGCAAGAAAATCACACACAGTGTTGGGGGCAACTGGAAAGTCCGTCGACCAATAAAGAATGGGGCCCAGGCCGGGAAAGAACCGGGGATTTGAGGAACCTAGGGACGCCGCCAAATCTTTGTACTCCGAAAAAGTGGGAAGCCTAGCCTCTTGATCTTCACATGCGCGGATTGCCTTTCCTAGGGTGTCGAAATTCTGCACCTCCCCGGTACTTTTGGATTTAATCACTCCGCCCCAGACCAGCCCGCTACTCAAAGACAGCCACGCCTCGCCCATCTTGGGGTAGTCTTGATTTTTAACAAAAACTGCCCCAGTGCTATCAATCGTTTTTGACTCATTTCTCCCCTGCTCAGCGGTCTGGGCGTTCAGACTTAAAAACAGCGAAAAAATGGCAGCTCGAAAATAGAAATTTCTCATGGCATTTTATATATATAAATTAAATAAAAAACAATACCCCGTACGATGACGATCCTGGGCGCTAGATATGAGCTGCGCCCAACCCTTAAATCTAGGTAATGGGCCAACCGAAACAGAGATGCGAGCGTACATAAACCGCCCAGAGCCCTACCTTACGATGCTCAAGCCTTCCTAAAACAGTTGATATTACACATCATTAGTATATAAAAACGCTTGTCTAATTCGATCATTTTTGAGGTTGTCATGAAATATTTCCCACTCTTGCTCCTAGTTTTTTCGCAGAATAGCTATGCCTGGAAAGATTTCGGCGAGTTCAAAGATTACAATCCTTGGTACAACCGTGAAATACCCCTCGTGGTGAAGAGTCTTGAGAGCCAGTATGGCATTGAGATTAGCTACGTTCGTAGCGGGAACAAAGAGATTCCAACTAAGAAAGATATCCCCCTAAAGGAGTTGGACGCCTACTCGGTGTTTGGCATTGTTGAGAACGGCTACTCGCAAGAGCCTGAATCAGTAGTCGCCATTCAACTTCGCGAGATTGAGAAGGCGCTTAGTACCATTAAGAAACCGGTTCGAGGCCTCGAGTTCATTTTGTTTACAGATAGCTATTTAGGCGACTCAGAACGACAGATTTCGATGGTCAATGCCCACCCCGTTTGGGCTTGCCAAGAAAGCTTCAGGGATTGGGGCAGAGGTGCAAACTATTTCTTTTCCAAAGAAGTTTGGAACGACACCGTGGAGCACCCATCTCGTATTATGGAAGGTGTTTTTTTCGGAGGAGTTTTGGTCGTTGTCCATGCCATGCGGACGGGAACTTGCGCCATCGGCGACAGTATTAAAGACGTCGCTCGTGGAGTGAATCTCATTGATCTCACCCGCCGTGGCATTATTTTTGAGTCCAACGAAATAGTGCCGACGATTCTATCGAAAAAACCGTAGGGTGAACTCGCCAAATCAAAAGCGGTCTGGTCCGTGTTGGATAGGAATTGACATAGTGTGCGGTATAGCGTACACTTATTAAGTGTGCGCTGGGAAAGCTCCAGCCTGCTTGCAGGGAACCGACCGAGCCTGAAAGGCAGCAAAAGGTAGTCCTGCCGA
>JAIEMT010000044.1 GCA_019751945.1 bacterium
CAAGAAAACCCTCTTTCACCCTTATTCTCGTTCAAACCACTGTGAAAAACTTGTTTCTTAACCGGACACGCCTGAAAGTTTTATTCTTTTTGGCAATTTCTAGGCATTTTTTTAGGTATTTTCTGTAGTCGTTAAAGTCAAATATATTCAAGTGGTTATGCATATGATGTGACTATCGGTCAGTTTTTAGACGAACTTTAGACTCAAATGATGTGGAACTGTAAGCGACTTGCAGGTTACAGATGGCGAACCTCAAGAAAGGCTAACCATTATGAGAAAACCATTGATGACCTTTGCGATTGTTGTGCTGTCACTAAATACCGGAGTTGCCGGAGGAATCGGAACGGGCGGTGGCAGCGTCATTCAATGCTCAGCGGATCCGCAATCGGGTTTTGCCAAAGATGGATACTACGCTTTGGATTATGCCATCGGTATTCAAGCCAACGGCGGTAAATGGTATCGGCCAAGCTCAGACGTCGATGACAATTTGAAAAGCATTGCTAATTTTTCCAAACAAAAACTGCGGGTATATTTAGTGAAAGATCGCGATGGCTTCAATACCACGCTGGCAAAGGTCAGCCCAGAAATTGTGCGCACCTATAAATCACAATGGAAATACTTAGATTTTAAATTGCAGCCGACAGAGGATGTCTCGACTGCGGTGATTCCATCGAACTGTTCTCGGCAGTCCATCGAACAAATCACGACGTTCGACGGAACATCTTACTTTACTCGCCCCGATCTTGCTAAGTCGTTGCAACAAACAGGCGCCGAGCAATGGGAAACTCACATTGTGCACGAGGTGCTTCGACAGGCGGGTGTGAAATCGGACGCGATTGCGATCTTCAATCGCTTGTTGCATCGAAAGGAGTTCCGGGAATCGTCTGAAACCGAAGTGCTGAACGAGCAGGGACGCGCTGGACTGTTGAATGTACAGGAGCTTCAAGACGCTTTGATAGCCGTCAACAATTCGCGCACCTGCAAAACCTTTTACGATCAGACCATTCGGGAATCGAAGAATGTTTTTTACAATGTCTTACCCAAGATGAATCCAATTTATGATCAGCTGCGAGTCGTATCATTGTCTGATCAATGTCGATTCATCGACGAACACCGATCTCAATTGATTGAGTACTCCAAAGTTGCTTTGGTGTGGGCTGATCGAATTCGTCAACTGCAGCGGGTTTTGGAACTGTTTGAACAGATCAATGAAAACTGCTCGAGTTATAACAAGGTCTACAAAGTCAGTGAATTTGGTGGGATCCGTCTGGACTACATTGCCGATGGCTTCGACTATTATTCGGGTCGCAGGCAATATCGGAACAATGAAACTCTATTTGGTATGATGAATTTCAAACTAGAAGATAAATCGTGTGCGCTGCCCGAAACTAGAGGTTGGTAGCAAATTCCTGTTTCCTGTGATTTCATAGTTACAGGAGCGCCATTGATCGATTTTACATTGTCCTCAATTTTATCGGGTTTGATTTTTGGGTCCATCGGCCTTTGGATGGTGCGCGAGTCTCGGCGCAGGGCCAACACCTACTTCATGCTGATTGGTATCGCGCTGATGGTGTATCCGTATTTTTCCAAAAATGTTTGGACCGATTGGGGTATTGGGATCGGTCTTTGCTATCTGGCTTATGAGCTGCGGAACTCGTAGTTCAAATCAAAATGAGACGGTTACCTAAATGAAACGTCAATAAAACATAAGGCATATGTAAAGTTCGTAGGCTATCGCAGAGATCGTGGCGTCGGTAGGCTCGGTATGGCCCTTGCAATGAAACTTAAACACGAAGCGGGGGCCTATGTTTCATTTCAAGACGTTGTGTCGATTGTTGGTAGTGGTTGCGGGAGTGACTCCGTTGCAACTATTCGCCGCAATTATTTATGTGGCGACAACCGGCAACGACTTAGCTTTGGGAACGCAAGGGGCGCCCGTGAAGACCTTGTCCAAGGCGGTCTCGATTGCACGGGCGGGAGATTTGATCCGCATCGGCAGTGGGACTTTCAGCGAAGCTGCTTTAAAACCACTTGGTTTTGAGGGAAGCTTGCGCAGGACGGGCACATTATTCTGGCCCAAATCCAATACTGTTTTCCAAGAATGGTCAACAATGTTTAAGAGCGTCCAAAATGTGCGCTTATGTTTACGAACTAGAGTGCTATTGCATGTAGGCGCTATTGCAAATCTAAACTGAGCCCGACAAATCATACTTAGGCATGAGAACTTTTAACTTTTCGATCAACCCGGTTTTTAATTCTTCGAGATTGGAATACTCGACCCTTTGCCAATGCCCAAGATGCAGTTTTGTAGACGATGCCTCTGATTTGGGACAGGTTAAAAGTACTTCGGTACCAGTAGCTCTGGCATAGCCAAATTCATAGTACACGTTGTGGCGCTGACCCGCGAGGTCACAAATAACAACTACCGCTTTTTCGAGCCAAACCTCCACGGCTGCCGAAATGCGATCTTGCGGAACAATTGATGGGTCGTCGATTTTGTTCAGTGTCGCAAGTCCATTCGAGGCTTCTGCCACTGACTCTTTGAAAATCTCGTATCGCGCCTTCGCAGCATCGACATCTTCTTTGCGTTCTGTTTCTGGGTTGGGAAACCACATCATCACGGCAACGTCAGGTACGCCGTTTGCCCGTCGATCATCGGGGGACTTCAATACAATAAATTGAGATTTTGTTCTGAGTTCATGAATTCGCGCGGTGAGCAATTGATTGGTAGCTGCCCAACTTTGTTCTCCGGTTCTTATGAAGGTCCCAGGGCCGATGGTGTTGTTACGAAGGCGATCCGCAGCCGTTGCCGTGGCAGATCGGCTAAATCCAAGAGCCAAGGTCTCGGATCTTAGGTTCGACAAGATTCCAAAAAAGGGTTGAGTCTCGGCGTCCAGCTTGGCGAAATTGAAGATACAACTCCTCCAAGGTGTTCTCGACAGTTCGAATTACCGCAGATTCATACACTTTGGAAATGGACTGTACATACATGCCCGAATTAATCATATTCCGTCGCGAGTGATCAGCTTGGACGGCACTAAACTCTCGCGTAGCTGCCTGAAGTTCCGAGGCCTGACGATTCGAGAAAATCGCGGTCACCATTTCGTCTATCTGCCTCTGCATTTGCGCCACTGATATTCGCTCCTAAGGCGTTCGCGTTCCCGAACAAAAATTTTTTGCCAGTTTCCTGAACTATTCTAAAATCTTAAGCCTGGTTGTGGTTTTCGACAATGTAAGTATTCCATGGTCCAAACACATGGCTTCTTTCATGCACCACCAGTGAAATTCGTTTTGGAATCCCGCCAGTTACAGCTCCCAGAGCGATTTTTCGGGCTGTTTTCGTGTTCGGAAATACGAACAGAAATTTGGAAAAATATTGCACAGAGTCATGAGGTGTTATAAGAAGATCCCAGTATTTTCGGGGGGTTGAGGCGTTCGAGCCGTGAGAGTTCTTGTTGGTCCCGTCCTTGCTATTGCTCTTCTTCGAAGATTGGCCCCGGAGACGGAGAAGTAATGCGATTTAAAATTCTGGTACTAGATG
This sequence comes from bacterium, assembly GCA_019751945.1. GTDB lineage: Bacteria > Bdellovibrionota > UBA1018 > UBA1018 > UBA1018 > JAIEMT01. Next base: position 3,542 of record JAIEMT010000044.1, read on the forward strand.
ATGAAGAGACCGCCCTTTCAACGGTAAAATTCGTTTTGGGGGAAGTTCCCGATCTGGAAGTGATCACCACTTCTAGCGTGGCCGAGGCCATTCGTCTTGTGCGCTTTGAACCGTATTCCTATGCGGTTATTCTGCTTGATCTTAAGATGCCAGAAAAAGATGGCGCCACCACCGCTGTTGAACTTTTGAAGATTAATCCGCATCTGATCATTGCCATCAATTCCGGCGACTATTCTCGCGAAGCCCTTAAGAAATGTATTGCCTCGGGTGTAGAGGACTTTATTGAAAAGGATACGCCTCCGCACGAGTTTCGGGAAAAGGTCAAAGGCTTCTGCAAAAAATTTGAGGAGACTGCGCAGATCTTCACTCCACCTTCGCCATCTGAAAATGAAAAACTGATCCGGTCCATCGCTATGGTTGGACAGTCAAAGAGTTTAGTGCGTATCGCTGAAGTAATCCATCAAGCGGCTCCGACCGACTGTAACGTTCTTATTTACGGAGAGTCGGGAACTGGCAAGGAGCTGGTAGCCCGTGCGATTCACAACCTGTCACTCAGAAGGCGGGAAACTTTTATCCCCATCAATGTTGGGGCGATTCCAGAAAATCTTTTAGAGAGCGACCTTTTCGGCCATGAACGAGGAGCATTCACTGGTGCTGACAAACAAAAAATCGGTAAATTCAAATTGGCCGATGGTGGAACTATTTTTCTCGATGAGATCGGCGATTTGAAACCCGATCTGCAAGTGAAATTACTCCGCGTCCTTCAGGAAGGTGAATTCACCACCGTTGGTGGGAATATCCCAGTTAAAGTAAACGTGCGAATCGTAGCGGCAACTCATGTGGACCTTGAGAGAGCCATCGCTGCCGGAAAATTTCGCGAGGATCTCTTTTATCGGCTCAATGTGCTTAAAATCACGATCCCACCGCTCCGGGATCGCCCTGAAGATATTCGGCCATTGATCGCCCATTTTCAGAAACAGTTTAATGGCGATGAAAAGAAAATTCTGACGAAGACCATTCGTTACCTAGAAAGATACAAGTGGCGCGGCAATGTCCGTGAGCTTGAAAACGAAATGGAAAAGCTGATGACAGTGGTTCCCGCGAACAGAATCGTGCCGGATCACTTGAGCGGAAAATTCTTTGCTGAAGACGCCACGTCCAGTGGACTGGGTGAGTTTGATTGCACGTATGACGAATTGATCTCGGGTTTCGAAGACAAAGAAAGACAGTATTTCATAAGACAAATTTCAAAAAGCAACTCTCTGCGTGAGGCCGCAAAGTACAGAATGAGGGCTCCATTGACCACCATTCACGGTCGCATGAAGAAGTTAGGATTAACAGGAGGTGAAGGAAATGAAGAACTCAAACAATAAAAAAGCGATAGCTGGGCTATTTGCGATTCTGTCCGGAGCTGGAGCGGTCCACGCGGATGACGGAATGTTCCGGTTTAATACGGTGCCAATGCCGCAGTATCAGAACACGATAGGACACCTGCTCCAGCAGGGGATCATTTACGAAGTGCCGGGAAAGTCCAACTGGTATCGAATCGACCAACAACAGCTCAACAATTTTTTTGTCTATGAGCAACAGGGGTCCCAGTGGGCAAAGGGCACGGTCGATATGCTTAAAGGGATCGTGGGCGACCAAACAGATGTCACCAAGATTGACTGGTTAAATGCGCGAATGGGTACACAGGATGTATCGATCGGATTTGGGCATGGACCTGATCTCTGGGATCTAAACAAGTAAGAGAGGGAAACGTGGGACATGAAGCAACTTATCTTTTTCGTAGTGGGACTTCTGATGGTTAGTCAGACGTTTGGGGAAACTGAGAAGGTTTTTGATTACGTGATCACGGAAACTTCCGGTCCTACATCATTTGATCCCTTAGATGCGGATAGCACCAATAATCTTCCGGTAGCTCGGATGATTTACGCAACTCCTCTAGAAATTTCTCATGAGAACCAACTTTCGAGCCGAGTGCTTGAATCGTTTAAGTACGATAGCGCAAATAAAACGGCGAAATGGGTCGTGAAGAAAGATCTCAAATTTGATGACGGATCACCGATGACGGCGCAGGACGTGGCTTTTGCCGTTTCTCGAATGGCCTTCACCCGTCCCAAGTTCCCAGTGATTGATACCATTGAGGGAATCAAACCTTGGCTCGATGGGAAAGAGGCTCTCAAGTCCTTTCCAAAAGGTATTAAGGTTGATGGCCAAACGATTACAATTCAGTTTGCTAAAAACACCGAGCATCCCCTGTTTCGATTTTCGTTGGAGCTGTTTTCTATCATTCCAAAGAAATGTGTGGATTTAGCGACGAATAAGATTGTCTGCAAAGAAATTCCAGCGAGTGGTCCTTACCGATTAACCACTAAGGACGGCCAATACATTACTTTTGAAAAGCGTGATGGGGTTGATATCGATGGCGTGAAGGTTCCAAAGCAAATTCGTTTCAATTACATATCCTCAGCGGACGTACCGGCAAAACTAAAGACCTTAAGCCAAAACACTGTTATGGCTGGCAACGAGCAAATGTTCCCAGCTTCAGTCATGAATGACATGCAAGGACAGTTTGCAACCAAGTTTACCCCGGCCTCGCGATTTTCAGCTCTTCTCATCAATCCACATGTTGGGCCGTTTACCGACAGGAATTGTAGGCTATATTTTGCGAAGAAATTTCGCGAGTCCTATAAAGAGCTACATGGCAAGACCCAAAATCTTGAGGGGAGCATCTTTACAAAAATTCTTCCTGGATATCTAAGCATTGATGATCTTGAAGCTGGCCAGAAATTGGCGGATAGCAGCCTCGAGCCTTGTAAAGCTGTTTTCAAGAACGCCACAATTTCCTGGGGATACAACGAAGGGGAAAAGAACTCCACATTTGTCGAAACTTTAAAAAAGACCTTTGAAAAGATAGGAGCCAAGGCCGGGAATCCTGTCGTTGCTCCCGATCGAAAAACGCTTATGGAATATTTCTCCGATGGCAAAGTGGCACTTTTTAGTGCGAGTTCCGGTTTTTGGGCGCTTGATCCGGTTGGGGATATGAAAATGCTTTTCACTCCTAACCTGCACAAGGTTTTACGTTTTGCCAGCGAAGATCCCACGCTTCAAAAAATGATTGCAGATCTTGAGGGTGGAAAGACAAATTTCAATGAGGTGAATCGCTATCTTTATGGTCAAGGCGTTTTTAACGTCTACTCTCACCTGAGACGATTTTTTGCGTCATCGAACAAGTCCCTCCTTGCGGATGTCCCCTTTGCGATCACGTCACCAGCTCCTTGGCAGGTCTTTAAGGGAACTTTATGAAGAGTGAGCCCTCGAAGTTTTTAAAATACTTCGTAACGGAGCTAAAGGCTCGACGAGGGCTCCCCAAGCATATTGAAATTTCAAATTTCGGTCCAGTTTGCATGGCTGGCATTTTTAACGACCCTGGCTCCGATATAATTAGCGAATCTGTTTTCACAGGCATGGATTTCGATCCCGACACCGCTGTTCTTAAAGGCCTGGTGGAAATGTTGGAGAGAAAAGCTTTTAGAGAGGGATTTCACAAGGGTTTAAGTTCCTGCAAGACAGAGAGGTCGGATGGCTTTGCGGCATTTCCAAGACGAATTGGAGTTAACGAAAATGAGGCTGCAAGAACCAATGCCTATCATGAAGCCGTTGAGCGGTACGTCTGGGCTAAGTGGTGGGACGATAAAAATTCAGGGCATCAGCTGAAAGTAGTTGCTCAAAACCAGAAGGGCCAACGTGTAAATGCCTTTTTGAGAAAACTCTCGAACATTGTTCCAGTTCAATCCGTCATCGAAATATCTCCCCGAATCGAAAATGCCATTGATTCACACGTCATCATTTATTTCGCCTTTCTTAATCCTATTGGCGTCATTTCCGGCGGAGCCAGCGGGCCAGCAGCCGAAATTGAACTCACACGTTTCCGAGCGACTTGTGAATTGTTCAGACATGCCGTGGCCGTTAAAAGATTCAAAAACGAAAGCTTTGAGCCTCGTACTTTCTATGAAAAAAGACTGGCTTATTTCGGTATGACAGAAGAAGGGACTAAGATCGCAAGAGATCGAATTGAAACCCAGGGTGTCTCGCCTATTATTCTGCCAGAATTGTCCATCGATGAAGCCATGCCGCATGAATGGAATGACCTGGTGGCTGTCCATCGTTGCCAGTTCAAAGATCAGCCTCCATTTGTTGGCGGTCAATTGGAGAGACTGTGTTTATAAAACGGCTCAGACGTATTTCATTTCTAAATGCGGTGGCCTTGTTCTCCGTAGCCGTAGTTGTTGCGGTCGTATCTATTTATTTTGTTTTTGATCTTTATCTTTCATCCGTAAGCCGCGAACTGGTGACTAGCTGGATTCAATCCGAGGCAGTTGCCATTCAAGAAGGAAATCTCCTCACCTCGATTACCAAGAACCAGCGGGTTCTTCTTTCATCACAATTTGTAAAAGGCGTTGTTCTTCTGGATCAGACCACCACCCCAAACCAAAAGTTGATCGAGGTCGGCGATCGAATCGAATCACCAAGAAATGTTTCTATCTTGCAAGGCGATTTGGTTCGCGTTTCTACTGTGGGATTTTTTGCAAAGCAGGTCGCCTATAAAGTACCCGACAGGCCAGACTTGCTTTTAGTTTTTAGTATCGAATCCCAATTCGTACAGCGAGTTTTTTATACAACCGTTGCGGCATTGATTCTGTTTATGATTGTTCTTTTCGGGAGCATCAAAGCTGTTCAGGCCAGGGAATTTCTTAAACGGGAGAGATATCTCAAACAAGCTCTTGATGAATTTATCACCCGTGACCAGCCATCAGAATTTATTGAGCAAGAGTTTCCCTCGATCGTGCGATGGTGGGAGGACAAGAAAAGAGAAAGCGAGGCCGCTAGGCGCCTGGCCGTCGAAAGCGAAAGCAAGATGCTTTTGGGCGAACTTGGAGCGCGCGTGGCCCATGACATCCGCTCGCCTCTAAACACAATTAATGCGGTCGCATCTTCGATAAAGAATCTTCCCGAGAACGCCAAAGATTTACTCAATACCGCCATTCAAAGAATCCGGGATATTGCCAATGGCGTCGCTGATATTAATCGTATCGTCCTGGCTGAAAGAAAACAGGCCACTAAAAATAGTAGTGTTGAGAACCTATCTGAACCCACTCTGCTTTTCCCGATTCTCGAATCGGTGATCGAAGAGAAGCTTGTTCAATTTCACAACCGCCACAATATCGACCTCAAGGTTTCACCAGATGCCTATTCAACATTTGCCATGATCAACGAACTGGAGATGCGGCGAACGCTCTCAAATCTAATCGACAACGCTGTTGAGGCCTCCGAGGATACAGCTAAGATTACGTTGGCGCTTGAATTAATGGAGAGCCATGCGGTCATCAAAATCTTGGACCAGGGAAAAGGAATTCCCAGTGAGCTTCTGAGTCGTATAGGCGAAATGGGATTTACTTATGGAAAGAAAAATGGTTCGGGCCTCGGGGTCCACTACGCAAAAGCATCCGTTCAAAGTTGGAAAGGCAAATTTGAGATTGACTCCAAGGTTGACGGAGGGGCCGAGGTGCGAATCTCTCTTCCTAGGACGCCAGCACCAAAATGGATTGCCACCGAAGTAACACTTTCGAAAGGGACCACGCTGCTGGTGTTGGATGATGATCCCACCATTCACGCAGTGTGGCAGGAGAGAACCCGCGAAATCTCTCAGGATCTTAAGATCGAACACTTCTTTGACCCACAGTCTATCCGATCTTGGTTCGTGCAAAATAACGGCAAAATTGGTAAGTATTTGCTTTTATCGGACTACGAGTTAAGGGCACGTGACACTAACGGGCTAGATGTTATTGAACGCTTGGGGATTTCTCATAAAGATGTTGTCCTTGTAACGAGTGCCTACGAAGATCTGAGTGTTCGCTCTAAATGCAAGGAGCTGAACATCAAGATTCTGCCGAAGCCATCGCTTGCCTTTACTCCGGTTCACGTGATTTGAGTGGGGGCATTCAATGTTAGACCTAGCGACCAAATTGATGGTTTTTACGCTTCTGCTGGGAGGAAATTCCTACGGATATGAAATCATCGCATTTCATGGATTGAATCAGTCGCTCCGCGCAGATGCGCAGCCAGGGCCTCACGACTGTACGGCCCAAATGGTGAATAAGGAAGATCATCGCTATATTGAAAACACCTTGCCATCTCTAGCCGAGGCCTTTCAATTGGGTGCGACAATTGGGCATTTCAATATACGCAGAACCGCCGACGACAAATTGGTTGCTTTTCATGATGAGGATCTGAGTTGTCGAACTAACGGACAAGGGACACTAAAGAAAAGTCAGTTGGAATATCTAAAAACTCTAGACGTTGGTTTCGGTTACTCCCCTGACAAGGGCCTGACATTTCCAACTCGCGGTTTGGGTGAGGGGTTGATGCCAACCTTCGAAGAGATAGTTGCAACATTTCCAGACCGGCAATTCGCTATAAATGATAAGGATGCCGACACAAAAATGGTTCAGATTTTCCTTCTGTCACTCTCTGGCCTGCCCTTGCGTGTTCGGCAAAATATCATCTATCTAGGAGAGGCCGCCGAAGAAATCAAATCACGTTTTCCAGAAATACAAACGGTCGGCACAAGAAAACAACATACGACTTGTATCGAATGGTGGCTTGCTCTTGGATGGACTGGGTACATTCATCCCAGTTGTAAAAATACGATCATTGCGCTTCCAATTAAATACGCTCACAAACTTAGTTGGGTTCTACGGTCTTTCATTGATGATTTGCACAGCGAAAATTCAAAGTTTTGGATCTGGGATGTTAACTCTCCAGAAGATGCCAAGTTTGCGAAATCTATAAATCCAGACGCCATTGGAACCTACCGCATTGATAAAACAATAGATGTTCTGAAATGAAATTAAGAGTTGAACTCATACCGGCATTCCTTCTGATTTATACGGCCTTCGCGTTTGCAAGGACCGGGAATCAGGTCATTCGTCAAGAGTGCTTAATCGTAGCAGAACTGGAATCTGGAAAAGTCGTTTTTAAAAATGATGCCGGTCTCTGCGGGAGTCGTATCTACGCCGCTTCTACATTTAAAATTCCGTTGGCACTCATGGCCTTTGATACAGGTGTTATCACCGATTCTGAAACTATGTTGAAGTGGGACGGAACAAATCAACCAATTAAGTCACACGAGCGCGACCACAATGCAAAAACTTGGCTCAGAGATTCTGTCGTCTGGTTTTCAAAAAGACTAACGCCCCAAATTGGTCAGTCGAAGATCGCAGCGTATCTTAATGATTTTCAGTATGGGAACAAGGATTTTTCAGGTGGGCTAGAGCGGGCCTGGTTGAATTCAACTCTAAAAATATCGCCCCTTGAGCAAATAGATTTCCTCCGTCGCTTGAAACGCCGAGAACTCAAGGTCGAACCAAAAACAATCGACTCCGTTTTAGCCATCTTGCCGGTCGAAACAGACCGCCTTGGATTCAAAGTAGTTGGCAAAACAGGAAGTGATTCCTCTTGGGATGATGAGAGCTTGAGAAATGGACCACAGTTTAGAGTGGGCTGGTATGTCGGTTATTTAGAAGCAAATTCCAGACAGTATGTCTTCGCGTCTGCCCTAAAGGCCGCATCAGAAGACAGAACATTTGTTTACTCTGGTCGTGAAGCAAAAGAGTTAGCCTTGAGCGCACTGAAATCAGTTTCATTGGCCTCAAAAGTAACACAGGATTTTAGTCGAAAATCCTGGCTTAAAGACTTTCAACAACTGAAACAAATCATCAGCAACACTTACCCAAATCTTGATTCGATAGTTGAGGTTGAGAAGCTAGATCTTCCAGGTCTCAGTCGTAAAAGGGAGCAAGCTTTTTTTAGTTGAAATTGTGGCCTGATCCTCATGCCGCGTTTTCCTGTTTTCTCCGAGCCGTG
>JAIEMT010000070.1 GCA_019751945.1 bacterium
GCTTGACAGGTTTGTGGAGAGCAATCCCTTGGAGTTCAAGATGCGAATTTAAAATCCTGTTATTCGCGTTTATTTCCATTTCTTCGAACGAATAGAACTATTTTTGATTTCAAAAAATATATCAGGACTTCATTTACTAGCGTGCAAATGTATTCGCAAAAAAACCCTGTGTTACAGAGTGCGCATGAAAACTTTGCATGAAAGAGCTGTGGCGTTGGTGAAAACTTATCTTCGAGCCGAAACGGAACTGCTTTCTGTTTTGCAGGAAATCGATCTTTGTAAAGGTTATCGAGATCTGGGTTTCAAAAGCCTATTTGACTATGTGAGGTCACTCGGACTTTCAGAGAACGTTGCCTACAACTTCATTACGATCTCTAGAAAATCCGTTCAGGTTCCTGCTTTGAAAGAAATGATTCAAGATCGGGAGATTTCCCTTTCCAATGCCAAAGTGATTGTTTCGATTCTGACTCCTGAAAATCAAGACAAGTGGCTTCAAGCGGCGGCCCAACTTCCGAAGCGAGAACTGGAGAAAATTGTTGCTAAAGAGTTTCCTGAGAAGAGTGTGAAAGAAACCACCCGGTATGTGGGTGAAGAGCGGGTGGAGTTGAAGCTGGGGATTTCAGAAGCGCTTCTGAAAAAACTGAAACGCATTCAAGATCTGGAATCCAGGAAGGCCGCAGTCTCTCTCGAGCAGACCTTAGAAGTCATGGCCGATTTATATCTTCAGAAAAACGATCCACTTGAAAAGGCCAAGCGCTCGAAACCACTCGCGCCGGCGCGAGTGAACAAGAATCCTCGAGTCATTTCGGCTTACCTCAACCACGCCGTTCAGAAACGCGATCAGGCCCAGTGCACGCATCAACAACAGCTTTTGCACCACAATGAATTATTTTGATACGTCGACGTTCAAGTCGCCGAGGCCTGCTACGCTGACATGGACTTTCATTCCGGGTTCCAATGGCACTGCAACAGTTGCTGCGCCTGCCAGAACAATGCTGCCCTTGGGAACGTAGAGTCCGCGATCATCCAAAAGTTTACAGAGCTGAACGAGCGAATTTAAAGGATGACCCGAGATTTCCTTCGAAGAAGCAGATTGAGCCAGCTTGCCGTTTACTTCCATTCGTATTTCGACATCGCCGAAATCGACCTTTTTCGGATCGAGAACTTTCTTGCTCAACACAAATTCACGAGAAGAAGCGTTGTCAGCCACGACGTCTGGGAGAGAAAAATATTTAAAATTGAGAAATCGAGAATCCAAAATTTCGGCGGCTGCGCAAACGCCACTGCAGGCATCGAGTGCTTCATCAAAACTCACCTTGCCTCGAATTTCTTTACCGATGAGGAACGCCACCTCGGGCTCAATTTTGGGGTGAATCTTCCCCTTCAGTTGTATGGTGTCGCCGTCATGGATCTGCATGGTTTTGGTCAACACGCCGTAGATGGCGTCGGTGAGTCCCATTTGATCGCGTTTGGCCTGGGAGGTGAGTCCCATTTTCAAACCAATCTGAATATCGCCGCGGCGTTCCCGGAGGCGAATGCCTTCGTCTTGAATTCGGTAAGCGTCTGGAAGCCCCAAGTCAGGAGCGTCTTTAGTGATGCGTTCGACCTCTCGATTTTCGAGTAGGGCTAGATCTAAATATTTAGCAAATTCAGCGACTTGAGATGGCATTAGAGCCATGGCAGAGTACCTCGTGCGCTCAACCTATAGCTGGCCAGCTTGGTTTACAAGAGTATAAAAATAAGGTACTTAATTTCACGCAATGCCCCAAAAGGTCGAGTATTTCGATATTTCTCCAGTACTTTCGGCCGGCTCGGCTGTTTTTCCTGGGGACACCGCCTTTACAAGAACTCCGAGCGAGATTTTCGGGTCGGGCAGCTATCTTCAAGTCTCAAAAATCGAGTCCACCGTGCACATCGGCGCTCACGCCGATGCCCCGATTCACTATCATGCGGAAGGCCAGACCATCGACGAGCGTCCCGTCGATCTCTATTTTGGAAAATGTCAGGTGATCAGCGTGAAGCTCGGGCGTGGAGAGCGAATTCGTCCCGAACACGTGCGAGTGAAAATCGAAGCTCCACGAGTTTTGTTTAAAACCAGATCTTTCCCCAACCCCGACCGTTGGAACGGCGACTTCAATTCTCTTTCACCCGAACTGATTCAAGACCTCGCTTCTCAGGGTGTGAAGTTGGTGGGCATCGACACACCCTCGGTGGATCCTGCAGATTCGAAGGCGCTCGAGTCGCATCAGGCGATTTTCAAAAACGACCTCGCCGTATTGGAAGGGATTGTTTTGGAGAAAGTGGCAGACGGAGTTTACGGCTTGATGGCATTGCCGCTCAATATTCGAGACGGAGACGCGGCTCCTGTCCGCGCCGTTTTGGTTCGAGGAAATCGACTATGGAACGATTAAAAAATTTAATTGGGGAAGAACTCGTCGCTCCCGAAAGTGCAAAATATCTTCTCAATTACGATCCCTCGATCGGTGAAGCCTATTCTGAGATTCCGGACTCCGATGAAAAAGATGTGACACGCGCAGTGGCTGCTGCGAAACAGGCTTTCAAAGAGTGGTCAGCAGCTTCACCTGAATTTCGCGGCGGAGTGCTGCGGAAACTCGCGACGTTGATTGAGCGGGATTTGAAAAAGTTAGCGAAGGCCGAGTCGATCGACAATGGCAAGCCCTATAGCTTGGCTCTCGGTCTCGATATCCCCCGAAGTGCGCAGAACTTTTCTTTCTTTGCCGATGCGATCACTCAGTTCTCTAGCGAGTTTCATGAAATGAGCGGGAGCAAGAAAGCGCTGAACTACACGTTGCGGTCCCCGCTCGGAGTAGTGGGTTGCATTTCTCCGTGGAATCTTCCGCTCTATCTTTTTACTTGGAAGATTGCACCGGCTCTTGCCGCTGGAAACACGGTTGTTGCTAAACCCTCTGAAGTCACGCCGATGACGGCCTATTTGCTTTCTGAGCTTTGCGTGGAGGCAGGAATGCCGCCGGGGGTTTTGAATATCGTTCACGGCCTCGGACCCAAGGTGGGCTCTGCGCTGACTCGTCATCCGGACGTGAAAGCCGTTTCTTTCACTGGCAGCACAGCGACTGGTTCTAAGATTGCTCAGGAAGCCGCGACGACGTTTAAGAAAGTTTCTCTCGAGATGGGCGGAAAAAATCCAAATATCATTTTTGCGGACTGTGATTTTGAGAAGGCGCTAGCTTCTACTGTGAAATCGAGTTTTCTCAATCAAGGTCAGATCTGTCTCTGTGGTTCTCGAATCTATGTCGAACGCCCGATCTACGAAAAATTTAAAACCGCATTGATCGAAAAAGCTCGCGCTTTGAAAGTAGGCGATCCACTCGTGGAAGGAACAGATCAGGGTGCTTTGGTTTCCAAGCTGCATTTTGAAAAAGTCTTGTCGCACTTAGAAGTGGCCAAGCAAGAGGGCGGAAAAATTCTAGTCGGTGGCGATCGTGCGAAGGTGAGCGGTCGCTGTGAAAAGGGCTGGTTTGTTCAGCCGACGCTGATTGAAGGCTTGCCTCCGCAATGCCGTACAAATCAGGAAGAAATTTTTGGGCCGGTCGCCACGCTGACTCTGTTTGATCGTGAAGAAGAAGTAATTGAGATGGCCAACGGCACTCGCTACGGTTTGGCTGCGAGCCTTTGGACTCAGGATGTGAGCCGCGCGCATCGGGTGGCTTCGAAGATTCATTCAGGAATCGTGTGGATCAATTGCTGGATGCTTCGAGATTTACGTACACCCTTTGGCGGTGTGAAAGATTCGGGTGTGGGCCGCGAAGGCGGACAAGATGCACTTCGTTTCTTTACGGAATCTAAAAACGTCTGTTTGGAGTACTGAGATGAGTGAGAGATTTGATTCCAGTCGTGCCCCGGAACCCGTCGGTCTCTATCCCCATGCTCGGCGGGTAGGAAATCTCCTTTTTTTATCGGGCGTCGGCCCTCGCGAGCGGGGAAGTAAGAAGATTCCCGGAGTGGAGCTCGATTCGGAAGGAAACATCACGTCTTACGACATCGCCACGCAATGCCATTCTGTGTTTAAGAATGTTCGTTACATTTTGGAAGAAGCAGGGTCGAGTTGGGAAAATCTGGTGGATGTCACTGTTTACCTCACCAATATGAAAAAGGATTTCCCGACTTATAACAAGCTCTACGCCGAATATTTCAAAGACAACCAACCTTGCCGCACGACCCTTGAAATCGGCAGCCTGCCCACCCCCATTGCCATTGAATTGAAGTGCATCGCCACGATTGGAGAGAAACGATGAATCGAGTCATGCCTCCGTTGAATTTAAAGAAGTGGATTGAAGACCACCGCGAGCTTTTAAAGCCGCCCGTCGGGAACAAAATGATTTGGGAAAATCAGGATTTCATCGCCATGATTGTCGGCGGTCCCAATAGCCGCACGGACTTTCACATCGACGAAAGTGAAGAGTTCTTTCACCAGCTCGAAGGGGACATGATTTTAAAAGTTCGAGAGAGTGGAAAGACCGTCGACATTCCGATTCGTGAAGGTGAAGTGTTTTTGCTACCACCTCGCGTGCCGCATTCCCCACGTCGTCCTGCTGGAACGGTGGGCTTAGTGATCGAACGGAAGCGTCAGGCTGATGAGAAAGATGGGTTTGCTTGGTTCTGTGAGGAGTGCGGAGAAAAGCTTTATGAAGACCGCCTTCACGTCAGCAACATCGTGACCCAGCTTCCGCCTGTCTTCGATAAGTTTTTTAATGATCCCGCCCTTTGCACCTGTAAGAAGTGCGGAACGAAGGCCACTCGGAAATGAAAATCGACATTCACACCCACATTCTTCCGCCCGAGATTCCACGCTTTAAAGAGAAGTATGGGTATGGCGGATTCATTGGTCTCGACTATGGAACCGGGTGTGATCATCGCACAGCACGCACCGCAAAGATGGTTCGCGATGACGGAAAGTTCTTCCGCGAAGTAGAGCGAAATTGCTGGGACGCTCCGACCCGTGCGAAGGAGTGTGAGGCGCACGGAGTGTCGCATCAGGTTCTTTCGACCGTTCCTGTGATGTTCAGCTATTGGGCGAAAGCACAAGACGCTTTCGATATTTCAAAATACATTAACGATGACCTCGCTTCTGTGGTTCGCAATGATCCGAAACACTTCAGCGCAATCGGCAATCTGCCCATGCAGGCACCCGACCTTGCCATCCGCGAACTCGAACGCTGTATGAAAGAGTTGAAGCTTTCTGGCGTACAAATCGGTTCACACATCGGCGATTGGAATTTGAGTGACCCCGCTCTTTTTCCGGTTTTTGAAGCCGCTTCAGAACTGGGTGCCGCTGTCTTTGTCCACCCGTGGGACATGATGGGCGAAACCAAGATGCAGAAATATTGGCTACCCTGGTTGGTGGGAATGCCGGCAGAGGTTTCGCTCGCCATTTGTTCGGTCATCTTTGGTGGCGTTTTGGAAAGACTTCCGAATCTTCGAATCGCTTTTGCTCATGGAGGCGGTGCTTTTCCAGGAACCATTGGTCGAATTGAACACGGCTTTGACTGTCGACCGGACTTGGTCGCAGTTGATAACAAGAAGGGGCCACGGGAATACCTCGGAAAGTTCTACGTCGATTCTTTGGTGCACGATCCCGAGATGTTGAAGTACATCGTGAATCTCTTTGGAGAAGATCATGTGGCTTTGGGGTCGGACTACCCGTTTCCGTTAGGCGAGAACGAGCCCGGAAAAATGATTGAAGCTCACTACGATAAGAAAACTCAGCAGAAACTCTTGCGCGACAATGCGCTTCGTTGGTTAGGAAAGTCCCTATGAAGTATGAGAACAGCTTAAGCTTTGCGCTAGAAATGGATTCGCGCGATCCCCTTAAGGGATTCCGAAGCGAGTTTCTGATTCCCAAGACGGCACAGGGAAAAGATGTCCTCTACTTTTCAGGAAATTCCTTGGGCCTTCAGCCAAAAAAAGCTCGCGACTACATTCAAGAGGAGTTGGAAGACTGGGCCAAGCTCGGAGTGGAGGGCCACCTTCATGCGCGCCATCCCTGGTTGCCGTACCACGAAAATCTTACCGAGATGACCGCTCGGCTCGTCGGTGCGAAGCCCATTGAAGTCGTCGTGATGAACACGTTGAGTGTGAATCTGCATTTAATGATGGTGTCGTTTTATCGTCCGACGAAGGAGCGCTTCAAGATTTTAGTCGAAGCGGGTGCCTTTCCTTCAGACCAGTACGCGGTTGCGTCGCAGGCGCGTTTTCATGGCTACGATCCGAAGGACGCGATTGTGGAATTGAAGCCGCGAAGTGGTGAGACGCTTATTCGTGACGAAGACATTCTGGAAACCATTCAAAAGCAGGGCAAGCAAATCGCCCTCATCCTCTTAGGCAATGTGAATTATCTCACCGGCCAAGCTTTCAATATTCCGGAGATCACCAAGGCTGGCCACGCCCAAGGGTGCATGGTGGGATTTGATTTGGCCCACGGTGCAGGGAATTTGAAAGTTCAATTGCACGACGAGGGCCCTGATTTTGCCGTCTGGTGCAGCTACAAGTATTTGAACTCCGGCCCTGGCGCGCTCTCCGGATGTTTCGTCCACGAACGCCATGCCCGTACCAACTTGCCCCGTTTTGCGGGATGGTGGGGTCATAACAAGAGCGTTCGGTTTAAGATGGGCCCCGACTTTGAAGCCATTCCGGGAGCGGAAGGTTGGCAGCTCAGCAATCCCCCGATCTTTCAGCTCGCAGCGCTCCGTGCTTCGATGGAACTCTTTGATCGCGCCACGATGAGTGAGATTCGAAAGAAGGGCGACCTTCTGACGGGCTACTTGGAATATTTACTCCTTCAGCTGAATTCGAAAAAAATTGAAATCACGACTCCTCGCGAAGTGCATCGGCGCGGCTGTCAGCTTTCTCTGAAAGTTAAGGAAGGCGCCAAGGCGTTGAGCGAGGAATTAGTCCGGAGCGGAATTATTTCAGATTTCCGCGAGCCCGACATCGTTCGCGTGGCTCCGGCTCCTTTGTACAATCAGTTCAGCGATGTTTTTCAATTTGTGCAGGTGTTGAAGAAGTATGCCTAAACAACAGAAGGAAAGCGTCATCATTGTCGGAGCGGGTTTGGTGGGATCGCTCCTGTCGATCTACCTGGCGCGTAAGGGCTTCCAGGTCTCTGTCTACGAGCGCCGTCCGGATATGCGCAAAGAAACCATTTCCGCTGGGCGGTCCATCAACCTCGCTATCTCCACTCGCGGAATTCACGCTCTGGAACGAGTGGGACTTGCCGAAAAAGTCTTAGCGACTGCTATTCCGATGCAGGGTCGAATGATGCATTCCGTTTCTGGCGAGCTGACGTTTCAGCGCTACGGAAAAGATGATTCCGAACACATCAACTCCATTTCCCGGGGTGAGCTGAATAAGATTCTCATGACCGAGGCCGAAAAGACTTACGGCGTGAAGTTCCACTTTTGCGAAAACGCGACGGCTGCTGATTTCAAAACGGGCGCCATCACCTTTAAGCATGAGCGAACGGGTGCCACTCGAACGGTCAATGCTTCGAAAATTTTTGGTACCGATGGCTCCGCATCCGCTATTCGGCGCGAGTTGGAAAAGCAACCGAATTACCGGACGTCGCAGGTGGAGCTGAGCCACGGCTATAAAGAATTGACGATTCCAGAGATCGAAGGCGGTGGTTTTCAGATGGAGCGAAACGCACTTCATATCTGGCCCCGCGGATCGTTCATGCTCATCGCGCTCCCCAACTTTCAGGGAACGTTTACTTGCACACTCTTCTTGCCGTTTGAGGGACCGGTCAGTTTCGCTTCGATTACTGACGAAGCAAAGATGATGAGCTTTTTCAAAGAACAGTTTCCCGACGTGATTCCGCTCTTGCCGAATCTCAAAGAAGAGTTCTTTGAAAACCCGACAGGTCGAATGGTGACTGTGAAGTCCGCCCCTTGGAGCTATAAAGATCGAGTCGTGCTTTTAGGGGATGCTGCTCATGCCATCGTCCCGTTCTTCGGTCAGGGAATGAATTGCGGGTTTGAAGACTGCGAAATCTTCGATGACATGCTCACCGAAGCACTCGAGCAAGAAGGCTCGGTTCAGAATTGGGAGAAACTTTTCACTCAGTTCTGGCAATCTCGGAAGCCGAACTCCGACGCCATCGCGGATATGGCAGCAGAGAATTTCGTCGAGATGCGAGACAAGGTCGGCGATCCCAAGTTCCTTCTCATGAAGAAGGTCGAAAAAATTCTGAACGACAACTTTCCGAAAGACTACGTCTCGCGCTACGGCTTGGTGACTTTCAGTCAGGTGCCTTACAGCGCGGCCTACAAAATCGGAACGATTCAAAACGGAATTCTAGATGAGCTTTGTCGAGACCTCAAACAGCCTGAGAACCTCGACCTAGCATTGGCTTCAAAACTTATTCAGCGCGAGCTGAGTCACGTGATGGGAGAATTAAATGGATCTAAAAATTAAAGGAAAGCGCGCGTTGGTTTTAGGAGCTTCGCAGGGATTGGGAAAAGCTATTGCCGAAGCGCTGGTTCAAGAGGGCGTGCGAGTCGCCATTTGTTCGCGGAATGAGCAGCGCCTGAAGGCCACCGCCGATGAAATTCGCGCGGAAGCGATTGTGGTTGCCGACCTTTCAAAGCCCGGCCAAGGTGTTGCGGCAGTCAAAGCAGCCAGCGATAAGCTCGGCTGCGTAGATATCTTAGTAGTGAACACCGGCGGCCCGCCAAAAGGAAAATTCGAAGACTTGACCACCGAGCAATGGACCGGCGAATTTACCAACTTGTGGATGAGCACGGTCGACTCCATGAAAGCAGCGCTCCCCAAAATGCGCGCGCAAAACTGGGGCCGTATTCTTCTTGTGACTTCGGTAGCCGCAAAGGAAGCGATGGCAGGACTTACGATTTCAAATGGTTTCCGTGCAGGACTTCTCGGACTTACCAAAAGCATTTCGCACGAAGTGGCAGGCGCAGGCGTTACGATCAATGCGCTCTTACCGGGCTACACTCGGACTGAACGCTTGATGGAATTGGGAATTGCTGAAGATAAAATCACGGCGAATATCCCCGCCGCTCGTTTAGGGAAGCCCGAAGAATTTGGCGCACTCGCTGCTTTTCTGGCATCGGAGCAGGCTGCCTATATCAATGGTCAGGCCATTGCTTGTGATGGGGCTTGGATGAAGAGTATTTAAAAAATCAGGCAGACGGTTTGCTGTTTGCAGTCTGCAGAAGCAGGCAGCGGGCATCGGTTACAGAAACGGGAAACGGGATACTGAGTCCGCCTCAGTATCCCGTTTCTCATTTCAATAAAGTCGTCCTGACTTTACGGCTTGATTCGATCCGCAGCGCTGGAGTCGTGATGGCCGCTCGTGCCGCCACCGCTCACCGGTCTGAGATCGTGATTTTCGGGAAGGTCTTTGATCAATCGACCTTGGTCGTCCATTGTTCTTGGGCATTTGTCTTTACCTGCAAGCTTTTCGTTCATGGCTTGAATACGAAGGGCTAAGAGATGAGGCGAAATTCCTGGATCTTCTACTTCTCCAGAGCCCCAGACCCATTGAAATATCGTGTTCGCAGTGCCATACGAATAACCGCAGTTCGAAATGCTATCGATCAGAGAGTTCTCGGACCAGGTCAAGGATTTCTCCTTCAGATCAATAGTCATGAAGGCGGCCAAAGAGGTTGGCGTAGGCGGGATCAGCATCAAGAGTACTTTTTTGTCCGTTGACAGATCGGGCTGAATAGTCATTTTGTATGAGCGAGCAGCACCCGAGTCGCTTGGAGCAATCAAATTCACAACGCAACCCACCTGAACTGCCTGGGTCGAGAATACATCATAGGCCTTCAATGTTCTTTCTCCCTTTAGAATCGAGAAGCCATCGATTTTGTTAGTGTCGCTTTGATTGTCAATCAAGCGATGGACTCTATAGTCAGGCTGTACGCCGGTTGCACCCAAACCTTCGATATCCACCAATCCACCCGCTACCGCGAGGTGAGGGGTTTTTCGGATATTATTAAAAATTTCATCAACCCTGGGAACGCCGTCACAGTTTTCAGCCTTCACCTTCTCGCCCGAAAAGGCAGAAGGAGAAGTCAGCATGACTCCAACCAAGGTCCACATCCACATCGTTCTCTTAAACAGCATTTGTTTCTCCATAATCAGGGCATCTCTCAAACGGCCACCATGGCAATTCGATCAGCTCCTCTTGAGGGTCTATAGAGCATGCCCTATGCCAGAGTGCGGAGTGCGTTATCTAATTGTTATTTAATAACTATTTGAATCAGGCACCTTGTTTGAGCTGTCAAAACTTTGTCCACCTTCAAAAAGTTTCGACCGAGATGTAGGGATTTCGCCTTTTTGTCGAAATGAGAGTATGCCGGTTCGGAAGAAAGACCGTCCTTACTTAGATTTAGGCAATCTTTTCGAGAAGTGGAGAAGTCGAAAGTTCTCCTCTGCCTTGAAGCTTTTTCAAGAGACGGAATTCAGTTTTTCTTACAGCGCCTACACCGATTTCGAACGAGGGGTGACACTTCCGTCAGTTCCAGCCGTGGTCGAGATTGCAAAAAAGCTAGGTCAAGAACCGGATCTTGCTCTGCTTCTTTGGGCTCGGGTGCAAATGCCTTCGTCGCGTCTGAGAGCTCTATTTGATAAGCGGAATACTCCGAAAGAAAAGACGGCTCAGCAGCAACCCAACTTTGAAAACACGTGGGTTTTTGCAGCTTCTGAAAAATCTCAGTTGGAAAAGAGCCCTTGGCTCTGGGACCTTGTCATCCTGTTAGCCATTAGCTTTCCTCATGAAGTTTCTCTCAATGAGCTGATGCGAACCGGGAAAGGAATTGCCCGCCAAGAACTTTTGAATGCCGTTCAGCCCTGGATCGGAGCTGGGCATATCCAACAAACGAAGAGCGGATTGCAGCTTGTAAAGAGATACGTCCACCTTCCAAAAACCGAGGAATGGGAAACCATTCGGCTGGCAAACTTTAAGCGAGCGGTTGAATCGATCACCGTGCCATATCGCACGTTACTTCACCGCGGTCTGACCGCCGAAGAAGCTCGAGCATGGACAAAACGCTTGGGAGAATTGGAACAAGAATTCCTTTCAACTGGATCCTACGATCAAGATCGAAAAGAGCGGACCCACAGCGAATTTAAGATATTCGCTCTCGGGGTCATCTTCGGCGAACGCTTTTAATTCGGGCAGCGGGGTGCCTGTGTTTATTCACGATGATGACGAAGTTGGTGATGCCCTCGACAGAGTAGCGTGAGGTTTTCAAGCGTTGTTTCCCCTCCCTGTGACAGCGGCTTTTTGTGATGAATGTCGAGCCAGCGCCTTTCGGTGCAGCGCTTGCCTTCTTGTTGATGCGTGCACTGGGCCTGATCTCGTTTCTGAACGGCGTGGTGGAGATGTGCTGGAATGACTCGGGGATTCTTGTTCACTCGCGCCGGCGC
>JAIEMT010000011.1 GCA_019751945.1 bacterium
ATGTTTGGATTCTGGTGAACCCATTCTAAACGCGGTGAGGTCATGCTGCAATTTCAACTAAGTTTAGCACTCCGCCTCATGGTCATAAAAATAATATGAAATTGGAATGACTGTGATAGGAGGAACCAATGATTCCGTCCTCGCACGATATTAAATATTTTGTAGAAGTCGCATCCACTCTCAATATGTCTCGCGCTGCCGAGCGATTGGGAATTAGCCAGCCGTCGTTGTCTTTAGCGGTCCAACGGTTGGAACATTCCTTGGGTACGCAGGTTTTGGTGAGAAGCAAAAAGGGAGTGGATCTGACTCAGGCTGGCCGACAACTCCTGGCTCAGAGCCGAGTACTGATTCAAAATTGGGAATTAATTCGCGCCCGCACTTTGGCTTCCGTGAATGAGATTGAAGGCAGCTATGTGATTGGATGTCATCCTGCTGTAGCGCTTTACTCCCTTCCTCTTTTTCTTCCGGATCTTTTGGAAAAATATCCAGGATTAGAAATTAAACTCGAACACAATCTTTCCAGAAAAATTGTGGAGTCTGTTGTGAAGATGGATGTGGACCTGGGAATTGTGGTGAACCCGGTGAAGCACGAAGATCTCATTATTCGAAAACTTTGCACCGATCAGGTGAGCTTGTGGGTTGCCAAAGGAAAACGCACCATCCAGGATTTTAAATCGGGAGAAGCGGTTTTGATCGGCGATCCTGAGTTGCTTCAGGTTCAAGATTTGCTGAGAAGTCTGAAGAAAAAAGGAATGAAGTACAAACGCCTCCTTCCGTCGTCGAGTTTAGAAGTGATTGCGCATTTAACTCTGAGCGGAGCGGGAATAGGTCTGTTGCCAGGAAGAGTAGCTGCAGCAGCAGCTGTTCAAGGGACTCTACAAAGAGTTCCTGGCGCGCCGAGCTTTGAAGATGAAATTAGTTTGGTCTATCGAGTTGAAAACAAGAACGTTCGATCGATTCAACTCTTGGTGGAAACGATTTCAAAAGTTTTATATTAAAGCTCTTCGACTTTTTTATTTTCCATGAAGTCGAGAATCGCGACCATAGATGTCGTGAGGTAGCTACACGCTACAAAGAAGTTAGCCAAGAATTGTTCTGCAGCGCTCTCGTGGCTTTCCACAAAATCGGTGACCGCTTTCACAGGTAAGAACGGAACCTTTTTCACCCAGGCGACCCAAGCAATGGCCGCTGCTTCCATGTCTTTCACATCGGCCTGATTCAGTTGCAGGTGAGTGAGGTCCATGTCCGTGCAGTCCAAAGAGTTACCAGTGGAAACACGGCCCGTTTTGAAATGAAGTTCCGAAGCGAGACGGGGAGTTTGAATCACTGGATAGAAACCCAACATCGACTTCCGAAATTCTTCGAGGGGCACGCGTCGATCATGAAAACAGACCCCGTTCGTGCACAAGTAGACGTCTCCAATTCGGGCCTTCTTGCCTTGAAAACCCCCTGCTGTTCCGGGGTTGATGAGGATGGACGGTTTGAAATCTTTCAGCAGCTGGTAGGTGGTCAATACGGCGGCGTTGGTTCCGATGTTTTGAATATTGAAGCGACTGTCCCGACCAGCGACCGCGAGACGTATTTCGAGTTTTCCCAGAGTCCCGTGATAGAGCTGCCCCGGAAGATCGGTATCTGGTGAGGCTAGGGGTTTTAGGGAAAGGGCATGGATGAGAGGCTCGGCCTCGGTATCCATGGCGTACACAATTCCAATCTTCTCGATGGGCGTCATTAGAAGTTTCATCGGCTAAGTCTGCGTAGATTTTAAGTAAATTTTCATCTGCTAACAATTATGTTAAGAGTTAAACTTTATTTGACTAAAAAACTCAAGAAATGGCGGTTTTGAGTCCGATATACTGGTAACCTTCAAGGGTAGGGGCCATGAAACAGAACGAGTTTGTACAAGTACCCGTGGTGTTTCTTGAGTTCGGGTTTCCCGTTCGGGTCAATTTGTACTTTTACATTCCGGATGGCAAGAAGCTCACCCTCTTTAAGAAGAAGGGTCAAGTCCTCGAAATGGACAATCTGGCTGAGGTCACACGCGCCCGAGCCTTCCGTCTCTTCGCTTTGAAGTCCGAGTTAGAAAAGGCAATTCTCGAAAAAGAAGCGGAGCAGCATAAGCAGGTACTTCAGGACCAAGAAAAAGAAAGAAGAAGACGAGCCAACGCAGAAGATCGAATTGACCGGTTCGGTCATTCGCTGGGTCGGCTAATCCCCCGAAATCAAGTTTCCCTTTAAAATCGCCGATAGGACTTTTGGAGGGATGTGTCATGAAGATTAACAATTTGACCGGGAATATCAGCATTTTTCCCAATCAAGTCCGAGATAAAAAAGACCTCTCCGAACAAGAATCTCAAAAGCAGCAACAAGAACGAAAAAAGAAGGATTCCGAGGAAACTCCGGATCCGAAGTCTGAAAAGTTTGCTGAAGAAATTGAAAAAGCAGTGAACTCCTTTCAGGGCGGCCCCGATTCCAGTGGATTGACGGCGTCGACTCAAGGTCGTGGCCCCGGTTTGAAAGTGGTGCTCTCCGATCCCAGCGGCAACGTGCTGCGAGAATTTACGGGCGAAGAGTTTTTGAAGCTCAAGAACTCGTCTAAAACCGACGGCAAAGGCCGCGGAAAAATCCTTGATCAAAAACTCTAGAGCCGATAACTCCTGAGTAACATGCGTGTATTAGTGATTTCAGATCTGCATATTTCTGGACCTGCAGATCCTCTTTATACTTCTCTGCTCACCCTGTTGAGAGACAAAGCTCAGAGCGGGGACATTCTGATTTTAGCAGGCGATATTTTCGATCTTTTCATTGGCGCCAAACCCATCTTTTTGCACCGCTACTCTGAGTTTTTACGGGAGCTCGCTTCGGCTGGTGCACGCGGCGTTGCCCTTCACTACATTGAAGGCAATCACGACTTTCTGATTCGTCGGGCGTTTTCAAAAATTCCGGGAATGAAAATTCATCCGCGCAAAGTGACATTTGAAGCGGGCGGACGGCGCTTCTACATTGCCCACGGTGATACCATTAATAAGAGAGATTACGGATACCACGTCCTTCGCGGATTTTTCAGAAGCCCGCTGATGAAAGCCCTCGTTGCAGTATTACCAGGAAAATGGTTGGACGGAATTGGCAAGATGAGTAGCGACACGAGTCGGGGCCGCAAGCCGGTTATGCTATCGGAGTCAGCGCATGGAAGTCGATTGGTCGAACTTCGCAAACTTTACAGAAGCTACGCCGCAGAACGAGTGGCAGAAGGTTACGATTTCGTGGTGATGGGACATTGCCACGATCTAGATGAAATGCATTTCACCGTCGACGGCCGCAATGGGCAGTATGTGAATGTCGGATATCCGAGAGTGCATGGATCGTTTCTGAGTTGGTCGCCGGATGAGCCGCAGATATATCGCGAAAAACTTCCGTAAGACGCAGTAGTCGGTTTTCAGTATCAGTATCAGTATCGGTATCGGTATCAGTATCAGTTTCGGTTTCAGTTTCGGTTTCAGTTCAAGTTCGGGTACAGGTTCGAGTTCATGCCTATTTTGGGTGAACTAGGCGGTAGAGCATTCCGCCTAGGCGGTCGGCTTGTTTTAGGAGTTGGGTTTGTTTGAGGATTGAAAGTAGGGCCTGGACTTCTCGGTTTGATCCTAGGGCGATGGCATAGAATCTTCGGCGATCTGCCTTGGTGGGTTTGCCACTTCCTTCTGCAATATTGAGAACAATACTGAGACTGGCTCTTACGAGTTGATCTTTGATGTAGTGCTTGGCTTGAACCGATTCGCATTGGTCATAAAGAGCTACTGCTAAGTCATAAGTTAAAAATCCATTAATCATAGTTTGTCTCCTTTTTTGTTTTGAAAAATTTGGTCCGTCGCCTCGGCGTGGGACCAAATTTTTCAAAACAAAAAAGGAGATCATTTATGCCGAAGGGATTTTTAACTTATGACTTAGCAGTAGCTCTATATCGCCATGTTGAAACGATTCAGGCCCGAGCGTCACTGAGAGAGCAGCTCTTAAGGGCCTCAGAAAGTGTCGTCCTCAATATTGCTGAAGGAGCAGGAAGAACAGGTAAGAAGGATCAAGCAAGGTTCTATGCCATCGCTTTAGGATCACTTCGAGAAGTACAGGCTGTTTTTGATTTGATTAGCCTTCAAGACAAGCAGGTCGTTGGACTAACTGACTACGTCGCAGCATGCCTGTACCGCTTAATTCATCCGAAACCGAAACCGTAGCCGTCACCCGATACCGAGGGTTTTTTACCGCGCGAGTTCCAACAACTCCGCCGCATTATCCAGCGACTTCTGAGTCAGCTCCGGCCCACCCAACATTCGAGCTAATTCTTTCTTTCGCTCTTGTCCTTCGATTTCGACGATCTGGGCAGTAGTGCGCTCGCCCTTCTGAGATTTTCGAACACTCAAGTGATGATCTGCAAAGGAAGCGACTTGGGGGACGTGGGTGATGCAAATGACCTGATTGTGTTCAGCAACGGATTTCAATTTCTTTCCGACTTTAAATGCAGTTTGGCCGCCGATGCCGGCATCGATTTCATCGAAAAGATAAACGCCGATTCCTCCGCGGTCTGAAATCACTCGTCGAATGGCCAGCATCAGGCGAGAGAGTTCTCCTCCCGACACGATCTTTCCCATCGGACGAGCGGGTTCCCCGCGATTGGTCTTCACTAGAAACTGAATCTGATCCGGCCCAGAGAGAGACCAGTTGTCGATCTCTTCTTTATAAGTGAGTTCGGTAGAAAATTCGGCATCGCCCATCTTCAAGTCTTTGAGTTCAGCGGTCACTGACTCCGACAGCATCGAGGCGACTTTCTTACGAGACTTCGACAAACCCTTTCCCGAAGTCTGAAGCTTTTCGCGTGTATCTTGAATTTCTTTGGTGAGAGCCCCGACGCGCTCGTTAGCTTCTCCAATGGAATTCAGTTCACTTTCGAGGCGGGCGAGGTGCTTGAGAACGTCTTCCAAGTTCCCGCCATATTTCTTTTTCAAATCCGCCAGAAGGGATAGGCGCTCTTGAATTTGCGTGAGACGTTCACTGTCGACATCCACGCTTCTCAAATATTTTTGGAGCGCCATACTGGTTTCTTCACTCTCAGCGAGAGCGCGTTCCAAACCTTCGCGAACCGGAGCCAGCTCTGCGTCCAGTTGGTTCAGCGTGCGCATGCGGGTGAGGGCGGAACGAAGCATGTCCAAAACTCCGTCTTGTTCGCGGTCCAACGTTTCCACCACTGCATCGGCTGAGCGCACTCGTTGTTCCGCGGACTGTAAGAGTTGCTTCTGGGCCTGAAGTTTTTCATCTTCGCCGGGCTCAATCTGCGCGGCTTGAATTTCGGAAATCTGAAACTTTAAATAGTCGAGGCGACGAAGGCGCTCAGTCTCAGCGCCTGAGAGAATATCGTGTTCCCGATGAAGGGAACGGTGATGTTGAAGCAATTGTCCCAGGTTACTCGTTTGCGGCAGTAGTCCGCCGTAGCGGTCAATGAGCTCCAACTGAGTTTGAGCTTTCAAAAGAGATTGGTGTTCGTGCTGTCCGCAGAGATCTACTAAGCCTTCGCAAAGATCTTGGAGCAAAGCGAGCGTGCCCAGCTCTCCATTCACGTAGATGCGATGCTTGCCGTTGCGATTCACCACGCGTTTGATCAGCAACTCTGCGTTTTCGGATTGATAGCCTAGCTTCGCCAGGCGTTCTCCGATCTGCGGCATGTCAGCAATTTGAAACAGGCCTTCGACGGAAGCTTCTTCGGCTCCGCTACGAATCAGGTTCACATCGGCGCGGCTGCCGAGCAGAAGCGAAATCGCGTCGATGACGATGGATTTTCCCGCTCCGGTTTCACCGGAAAGAATATTCAGTCCTTTTTTAAAACTGATTTCGACGGAATCGATGATCGCGACATTTTTGATCGACAGGACTTCTAGCATTCGGGACTACCTCATTCCGAATTTGAGTTTCTCTCTGAGCAAACTAAAGTAATCGCGAGTGGAGGAAGAAATCAACTTCAGCGAATGCTTTGAGAAGCGACGCACCGTCACAATGTCGCCTTCTTTCATATCCACCGCGTCTTGGCCATCCAGCGTCAGAAGCACGTGGCCCGGGCGGTCTTTCAAACAAATCTGAATTTCTTCATCATCGGGTAACACGATGGGTCGTTGCGCCAAACTGTGCGGACAAATGGGCGAGAGCACCAGCGCCTTCAGCGATGGCTCTACAATCGGTCCCCCTGCTGCAAGCGAGTAGGCAGTGGAGCCCGTGGGTGTGCTGACAATGATGCCGTCCGCACGAACCGTGTAAATCGGTTTATTCCCGAGGCTGATTTCCATTCCAATAATACGGGCGATGGCGCCTTTGGAAATCACCGCATCGTTCACCACTGGGCCCTGGAAAATCGTCTTTTTATCGCGCTTGAGCGTCACTTCGAGCAGAACGCGCTCGCTAATCTTGGGCGTCTTCTTGTTTTCGAGGATGCCCTTCAGCGTTTCCAGCGCTTCGTCTTTTTTGATTTCGGTGAGGAAGCCGAGCGTTCCCATGTTCACGCCCATCACCGGCACGCTTCGATTTTTCATCAAGCGAGCGATGCTGAGATAGGTGCCATCGCCGCCGAGAACGACGATCAGGTCACATTTGTCGACGAGCTCCGCTTTCTTGACGACCGAACACTTGTCCTTGCCGTTTTTTTTCAGCGGATCACAAACTTGGGGGCTTTCGTCTGCGCAGACGATTTTGAGACCCTTTTGAATCGCATACTTCCCAAGATCCACAGCGAGAGCCGCTGCCTCGGGATTGTTGTGTTTGACGACGAAGCCTAAAGTTTGGATTTTTGCAGCCATGTGATAGACCTCAGCATAGCAAAGGATATTCCGTTGTCATCGAATATTGAGAATTTTGGGAATTTTGAAAATGATTTGAATGGGGATTCCAAGCCCCTCGACTTGTTTCAATCCGCTGAGTCAAACTCAGCAGGTGTGAAGTCCCGCGAGGGTGCGCCTTTGGCATTTCGAATGCGCCCTCAGGAATTGGATGAAGTTCTGGGCCATGAAAAAGTTTTGGGTCCGGGCAAGCCACTCCGACAGTGGATTGAAACCGACCGCGTGCCATCGCTCATCCTTTGGGGGCCTCCGGGCTGTGGCAAAACCACGCTGGGTCAGATCATCGCCCATCGAACCAAGTCGCGCTTCGTTGCTCTGAGCGCCGTGCTTTCGGGAGTGAAAGATATTAAGGAAGCCGTCGAGCGCGCTCGCGAATACCGTCGCCTTGGTCACAAGACGCTGCTCTTTGTGGATGAGATTCATCGCTTCAACAAATCCCAACAAGATGCGCTTCTCCCTCATGTGGAAAACGGCACAGTCATCTTGATCGGGGCTACGACAGAGAATCCTTCTTTCGAACTCAATACGGCTCTTCTATCGCGCGTGAGCGTGATTCGTCTGGAGCCAATCGAACCCGAAGCTTTGACGAAAATTTTGGATCGCGCCCTGAAAGATCCCGAATCCGGTTTGGGGTCCGTCCTGCCTCTTTCGCCCGAAGCGGTGGAGTGGTTGGCAAACTCCTCCGAAGGAGACGCTCGTCGCGCGCTCACGACTTTAGAAAATGCAGCTCTCTATTTTGCGCAAAGAAGTCCCGAAGGTTCTATCTCTGTCGAAGAACTTCAGAAAGCCCTCGAAGCATCGGTGAAAGCCATTCCGTATGATAAGGCGGGCGAAGAACATTATAATGTCATCTCCGCTTTCATTAAGAGTTTGCGTGACAGTGACCCCGATGCAGGGCTCTACTATTTAGCGCGAATGTTAGAGGGTGGGGAGGACCCGCTCTTCATCGCGCGACGTCTAGTGATCTTGGCTTCTGAAGATATCGGCAATGCCGATCCCAATGCGCTCCGAGTTGCTCTGAACGCAAAAGAGGCCGTCGATTTTATCGGCATGCCCGAAGCGCGAATCACGCTCGGACAAGCAGTGACGTACTTGGCGGTGGCTCCAAAAAGTAACGCGAGCTACGTCGGTATCAATGAGGCGCTCGATGAAGTTCGTCGCAGCGGAGCGCTCCCCGTGCCGATGCATCTCCGAAACGGAGTCACCTCTTTCATGAAGCAACAAGGCTACGGCCAAGGGTACCGCTACGCTCACGACGATCCCGCCGGCGCCACCGACCAAAAACACCTGCCCGAAAAAATCCAAAACCGCCGCTTCTACCGCCCGAAGAACAGCGGCGTCGAAGCAAAGATCAAAGAAAAGCTCGACTCCCGGAATAAATAGTTTGCGGCCTCATTAATACATTGAATTTATTGAATAAATATAATGTTGATCAATTTTATACATTAATGTAAGTTGCGGATCGTATTTGTAAGAATTTTAAGAGGTTGCCGTGAAGGTTCAGGCCAAAAATATCCTATTCAGTGCTTTCGTTTTCGTGAGCACCAGTGTCTCTTTAGGCGCCTGCGCTCGAACGTACAACACGCCTCCTCCGCCAGTTCCGGAAGAGGAGCCGGCTCGGGTGGCGATTCCAGAAGAAGAGACACCTATTACGTCCTTGAGACGGATCGGGACCGATGAGGCGCTAGTTGCTTGGGCCAAGAAAAATATTTTCGAGAATTTTGTGATCGACTGTGACGCTGAAAACTTTGAAGACATACGTCAAACTGTCGCAACTCTCTATCACTCTAAAGCTCAAAACCCCATCCCCGGTTTTATTCAGCAGATTCTGCTTCAGCAAACGACTGTGAAGGAACCCGTGAACTCTGCGGGGATGCTTCTTTTGCGGTGTTCTCCCACGGGCGATGAAACGGAAGTGAAGTTCAAATACGCTGTTAATCTTGCTGAACGAACTGGCGCTTTAAAAGAACAGGCGAAGGCGCTCTTTGGAACTCGATATTTGGAAAACGGAGAAGTTCGCTTTCCGAAAGAAGTGAGTGTTGCGGAGAGTAACCGGTACCTGAATTTGCTAATAGACGCTGCTAAACGTACGAAAAATTCTTACGCGCGCTTGAACCCCGCCTTGGATGAAAAATTGACTCGGCAGCTGGGAAGCGAAGAAGATCTGATTTTGTATACGAACTTCGGTCCTGAAGCCGTGAAGACCAAGTACGGTATCTTGCCCTCCTGTCAGGAAAGCAGTTTGGTTTGTGCAGCCGGCATGAAGAAATTGCTGAAGGACAAAGAACCCATTTCCTCACAAAGTGACATGGACGCCTTCTTCAAGAAATTCGCCGAAGAGTAGCCCCTTCCCCCGTAGTGCATTCCCGTATTTCGTTATAACTACATGAATATATTGGCTAAATTATATTGTTGATCAAATAAGTACATTATTATAAGTTACGGACCGTTGTTTGTGTGGCCATTCGTGGAGGTTGTGCTGTGAAATTCCAGATTTCAAAAAATTCCGTGATCGCTCTGATTCTTTTGGCTTCGGCAGTTTCTGCTTTTGTTTCGTCCTGTGGAAATTCCGCAGACGATAAATCGGCGGCAAATGCTCGCTCTTCAGAAGAACAAGTTCAGTTCTCTGAAGGTTTGGGATCTGGGAAAGAGATTGGGTGCGCGGTCATGCTAGCAGAAAGTCTTTGCGCAGCTGCTAAAGAAAGGTTTAAGCAGGTCGACCCGGCTCTCTATGCTCATAAGGATTTCACCTATATTCTTTTCGCCGACCTTCCAAGTGCGGATACCGATGAAGCCTTGTACGTGAGAATCAGCGCTGCCGCATCGGTCGACGAAATGCGGACAGTAGTCTCCAAACAGTTAGGCGAAAGAGATGCTGCGACCCTTCAAAAGAAACAGGACATTGCTAGCATTGATGCACTGACTCGTTCTGTCGAAAAGGCCTGCGGGAGCAAGCTTTTTTTAGTTGAAATTGTGGCCTGATCCTCATGCCGCGTTTTCCTGTTTTCTCCGAGCCGTGAA
>JAIEMT010000051.1 GCA_019751945.1 bacterium
TCCTTAGTTTAACCATGTGGAATTATTCCACAAAGGGGCTTCCTCCCTCAAATTTCAACTGACTCTAAATTTTCTCCGATTTTCTATTCGAGATCTGATCCAAAATTTAGTGTTATTCGCCCCTCTTACCAAGTCCGATAATTCGTTTGTGGGGGACTCTTTGTTCGAAGTCACGAGCCTACGCATTTGAACGAACGCTCGCATGATTGCGATATTCACAGAAATGGCTCTCTCACTTTTTAGTACGCTTGAGAGCATGGCAATGCCCTGTTCAGTGAATGCAAAAGGTGAAACTCGATTTCCTCCCCATCCCGAACTTGAGGTCGCAAATTGCGACCTCAAGTTCGTAAGCTCCTGCTCTGAAAGTACAAACATGAAATCCTTAGGAAAACGCTTTAGATTGCGTTTGACCTGTTCTTTTATCCGCTTGGTGGGGATCTGGTAGAGTTCGGCGAGATCGTGATCCAGCATCACCCTTTCACCCCTGATGAGATAGGTTATTGATTCAACTCTGGTCACATCAGTTTCTGATTTCATGGTGTGCCAAGGAGCAGTTGCCATGCCAACGGGCGAAACCAATAAGGAATGTATTGGAAGAAAATTCTAGAGTGTTGTTCGAGATCTTTTAAGGAAGCAGTTGGATCTAAAATTTAGTGGTTTTATTGTTGGAACCATTCACGGGTACTCAGCCAGCCATTTCCTCTTTCTGAGAATTCCTCTTCAAAAAACTGAGACATAAAAGGGCCCCGCAGGATGCGGGGACCCGGGAGCAGGGATGCTCACCCTGGCTCAGTTTTTTGAAGAGGAATTCTCAGAAAGAGGAAATGGCTGACTGACCCTAGATGAAGCGGCCTCGCGCCATGACAGCTGCGACGAAGGGAAGGATCCCAGTAATTGCAGCTTCGACGTGATTGATGCGTTTCAGAACTCGGATCTGTGGGAAATCTTTTGCGGTGATTTTTTTTCGGAGGATGCGCCACTTGATGAAGGTGAGCATCGGGTAGATTTCTAGGAGTACGACCAGGCCGAACAGGGCCATCTTTAAATAGAACCAGTGGTTGTGGAAATAATATTCCTGGCCCTTGGCGTAGGGACCGAAAACTCGAAGGGCGCCGGTGATCACCCAGAGGAGTGTGGCTACTCCCCAGAGATTATCTGCTAGGAGCAGATCCTTTGTTCCGTGCGAAGGGTTGCTTAAAAGCTTTCGCAATTCCCTTCCGCGTAAGAAAACACCGGTGAATCCCAAAGCCAGGGCCAGGTAATGAAAGTATGCGAGCAGGACGATCATTTAGATCTCATCTAAAATTAGGGTTACACGATCTTCAGTAACTCATGCGGATGAATGCATAGGTAATCTGGTTCTTCTTTTGACAGACGCTGATAGGAATTGAAGCCCCAAGCCACTGCGACGCTCTTTACACCCGCCCTTTTTGCGCTTTCAATGTCTCTACTTTCATCACCTACGTAATAAATTCGGTCATGGAGTAAAGATGAGCCTTCTTCGCGCATTAATTTCCTAATCAGGCGCGCTTTGCCAAAGATGCTACTACCCGCGACAATTATGTCCATGGTGATATTCTTTTTTTTCAGGAACTCAGTTACCAGCTCTTCGGAGTTCGAAGTAATGCATCCGACTTGATTACCATTAGCGCGCAAAGCGGTGATCGCCTCACTGATCCCGGAAATGGATTTCAAACCCCCCAGTCTGGTCAATAAGAACTTACGAACAGATCGAACTACAAAAGGTAGCGTTCTAACGGGAATCCCGAGATGATGAAGAACTTCACGGGATGACATTTCTCTAAGCGATTCGATAGCAGCCGGTTCTATTCGTCTATACCGGTACTTTTCACAATGATGATTGAGCGCTTCAATAAACGTTAGGAATGAATCACAAATGGTTCCATCAAAATCGAATATAAATAAACCATTCACAAGAATGACTCTAATTCATTTCGGCCAAAAGGAATAGTGTTCATCAAACCAAAAGGAGACTACGTTTGGGGGATTCGATAAATAGTGCCAGGCAAGTCTTTTCGGTGGCCTCTTTCGGGAGCTGTGAAAATAAGATGTCTTATTGCTGGAACCATTCACGGTGGTACGAACTTCGGCCTATATTAGTCGACGATAAAAAGTTTCGCGCCTGTTTTGGTTGAAGAACGATGTGGCTCGGCGTCCGTAGCGACTTGATAAGACATTCCGGGATACATCTTGAATTTTCGACCGTCCTTCAGTTCTGTTTCAAGCTCACCATCCGTAACCAACAAAACATGGCCCCGGGAACACCAATGGTCTGCAATATAACCGGGTGTGTATTCCACCATTCGAACTCGAATATTCCCAATCTCCAAAGTTCGCCATAATGCCTTTCCCTGATCTCCGTTGTGTTCGCTCACTGATATTTTATTCCAATCAGTCGTCATAAATGGAACATCTTGAATTTTCATAAAGTTACCTCTTTTAATTTCGCCCACGTTAAAGCAAGTTTTAAAATCTGTCCTTGATTTTCTATTTCCGATATCTGGTCCAAAATTTAGTGTCATTCACCCCTCTTACCAAGTCCGATAATTCGTTTGTGGGGGATTGCCCTGCTTTACGCCAGTGTTCTAAGGGCGTCGAAGACGACCTTAAATTTTTGGTCATGCAGACTGTACTTTGCCTCGAGTAAATTCAGCTGAGTTTCGAACTCTTTAGTACGCTTGAGAGCATGGCAATGCCCTGTTCAGTGAATGCAAAAGGTGAAACTCGATTTCCTCCCCATCCCGAACTTGAGGTCGCAAATTGCGACCTCAAGTTCGTAAGTTCCTGATCTGAAAGTACGAACATGAAATCCTTGGGAAAACGCTTTAGGTTGCGTTTGACCCTGTTCTTTTAGCCGCTTGGTGGGAATTTGGTAGAGTTCGGCGAGGTCGTGATCCAACATCACTCTCTCGCCCCTTATGAGGAGGTCGAAAGCTGATTCCCCTATAAGTTTCCTGACTTAAGGCAGTAGTGCTGGGCAGTGAAGTCTTGAGTCGCCATAGGTACACAGATACTTTCTATTGTTTTTTACGTCGGTGTACAGAAACTCAGCAAAGCCGGCAATATCCGCATAAATTTCAGATTCTAATAATGTGTAAAATTTTGATGGAGAGTTTCTATCAGCAAGTACGTGAAACCTTTTTCCCTGAAGCAGGGGAGAGGTGGGATCGGAGGAGCTTTTAATTGGGAAATCAGTGCTTCCATCGGTCCACACCGCAAACATATCTACTGGACCGAGCTGCTTCTTAAGACTGTTGTCGTATTCCATGCAGCTAAAAACCGTTACTTCGATTGAGGGATTTGCAGCTGCATGTGTAGGTCGTGAAAAAATGAATAAGGCCAAAGTTAAAAAACAAGCTGAGATCGATTTCATAGCGCCCCCTAATTTATTTCTTAGATACTAAAATCGAAATGAGAATTGTGTCTATTGATGAAGTGCCAAAAAGCGTATGGTGAAACGTAAAAAGCGTACGTGCCCTACAAATGCATCCTAATTTAATGCTACTGTTCAAGCTTCTGATGCACTCGACGGCTCAATTCGCCAAAAAGTCGATCTGCCTCAGTCATGCGAGCACGCAAAGTCTCAGCATCTTTAACATACAACAATATGCATCGATGGAATGTTCACGATCTAACGCTTTTAATACTTCCAGTTTGAAGATTGGATAAGCAGCTTCAATCTCCTCAATGCGCTTAAAATGCTGAGATTTTAGAGCAACCGGGTCCGATGAACGCGGTTTCACCAAGCCTACTTTGTCAAAGTGGACTACCGGATTTCCGTGGCGCTCTGGCTGCATAAATTCAGATAAAACTTGAGTTGAGGTTTCCAAGAAAACGGCAATATCTACGAAGAAGTGTTTGGGGGCACCCTCCAAGAAATAAACTCGTTGATAGCACCCCGGCCAAAAGCATTTCGGCTCCTCATACTTGTGGGAAATGGGAGAAACGTGGCCAAGCGCCACCTCGATCACTTCAAAGATAGCTTCAACCGAATTTTTTCCGACAACCACGAGGTCGATATCTGAATAAGCGTCCGATGTTCCGTTGGCAGCAGAACCTCCCTCCCAAGCAGCGAGAGTTTGATTGCTTACTTCGAGGTTGGAAACCAACTTTGCGCGAACGTGCTCTTTGAAATCATTCATATAAGAAATATAGGGATCGAATCGACAAACGCGTCGTGGTCGGCCAGCCATTTCTTCTTTCTGAGATTTCCTTTTCAGAAAACTGAGACATAAAAGGGCCCCGCAGGATGCGGGGACCCAGGAGCAGGGATGCTCACCCTGGCTCAGTTTTCTGAAAAGGAAATCTCAGAAAGAAGAAATGGCTGACTGCCAATCGC
Organism: bacterium; assembly: GCA_019751945.1. GTDB lineage: Bacteria > Bdellovibrionota > UBA1018 > UBA1018 > UBA1018 > JAIEMT01. The sequence goes on from JAIEMT010000051.1 coordinate 4,361, forward strand.
TAGATTTGTCCGAAACCCCCGTCAGCTACGATGTCCGATCCGCAGAGGAAGCTGGAATCGCTGGAAGCCAAGAACAATGCGGCTTTCGCGATTTCTTCTGAACTGCCGAAGCGTCGTGCAGGAAGATTTGCTTTGATTCCTGCGCTGAATGCTTCTGTCTGCTCCGCCGGCATGCCCATCTTGGCGTAGATCGGAGTGTCGATCAGGCCCGGGGAAAGCACGTTGAATCGCACGTGGGCAACTGGAATCTCTGCGGTCCAAGAGCGGGCAAAACTTCTCACCGCCGCTTTGGTTGCTGAGTAAATGGAGGATCCAGCAATCCCTTTGTCTTTGATGGTCGAGGAGTTGAGGACGACGGTGCTACCAGGGTTTAACAAAGGCAGCGCTTTTGCGACCGTGTAGTAGAGACCTTTCACGTTGGTGTCGAACTGGGCGTCGAAAAAACTTTCGTCGCTATCGGAAGTGGGGCGGAACATGGCAATTCCTGCGTTTGCAAAAAGGATATCGAACTTTCCATACTTTGCACGGATGTGATCGTAGAGGCGATCCAGCTCGCTCGGTTTGCTGACATCGGTTTGAACGATGTCGAATTGATTTCCGTACTCTGCTTGCGCTTTCTGGTAAGTCGATGCGCTTCGAGCGGTGATGATGACCTTCGCTCCGCTTTCCTTGAAGAGTTTTGCTGTAGCAAGACCAATTCCTGAATTCCCTCCGGTGATGAGGGCTACTTTTCCTTGAAGTTTATCCATAAAATGAAGCTCCTTTTTTGGAGCCATTCTATTCAATAAACGGAGGTTTGTGTGAAATCTTTGGATGCGAAGAGAAATGGATGGAATTCGTCCCGTAAACGGCTTTGGGGGCCGCTGTGGCGTGTCACTACTTTTCCCATTTTAGCCTTCGTGGTGATTCCAACAATTCGTTTGAAAGTATCTTCGATGACGTGCGAATCCTTTGGTGTGCGTGCGGTGTGGTAGAGATTCACCACGACGTCGCCCGCTTCAGTGGGTTCGAGGTCCACTCCCACTAAAATATTTTCGTACTTTCCGGCTAAGCGGCGACGGAGGGTTTTCTCTATTCCTTCTGCCGCGACGATGAGCTGCGATCGAACTTTGTCTGGGATCACCGTTTTGGTGTCGGTATATTTCGCAGGAATAAATGTCACACGAATATTCTGAGGTGGAACGTCCGGAGAGTGTTTGCTGGCGCGTTCTAGAATGGCATATTTTTCGGAAGACGAGAGTTCCCAATCAGGGAAGTGAAGACCGTCGTCGCCGGTAAACTGAGTGCTGCCTTGGTTGTCGGGTGCTGCAGCCTTTTCAAACTTCATTTTATTTTTGTTGAGAGCTGCGGTGACTTTCTTTTCTTGGAGGCGAGCTTCTCGCGCTATTTCTTCTGGAGACGCGCGACCTTTAGCTACGGCGATCATGGTGCCTTGGAGGTTCCGGGCATTTTGCCCCGAGAAATCCACAGAAACGATTCCGTGCTGTGCCTGGCCCAGGTTCATTTCCACTCGCCGATGAATCAGGAGGCTGGGTGAGAATTGATCAATCGAACTAACGTACGTTCGGAGCTTGAGAATTTCTTTGTTGCTGAGGTGAATGTCGAAGTACTTTTTGAAGTCTGCTCGAACGGCCGTGATATAGGCCTCGCGAGTGGCGGCAGCGGGCTGAACTTTTCTGAGGACTTCAATTGCCTTCAGGGAAAGAACCTCGACTCCCTCTCTGAGTTCAAAGAGTTCTGGAGCTCTGCCTTGGATCGTGTCTACCAATTCTGTGCGCGTGCGATTTGCCAGCTGGGCATAGTCTTCGAGACGATCTCGTACAGCCCCAAAGTTTTGAACGGGAACAGAGTGGGCGCTGACTTCTGTTCGAGCCATGCGTGCAGCGAGATTGGCTTCGTCATGAGAGCCGCCGAATCCCGCTAAAAACCATTTTCCGGGGTCGTTCGAGTACCCTGTTCGTTGGCGATGCGGGAAGAGCGCAATCTGTTTTGGAAACTCTTCTGCAAATAAAAGATTCGCCTCGCGATGGACTCGCTGAAGCTCGTTGAGAACTGTGTTGTCATCAAAAATGAACTTCATGGATTTGAAGTCCGAGTACTTGGCCTTCATGTGCTGTCTGAGAACGGGGCTCTTGTCGATTAGGTCATAGAGAATTTCTTTGTAAACGTTGTTGAGGCTGGTGACCAAGTCTTTGTCTCGAACGATGTGGTCGTTGAGCTCTTTTAAAATTGCTGATTCTGAAATGAAGACGAACTGCCCCGGGTCCTCTGAGAGACTAATGAATCGGCCGTTGTCTTCGGCGGTGATTTTTTTGAAGCTATGGAATTTTTCCCGAACGACATCGGGCGCTGCCGTTGATTTCCAAAACTCGGTGAATTGGCCGGAACAATCCGCGGGGTCTGCGCCATTGGCGATCCCCGTCGAAAGTCCTAACCAGATGAGGCCTAAAACAAACCGATTCAGCACGTAATCTCCCGTTTTCTGATCGGAATTTTGATTGGGGATTTTTAAAAAATCGGGAGACTCGTCATTATAATGACAGTAGAAGTGAAAAGCCCCGGAACAAGCTCGTTTGAGTTCGTTCCGGGGCTAGCTTTAATGCGCTAAACAGGTCGACTTACTTGCCGACGTAAACGCGGAGCTTCTCGAGCTGGAAGGATCCCGTGCTCGTGATGATCAGCTTCACGTCTTGCGACGGATCGATCAATGCATTTACTGGCAAGGTGAGGTCGCCGTTTTGGCCGACACCTTGTGCACCCAACGATTGACCGTTGAGCATCAACTTCATCGATACGCTTCCGTTGACGGCAGAACCTTGAACTTCTACGCCGAGCAATTTACGACCTTGCAACGAAGCGCTGAGTTTCAACGATTCCAACACCGAAATCTGAGTGGTGCCCACAATGAGTGCGCTCACAGATCTCTCGACGATCACGCCCATCGAAGTGGGTTGGCCACCGACAGGAGTGTTGCCCGGACCACGGAAGAGGTGCGCTGCTGAACCTGGAAGGGTTCCGGTGTTCGGATAATTTTTGGCATCTCCGTAATAAGGCATGTTGTTCCACGGGATGGTGGCAATGACTCCACCGTCGACAACCATCGGTTCACCCGTAGCGACGTAGTTCGAATTGTCGTTGCTCGGATAGTATGTGGGCTCTGAGGAGCTGGGCGAACTGTAGTAGTCCGGAGTGTTGCTCGGTTCGCTGTAACCGTAGCTGGGTTCACTATAGCCGGAGTCATAGTTCGGTTGGTTGTAGTCCGGATTGTAGCTGGGTTCGCTGTACACAGGGCCTGTGTAACCTGGATCGGTGTAGCCGTTGTCTGGATAGTAGTTGTCGTTCCAGTCTCTACGATCGTTCCAGTCGTTTCGGTCATGCCGGTTGTCCCAGCGGCGATCCCAACGATTGCGGTCGCCCCAGTTGTGGTCCCGATCACGCCAGCCACCGTTGTTGCCCCAGTTTCCATGATTCGGGAAAATGGGTTGAGCCGGAGCGTGCGGTCCCGGTTGGCCAATGTTTCCCGGATTGTGTGGGAAAGACGGCGTGGACGGGAACACCGGTTGTGCACCGGCGTGTGGTCCCGGACGGCCTACGTTTGGGCCGCTGTTGTTCCAGTTTCCATGATTCGGAGCTGTCGGAGTGGGAACATGAACGCCACCGCCGCCACGACGATCGTTGTCGCGTCGATCGTTATCTCTACGATCATTGTCACGGCGAGTGTTGTCGCTGCGAGGAGTGGTGTCCTGTCTGGGCACCGAAGGAGTCGTCGGAGTGCTGGGCCGAGTCGGCGTCGACGGTGTTGTGGTGGATCCGCGATTGTCCGGTCGGGTGTCTCGCGGACTGGGCCGGTCGCTCGAGCGGTCGGGAGCGCGAGAAGGACCTGCTCCAATTCCAGGAGTGACGGGTTGTGCACCAGCGTTTGGTCTACCGGGTGCTGCTTGAGCATCGTTGAATGCCATGGGCACCACCGACGCCACCGACGCCACTGACGAAATGACACTGAAAATCCAGAAACGATTGTACTGCTTTTTCATGTTCCCCCCTTCGTTAAGATATTTTTTTTAAAAACCCGAGCCCGATTAGGCCAAGTACCGCGGCAAAGCTAGAGGAATTATGCGATTTTCCTAAAAGCTTTACTGGGAGCGGCAGATGCGCCGCTCCCAGATTGTTTGACTCGGTGTGATATTGGCGTGATTGGACGTTTTTCACAGAAACGCTTTCAGCGATTGAAGCTGGAAAGTTCCGCCAGTGAATTCCAACCGAACGTCGAGATTGCTTTCAATTCGAACATCGATCGGAAGTTTGTAAACGTTGTTCTTATAATCCAGAAGCTGGCGCTCGCCGACTTGCTCTCCGTTGACAAGAACTCTCACTGACACGTAACCGCCCGTCACTTTTCCTTTCACCAAAATGTAGGAAAGTGTTCCGCCCTGAAGAGATTTCAGATCCATGATTTCCACCACAGGAATTTCTGTGAGATCTGAAATGGTCATGCCGAAGATTTTCTCTATGCAAGGCGAGTTCTCTTGAGCCGTGCTGGTGCAAACAGCAGTGGACTCTTCAGATGTGCCTGGCTGAGAAACAAGTGGCTCCGAGTAGGAAGGTTCAGAGTAACTCGGTTCAGAGTAAGAGGGTTCAGAGTAGCTGGGCTCTGAGTAGGACGGCTCGGAATAGCTGGGTTCCGAATACGAAGGTTCAGAGTAACTCGGCTCCGAGTAAGAAGGTTCCGAAGGATACGATGGATACGAAGGTGTTGAAGGATAGCTCGGATACACAGGCTGAGCCGGAGGATTGGGTGCCGAAGGATAACTCGGATACACCGGCTGAGCGGGAGGATTCGGAGCTGAAGGTTGGCTGGGATAAACAGGCTGAGCCGGCGGATTGGGTCGTGCAATGGGTTCAGCAGGTGCGTGCGGTCTCGCAGGTTCTGCACGAGGGTGACTGCGCTCCACTGGCGCAGCAGGTGGATTGGCATGTCCACCTCCGCCCGCTGGTCGAGCGCCGGCGTTGGGCCGGCCAGGTGCTGCAAGTGCAGAGACTGAGATCACCGAAGTCGTTGCTAGCAGTGCCGTGGTTTGCACGAGCCAGCGAGTAGTTAAATTCCGTTTCATTTTTCCCCCTAGGTTGACAGTTGGAAGTCGTTTCAAAATTCCAGCCGAGTAGAGCAAGGACCTTGCCAGCCTATTGCGTCAATTCAAAAAAACGTAACGAGGCTCCTAGAGCGATTTTCAGGGCGAGCAGGTTGAAGACACCCCGAGTTGGCTCAGAGCGCGAACGGTGCGCTTTGGAAATCATAGAAACTTTTTGCCCCCAGAGAATTTGCCAAGCTGGTGCATTCTTGGTAGCAGCGCCGACCAAAGGGGATCTCGATATGAAAAAATTAACAGGCTGATGAAAAACTCAAATTTTGAGGTTTCAAAAAAGTAAAATCGTTCTAAGCTTTTTTCCATGCGTGGAA
>JAIEMT010000056.1 GCA_019751945.1 bacterium
CTTGCCAACTCAACACGAGGCAGCTTAAACAGTGAACGCCCTTCTCTCAAACCCTACCGAGACGGCGGAATTTTTCTTCGGCACTGTGTTCAGGAGAGTATGCGAAACAACAATCCAAACGAAGCAAACAAAAAGATCGAAGAACTCACTGAACTTCTCATTCGAAGAACAACCATTTAAGGAAAGAGTTCATGAAGAAGAACACCAAAGTAACGCGAAGGGATTTTTTCTCTTTGGCCGGTGCTGCAGGCGCCAGCGTGGGTGCGGGATTGATTCTCGGAAAAACACCAGAAGCTCTTGCGAGGGCGTCCTCGGATAAGCTCCCTCCGAACTGGCCCACCCGAATGGATACCCTGAGCACGGCTCCTCTTTAGGTCGCGGCAAGAACTCCTTTATGAAACTCGAGAGTTCAAACCTCTGGCTTTACCTTCTGAGTAAGACTTCCGTTCAAAAGCCCAAGTTTTCTCGTGCGCATCTGTAATAGATTGATGAGTTCTGCTCGAGAGTGCTGTGCACCTGAAAGGTCGCAATAGTGCAACGCTAGGCGGTCATATCGCTTCGTCATCAAATAAATCCAAATCATGAAGTAATCGAGGCCCGAAAAAACGATCGCACCTTCCTCAATGTAACGATTCATGTTTCTAGTGAAATCCTCGGGCATCTCACTCCAATGTCTCCTCATATCGAGGTGATGCCCGATATGATACCCATCGTTGAAACTTTGAGATTGTAGCTCGTATTGATGCAGGTAATGCTATTTCGATAGTTGCTCTCTGGCGATGCGGAATCAACGAAGGCATGCTGGGCCCAGTTACCAGCGATCATAGCAAAGCGAATAAAGATCAAAGGAATGACAAATACCACCAGGGTCGCTTTCCAGTGAAACATTGAGAGCACCGCAACTGCGACGAAGTAAGTAATCTCCCCCAGCAGAGCACGCCGTAACAACCTCGGACGATTTTTCTTTCTCAAGTAGAAACACAAATCGTAGATACTCATGAAAAAAAACCGGAAAAGATATTTACAGAAATCTCCAACGCTATCCCTTTGGAATTTCAGGGTTGAACTCGTATCTTCACCAAGATTATTTTCAGGGTGATGCATTCCCACATGATGAACAAAATAAGTGTGCGGTGTCTGGCCAAAGAAGGGGCATAGAATCCAGAGCATGTAGGCATCGCCCCACTTGACGCCTTTTCTGAAAAGAGGACGATGGCTTGTATTATGAAGCATCAAGGTGAATGGGCCGATAAAGACTCCCAGGTTCAGTAGCAGGTACGCGACACTTCCAATCAAGCTGAACGGGTGTCTCAAAAAAATATAGATGCCGAGTGGTAGAATGGAGATCGAAATCTTAAAGATTAGCCAAATGAAGGGGAGATCTCGTTCGTCTTGAATCCATTTTGTAACTCGTTTCATACAAGACCCGATTCCGCTTATGGAGAAAATCCCTCGATTCCCACAGCCTCAGCAAGACCGATTCGTGCTAAATAGAACTCTTTCCTAAATTCGAGAATTCTAAGCCTCGAGTCAAAGAGACGCTCCGCCGCCCCCGCCAAATCGGGGGAGTTTTTTACCCCACGTTTATATTCTGAAAGCGTGATGCTGTAATATTGCTTAGCGCGTTCAATATTTTTTTCTTCGAGATCCACTCGAGATTCAATCGCTTTTACTCGTGCAAATGCCGACTCTACTTGGGTCCTGACATCCTGCCTGATTTTAGTCCCGCGCGCATCGAGCCTGGCTACTTCTTTGGCCTGAGCTTTTCTGCCGTAGTAACTATCAAAACCTGAGAAGAGAGGAATACTGATTTTGATCAAAGCATCCCAAGAAGGAGTTTGATCCAAAACTCGGTTTCTTCTATCGAGTGTGCCGTAAGTCACTTCAGCATCTACTTTCGGGAGCCATTCCCCAAGCGTTGCCGAATAGGCGAGTGATGCCACCTCTTGATCCTTGTCATTAGCGCGCAGATCCGGTCTTTCCTTGAGAGCCAGCTCGAGCAGTTCGGGAACATTTCGATTCAAATGTTCATGACCCAATTCTCCTTGAACGGTCACCTTTGAATCATCCGAGCGATTTAAAAGTCGCTTAATCTCCCGCATGGCTTGATCGCGCTCTTGGGTGAGAAGGTAGATATCCGACTTAAGAGTAGCGTCTCTTAGTTCAAACTCAAGCACGTCGACTTGAGAAGTGATCCCGGAGCGAGCACGCTTTTCAGCCATTTGTACTTGAGAGGCGTTGAGTTTCAATGCCTCTTCTTTCACCTGGATGGCTTCTTGAAGATAAAGCAGCGAATAGTACTGCGAGGATATTTCTCGTTGAATTCGTGTTTTAGTTTTGAGGAGTTCAAAAGAGGCAAATGCTTCTTCCTTTGTCCGGGCAAGGAGTCCGTAACGATCTCTTCCTCCGCGGTAGAGGTTGTACCTGCCAAAAACGTAGCCAAAGGAGTTTGAAAGGCTTTCACTGGATGTCTTGTAGCTTTCGAGTCCACCCTCGACTCCGAATTCAGGATAGAAGGGAGACCTCGCTTGATTCTGCCTCGCTTGAGCTTGTTCGTAGGCTTTTTGAGCTTCTAAAATTTCTGGATTTCTCTCAGTCGCTTCTTGAATCAAGGCTGGCAAAGTGGAGGGGGGTCCGACTTCGGTCTGAGTATAAGCCAAAGAAAATGACGAAAGAAGACCAAGCAAAAAAACATGCCTGATCCGCACCTGGCTTACGACCCTTGATCCCTTTATTAAACTCCACTTTGCCATAACCTAAATCCTATTTCTTGGACCGAGTGTTTTCAGTCCATTTAGCTCTGGGGTTCAACTTGAAAGGTGAGCTTTTCTTTTTTGCCCTTGTAGGCGGTGCTCACTTCGAGCGTGTACCGATAGGAGCCCTTCGCATCGACTTTCGCTTCGAAATGATCGTCGGCTTCAGCGAATTTCACCGGAAGTTTTGCCTTCTTGGGAGGTTGAGCCATAGCCGTGATCTTCACATCCTTAAGAGCAATCGGGGCCAGATCATGGGTCAGAGGATAGAGCTTGATCCCAGAAGCATCATTTACGAGCTCAAGATAAAGACTACTGGTTCCCTGAACCACCCCTCCATGGGGAGCTTGCACGGAGCCCGGGGTCTTGTCGTGCCCTTCGTGCGCAAAGCTTTGACTTGCCAAGCCCCCTGCTACAGCTACTCCCATCAGAACTGCCAACATCGTCTTTTTCGTCATATCAATGACCTCCTTCGGGTTGATCAAGGAGAATGACCTCATTCTCCTCACTTAAAGATTTTTCAGCCGAGTGTCTTCCAAATCGAAAGAACACGGTCGGTGTGACAAACATATCCAGCAGTGTCGAGCTCAAAAGACCACCTACAATCACGACTGCAACCGGGTGCAGGATCTCTTTGCCCGGTTGCCCTTTCGAGAGAAGAAGCGGGATGAGAGCCAAGGCCGCTGTCAGGGCCGTCATCAGAACAGGGACTAATCGCTCAAGGGATCCTCGTATCACCATTTCTTTTGAAAATTTCTCGCCCTCAAATTTCATCAAATGCAGATAATGGGAAATCATCATGATCCCGTTGCGGCTTGCGATCCCGCAAAGTGTGATGAAGGCTACGAGACTTGCGACAGATAAAATGCGATCGGACATGAAAACAGCAACCAAGCTCCCAATCAAGGCCATCGGAATATTAAGCATGATTTGAAAAGCAATGAAGCTCGACTTGAAATGCCCATAGAGCACGAGAAAAATACCCAAAAGAGAAAGAATCCCAAGTCCAAGAATCAGACGTGATGCTTTTTGCTGGCTTTCAAATTGCCCGCCGTACTCGAGGAAGTAACCATCCGGGAGTTTCACATTGCTTGAAATCTTGGACTGCACCTCTTTGACTAGGCTATCCAAGTCTCTACCCGACGCATTGGCTTGAACTACGATGCGTCTTTGTACGTTTTCGCGATTGATGAGATTCGGACCCGTCGATTCGAAAACGTCAGCCACTTTTTCGACTGGAATTTTACTTCCATCCGGCATGATTTTGATTGTGGTTTGTTTGATCAAATCGAGATTTGAGCGGGATTTATCGTCAAACCGCATATAAACATTAAACATCCGCTGATTCTCTAAAACTTGGGCCACAACCTGGCCGTTCAGCGCCATTTCAAGCATCTTAGCCAGATCCCCCAGTACGATTCCGTATTTAGCAGCTTCTTCTCTCAGAAGTTGGATTTTGACCTGAGGAACGAGTACTTGTTGCTCGACCTGAAGATCGACTAACCCTTTCGTGCCCTGAATGCTCCTCTGAATATCAGCCGCTTTACTTCTTAGTACCGTGAGATCTGGACCGAAAAGCTTGATGGCGATCTGGGCTCGCACGCCTGAGAGCAAGTGATCTAAACGATGAGAAATGGGTTGCCCAATATTGGTGAAGACTTCCGGAATTGTATCGAGCTTCTTACGAATGTCATCGAGCACCACTTCTTTTGGACGACTGATGCCTGGTTTGAAATCGACGTCGATTTCTGAAGAGTGTACCCCTTCAGCGTGCTCATCCATCTCGGCTCGGCCCGTACGTCTGGCCACGGACTTGATCTCAGGAACACTGAGGATGAGCTTTTCTGCTTGGGTACCTAGCTCATTTGAAGCAGTGAGCGAAATACCGGGCTGAGCCCGAATGCTCACTACGGCTGTTCCCTCATTAAATTTAGGTAAAAAATCTCGCCCCATCATTGGGAGTAGCGCAAGCGCTCCAAGAAATAGTCCGAGTGAGATCCCCATGACCATTTTGGGATGATCGAGAGATTTATGAAGCAGCTTCGAATCCCAATGCTTCAGCCAACGGACAAATCTTCCCTCCTCATGTTCAATAAGTTTTCCTTTGCTGAGCAAAACCGAGCAGAGCATGGGAGTAACAGTCAGGGACACCAGTAGGGAAGCCAACAGCGAAACAATGTAAGCTACGCCCAGTGGGATGAAGAGTCTTCCTTCGATCCCACTCAGATAAAAGAGCGGAATAAAGACAAGCACCACAATGATCGTTGCAAAGACGATCGAATTTCTCACCTCAGATGAGGCATTATAAATCACCTGCAGCGTAGGGAGTGGATTCGCGAGTTTTTTATTCTCCCTCAAGCGCCTAAAAACATTTTCAACATCCACAATCGCGTCATCCACAAGCTCGCCGATCGCAACAGCAAGCCCTCCCAGAGTCATCGTGTTGACCGTAATCCCAAACCACTTCATCACGATCGCAGTCACCACGAATGAGAGAGGGATTGCCGTGAGCGTAATGGCCGTAGTGCGGAAGTTAAGAAGGAAAAGAAAGAGAACGATCACGATAAAGATCGCGCCGTCACGAAGCGCTTCTTTGACGTTATGAATAGCTGCCTCAATGAAATGAGATTGCTTAAAAAGATCGCGCTCGAGCTTCACTCCTTTTGGAAAGCTCTTGGTGAGATCATTCAAGGCGGAGTCAATCTTCTCGGTGAGCTCAACAGTATTTGATCCCGGTTGCTTCTGAATGCTGACAATCACGGCGGGCTTTCCGTTGACGCTTCCATCGCCGCGTTTCACTTGAGCACCGACTTTGACTTCGGCAATATCTTTCACCAAAATCGGTCGCCCCAAGTGGAGGCCTACCACTGTATTGAGAAGATCGTCTTCGGATTTGACCATCCCAATATTTCGAATCAGATATTCCTTATTATTGAAGTCAATGAACCCGCCCGTCGTGTTTTGGCTCAGGTGAGAAAGATTATGTTCGACGTCTTCAAGACTCAGTCGAAAGAGCTGGAGCTTTTCCGAAGACAGGAGGATTTGATATTGCTTCATCCCCCCACCGATCGCGATGACTTGAGCAACACCGGGTACGCTCAAGAGTCTTGGACGAATAACCCAATCCGCAATCGTTCTCAGTTCGATGGGAGAAAGTTTTCCATCCTCGGATGTGAGACCCAAGAGTTGAATCTCTCCCATAATCGAGGAGATTGGACCCATGACGGGAGTGACATTTTGCGGAAGCTTTTCTTTGGCAATAGCAAGCTTCTCGGCAACGAGCTGACGGTTGCGGTAAATCTCAGTACCCCAAGCAAACTCGACATAAAGAACGGAAAGCCCAATCCCGGAGGACGACCTCACCCGCTCAACTCCTGGCAGTCCGTTGAGGACTGTTTCAAGAGGAAGGGTAACTAGCGTCTCCACTTCTTCAGGTGCCATACCGGGAGCTTCGGTCATGATGTTTACGGTTGGACGGTTCAGGTCGGGAAAAACATCGACTGGAAGGTTCACTAGGACGAACGCCCCGTAAATCGTGACGAAGACGGCCATAGCGGCTACGAGGAGCCTGTGGCGAAGCGAAAAACGAATGATTGCGTTTAGAAACATACTTAAATCCCTATATAGCTTACTCTTCAGCTTAGAAACAGGTTGTTCCCCGGCTATGAGTCTGAATAAACGTGTTTTTTTCATTCAGACACGTTGATGCATTCCTGCACCGAGCCTTGCGGTCAGCCAAAGACTCCCTACACACTCCCTATTACGAATCCGGGCTTAAATTTGTGACAGCTGTCACAATTTAAAGGACCAAACGTATTCATAGTAAGAACAGGGACGCTTCCTTCACTCGGGGAGCACTCTATCAAAGGAGGAGAAGAAAACTGTTTTCGACTGGGCGAAGTATTCACAAGAGCTTCTCCTAAAAAAATAATCAGTGCTCCATCGGTTGAATCAAGTGGGGTCCGCGCATCGTGGTGTATGCATCGTTGTGTATGGGATCTTTCCTAAATAGTTGTAATTTAATGAAGGGACTTTACCGATCAGTATGAAAAAACTATGAAGACCGGAAAACCATATCCACTATTGCAGCCGATGATAGCTCTAATCGTAGCCGTATGTGTCTCTTCTTTTGGACAATTGAGGCTTCACTGCGAGCTAGAAGAAAACTTGGCGGCATTTCATGGGACAGAACACTCTCACTCATCAGAGGCCCTTCATAGACATAATCACGCCGATAAAAATCACCACCACGAGACTTCTCCTGACGATCAATCAGAGTTACATCACGAGTATACGCGAGCGCAGAACGAATCGTCCCAGAGTCTTTCTTCGCAATCGACCGATGACGAAAGCTGTTGCAAGAAGACTGGCACAGTTTCGTTAGGGCAGTCTTTCCAGAGTTCCTATTCTCTTTCTACGTCAAAACTAATCTCATTCGTCATGTTTTCGTTAGAAGCAAGAATTCAGTCTCATTTCTATTCCGGCCAGTATTTGAGGGTCTTGTCCTTTACTGGACCTCCTCCATTTTTTCAGTCACATATCAAAACTACCGTCCTCCGTATTTGAAAGTCTCCTTATAAGCAGAGCTCTATTTCTGTCCCGAGTGTGCGTTTAGCCACTGGGCTCTATGTGTCGTTTCGATTTTATGCTTTGGGAGAATGGACATGTCAGGGGAAAAGAAACAAAAACTGAGGCGCTGGACCCGTGATACCGTTTTGTTTGAAATTCGCGCATTGCCAAATTTTTCGGCAAAAAGAAATCAACGATCATTCCCTAGCCTCTACGGCGCAGCTATTCGCCATTTTGGGAGCTGGAGAAATGCCGTTGAAGCTTCCGGTATTAATTATGAACTCTCACTGAAGAGAAAAGCACCCGGGTATTGGAATCGCGAGAGGGTCGTTCAGGCAATCAGGATTCTTTCAGAGAAGAGTTCAGTCTACGTGCGGAAGGAACATGCTGATCTTTATAGTGCGGGACTCCGCGTCTTTGGTGGATGGAAGGAAGCGGTGGAAGCTGCAGGCTTCGATTACGGGACTGTTCGCAAAATTTATCGTGACCAGAACTGAAGGATTACAGCTAGAGGGATCGTACACGACGATGAGTTCGTTGACGGTAGGACTAGCGTCGAATACTCCTACCTTCCGGAAACAAAAGGTAGTTAAGGAGATGAAGATGATTTATCCGAATAGGGCTTGGAAAGCGGTTTACGGCGCCATCGTGGTGGCCAATTTTTTATCGGCGTGCGCCACTACTCACCGCGGATCTGTGGTCATGAAAGTGAATGATACAGAAGCTCACGTGGGGATGGGACAGAAGGAGCTGAACGTAGGCGATCATATTCAGCTCTACCACAATGCCTGTACCGGCGTAGGCGGTGGCAGGTCTGGGATGAACAATCGCATCTGCAAAAAAGAATTTACTGGGCATGGAGAAGTGACTCAGTTGTTGAATGACGATTATTCTGTGGTCAAATTTCCGCAAGGGATCTCGTTTTCCGAGGGAGACACCATCGAAAAGCATACACACTAAAAGGTGATGGTGCCTCAATTTGAATCTGGAGAGGGGCCGGTTTGAAACGAAGAGAAAAAAAATATGAGAGCGAGAAAGCGAAAAAGCGATTCGAACGTGTTGCGACGGTGGGTAAAATGCAGGTCGTGGACGAATCGGTTGAAGCCCGCCAAGAATTTGCTACGCAATTAAAACGCGTGCACAACCTGATTTCAAGAGTTCAGGATTTGCCCTGTTGTTCTGAATCGGCCAGAACGATGATTGTCCACATTCAAACCGCCTGTCGACAGCTAGAATTGATCGAATCTGAAATTGTAGGTAAGCATTTAGACATCTGTACCTCCAAGGCAATCGATTCTCACTGCAGACATGATAAAAAAAAATCGGATCGCGTACTCAACTAATGTTGGCCGAACCTTGTCCGAAGTGCGCACTTAATAGCGCACCGTCCCGCAAACTTGAAACGCATTCAAAGTGCCCTGATTCAATTTTCCTCAACCTGCGAAAAATGAAGCCCATCGGGTCCGTGCCCGTTCCTAAAACAGTTTTATGAAGAAAATTGAATTGATCTATTTTGAAGGTTGTCCATCCGTACTGACCGCAAAAAGTGCGCTAAACGCGGCCGGTAATAATGCGCCTCTTCTTACCCATTTAGGCGTCTCCCCATCAAAAATAAGTTTAACCTGCGACGCGAGGCTTACGAATCTCTAAGCTCATGAGAGCCATGGCACTACAGCCCAAAATCAGCCCCAGCACCCAGTAACTAGCAAAGGGGCTAAGCTCTGGGGTCGTGATCTGCACCATGAGCACGGGCAACTGAGAAATCAGAAGGATACCGATAATTGCCGGCACTTTTCGAACCAG
>JAIEMT010000069.1 GCA_019751945.1 bacterium
AGTGTTTGGCGGACAATTGAGGATTCGACAGAATCAATCGAGGCGCACTTCCTCCAGCATCGGCCCTAAATATGTTTATCGATGTACGACCTGTCGCCGTCTGTTTTATAAAAAATCGATGGATGGTTCCTTGAGAGATCATAAGAATAAAAGAGGCCAACCTTGCTATGGAAGATACGGTCACTATGTACGGACAAAGTGGAGATAAATTTAAGCTTTTTTAAAATTCGCTCGGAGGACAGGATGGATGAAGACGACAAACCCACTAAGTTAGAAAAGCTGTCCGCTCAGTATGGTGACCTGACAGTTATACGTGCGATCATTCAGGCGATTCCATATGTGGGCGGCCCGCTCGACACCCTTATGTCAAATGGGGGACAAAAATGGAAGATGGAGCGGGCTGAGCACTTCTTAACCTCCCTTGACGAACAAATGCGAATGCTCGCGACACCGCCTAAACTTACGGACCTTGTAACTAGCGAAGAGCTCTATGACCTTGTTCACTACTCCCTTGAACAGGCAGTAAAAACGCGGTCTAGCGAAAAAAGAAGTAGGTTTGCAAGCATCGTTAGACGGCAGCTCGCCGAGGCCCTTAAGTGGGAAGAATCAGAAGCAGCGGCCCACCTTCTTGCAGACCTGAGCGACACTGATATTAAGATTTTGGATGAGATTGCAAACGCTCCAGTATGTGGAACTCCTTTTGACGGCTTGAGAGTAGCCGAACTTGAATTAGAAAAACCGATTGACGACAAAATTCCTTGTGAAACATTTAAACCGTTGAACATTTTTGGGGCGATTACCGGCATCTCACAACATGCAATTCGAATGTCCTGTTCAGATTTGGTTTCTCGCGGGCTCCTGAAGGATGAAGGTGTTGGTCGATACGGTGGAGTAGCAATGCATTT
Organism: bacterium; assembly: GCA_019751945.1. Taxonomy (GTDB): domain Bacteria; phylum Bdellovibrionota; class UBA1018; order UBA1018; family UBA1018; genus JAIEMT01. Next base: position 906 of record JAIEMT010000069.1, read on the forward strand.
TTTTGTGGCCACCGATGGAGCTCATTGGTTTTTGGATTGGATCAAGACAGATTCAAAATCTTGAAATCAATAGCCGAACCTGAGATTTCTTAATATTTGAAATCGAACGCACAGATATGGAAGATCAGTTGGTTGAGCTGGGTTGCTCAACCAACTGAGCAAATTGCCATTTCGCTGATTTTTTGTTCTGATTTTTCGACTACAACCTAAAAACACGAAGCCAGAATTTTGGCTTCGTGAAGCCAACTGGTGTTATTTCGTGTGATGTAGCGTTGACCTTTACTCCCAAGAAATCGATCGAGCCGCGTTTAATTCAATTCGATGTATCCATCACTTATAAAAATCGCGTCAAAACTAAACGGGAAAATTGGGGTGACCGACGGGATTTAAACCCTGTAAAGTTTCCTCCTATTCAAGTTAGTAAAACTGTTCAGGTTTCTGAGCCAAAGCTTTTCCATGACCGTGATTTCCTCTATCAAAAATACGTCGTAGAAGGCCTCTCTACGAAGGAAATTTCGGCCTTGATTTTTTCCTCTCGAACCGCCGTTTCAACGGCCTTAAAGCGGTTTGGAATTCCCCTTCGCGACGCCAAGCAAAAGAATCGGTCCCAGCTTCGTTTTGGAGAAGCTTGGCGTAAGCATCAGGTTGTCGTCCATCGACGTGAGCAAGAGATCATCGAGAAGATGCACAAGCTTCGAGCCCAAGGCTTTAGCTATTGGAAGATTGCTGACGTATTTAACTCGCTTGGCATCCGAACAAAAACCGGGCGGGGTAAATGGCACGCAAGGTCAGTTCAGAAGGTCATGGAGACGACTCCCCCGGAATTAGCCGACGCAAGTGTCCAGCATTGATCAATTCCTGAATCGAGTCTCCGAGAATGGCGGCAACTGTCTTAATTGTATTCTTGGAGAGTGTTCCTTTTAGAGTTGCCGTAAAACGAGTTTTAGATGACCTTCCGGTCATGGTGGTTCCTGATCGCAGCTTTGCCTTTTTTGAATAATATTTAGCTTTGATCTTGCTGACGCAGATCTTGCAATTGCTATCCGTTCTATTGTTGCCCTTCGTGTAGAACATTTCGATGGATTTGATCTCGTAACAGAAACAACATTTTCTTGTTTGAGTGAGCATAACCATTTACGGGGTAAATCCTTTCCGTTAGAAGCGGACTATTTCTGAAAAATTCAATAAATTTATAACCTTAAAAACTCTTCGGGAACTATTGTGGGATCAAGAAAAGTGTTATCGGGGGATATTCATCGACGCGCACGCGATACTGCGTGGAAAAATCAGTTATCGATCTTTGGAGCAGGCAAATGCATGAGCTTGCGCTCTTCTTCTTCCAGTTCTTTGAGGCGCTTATCAAGCCGTGCCATATGAGCCGTCTCGCTTTCTCCCGGACGGATTCCAATATCGCTATCAACATTGGCTCGAACTTGGACGCTCTGAGTTTGGCTGACACTTCGTTGGACAGCGCTTCCCAAAACACGATCCTCGACCTGCTTGCTGACCTGTAGCACTGCCTTCACGTTTCCAGAGATCACGTTCCCTTTCTTGTCGTAGAACGGAAGCTGCATGATTTCCCAATAGCGCTCCACCATGCAGTAAAGAATCGGTTCAAGGCTCTTCTGGTATTCGCGAAGTGGGCAAAGAAGCCAAGCAAGCTTTTCCGGAACCGACAGCATGTTTTGGTGCCAGTTGGCATAAGAGCAGATTCCACCATAAATGCGCTGAGGCTTGATGGTGGTGATGTATTCACCAGCCAAACGGATCTCATTCCAGAATGCGAGCTTTAAGGCGTAGTCGGTGCGGGAGGGCTTGGCGAGCTTTTGGAGGTCTTCCTCGCTTAAAGCCCAATACTCGTCGGGAACTTTCTCAAGAGCTTTTTCAAAAGCCTCGCCTTCGATTAATTGAACTAGGCTACGAGGGTTGATGGAATCCCTCTCTTCGTCACGATTTTTTCTTTTCATATTCACCAACACAATACTGAAGCATTTGATTGACGACCTCATTGACTGAGATGTCGTGCTTCTTTGCGATCTTTTCTAGGGCCTCAATCAATTCATAGGTAATCCGAAAGGATTTTGGCCGAGCCTTCTTCTTGATTTTAGTTGTGTCCACTTTGAATGTCATACTTAAAGAGTACCAAAGAGCGTACAAATTGTAAGTATTTTTAGTGGGTTATTGTGTAGTATATATTGTACTACATTTTTATTGAATGCGTTGAGATTGTCAGATATAGTTTTGGGCGTAGTGCTGCTTGAATGTGGCAAGGAAGTATCAAATGCCGAAATCTCAAAGCCTGTTAAAACCCTGCTGTAGTAAATTCTCGAAGGTCGCCAACAACTACATCGACACCGTTTTTCATGACGACTACCGGCTCCGGATGCTGGCAAATCTGCTGCTTTGCGCAAAGGACCAAGATTGCTTTGATATGGAGAGCCTTGAAGAAATTGCTCTTTTCATTGACGAGTTCATCAATCGCAAGATCGTGCGAGAGCACTATTTCTTTGGTCGTACCTTGAAGACCTGCACTTTCGACGATGCCGACCTCAGCGCAGAGATTCATCGCGTTCATGCCAAAATGAAGCAAAGCGAGAGTTTATGAGCCCCAATCGCGTTGTCGGAATCTATGCTCGTGTTTCAACCGATATCCAAAATACCGAGCTCCAAGTTAGAGAGCTCACGGAGTTCGCCAAGAGCAAAGGCTGGGAAGTTTACAGGGTCTACGAGGAGAAAATCACGGGTACGACCGCCAATCGTCCCCAACTCAAGCAGATGCTTGTTGATATGCAGGCTGGCAGGTTTTCTTTGGTCCTCGTGTGGAAGCTCGACCGTTTTGCCCGTTCGTTGAAAGATCTACTGAGCTTGCTTGAGACGCTCCAGGATTGCCGTGTGGACTTCATTTCAATGAAAGACCACATTGACCTAACCACTCCAGCAGGACGCCTTATGGCCCACCTGATTGGCGCTTTTGCTGAGTTTGAGGCCAGCCTTATCCGCGAAAGGGTTCGTGCCGGTCTTACCAACGCCAAGAAGAAGGGGCGAAAGCTTGGACGTAGAAAAGAGCGCGATGACGAGGCGATCCGTCAGCTTCGATCTGTGGGCCTCTCTATTCGCCAGATAGCCACCAAGCTTGGGATTGCCAAGGGCAGCGTTCAAAAGTCGCTGTACCCCAAACCCCTCCAAAACTGACCTTCCAACCCCTTGATACTGTTGAGCGCTGAAATACCATTTTTGGTGTACTCCAAACTGAAGTTTTGGGTACGTGCCTCTTCCTGCTCTGGAAGGCTTGCAAGTGCGAAATAAGCGAATTAAGCGAAGCAAAGAGAAATCCTTCTATCTTTGGTACAAAGCTGCGAAGTGCGAATTAAGCGAAATAAGTCAGTACGCCGTCGCCAATTTTGCTAAGTCATAGGTTGGAACCTAAGTTCGGTTCCGATCTCGCCTCCCTGATTCCAAACTGATCCGAATAGTTTGACTCCATATTTTACTCAAAGGGTATGCAAAGGGTTTCTTTACCCTTATCAAACCCTATGGATCATCAGGCGATTTTCGGGGCCTGGGCACGTCGTAGCATGGGGGGATGGGGGTCGCCTCGGTCTCCATCCGGATCATCCACCCCGTCCGCGAAAATTTTAAGCTTAGGATAGCGGTGGGGACATTTTCGCTTTCACGCGGTCAGCAAAAACCTTCCGGACGCGGCTATCTTCATCCTCGTCGTATAGCTCGCCCCAAATCTCCTCGGAAATGTCCTCCAAGGTCACGATTCCAAGTGGAGGCTCTTTTCCTGTCGTAATGACAGCCATGTGGCTCCGGTTTTTTTGCATCAATCGAAATACTGAAAGCACGGCATCTTGGGGTTGCACGACTAGAATAGGACGAATGATTGACCGCCACTCTTTATTTCCGGTCTCGCGTAGCGCAAGGCATTCCTTCGTGTGAAGAACGCCGATTACCACGCCATTCTCATCGGCTACGGGAAGCCGAGTATGCCCTGAAGCAAAGATGACTGGAACAACGGCTTCCATCGAGTCTGACGTTTTGACGTGATTTACATTTTCCCAGGGAACCAGGATGTCTTTGATTCGCCGTCGCTCGATGTGCGCAAGGTTGAGAATCGCTTGTTGGTGATGAGCAGGAAGGGCGTCGATTTCAACGGTTGTTTCCGGCGTGGGCACTGCGGGCTTTGATCGAAAAATCTTGAGCATTTGTTTCGTGGACCATTCGAGCAGCCCAACCGCCGGAGCCAAGATACGGTCAGCGAAAAAAAGTGGACGTGCCCCGAGTAATGTAATCTTGAGAGGATTTTTAAGAGCAATGCTTTTTGGCGTAAGCTCACCTACAACTACGCTTAGATAAGTTCATGATCGACAAAAACTCGGCTGAGTTTTCACTCAATCCAAAACGGCTACGGAAATAGGGTTCAATCGACTCCGATGCCCCCGCGCCACCAACCGCGCTGGAGATGGCCCCAACGAGTGTGATCCCGATTTGAATGATTGAAAGGGTCCGTTCGGGGCTTTCACGAAGACTAAGAAGTTTTTGGGCCTCTTGATTTCCGTCTTTGGCGAGTCTTCTTAATGCGCTGCGCGATACGGTAACGAAAGCCATTTCATAGGCAGCCAAGAGAGCATTGAGGCAAAGACAGATAGCGATAACGATGACTTCTTCCATAAGATCGCGAAACAACCCCTTCAAGTAGTCGATTGAGGAATTTTTCCTCTACTAAAAAATTACCAAAATTTCAATTAGTTAGATTGGATTGCGAAAAAATATGCTATCCTGGGCACAGGCAATGGAGTCTGCCTTGCAACCGCCGATAGGCTGATGACTCCTACTTGAAACTCTTTTTGGGTAGGAGCGTTTATGGAATTTTTGGTCGTAGGCTTTGGCGGTTTTTTCGGTTCGCTCGCCCGATACTTGGTTTACCTCTGCGAGCAATCACTGAGCACAAACAGGTTTCCTTTCGGAACTCTTCTCATCAACGTCGCAGGATGTTTTTGCGCCGGGCTTTTGCTCGCCGTGGTCGAGAAGTCGCTGCCGGTTCATCGGCATTTGATCTTGCTTGGGTCGATGGGCTTCATCGGATCGTTCACCACCTTTTCGACGTTCGGGGTCGAGACCTTTCATCTGATTCGCTCAGGGCAAGTCGCCTTGGGCTTGGCCAACGTCGGAGCGAATCTCGTGCTGGGGTTTCTGGCCATTTGGTTCGGGAAAGTGCTTTTACTCAACTCATAGGCCGGGAAAATAGAGCAATTCCATGCTAGAACGATCATGTAAAAATAAATGGGGAGCGTCATGGATTTCAGAAATAGGGACTGCACATTTTCGGACTACAGAAATTCGCCGGCGGAGCATGAAGAGCGAGCTATTTTACGAGAGCTCTTTGAATCGGTCAGCGTCATCGACGATTTGGACAACACGATCAGCGATTCCAAGTTCGTTAAGGCAGCCGTGAGAGATTTAAAAAAAGCGCTTCGCGGTGTGAAGGACCGATGCACCTGCGCGAAGCGTACTTGGGGCGGCCCTTGCGAACTCTGCCAGGCGAGCGATGAGGAGCTGTACAGCTTGAGAGGCTTCTATCGAACGATCCGCAAAGCCAAGGACTACGGTATGGAGAAGGCGCAGCTTCAGGAGATCGTCGGGAATATCAGCAAACGCTTAACTTCCTGAGCTTCCCGAGCAATCATTGCACTGATTTGAATTCTTCGAGCCGGCGTTTGATCTCCTCTCGTGTTTTCCGGAACGCCTCAAGTCGTTCGGCGTCGATCGAACCTTGTCCCGCAGGGTCAGGCAAGTCCCAATGCAGTTTCTTCGATTTTACCGCGATCGTTGGGCAAATCTCTTCCGCGCAAAGAGTAATCACGTAGTCTAGGCCAATGAAAAACTTTGGCGGCAGATCGTCCCAGGATTTCGAGTGATGCCCGGAAATGTCGATGCCGATTTCTTTCATTGCTTGAATCGCAAAGGGATTTACCTTACCGCTAGGCTCGCTCCCTGCGCTTTGGATTTCGGCTTCAGGTCCAAGGATCTTTCGCGCCAGTCCTTCAGCTAACTGGCTTCGCGTGGAATTCGCCACGCAGAGAAATAGAATTTTCATCTCAACAACATCCTTTCGCGTTTTTCTTTTGTGGCTCGCATCGAATCCACTCATATAAAATTGCGGCGAGCGTCGTTCCGACGCTTGGTCCAACGAGGTAAATCCAGAAAACATCAAGGCGTCCTTGAAATATTGCCGGCGCAAGAGTTCGCGCTGGATTCATTGAGGCACCCGTAACTGGCCCGCCGACCAAGGCACAGAGTATGACAGTAGCTCCGATTGCAGCTCCGGCCATCACGCCGACGGCACGCGTATCCGTTGCTACGGCAATGATGACGAACATCAGAAAAAAACTCAGTACGATCTCCCAGCCAAGCGCTTGAAGCGTTGGGACCACAGGAATCGTCGCGCCGTAAGTATTGCCTGCTGGAAGGAGCAAGTAGAGCAGACTAATTGCGGTTACGGCACCAAAAAATTGGGCCAGCCAGTACGATAGCACCTCTCGCTTCGGAAAATGCCGAGCCACCACGAAGGCCAAGGTAACGGCAGGATTAAAATGAGCGCCGCTAATATGGCCGACAGCGTAGATCATTGCTGCGACAGCCAGGCCAAAAACAAGCGGGATTGCGGAGCCAGAAATTGAGCCCGGAAATCGCTCACTCACCATAACGGCTCCGCATCCCGCAAACACTAGGGCAAAAGTGCCAATAGCCTCGGCTACTGCCTTACTGAGCTGAGGCTGCACTGACGACATTACTCAGCTTTTTCGCAGCAATCGGCACTTGGCTTACAGCTACAGCAGCAGCAACACGATGAACATTCACACTTCTTTTCTTCCGTCTTCTTCTTGGCCATATGGCCTCCTTTCAAAATTCAACAGTTTCCCTCGAAGCAATCGAGGATTGAGCAAACACCACGGGTCGCCTTTCCTTCAGCGCAGCAATTCGCGATCTGGTTGAGCGAGCGGAGCATTTTTTTCAGGTCTTTAATCCTGTTTTCGATCTCGACGACCTTCTGGTCGGCGCTCTTTTTTACATCTGCGCATGCCGATTTGGTCGTGGCTTGGAGATCAAGAAGCGTTTTCACCTCCTTGAGAGTAAAGCCGAGCTCCTGAGCTCGTTTGATGAAGCGGATGAGCTTGGCGTCGTCTGCCGTGTATTGCCGATAACCAGATCCGCGTCGAGGAGGCTGCTTGAGCAATCCTTTGCGTTCGTAGAAGCGGACGGTCTGGATGCCCACACCGGCATCTTCCGCCAATGAACCTATTGTGAATGCTTCCAACTGTTTCATAAACCCAGGATAGCAACCCTGTACTAAGGTACAGTCAAGGATTATTTCCCGAATGATTTTTTGAGCACTTATGGTCTTCCGCTCGCGAAAAAATCAACTAGTTTTCCACTGAGCTCGGATACCTATCGTTTGAACTGAGATAGAATCTTATCAGCGAGTCCATCGAAGTCCTTCTCCAGTTCTCGAATAAATTTTTTAGGTGTTGCTGTCTCGGAATCGTATTTGATGCTCCAGCGAACTAGCTCAAGCATAACGGGAATAAGATCTAACCCCTTTTTTGTTGGCGCATAAAGAATCTGTTTCTTATTGATGGGGTCATTCTTTCTTGTGATGATTCCAGCGTTTTCAAGGCGGCTCAGGCGATCCGCAAGAATGTTTGTAGAGATTCTTTCGTCCGAAGCCAAAAACTCCTGATATCGTGACTTTCCTTTGAAAATGAGGTCACGCAACACCAGTAAGCTCCAATGGTCGCCAAATGTATCCAAGGCAAAAGAGATGGGACAGTGAGATCGCGCGCGCCTTTTCATCTTCTTAGTATCCAAGTATAACTTGCATTATGCAAGTTATACACTATGATCAATGCTACTTGCCACACAACACGCACCAAGGAGGCTGCATGGCTCGCTATATTGATTGTTTCGTAATTCCGGTTCCGAAGAAGAATCTGAAGGCCTATCGAAGCATGGCGGGGAGCAAGCTTTTTTTAGTTGAAATTGTGGCCTGATCCTCATGCCGCGTTTTCCTGTTTTCTCCGAGCCGTGAA
>JAIEMT010000030.1 GCA_019751945.1 bacterium
CTTGTTTCTTAACCGGACACGCCTGAGAACGATTTTACTTTTTTGAAACCTCAAAATTTGAGTTTTTCATCAGCCTGTTAGTTATAAATATCAAACGGATACCACCCAAGAACCCCTATTTAATTTACACTGTTAAGCAGGGTTCTGGGGAACGCTTCGTGTGCGAAATTCCATTTTATTCTACGGAAAAGACTGGGACTAAGCTTGCAAGACTGGGAGCTGCACGCTATTCGGCCGCCTAAGGGGGTTTCTATGAAACCATTATTACTCGGATTATTGTTGGTGGCTGGAAATGCTTTGGCGGATGGAACTGTTCCAGATTGCTGGAGTAAGCCGAAGATGTACTTTGCAGGCCACTACAACGCGACCGTCCAAGTCAGCGCTGGCAAAAAAACCCAGGACCAAGTTCGAGACGCCTTGAGCCAAGGGTATCTTGCTACCCTCGGAGTTCTCGATTTAAAATCGGGCAAGGCAACGATGTATTTCGCGGAAGCTAAAGCGCCCGCTCACCAAAAAGATATGACCAAGAAGGAATTGCAGAAAGCTGCTGAAGCCCAACTCCAGCCGCTCACTGCCCTGACTGGTGTGAAGCTGAGCTGCAGCCCGATTTTCCGTCCGACAACAAAACCGCGAATATAATAAGAGACAGAAACCTATGAAAAAGTACCTTATCCTTACCTTTTTTGGGGTCTTATCCTGCTTTACCGCTTTCGCTGACACGACAGTTTATTGCACAGCTACCCAGGTTCCTGATTTCAAGGCCACGTACAAATTCGTTCACACTCAGAACGGCTTGGAGATCTGGGAAAGCGGAAAGCTAAAAGAAAAAGACAAGCACGGCTCCATCGCCCAAAAGAAGGACTCCAGCACGAACTACTACAATCTCGTGACTGTGGTTTCAGATCTCCTGCACACAAACTTCACAGTGAAGCAGAAGTTTAAAGACAATGTCTCTTCCTATTATGAGCACCTCTCGGAAGGAGGATACATCCTGGACGACCATTACGACCTCTTCGAGTGCAGGGTGTTCTGATTCTAGCTTTTTCAAAGCAATAAATATCGGTTTGACGCGGAGGTGAAGTAAGGCTACAGGACTGGGTTGGGAAGTAGTATTCGAATGGGTAAGGCTTTACTTTTAAAGAGACAAACCAGCTGGATCTTCCTAGCCCTTTTCTCCTGGGCACTGAGCTCCTGCAGCGGTGATAAAAAGTTTCTCTACCCTCTCCCGCTTCCTAATGAACAGATCCGGCTTGTTGAAAACATTCGCAGCTACCAGTATCGGCATGGCGGCGATATCGATATCCTTTTTGTCATCGACAACAGTCAGAGCATGAAACTGCTTCACGATTCTGTCGCGGATAATGCCGCCCTATTTTTTAAAGATTTCATAAGAAGGAACTCCGACCTGCACTGGCGAGTGGGGCTCATGTCAACAGCTTGGACCGAGAAGCCCTACATCGGGATGGATCCTTCGACGATTCTGGATTCCGGTTCGACCGATCCCGTTTCGAGATTTCGTGAAGCCATCCGAAAGCTGGGAACCGATGGCGATAACAATGAGCAGTTCTTCTGGCCGCTGAAAAACGCGATGAGTGATTATTCGTGGTTCTTCCGCAAACACGCTGCCCTCGCTGTGATTGTGGTGACCGATACTGACGACGGCGTGGATCAGTGGGAAGGTTTGAAGCCCGATCCTTACGTAACGGCCGGCTTGCTGAAAGACTTTAAAAAAGGTCAGCCCATTTCTATGTACGGTATTTTTTCTCTACCCGATGTGGGCGGCATGAATTGTCAGGGAGAGCGAGAGGGAATTTTCTACGACCGCAGCCGTTACCGGGCCTTCTTCATGCAGTTTCCAAGCGAAGTTTACGCCGGTTGCGATCCCAAGTTTGGCGAAAACCTTTCTGAAATCGGCAAGAGCATCATCAGTAGCGTTCCCATGTACTTGCCGCGCATCCCAATCTACATCCCCGCTCAGCCGGGCACCATGGAAATTACTTATAATGGCGAGCCACTGCTGGGCGGTCCCGATGGCGTTTGGGACTACGACATGGATGAAGGGATGATTTATTTTAACGACAAAACCTTCTTCATAGAAGGCGTCGATGATGTGGTGATTACATACCGAAGGCTTTAAAAAAGGAGTTCGTATGATTCCGATTCTGCTGATTGCGTTGCTCTCTTGGATCTCACCCTCTGTAAAAGCGGGAGAGCCATCCGACTTAACTGGTGAAGTCCTAGCCAAAGTTCGATTCAAACCCGAACTCTTCCAACTCATCCGCTCTGCCGACCACGAACACAATCGAACTCCGGGCTGGATCAACTTCTGGCAGGGGCACTACTACTGCTACGAAACTCGCGGTGAAAAGAGGCCTCCCTATATTCGAGGAACGTCGAATCTGAAAATCGAGGCAATACCCAACCGCGGTGGAAAACCGATCGATCCTGCTGAGGAAGATCGAATTAAAAATTTCGATGAAAATGAAGTCGTCTCCATTCGACTGGTGAAAGGACGAGCCTATAATGATTCGGTAGGATACGGCTACCAGATGTACCACCCCGCACTCGCGCGCGAACTCTACCAAGTCTACACCAACAGTGGGCAACTCTACGGAACCAGTAAGCGGTACACGGGCGAGCTCTTCATCGGATGCTCAGTAAAAGAAGGCTACGTCTGTTCTTTAGAACAGGTCCTCGCTCACTTCGGTTCTTACGTAGAAGTCGTTGATATCAATCCCAATCGAACCAAGTTCGGAGTCGAAGATTTAAATCCCTACGGTATTGGATCGAAGCGAGGCATGCCTCGTGGAACCATTAAAGACGGCTTAGGTCGAGACGTCGAACAGAAGCTTTACGAACAAAATCCGCGGCTGGCTTTCTAAGGTTTACTTGCACACCAGTACAAAGTTTTCTTCACGGTCGCGAGAGCATTCTCGACCCGCCATCTCTGGCCTCGAATTTCCCAGTCACTCTTGGCAAGGTCCACGGCGTTCACAGCTGCAGATCTGGGCTGGCTAGTGGAAAGCGCTTTCAACCGCGCTTGCGTATCTTCGTAACTTTGTTTGTAAGCGATGTAGCTCTTCATCGTGGCAGAAATGTCTCCACGGTCAGTGGTGCAAAGAGTAGCCATGCTCAAATTAAAGTCGGCATTGCCATTCAAACAAGCCAAGGTGCCGTCCGCGAGGTGACTCCAGTCGCCCACTCGAATAAGCGTCGAACAAGGATTCGCTGGCTTGCTAGAAACCGTGTTCAAATAAAAAATCTTCAAATTCGACTTCGCACCTGAAGCGGCTTCAAAATCGACTGCTAAATACTCGTCATGAGAGCCATCACCTTGCAAAGCGGGATCAGCCATAAACACATCGACTCCACTCTTTCCTTCAAACAAAGGGCTAAAGAGATGTCTAAAAGTCCAAATCAACTTTGAATCTCCAGCGTTTACCAACTGGCCGTTCGAGGCTTCTGCGTTGGGAGTGCATGCGAGCTTGTCGTCGCAGCTCACTGCCCAGCGAACCTTCTTCGTGGAACACTCGGCGTCACTACAGGTGTAAATCCGATACCGCCCGGCCAGGGCATTCCCCTTCGCACGAACCCAATAGGTCAACGCTTGTTTTCTAGAAACCTGTTTCGAAAGCTCCGGCGGAGGAGTGTAAGAAACATCAAAGGAAATAATTTCCTGAGTCTCCGAAGCATCCGTCTGAGAAGACCTGTCAATTTGAGAAGCCCGAACAACATCGGACTGAGAATCGTTTTTCACCGGAAGAGCATTGAGAGAACTCTCAACATTCCCCGGCTTGTCCGAACCACACGCCACACAAACCAAGGTAATCGCTAACGCTGAAATCGAAATATTAAAGAGTTTCATTTAGACCTCAAAAACGGGCTTCTTTTTCGAGAGCTTTATATCGCGATACCCCCTCAATATCTCCTGTAATGATCCTGGCACCTGTCCAAAACTTCGTCACCAGAGCCGAAATTAGCGAGATTTTAGCGCATTCCCGCACCCAAACAACTCCAAATTTGGAGGATTCATACTGGAGTAGGCGCTCGAAATGTGGAGCTCCTCACTCAACTTGAAAGAGAGGGAATCGCGTTCGCGCGACCCGGGCCTCAAAAGTGAAATCCACCCCATCTCTCATCGTTATCCACAAAAGAAGGCTTCTGGCGATTTGATTGGGCACCGGAGTGTGAGTTAAAATCGAAACGAGTGCTGACAAAACTTGCCCTTCCTCAACAGTTTTCCTTCCAAGAAGACGGTGACGACAGACCGGCCAAAATGCCGGCAGAAGTTCGCTTGAAATCTGAGGCAGTTCAGGAGCTCTCCAAACTCAAGCCCTATCGAGGTCTGTTCCAGGTCGCCTTCGAATGGAGCATCGTTTTCACACTCATTCTCGCTCAGAAGTTCTTATTGCCGATTTGGACCTATCCCATTACCCTGCTTCTGATTGCCACTCGCCAACACGCGCTCGGAATTCTTTTGCACGACGCGGTTCATTTCCTACTTTTGAAGAATCGAAGATGGAACGACCTACTAGCAGATTGGCTAGTTGCATTTCCGTTGTTGATTTCGACCTATGGATATCGTCGCGAACACTTTGCACATCATAAGTGGACGGGCTCTCAACAGGATCCGGATTGGGTTCGAACCCAGGTGCCCCATTACACTCAGACCAAGAGTTCTACGCAGCTCTTCAAGAAAATAGCTTTGTATTTAGCAGGGGTGTTTAGCATTCGAGACACCATTGAAGCCCTCTACACTTACAAGCTCAGTGTGGATCTCTCCAAGGCAGCAAATATTTCTCGGCTCGCTTTCGTCGCAGTCGTTTTAGGAATTTTTTATCACTTCAATCTTTGGTGGGACTACTTGTTCTACTGGTTCTTCCCGATGTTCTTCGGTTTGTTCGGGCTCCTCTACTTTCGATTAAAGGCAGAGCACGAGGGAATTCCCGCAACAAAATATCTCAACACCCGCACCGTCATTCCAAGTCGGCTAGAAAAAATCCTAATCTCACCCAACAACGTGAACTACCACCTGGAGCACCATCTCTATCCGAACGTGCCCTTCTATCGACTCCCTTCACTTCACAGCAAGCTCCGGGAGTTGGACGTCTTTAATAAGAACGCCCAGATTACCCAGGGCTACTTTTCAGGATTTGTGCGCGAGCTGAGCTCCGTTACAGCGAGCAATTCGGAATCCAGCACTGGACTTCAGAAAAGCGAATGACACTTCGAGGCGTCTCGTCCAAGTCTTCGTTGTCGACAATCAGCCAATTCCCTTCATCGATGTACCAGTGATGATGACCTTGACTGGAATCGGGCATGAACCACCTAAAAGAATAAGCAGGGCCCTGCTTAAAATACCCACAAACTTCTTGCGAATGACGAGCTCCCCCTGAACGAATTTCATCGGGCATCGCGTAGAAACCAGGAAGACCTTTTCCTTGAAGAGTTAAATCTGTCCTACTGAGAGTGACGAGGCATTTATTTTTCGCAGCCTCAGCTTGCGATTGATCCGAAGCTGAAGCACTCAATAGCGGCAGTAGAAAGAACACACTAGAAAGCAGAATTTTTTTCATGTCCCGTTTAATAATGCGGTGCATATATTATGTCTAAATGGATTCCGCGCTGGGCCCACTTCGGATGTACAGAACTCTTAAAATCACCTACGGGAGTGCTTTTAAGGCCGTTTTGCCTTCGTTAGGAATTTATAGACTAGCTCCGCGGTCGGTTTTAGTCTAAATACTAAGCCTTATTCACGTCGGGATGTAGCGCAGCCTGGCTAGCGCACCTGCTTTGGGAGCAGGGGGTCGTGGGTTCGAATCCCGCCATCCCGACCAATTTTTTTCGTTGGATGTGAAGCAAAATCAGAAAAGTAGTGTCGAGTTAAGTAGTTAAAATCATTCAATCAGCGAAATTCCGAAGATCGCAATATTTCCCTAAATTTCAGCACATTTCAAAGTCAGGTAACAGAAAAGTAACATCTAGGTAACACGATGTTTGGGCCGGAACTTTTCTTTTTGAATTTCCCGTCGCCCTGAACCGGTGTGACGGGAATTGAACCGTTATAGACAATGTCGATGGTAGTTAATAGATTTTAGAGAGATGGACTTCAATATTACTTATCGACGATTGATAGATAAGATTATTTCTAACGGTATTCAAATCAGAGAGGATTCGAGACTCTCCTACGACAATCGTTATATTTTCCAAAGATGTGGTCAGCTCTTGTGCGTTGCTATCCACAAGCATTGTCCTCAAATCAGAGTGTATAGATCGGACGAACCCGCGGCTCCTTGGATTGATAATAACTCGAAGTGTTGCCGAATCGACGAGTTCATTCGAAGAAGTTGGGGTGTGCACGAATTGATAGGGGTAGCTCATGAGTTTGGCCATTCTCAATCACCTGATGTCGATATAGATCCAATTTATATATGCATCCAAAAAAATAACTTCTTTTGTAATGATGAGGATAGGCGCCGAATTTTAAAAGAAGAACAATTTGCTTGGTCTAGGGCGTTTGAAATACTAAGCGAGATCGGGTTTCAGGACTGGAATACTTTTATTGCTCAGGAGATATCTGCATTGACTTCATATTTAGCAATAGCCACAAAGGAAAACGTATGAACAAACTTAAAAAGGGAAATTATAAAACACAGGATGGTACGGAGGTGGAAGTGGAGGAGCACTATAGCCGAGCCGGTTTTCGGCCCGTCTGGATAGGTCATATTAAATCATTGGGTCCGGGAAATCCGCAGGGTGTTGTTACGTGGTCGGAAGATGGAAAAGTTGCGAGCTATGGAGTAACCGAAGACTATAAAAAGAAGCTCGCAATCTCACCGGAATGAGTTACCTGTTACCATTTCCTGTCGTTTCAAAGGCCAGGTAACAGGAAGTAACATCACAAAATTTTGCTTTAGACTTTTCAAGTACTTAGCGCATTCCCGCCATCCCGACCATTCCTCAATCTGGGTCTCTATTTTCCTCTCTCAAGAAACGCGAGCCAAGCGAGCATCCTGCTCCAGGCCTCCCCTCCTGGTCGGCCTTTTATGTCTCGGTTTTTGAGAGAGGAAAATAGAGACCCAGATTGAGGAATGGTCGGTTCTGTGGATGGTCGGGATGGCGTTCTTGTGCGTGGAGGGGCTCAGCGATATTTCGGTGGTGACCAAGTTGGAAGGGATTGCTACCTTCACTGGCATGCTGAATTCTCAGGGGCAATTTAATTACGAATTAGGTGGGAAGCAATATTCTGGGTATCGTCGCGCCGATTCTCGTATTTCTAAATACATCTGGGAAGCGCTCGGGGACGCGAAGACTGTCCTGAATATCGGTGCAGGCACGGGATCGTATGAGCCGACGGATCGCTACATTCTGGCCGTCGAGCCTTCGGAGGTGATGAGACGGCAGCGTCCCCCTCATTTATGTCCTGCAATTCGGGCAACTGCGGACGCTCTTCCATTTGACGATGCTTCCATAGATGCCGCTATGGCTGTGCTGACTTTGCATCATTGGCCAGATCGAGCAAAGGGCCTAGGGGAACTTCGGAGAGTCACTCGAGGTCCTATCGTCATCATGACTTTTGATTCATCTGCCCCTACGGAATTTTGGATGTTTGACTATTGTCCCGAGATGAAGGTCGTTGAGCAAAAGAGGTATGGGGATCTAGCGTCTATTGTAAGCCATCTGCCGGGAACACATCAGGTCCTGCCCATCCCAGTCCCCAGAGATTGTACCGACAAATTTCAAGTAGCACTTTACGCTCGGCCCGAGGAATTTTTAAACCCTGAGGTTCGAGGCTCTCAATCGGCGTGGAAGTTCCTACCTCCCGGAGCGGAAGAACGTTTTGTACAAAAACTTACAACAGATCTGAAATCGGGAGCTTGGGAAAGTAAGTACGGTCACCTCAGAACAAGGGAAACTATCAACTGCCAGTTGAGACTTATTGTGGCCTCGCCAACCCATGAATTGGGGCGATGAAATGATTGAGACCTTTTCCGAAGGTGATCATCAATTTATGCAGCTTGCGCTGAAAGCTGCGGTTGAAACTCAGGCCCTTGGGAATTTGCCTATAGGTTCGGTGCTCGTTATCGATGGGAAGTTTGAAGGATCTGCTGCGAACCGTTTGCATACGCATCAGGATTTTGATTCTCATGCGGAAAAGTTGCTGATCTCGAAAAGTTCGAAGGCCATCAGAAAAGCGAGCGAGGGCGGGAAGAGAATTGAATTGTTTACCACGCTGGAGCCTTGCTTAATGTGTTTGGGAACAGCGGTTCTCAATCGGATTAGCAGAGTTGTCTATGCTTGCCCGGAACCCTACGGGGGCTCCGGCCATTTGCGGCCTGAACTGATTCGTCCCTGGTATCCGCAGGTTTGGCCCACGATTCACGGAGGGTTGCTCGCTTCGGAATCATTCACCCTCCTGAAAACTTACATGGTGAAGAATTCGCAAGTCTGGGGAGACGTTTTAAAGGTGTACGAAAATCCGAAGAGCTGGTCGGAGAGTCCGTGGAGCCCATTCATAAATCGGTGACGGTGCCGGAAAGCTTCTCGGTGGCAGACCGTCCCCTCAACGAAGCTTATTCCGCACCAAACGGCATAGCGTCGTTCACGCGGGCGACCCATTTACCGATTCCGTCTTGAGCGAACTCAGTGCACGTCGTCCAAAGCTGGTTCACATGGAGATTGCTCAAAGCCTTCGAAAAACGGGAAACACAGTAAGAACGATTCTGGTGCTCTACCGAAATGTTTGAAATACAGTTGTAGTTCACCTCGGGCTGGAGGTTCACCATTTGCTCCGCGCCTTGGCATCTCATCAACCGGGCCTGAGCGTTGCCGGCTGCCATTCCCAAGACCAAACTCATCAATACTAAAACCTTCATAAAATCCCCTTCTTAAAGTTAGCAGGCTGATGAAAAACTCAAATTTTGAGGTTTCAAAAAAGTAAAATCGTTCTAAGCTTTTTTCCATGCGTGGA
>JAIEMT010000066.1 GCA_019751945.1 bacterium
TTCACGGCTCGGAGAAAACAGGAAAACGCGGCATGAGGATCAGGCCACAATTTCAACTAAAAAAAGCTTGCTCCCGTTGCTTGTTGGCCGGCAACATAGATCACTCCGGCTCCGTCAACCGCGACTCGCTGAGATTGATTGTTGATGTTTGAGGTACTGGTAACTACCTCTACGTCCGCGCAGGTTTGAGAGGAAATTACACAGCGCTTAATAACCCAGTCTTCATACGAGGTAGTGGTAGAGCTTCGGGACCCCGTGATGATGAGCGTGTCGTTGTCGTAAAATTTAATATCGGTTCCGTGATGATTATAGGTTCCGTCTAAAGCAGTGTAAATCGTGGACCAAGTTGCCCCCGAGTCCTGACTAAAACGAACTACGTATCCCGAGAAGGTTCCAGTCCCTCCTGCAACCAGCATCGCCATTCGAGTTCCCCGAGCGGCCAAGGCATTTATCTGGGCCTGACTTCCAGGAGTAATCATGAAATCGTCAATCAAAGTCCAGGTGGTTCCTCCATCAGTGCTTCGATAGAGAGAGGCGCTGCTCACCACCAAGGGATTGTATCCGAATACCCGCGTCGTGCCACCGTAGAGAATTCCGCCTGCTTCGACCATGCTGTAAAAAGAGGGCGAAAACGTCGAAGTCGCTGTCGCAAAGCTTGGGGTTTGCGACTGAAAGCTTCGGACCGTAAGAGGTACATCGAGAGTGGTGCCAGATTTGTCGCTGAACTGAAGTGTCTCGCTCAAGGGAGTGACGGAGTTTCCCAGTGTCGGCAGCGGTACCGTGTAGACATAAGTGTTCGGATTGAGGTAACCCGAACCCTGATCGGAAGCTGTGTATGCGGGGCAACCGCCAGAAAGTGAGAAGGCTACGCTTTCTCCACTCCAGAGAGTGCTGGTTCCAGTCACGTTCGTCACGCTGAGTGCGGTCATAGCATTGCATTTCGCGTTTGCGGTAATTTGACGAATGAGCTGCACGGTGCAGCCGCTGAGCAGGGTACTGCTCAAGGCTAAGCTGAGGGCGAAAGCTCTGGTTAAAATTAGGTTACTCATTCACATCCCACGTACTTCATGAGCCGAGTCGCTCACTTATTCATTATAGCGGAGTGTGAAGATGGGCCGAAAGTGTGTCACTGGGGACCGAGCGGGCTGCTATGTACGAGACTTAATAACGAAAACTACGGTTTTTCGCCGAACTTGTGTGGGAGAGCGGCTTTAGCAACCGAAACTTTCATGCTACGTTGATTTTGAGATGAGCACTTCTTCTGAAAGAGAGCTGTTTTGGCTTTTAGAGTATTTAGAAGATGAATTTCGAGGCCTAGAAGACGTCCGTGTTTGGCTCAAACAACGAACAATCCCTCAGCGCGCTCTGGATCTGGAACAAGATTATGATTCGGAGGCGAATACCCTTCACGTTTCGCGCGGAGTGATGGTCCGTGCTAGAGGCAGGGATTATTTTTTCCCTGTCGATTGGGCCCTCGGTTCTGAAAATCGTGCTCAAGTGGATGCCCAGGTTCAGGAAATCCGGGAGTTCGTCCAGGATCGGTCTTAGGCCCTATTTTCTGCAGGCTGCCTGATCCGCTACTGGAATCGAGCATTCTTTTGGGGAAGACGCCGGCGAGGCGAGAGTCTGTAACGAAACTCCGAAGACTGTAGCAATGAATAGAAATGTCTTCACTCGGAATGCACTCCAAAGTAGGGTTGAGAGATCCAACCCGCATCGTAGCTTTCAGTTCCAGGAACCCAACTCTCGAAAGAAGTGAACGAGTCGGTGTCGCTCCACTGATGGAACGTCGCTAGCTCACAAAGCCCGGCGTCTACAAAAGACACTGTTTTCTTCAGCATCTCGTCTCGAGTGCCTGTCATGTGGCTACTGATATGAGTCAGTTGTAACTCCTGAACCTTTGCGAAAAGAGCACCGGTTTGTAAAAGTTCAGTAAGTTCAGGACTTGCCTCTCCGGAATTATTGGCAATGTAAAGGTCCACGGCATCCGAACCCTCTGCAGACTCCACAATAAAGCAGTAGTTCTGAATGGGTTGAAACTCGGGGTAGGTTTGGGCGTTGGCAGTGGTTGCTCCAAGTAAAGCTGCTGCGATGATCCAAGAGGGTTTTTTCATAGACTCAGTGGAATAGACGAGTGAATGCGTCGTGTCAATTGCGTCTATGATTTTCTGGATAAAAATAGCCTTAAAAATGGCCCATTTTCGTACAAAATTTACTCAGCCCTCAAATTCCAGAGCCTTTCCAGTTTCAAGCAAGCTCTTTAAGCCGCTGAGCACTGCTGGCCAGCCTTGTGAAATCGACGGACGATGTTTGGAATTGGCAACAAAATCGGAGTGCACGACGGTGAGGCGCACAGTTTCTGTGCCGGCTTCTGGTTCGAGTTCGATGGTCACTTTGGTGTGCGGCTCGTGAGATGCTTCGGTGTCTACTTCTCGAAACGTATAGGAGAGAAGCTTGGGGCGTTTCGCTTCCAAGACTTTTCCATCCACTAGAGCTTTTCCATTTTTCATGTAAGACACAGGCGACCCCACTTTCCAATCACTGCTGACATCGATGTCAAACCAGTAAAGCCTGGTGAAAGCAGGAGTGGTGAGCGCCTCCCAGATTTTATCGGCCGGCGCTTTGATATAGGTCACATAAACATAGTCTTGGTCTTTCATGAGTTCCCTCGCTTTTTCAGGTTCGGTTTATCGGCGCCTTCCAGGGCAGATTTCAAAGCACTGAGCGCATCCATGCGGTGCCTTTCAAATTTTCGGATCCATCGATCTTGAATGGCATGAATCGGCACGGGATTCAGATGATGATGCTTTTCTCTCCCGCTCCAAACAATCACCACGAGATTCGCTTTTTCTAAAAGTGCCAGGTGCTTCATGACGGCCTGCCGACTCATGTCTTGAGAGAAAGGTTCGCTGAGCTCATTGAGCGTCTGCCCGCCTTGCTTATAAAGGCGATCGAGAATCTCTCGACGAGTAGGGTCAGCAAGTGCCTTGAAGACGATGTCCATGTGAACAGTATATGTAACTATTTGGTTACATGTCAAGTTCTATTTCTAGGGCCGATGATGGGTGAGTTGATGGTGCCCCTTGCAGAGCAATACAAGATTCTCGAGCGTCGTTTCCCCTCCCAGTGACAAGGGATTCTTATGATGGATATCGAGCCAGCGCCTTTCAGTGCAGCGCTTGCCTTCTTGTTGATGCGTGCACTGGGCCTGATCGCGTTTCTGAACGGCGTGGTTGAGATGCGCAGGGATGACGCGGGGATTTTTGTTCACTCGCGCCGGAGTGTGTTTGGAAAGTCCCAAAAATTGACGATGATTCTCGTAGGGATGTCTCAGATCATTCTCAGGCGCCATTTCCAACCCGTCACTCCTAGTAAACGATGGAATTAGGACTTTCCAAACACACTCCGGCGCGAGTACTACCTCAGCGCAGTCTCCACCCGCTCAACCAGGCAGCAATGATAATCCCCACTCCCAAAACGATCCCAGCCCAGCACCCGTACCAAGCGGCAACCCACATCAGGATCTGACCCAAGAACCGAATGCCTTCGACTTTGCGATTCATGAACCGCGACACGTACTTTCCGAAACGAGATCTTTTCAGCTTCTCAAGATCCCCGAACCGAAATAGCAACAGCGTAACCAAAACCGATGGCAGCAGAAATAGAGCAGCTTTTCTTCAGCCCGCATCTTCCATCTCTTTTAAGACCTGGGCGATGGTTTCGGAGTCAACGCCCGCGCGCTTCATTAGGGCCTGGGCTTTTCCGAAATCATCTGTGTCGATGGCTTCATAAAACGCATCGACCTTCCCAATCTCGGCCAGTTTCTCGAGCACTAAACTTCCTTCGAGTACATCTTTCATATTCCAAAACCAGCCTTTCTTAAAACCGCTTGAGCCTGGACGAAGGACTCCTGCCTGATCAGAATATAATCCGTATCAAAAGTCGAAATGGCGAAGATGCTGATCTTGGCTTCGGCAAGCGGAGTGGCAATTGAAGAAAGAATGCCCGTTAGAGCGAAATCCAGTGGCCCAACAACTTTTAAACATTTCCAACCGTTTTCGCGGCTAAAATCCCCAGCAGGCACCGCAGAACTCATGCAGACAATCGATAGCTCTTCGTCGGTTCTAGTGATCGAAACAAACCCGTCACTAGGAATCCAAGAGGGAAGGGGAGCCTGCGGCCCCAGGCAAACCACGGAATAAACGCCGGGAATTTCTTGGAGAGTCCTTTTCATGTTACAATTTCTCCATGAAAAGCTTAGCCCTGGTTCTTGCGATTGTCACCACCGCAGTCTTGGCGCCCACAGCCGGCTGGGCCAAAAGGGCCAAGCTCGACGAAAAGCCCACCGAAGTTATTAAACACCCGATGTCGCAATGTCAGGTGCATCGGTTCGGAGGCGACGGGGAGGGCGGTAAACATCCTCGCTTCAAAATTTATAAGAAAAAGAAATACGTTTACTCCGTCGAATGTGATTGCTGGGTGAACGTGCTTTTTTCTCCGACCGGCAAGTTCATTGCGATGGGCAATCGTGGGACGGACTCATTCAAAGGTTACAAAGAGCTCCTGGTCTACAACTGTAAAACTGGCGCAAAGAAAACCTACGTTCCTGCCGCATGCGGACGGCTTGCTAAAGAAACCTGCGATTCGAATTCGTTAGAGCCGTTTGAATGGTCTCAAGACGAAAAGAGTTTGAAGTACACTCGACACAAAGACGGCGAAGATCTCACCAAGACGCTGACCTTCGAAGGCAAGAACGCCAAGCCTTAGACATACTCAAACGAAATAGGCAGCTTCACATCCGGGTGCAAACTCTTATGCACGGGACAAGAGTGCGCCACACGCTCAAGTTTAGCGCGGTAGTCTTGCGGAACGGACTTCGGCACTCGAACCTTACAATGAAGGGCACCGATACGACGGGTGGGCTCACTCACCATCTCTTTTTCTACTTCGGCAGTAGAACCCTCGAGAACAACGCCATCCCGATCGGCCACAATGGCCATGGTCGTCAGAATGCAACTTCCTAAAGCAGCGGCCACTAAATCAGTGGGTGAGAAGCGCTCGCCTTTGCCGTGATTATCTTTTGGGGCGTCTGTCTCGATTTGAGAGCCCGACGGGCCGTGAGTGAGCAAGCAGTGTTTAGAACCTTCGTATCGAATTGAAATTTTGACCATGAGGCATCCTACAAAATCACACCTCGAATTCCAAAGCTTTTCAGGTAAGCTTTTAAGAAGGACATCTTATGAACACTCATCTCTCCCGCTGGAAAACCCTGCTCAGTCTGGCTTGGCCCCTCATCATTGCGAATAGTTTCTGGAATCTCCAGCTCACCATCGATCGTATTTACCTGGGAATGTATTCCACCGAAGCCTTAGGCGCAGCCATGGCCGTCATGGGAGTGTTCTGGGTGCCGATGGCGCTTTTGCAACAAACCGCGAGTTATCTCACGACATTCGTGGCTCAGTACACCGGCGCTAAAGAAGAAAAGAAAATCGGCGCCTGCGTGTGGCAGGCTTTTTACGTCAGTGTGATTGGCGGCACGGCCTTTTTGCTTCTTAATTTTGGGTCGGAATGGTTTTTCGGCAAAGTCGGGCACTCGCCGACCATTCAAAAACTGGAAGTCGACTACTACAACTCCATTGCTTATTCTGCGTTACCCACCGCTTTAATGGCAGCTATCAGCGGATTTTTCACAGGCCTTGGCAGAACCCGCACGGTGATTGGAATCAATCTCGTGGGCTTGGTGCTGAACGCCATCTTGGCCTACCTCATGGTTTTCGGGCATTGGGGTTTTTCAAAAATGGGAGTGTGTCGGAGCGGGTTACGCTACGACCATCGCTAACTACGCTGCCGCTGCTTACGGCTGCTTTCTTATTTTCACTTCGAAACACGACGCGCAATTTCGTCTACTGAAGGACTGGCGAATCAAACCCAAACTCTTAAAGCAGTTCTTGAAGTATGGGCTGCCGAGCGGCTTGCAGTGGTCATTGGAGGGGATGGCCTTCACAGTTTTTTTGATCATCATGGGTCGTTTACAAAATGGCGAAGCAGCGCTTTCGAGCAGCAGCATCGCCGTCACTGTGATGATGCTTTCAGTAATGCCGAGCATGGGCATCGCCCAAGCGGTCATGACTCGAGTGGGCCAGTACTTAGGCGAAGGAAAACCGGCGAAAGCCCAGCAAACGACTTGGGACGGTGTGAAAATTTGCTCGATCTACATGGCCTGTGTAGCCCTGAGCTTCTTTTTGATCCCCGATTTCTACCTGTCTTGGTTTAAAAATCAGGACAACGCCCCGCTCTGGGCAGAGGTGAGCCGAATAGCGCCAGTCCTCCTCCAAATTGTCGGGATTTTCACCATCGCGGACAGCATGTATCTGAACGTGTCGTTTGCACTGAAAGGCGCTGGAGATACCAAGTTCGTGTCATGGGTTGCTCTCACCGTACCCTGGCCATTCATGGTTCTGCCGGCATTCTTGGTAAAAGATTTCAATAACGCCGTGGTTTGGGCGTGGTCGTTCGTGATTCTTTACTCGTTTGTCATCACTTCCGTCTTGGTCCTGCGTTTCCGCGGCGGGAAGTGGAAGACGATGAGCGTGATTCGCGAAGGATAGGCCTTTTAGAAGCGCTTCTTTGGAGCTTGAGCTGCCAAATTTTTGCAGCTCAAAGGACCACTCTCAGAGCCCCAGAAGAACTGGGTACCGAAGTAGCCTACTGCGCTAGCAGTAAAATCGGAACCCTCAAAAGATCCGCGAATTGTAAGACCGCCGCGGCCGTAACTATACATGGTGGGAGTGACCCTTTCTCCATCGACTGAAAACAAGGTCGCCGCTGTTTCATCCCCTTGGATGACAACTTTAACTTTATTCGGAGTGGTGCACTCGTAGTTCACATTGACAGAACCTGCAAACGCCCAAGATGCTGCTAAAATCGCCAAAGAACCTGGAATCGCCATTTGAAATTTCATTCTTAATTTTCCTTACAAGGTTGAATCGCTGTTTCGTAAAGTTCAGTCCCGTCTCCTTGAGGACCTAGATCCGACATAATCAGAACCGTGTCGGAATCGCTATCAAAGTCCAACCACGCCCGCACTTCATCACTTTCGTCACCATAAGTGTCTTTGAGCTGCGTGGGGGATTTGAAGACATCGCTATGAATCAGCGTCTTTTTTTTCCACCGCATGGCCAAAATGTTCTGTTCATCGGTCAGAAATGTTCCAAGCATGGCCTGGATGATGGTTGGAACATTTGAGATCTCACCGCGGTAACACATCTTCGGATATTCGTGGAGGTAACCCTGATCAATGACGAAGAGCTGCTTTTCTGGAAGGACCTTGTTGGCTTCTGCAATTCTCTTCAGCAGCAGTTTTCCGTACGGCGCTGCTGATTCACTCACCACCACTAGTTCTGGCAGACCATCCAAATTCTGCTTGTTCAAAGTTCGATTGAGTTTGGGTACATCAATTCGAAACTCTCGATTTTTCTTATAGTAGTGCCCCGTCAGTGGAAACTCGACAGTGGTATCGGCAGCGTGAGCCGATGCCACGAACAAACCCAATGCCCCACAGAAAGTCATCAGTCGTTTCATTCAGGAACCCTCTTCGAACTCGGCGTTAATAGAAGTGGCGGAGGTTGTCAACCGACAGCCTCCGCCGACACAAGCAAGGAAGATCTTAGTTCGGTTGGCTACACTTTTTAGTGTACTCATCGATGAAGGCTTTAGGGAGTGTGCTGAGATCTTGAAACATGTAGGAATCCACGTTGATCACCCAGCCGCGATTCAGTTTCTTGGCTTGGATCACCAGGGGGCCAGCTCCGATCAGGGCTCCCTTTTGGCAGACCGCCCATTTTCCTGAAATTCCGGCTAGATCTGCAGTGGAAGTGGGGTCCTTGTGTTCGGCCACAACAAAGAAGGGTTTAAACCCGGCCTTATCCCAACCTTTATAAGCTTCGAGAGCTCCGGTTCCCTTTTGAACGATCGGGGCATTTCCAGCGATGAGCTGAGAATCCGGGCCGTAAATACAAGCGATCGTTTCGCGATCCGCATCAGACCCGTTGTAGGCCTTGGTGAGCGCTTCAGGCAAATCCATCGGATCAGCAATTTGCACCAAGTTGCAGGGGTTTGGCCGGGGTGGTCCAGGCTTTTTTGAAGACGCCAGGACGACTTGAGTGGTGAATCCCACCGACAAGCAAAGCCCAGTTAGAATTAGCAGGCTGATGAAAAATCCAAATTTTAGTGTTTGATTTTCTCTGAATCTGGATTTTCTTTCTTTCGTTTTGG
>JAIEMT010000068.1 GCA_019751945.1 bacterium
CTCGCGCATCCAGCGCTCGCCTGCTGCGCAGGACCGCCTCGATGGCCTTCTTGGGGAGAAGAATTTAAATTTTTAATCTCTTTTTTTCTGGAAGGCCTTGGCGGCGTTCAGGCGAGCTGGAGGCGAGCCAGCCGCCGAGGGCCAACCAAGGATGGGCGGCAGGCAGAAAGACAAGACTCGCACCTCCACAAATAGAATCCAGGCCGGTGCAACTCGCGCCGGCGCGAGTTCGGCTCAGCAATTTAAAGAAACTATTCTCCGCGGTAAATCGAGAGGTTGTTCTCAGTCTCTCGCAACCGAATCTCGTGCAGCAACCCCCGCGGCACTTTCTCTTTCAGCATCTTCCAAATCACGATCGAAAGATTCTCCGCCGTCGGAATAATTCCCCGCAGGGCTGGAACATCCAAGTTCAAATTCTTGTGATCCATTTCCTTGATCACTACGTCGTGGACGATTTCTTTTAAGTGCGCCAAGTTCATTAAAATCCCGGTCTTGGGATCCGGCTCTCCTGCAATCACCACTTCCAATGTGTAATTGTGCCCGTGCCCGTTGGCATTGGTGCAGGGGCCGTAAATTCCCCAGTTGTCCGATTCCGTCATCTCGGGATTGTAGAGCCGGTGAGCCGCTGAAAAATGGGCTTTCCGGATTAAATAAACTTTCGACATAGAAAACGTTCTGTACCACAATCTAACCCATGAATCCAAATGCAGTCTGGGCTGCGGCAGTCCTTCCCATCGTGGCCAGCACCGGAATTCTTTCAGATCTTGTAAAAACTGCGGGAGGGGACCAGGTGCAGGTCACTTGCTTGGCCACCAGCACCCTGGATCCCCATCTCTATTCGGGGAGAAATGACTATGGTTCCGCTTTGAATCAGGCCGAACTTTTGGTTCAGAATGGCCTGGCCTATGAAAACACCTGGCTTCCGGTTCTTCTCACGAAGGCGAATAACCCGAAGATTGCAGCCCAGGGGACTGGGGTTTTTGATGCTTCCGAGGGCATGACTCTCTTAGATCCTCCCAAAAAAGAGGGGGCGCGGGCTTGGGCTGACCTCCATCCCATGGGCGACCCTCATTATTTGATGGACCCTCGAAACGCGGTCAAAGTGCTTCGGACTTTGGGGGTAAAACTAGGGGAGCTTCGACCGGAGCAGAAGGCTTATTTCGCTGTTCAATCCGAGAAAGCAGCCCGACAACTCGAGGCGAAGATTCGAGGGTGGCAGAAACGAATCAAGCCGTTGGAAGGGAAGTCCTTCGTGTCTTACCACCCCAGTTTGAACTATTTTGGGGCCTGGTTGGGGATGCGGCCGGAGGGTGTTTTTGAGTCTCGCCCAGGATTCGCCCCCGAGCCCTCCTTTTTAAGGGCGCTCACCGACCAGATGAAGAAAAAGAGGGTCACCTACCTCTGGATTGAGCCCTGGAGGCCCCAGGCTTCGGCAAAAATAGTGGCTCAGAAATCGAAAGCTCGCCTGAGAGAACTTTCCTCCGATATTCAGTGCGAAAAAGAGTATGTAAAGTCGAATCAATACTCCGGTTTTATTGAGAAAAACATCGATACTCTACTAAGAAAGTTCAATTGAATTTGACAATGGTGCTGCGGTGAGGCAAACCGCTCAATCGGATGAAGTTTCTGCGCCTTGTTCTCTTCATTCTCGCGTTTGCGATGGGGACCGAAAGACCGGTTTCTGCCCTCAATATTTCTGAAGCTCCTGCCGCAATTCTGAGTATTCCCGGCCTCAATGGTTTGAATATTTCCTTTTGGACAGCGGGTTTTTTTTCGCCTCTCCCTTCCATTGGAGAAGTTTCATCTCAGCGAGATCGCATCTCTGGAGACTCGGTTCGACAGGCCATACTGGGAGACTATTACCAAGCGAAGACAGCCTTAGGGTTTTACCACTTGATCTTGGGCCACGGCTACAATGTGATGCACCTGGAAAGCGCAAGCTATTTAGAATTAGCGAGGGCCCTGATCTCCGTTCGGAATTCTATTCAACACCGTCCAGAGCGTGACAACTTAGAGTACAAAAGAAAAGCTTTGGTGCTCCTGCAGACCTTAGCGGATGAGACGCTCTATTCCGCCTATGTAAAATTTCGATCGGCAATGGGTGATGTATTTGTTTACACCAGTAGTTTTGGGGAAGTGCCCTGCGCTTATAATCCTACGAACAAGCCCTTGGTGCTTGGAATCTTCCAGATCTGCTTAGGAGATATTGTTCTTTCGGAAGGGGGAATGCCGTCGAGCATGGTTCTGTCTCGAGTTTTTGATAATCCGGGGCCATTTAGCAATACCACCGTGACGTACGTAGACCCATCGTCGAAACTGAAGTTTCCGGAAGCTCACTTTAGTACTGGCGTGAAGATCGTCGATCCGAATCAAGAATACCTCACTCGAAGAAAACGACGTTTGGCCATTTACCGTTTCAATAATCGCCAAGACAATGTTCGATACCTGAATGTCTTAGAGGCCGCCGCAAAGGGCGCGAAGGAGTTGGTGGATCAAATTCGATTGATTCAGGGGATGCGCGTCCTTTTTCCGCTTCCAACTTATGCTTCCACGATTGATTTTGATTGGAGCTTTTTACCAACAGATCCCTCGCGGTTTTTTGCGGCTGAGCTAGTCTACAACACCTACGATCGTATTGAGGGAATTCGCTCTGAGGAAAATCCCTACTTTCGAGATTATTGGAGCTCTATTACAAATCCTGCCCCAGTTTTTGATACGGGTTTGTTCAATCTGACCAGTGAAAAAGTTCCGGCTCCGAGTGATGTGGAAATGAATTCCAACTTTGATCTCATTCACTACTCTTTAAATCTGAACGACTACCAAACTGAGAGAATGGATGAAGCGATCATCGATGTGCTGATAGGTTTTGTGAGAGTTCATGAGGGTTACATCACCGACTACCTCTCGAAAATGAAGACGCTGGAGGCAACGTTATCGCCACGGGACTTGGATTGGTTACAAACTCTTAGTTTGTTGAGTCGGGAACAAATCACAGGAATGGCGGGAGCGAATCCTCGGGTGATCGGCCTTCCGCAGATGCTTTTTCTGAGTTACGTCGATCGACGCCTCATTCCCTACTTTAGATCCCTCATTGTTCAGCAGCAGAATGCTCGTTGGGAACAGGGTGCGTCTTCGTTTCTCAATCCTCACGAAATGCGAATGATTGTCTTAGAGGGGATACCGGCTCAGCTTACAAAGATGGTTGAGCACTTCGACCGGAAGAGGTGGGCATCTTCTGGGGACCAGCGGTTCCCTCGCTAGCCAATTTCTTTTTCTGAAGCTTCTGAATTTTTGAAAGCAGCATTTCAGAGGAAATTCGATTTTTATAATCCGGATCTGAATAAGTGAACTGAATGGTTCCCTGCTCGTTGACTAGAAAAGTAGTGGGCACCGGAAGCATGGAGTGTTTTTCGCCCGAGCTGTTTTCTAAATTAATTGCCATTGCCTCAAGCCCTTTGAGGGAAGGTTCATCCAATTTGTAGGCAATTCCAAATGCCTTGGATCCTTCCATCTTGGAATCTGAAAGCAAAAGAAAAGTAAGATATTGGCTCTTGATGGATCCTCGAACTTTTTCAGGTTTGTCAGGACTGATAGCGATGACCTGATATCCCAAAGTTTTGAGCTTCGGTTCAAGATCTTGAAGCTGATGGAGCTGTCGATCGCAGTAGGGACACCAGCCGCCGCGATAAAAAACCAGAACTGTATTTTTCCCCTTTACCAATTCAGGGAGATTCTTCTTTTCTCCGTCAAAAGTTCGGAAGCTGACATCTGGAACAGTTGTGCCCGGTTGAAGCGGACAAACCTGAGTCGGTGAGAGCGCAACGGGATCGCAATTTTTTACGGCTTCGTTTGCGGCTCCAGTCGAGGCAAGCAATAGAAGGAAGAGGAATCGAAGTGCCATTCATCCATCACTATATAGCCAAATCAAAATGACCATGTTAACTTTTTAAATACGGGGGTTATTTTCTAAATTTTCCATGTCACAGGCTAATTTTCGCGACATTCTTGGAGCGCATCTAAGAGAAGACAAGCGTGTGACCTATGCCCCCATTGCGAAGCGTCAGTTTTTCACAAGTCCGATGTACGATGTGTATCTTTACGTCTATCCGGGCTTGCCTCATGAGCCGCCTTCACGCACCGATCTAGTGACTGCACTGATTGTCTATAAAGACGAGATGATTCGAATCATGGTGAAGCTGTTGGCCGTGGACATCCAGGGCAGCCGAGACGACTACTTGGATGGTTATATTTCCAAGCTGCAATTCGAGGGCAAAAGCCCTTTGCACATGGTTCGAGATGCAAAAGTCTGGTGTAGCGTACCGCTTACGCAGCGCGACGTTACGGCACTCCTGAGTGCCGGGATCGACGTACACAAGCATTCTTAATAAAAGAATCCCTATTAGATCGTGCGTGAAGCAGCGTTCAGGCTGTCGAAGAATGCCTTTACTGCATTCTTTTCGTGATCTGCCTGATACTGAAACTCCACACCAGCGCGGTAGGGGTGTTCATTCGCCGAGATGATATGGCTCTCGGTATTGAACTTCTCACTCCACACCACGCGGCCCTTTACGTAGAAGCGCATAGGGCGCTCCATTGTAATCTCCACGATTTCACCTGGCATGAGGGGAGCAGAGCAGAAGAAGCTCACCCCGCTGTGAGAAATATCATTGAGAAGAACCATGATTGAGCTAGGTTCCTCGTTCTGATCTTGTTCAAAATTTCTACGAACGCGAATTTCCGCGAATACACGATTGATGTGTAATGATCGGCGTTCTGAGCGTCGGCGTTCAGCTGCCTTCTTTTTGGCTACTGCAATCGCGCGTCCACGTTGACTTGAAAAGCCTCCGGCTTGGCGCATACGTCCTTCCTTTCACCAGTTGCAAATGCACTAGATGGTCTACGGCCTCTAGTATACCCTAATTCTGACAAAAACAATACACTATTGATGCCCCTTCATTTTCAACCTTAACAATTTAGTAAATGGTTGCATTTTCAGGCTTTTTACCCAAAAATTATTGAATGAAATCGAATACTCATAAAAACCAGGGTTGGATTCTATTGAGTTTAATTGGGCTTTTAGGCGCGGGGAGCGTTTTTGCAGGAGAAAAAGACGACCACGTCCTCACCGTAGCAGGCGGGGTGGCGTCGCCCAGTAAGACCACGGCCTTAGAAGAAAACCCGGCCGGGCTGACCTATAACACCTCACCCGAGCTTCTAGGCTTCGTTTCGAGTGAATCGAACAACTTCAATCCACTCGAGTACGGTCTGAACTACTTCACCGGAAACGGCATGGTGGGCGGAGCTTTGGGGCTCAAGAGATCTTCTGCGGATTCTACGTCGATTAACTTTGGACTCGCGGCAGACCTCCTTTCTAAGAACTTTTCGTTGGGCTTTGCCGGCTCGTACACCTTTGGCAGTGGCGGCCACTCGAGCGGTTGGAACGGAAACCTGGGCGCTATTCTCTTTCCACAAGCTGATCTTCGCTTTGGTGTGACTGCCTACCATGTCATTGGGGGCGTCAATACGCTCGGATTTGGTGTGGCTTACGACGCAAACTCTTCCGCAACCCTAGCGCTCGATGCTGCATATGGCACAAGCACCCAGGGATTGACTCTCAAGCCAGGTGCGATGATTCGCCTCTCAGATTTGCAGCTGAGTGCAGGCTACGGCATTGTTGCCAGCAACGGTGGTGCTTACTTCACGGAAGGATTTTCAGCAGGACTCGGATTCAATATTTCGCACTCAGCCCACCTGGAGGCCTACTACAGCCAGATCCAAAAGTTCTTTTTTGGTGTGAGCTTTCACATCTGATTAGACGGAGCGTTGAGAACGAGTTCTCAATTGCAAATTGCTGACTTTTAAGCAAATCTTAAAGCAATGGGGATGTGGGTGACGCTCGGGAAGATCGGGCTATTCTTAGCAGTTTTTGCAGGCGCTCAATCGGCTTCGGCAGATGACTACTTTACAGAGGTCATTCGAAATCCCGCCCCCGAACAGCAAATTTCTTCACTCACTTTTAAACAGCCCAACCCGCTCGTAAAAATGCGCACCAACAATGACGGCGTTCCATTTGGCTATGTTCAAATGGAGGGAAGTTTTGCCAAGCCGGACTACAACCTGCTTTGGGGAAATCGAAAGATCAATCGCACAACCGACGGACGCTTCATCATCGAAGTTCCTTTGATTGGCGAACTCACTACTCTCCAAATGTTTGCGGTGGGTCCGTTGGGGAAAGTTGAAAAAGAAGACATTCAAATTAAGATGAACGACTGGAAAACTTTTTCAGAGTCGTTGCGCGTTCAATCGCCTGGCGCCAAATTTAAATTCATTCCGGGTTTGAATTTTTCGTACATCAGCTACAGTGAATCGGGTCGAGATACTTTTTCTGAAATCGCCCTAACGGGTAAAGCGTCATTGAGTTATGCATTTTCAAAACGCTGGTCCACGATGGGAAGTTTCTATATTACCCTATTGCCTCTTTCGAGTACGACGCGCGATCTTCCGCGATTTTTGGGACTCAACTTTCGAATCGGTTACAAGCTTCCGTTTGTCAGTGATCCTTGGGATTTGACCTTGCTCGCCGGTTACTATTTCACCACCATGTTTGTTCCGAGCGGAAACTACGGTTTTCAAAACATGTCGGGCCCGCAACTGTATCCGGTTCTTCGTAAGAATAATCCGAGCGGATCTTCGGCGTACGGTTACGTGAAGTTTTCACCGGTTTCCAATCAGCTTTCGCTGCTGAGAATGTCGAATCGTGAAATGGCCTTTGGAGCGGGGATGTCGTTTCCTCCGAACTCAAAAGGTGGTGCTTACGGCGTGACTTTCGATGCGGCATTCGTAAATCTTTTCTTCCCCGAGAGCGATGTGACGATTTCTACTTATTCGATTTCTCTTGGCGCTTCTTACGCGTTCTAAAGACTTAATCCAATTGCTAGGCCAGGGAAGTAACCACCGGAAGCGAGTCCTGTTCCTGTTGCAAAGCTGCGCGCTACTTCGAATGTAATGAAGAGAGCTTCTTGATCCCAGCGTACTCCCCAGAGCCAACCAGGCTGACTCAAGGATCCTGTGGCTTGCGGCAAGCTGTAGCTCGAACTAGCGTAAAAACCTCCCAGTAAAACTTGGAAGTGGTCCCAAACCCGATACCCGAGAGTGAGGCTCCCATCGAAAGCAAAGTAGCTCGCCGTTTGGGATTGATTGGTGTTGATGTCTCGTGCCGAGCTGAGCGAGTAACCTACTGATGCCCCGATTGTCGCGGCGAAGTTTCCTTGCTGAGCTCGGATTTCCGGTTCACCCGCAATCTGATAGCGCGCTCTTAAAAGGAGAGGGCCGGTGACGTGGAAGCGTAAACCCAGATCGAATTTTTCCCCAAGTCCCATTGCGAAACCTAGAAAGTCGTTGATCACGGAGGGATCGAGGCTGAGGTTGCTTGCGTCGCCGTGCAATTGATTGGCCCCGTGGAGTCCGAGAGCTTCTAGCCGAGAAGGTCCGGGCTTTCCTCGAACCTCTGCACTATCTAAACGATTCACCGGAAAATCATAACGGTGCGCGCAGGAGCTCAGTGCGGTGAGAAACCCGAAGCAGAGAAGAAAGTGCCGGGGGCGCATTACGCTTTTTTTGCGTATCCCGAAAGGGAAGCAAATTGGGCTTTTTGGTCTGGCCAGAGACCGGTGGCTTTCGCGGCGAGCTCTTGGGCTTCGCCAGTGACGCCTGTTTCAAAGAGGCGCTTGATGAGTATCTCATACACGACGGGATCTTCGACCTTTTGAGAGAGCAACTGTTTGCATCGCTCGATGATAGCCGGAGCACTCTGACCCATGTTTTGAAGCAAGAGCTCCATAGCTAAGTAGTCGGGACTCGTTTGAAGATTGGCCGGATACATTTTTAAGAATTCCCAGCCTGATTTTTCTTTTCCGAAAGCAACGAGAGTCGTAACGATTTCTCTGAGAACTTTTGGGCGACCGGGGGAAACTGTGGTGGCTTTTTTATAAAGCTCCATGGCGCGGGTGCTGAAGTTAGATTGCAAATAGTATTTTCCACAGACGACGAGCGCTGCGCAGATGTACTTGATCATTTCTTCGCTGCGTTCAT
>JAIEMT010000038.1 GCA_019751945.1 bacterium
GCCTTAATAGGGCACGGCGGGTTCTGTGAGGGGCTTACTTTTACATAATTGTGTGTAAAAGTAAGTCTACTCGATGAGGCAATACAAGGTCTTAACTACATCTGAATATGATTTCAATAGGCCACTTTGGAGATCATAAACGCTTTGAGGGTCTTATTGAACTTCGATGGGCTGATGGAACTCGCGTTTATGCGTTTCATTGGGGGAATGCCGTCGTAGTTGCTCTCTATGGAGGAAATAAACATGGCCAAAATCGCGACATCAAAAAAGCAAAACAAATCCGCGACGAAGTTCTTGAAGGCCTTCGCACCGTTCAAAAGTAAGGAACTCAAGGACGCAAAACTCGTCATTGAGACGTTGCTTGACTGCATCAAAACAGGTGACCTTGAAAGCTTCCGTGAAGTATTGGTGGCTCATCTGATGACTGTAAATAAGATGTCTTTAGCTTCACGAGCAGGCATCGGTCGCAGAACTCTTTATGACCTGATCGATCCCAAGAAAGAATTCAATCCCGAACTCTCTACAGTTTCGGCGGTTATAAAAGCGTTGGCAGCCTAAAGATTAAATGTTCATCGGTCACTTCGGCGCAGCGCTCGCCGCGAAAAAAATTTCTCCAAAACTCAATCTCGGCGTT
This sequence comes from bacterium, assembly GCA_019751945.1. Lineage (GTDB taxonomy): Bacteria > Bdellovibrionota > UBA1018 > UBA1018 > UBA1018 > JAIEMT01. The sequence continues at coordinate 635 of JAIEMT010000038.1, forward strand.
CTTTTCATCGCCTGCCAGTTACTGGATTTGATTTGGCCCGCTCTAGTGCTCGTCGGCGTGGAGAAAGTGGCAGTGAATTACAGCGCTACCGTAGTCACTCCGCTCGACTTTGCGCACTACCCCTACTCCCACAGCTTGGTGAGCGCTCTCCTTTATAGCGCGATTGCAGCTGGGATTGCTTGGAAAGCTTTCAATAAGACCAAACCTGCTCAGGAACTCGCGGCGTGGACAATCGGTGGTCTCGTTTTTTCTCACTGGGTTTTAGATTTTCTCACCCATCGCCCTGACCTTCCGCTTTCTCTTAAGATCGACTCGCCCAAAGTAGGTCTTGGTCTTTGGAATTCGCTTTGGGGAACTTTTTTGGTCGAAGTGGGAATCTTTATTTTAGGAGTCGCCTGCTACCTTCAAGCATCGAAGAAGATGACCCGAAAAACCCAGATCCCTTTCTGGAGTCTGATCGCATTCCTCTCTTTGATCTATCTCGGCAATGTATTCGGCCCCAAGATCCCCTTAGGAACTCCCTCCTCCGCCATTGCTGGCCCCGCGTTATCCCTATGGTTGATCGTGATTTGGGCCTATTTCGCAGACAAGAAAACAACCTAACGCTATTTGTCTTGCCTTCCCGAAGCTCCCAGCTTAATCAGCCGCCGCAGAGGGGTGAACATGAAAACTTTAGTAATGACGATGGCTCTCTTGGGATTAACTCCGGCTTTTGCCGCAGACAAACCTGCGAAAAAATATCGCACGCATTTTGAAAATCCCGTGGTGGATGATCGAATCGAGTTCATTGGGTGCGCTCTTGAAAAAGGATTGATGGGCGCGCTGGATGGCGACACCGGCGACGTGCTTTGCTGGGGGAACCTCAAAACCGACACCCGCAAAAATAAGACGACCTACTACGTTTACAAAGCAGAGAATCGCAAGACCCAAGATTATTTTGAAGAGATCGATTCCAAGGATCTCGGCGCCTCCGGTGATCAAGCCGGCGGAGTTCGCGAATCCAGTGCGACTTTGAAAGAGGTCTCTAAAGATCTAAGTGCTCCAAGTAAGGCCAGTCGCTCGACCCTTCATTTCCGCACGGAATGGATGTATTCGGAAGGCTCCACCATTTTAACAGGTAAACTTCCCGGCACGACCGAGAAGCGCTCCATGGCAGTGTTTTACCTGAACATGATTGACCAAGAGATGGAAGACTTCGCAGCGGAAATCAGTCGATAAAAGCGCACAAGGCAATAGCGGGGCACCAATTGAGCACGAAGATCGCTCGCCTCTGGTGCACCCGCTGATGCCGTCCATGAGTCAAAATTTCCCCTAAATGGGTCGAAATCAGCAGTCCGAACCCCCTTCCTCCTCCTTTCCCACCTCAAACTCAGTCTGAATGTCATTGGCACTAAGATTGCTCTACGGCTATCGCAAATAGTAACAAACCGAGGAGAATCATTATGAATAAATTACCAGACATCTTTCGTTCGAGTTTTCCATCCTTTCGAAACTCCATGTTGGGAATTCATGGGTTGCAGCGCCAAATTGATCGCCTGTTTGAAGACTTTGCGACGCCCTTGAATACAGAAGCCTCAAAAATTTCTACTCAGAATCCCGCGTTTATTCCTACTTGCGATGTGGAAGAAACAGACTCTCATTACCTCATGAGCTTCGATCTACCCGGTGTAAAAAAGGAGGATATTCACGTCGACCTTCGTGAAAATGAATTGACAGTGTCGGGAGAGCGAAAGGAAGAGCGCGAAGAGAAGAACAAAAACCGCACTCGAAGCGAACGATTTTACGGAGTCTTTGAGCGCACGTTTGTGCTTCCTCGAGCAATTCAAGCAGACAAAGTGGACGCCACTTATTCCGATGGAGTTCTCAGACTTGCAGTTCCAAAAGCAGATTTCGTCAAAGCTCAGAAGATCACAGTGGGCGACGGGAAGCCGAGTGCCTGGGACAAATCCAAGGCCGTTCCGGTGCAAGACAAAAAGTCAGCTCATTAAGACTATTGGAAAGGAGACAACCATGAATAAGGTAAGAACACGTGCTGGAAACAGCGTTCCAGATCTGCGGCTGATTAATACTCAGAAAAATAGGCAATGGTATGTCGTTGCCAACAGAACAGGCGCCACGATCTACCGAGAGAGTCAGCAAAAGTTCGAGTTCCTAAAGCGACTTTCTAATCCAGAAGGGCGGTTACCAGAATCGAAGTTAGACTCTGATCGCGCCGGACGCGCTTTTGCCCGGGCTGCCGATGGCACTATCCGGCATTCTTTGGACAGAGCTCAATCTCATCATGAAAAGTCGGCAAAAGACTTTGCGATGAGAATTGCTAGGACTCTGGAATTGGCCATGAAAGATAGTTTCGGAACAGAAATCACTTTAGTAGCGGAGCCCCATTTTTTAGGCCTTCTACGAAACGCACTCTCACCGAACGTAAGAGCTCTCATCAAAAATGAAATCAACCGAGAGTATTCACGGGGTTCGAACCAGGAACTTTATCGGTATGTTCAACAAGCTCTAAAGCAAACTCAGGAAAGGGAAGTTTATGGATCTTAGAAAGCTAGGCACCAGAAATGCTGCGACAGTCTCACCCCGATCGACGATTCTCGATGCGGCAAAAATTATGCGTGAACAGCACGTGGGCGATGTTGTCGTGGTTGGAGAGAGAAATGGTAAGAACGCCCCCATTGGAATTCTAACAGACCGAGATATTGTGGTCTCAACAGTTGCTTTCAATCTTCAGCCTGACGGCATTTGCGTTGAAGATGTAATGGGGCCTGCGCTAGCTAAAGCCCAGACGAGTGACAGCTTATTGCATGTCTTGAATCTCATGAAAGAGCATGGGGTACGACGTGTACCCTTGGTGAATTCCAACGATGAACTCACTGGGATCATTTCCATGGACGACATCGTTAACTTTTTGGGAATGGAGCTTAGCGACATTGCCAAGATCAGTGAGGTACAGCGGAACATTGAGACTCAGCGACGAAAAAATCTCGCCTAAGCCCGGAGTAGAGGACTTTCGTTCAGGTCGAGCCAATAAAGCCCGAGCTGACTGATGGATTCCATGAACTGCTCGGAATCCACTGGCTTGACGATGTAGCTGTTTGCTCCGCTACTATAACCGTCGATCAAGTCCTTTTCCTCCCGGGAGGAAGTCAGGATGACGACGGGGAGGTACTTAGTTTCCTCATTCGCTCGTATTTGTTTGAGAACCTCGAGTCCGTCTACCCTCGGAAGCTTGAGATCAAGTAAAACAACGTTCGGCAGAGGTTTTTTGTCAGCCGATTCTGGTTCAAACAGAAACTTCAGTGCCTCGGCACCGTCGCGAACCACATCGATATGATCTAGAATCTTCCCTTTACGAAGGGCGATTAAGGTTAACTCTTCGTCATCCCGGTTATCCTCGACCAGTAAGATTCTCTTCTGCATGAGGAAAACCTAACCTACCTGAAGCGTGAAGTAAAAGGTCGTTCCTTCATTTACCTTCGATTCTGCCCAAATTTTGCCGCCGTGGCGCTGAATGATTCTCTGCACCGTGGCCAATCCGATGCCCGTTCCCTCGAACTCGCTTTCTGAATGGAGTCGCTGAAACACACCGAAGAGTTTGCCGACAAACTGCATATCAAACCCGGCCCCATTGTCTCGGACAAAGTAGACCTTTTTGCCGTCCTTCTCCACCTGTCCGAATTGCACCCGGGCTTCTGATCTCTTCGAAGTAAATTTCCAAGCGTTGCCCAAAAGGTTTTGTAAAACAATCTCGATGAGCTGCGGATCCCCAAGCGCCACCAGATTGGGAGCTATATCGAGTTTTACCTTTCGCGCAGGGTCCCTGCTTTCCAATTCTGCACCCACGCTTTCTGCAATCTTCGAAAGCTGAACCTCTTGCTCTCGGAGTTCTCCGTGGGTGAGACGAGAGAGTTTAAGCAGGCCGTCAATCAGAAGACCCATTTTTCGCGCAGCTGCAGAAATCCTCCCGAGATATTCTTTACCCTTTGAATCTAGGGAGGACGAATAGTCTTCCAGCATGATCTTGCTAAACCCCGCCATGCTTCGGAGCGGGGCGCGTAAATCATGGGATACTGAACGACTAAATGCTTCCAACTCCTGATTGGAGAACTTGAGATCTCTTAATAACCGGTTGCGCATTTCGGCCAGTTGGAGCTGGGTTTGCACTCTTGCTTGAAGCTCTTTAGTGGAAAAAGGCTTGGTGACGTAATCGTCTGCACCGAGCTCAATCCCACTTGTCTTGGACTCGTCACCTGCCCTTGCCGAGAGCAAGATCACGGGAATATTAGCGAGAACAGGGTCTGAGCGCAGTTCTCGGAGGAATGCAATGCCATCCATCACTGGCATCATGACGTCGGACACGACTAGATCTGCCGGCTGGATACGAAGAGCGTTTAAGGCTTCTTGTCCATTTGCCGTCGCAATGACTTCGTACCGTTCCTCGAGTAGCTTTCGGATGTATTCACGCATGTCCGTGTTGTCGTCGGCTAGAACGATTCGCTTCTTGGCGATCAGAGAGGGGGCTACTTTCACAGGGGGTTCTGATTCGGGAATCCATCGGAGGGCTTCTTCGACAAAAGCCTCAGAACGAGCTGAAATGGAGGAAGAATCCGCCGAAGCTTTTGAAACCTGATCGGCAGGTAAATGTTTGGAGCCGAGAGGCATCCTCACTGTAAAACACGTTCCCTGACCTAAGCTACTTTCAACCGAGATAGTCCCACCGTGAAGCTTAATCAGCTCCTGAACCAGACTGAGTCCGATCCCGCTCCCTTCATGAGTGCGCCCTTGCACGCCCTCGACTCGGTGGAAGCGCTCGAAAATTTTCGAAAGCTCATGTTCAGGAATTCCGATACCGGTATCTCGAACTTTGAGTTCCACTTGATCGTTGCTCCCGACCAATGAAACTTCGATTTGTCCTTTTTGCGTGTACTTAAAGGCGTTGGAGATCAGGTTCAGGACGATTTTTTCCCACATGTCCTTATCGGCGTACCCGACAGAAGGAAGCGGTGGACAATTCACCAGCAACTTCAGTCCCGCGCGGTCAATTGCGGACTGAAAGGCGCTTGCCAGCGTGGCTGTTAACTTGGCTAAGTCGAGGGGTTCGTAAACCGCCTGAGTTCTTCCCGCTTCAATTCGTGAAAAGTCGAGCAGAGTATTCACTAACTTCAAAAGTCGTAATGCATTTCGATGCAAAACAATAAACTGCGCCTGCTGTTCGCTCGATAAAGCGCCGTGAACTCCTGCGAGTAGATCTTCCATCGGCCCAAGAATGAGCGTGAGGGGGGTTCGAAACTCGTGACTGATGTTCGAAAAAAACTGCGTCTTGATTCGATCGAGCTCTTTTACCTTCTCATAGAGCTTTTCCAGGGTAGCGTGAGTTTCTTGGAGCTTCCGGTTCGATTCCTGAATTTCTTGGGCTCTGGCAAAAACTTCAGCCTCTGTTTTTTCAATTTTGGCTTGCAATTCACCGGTTAGTTTCTGCTGCTCAACCCCCTGCTGCTTTAATCGGATGAACTCGGTCACATCTTCCACCCGGTGAATGATGTAGAGAATTTTGCCATTTTCATCGAGCACGGGGGAATTAATAGGGCTCCAATAGCGAACTTCGAACCCACCTCCTTCTGATTCGGGTTTCGGAATATCGTACTTCTGCACAGCCATCGTGTTGGCCTGACGTGTCTCCACAACGCGGTCGAGAGAAAGTCTTAAATTGCGCGCTCCCGTTGCATTGGGGTCGTCCGGATTATCAGGAAAATATTCGAACAAACCTTTCCCAATAGTCTGTTCGAGCGTCGACATGGTCGCGCGAAGCCGTGCACGATTGGCGGCCACCATGGTGTATCGAGGCATGTCTGGTAAGAGCACCAAATAGATGTCGGGCGCCCCATCAAAAATTTTTTCGAAATCGGGATTCGAGGCAGGAGGATTCCCCATTCTCTTACCTTACCTAATTCTCGCCAGGAAACTAGGACCGCTTTGCAGGGAGAAGGTTATTTCTTAGGCTTACTTTACATAATAATGAATGACTCGCACACACGCCGATGAAGAGAGTTGCTGACTAGAGAGCCGATCGGCGCGCCACAAAAAGAACATCGGCAAAGAGCGGATGACTGCAGCGAAACCAATTTGCCTCGAAACCTAAACGTTTCAGCAATTGTCCCCATTCCTCTGGCTGGCGATAGTGCGCGCTTTCTTCTACGGAGCGCGTGAACTTGATCAACTTCGCCACTCGTTCGTAAGCTCGATTAAAAATAGAACGCACGCCCGTAGAGCGGTCGACTTCACGAATGAGAAGGGTACCGCCTGGTTTCAGCGCGTCCCGACAGCGAGCAATCATTCGTTCCTGTTCTTCGGGAGCAAAGTAATGAAGCGCGTCGATGATCGTGATGGCGTCCACGGGCTCCTTGATGGCGACATCGCTCATCGACCCCTCTTCGTAACGAACTCCGCCCACCCCTTTAGAGGCTTCACTAGCGAGCGCCAGGCGCTTCGGATCATGATCTACCCCAAGCACTTGGCACTCCGGGCGCTCAAGTGCCACCGCAAGTGACAAGAGTCCGTGGCCGCAACCCAAATCCACGATAGTTCCCTTCTGTGGGAGGTACTGAATCATGCGCGAATAGGGAGTGAGCATCCACCGCAGTCGGAGAAATTGCCGCAGTCCAAATTCAGCGCCGCTATAGCGTTGTAAAACTTCGTTGTTCGAATTCACCGTGGTAAAGTTAGCCGAAACAAAATTGAATTTAAAGGAGATAAAATGGCTCAATATGTTGAAGGTTTTGTGATTCCCATTCCGCGAAAAAACATCCCGGCTTATAAAAAAATGGCCCTCTGGGGACGACGTGTGTGGATGAAATATGGAGCCTTGAGCTACTACGAATGCATCATGGAAGATTTCACGAACCACGGTCTCGGATTTAAAAAGATGTGCAAACTCCGCCCGGGAGAGACTGCGATTTTTGCTTACATCGTTTATCGCTCAAAGGCGCATCGCAATCAGGTTTTCAAAGGCGTGATGAAGGAAATGTCCAAGGTTAAAGAAGAGCCGAAAATGCCCTTCGATATGAAACGATTTGCGGTAGCCGGATGCAAAGTTCTCGTTCGGTCGTAAGTTACTGACCCAAGTCCTTTTACACTACTCTGTTTATAGAGTTCAAATTCCTGTACGAGAAACCTTCGCCGTTTTCTCCTAAAGCGGGTTCTCGCTTGCCGAAACCGTACTTGTTTCCTAGAGACAGGCTCTGTGTTCTTAGTAACAAGGAGTAGTCTAATGATTTCGATTTCAAAAAAACTAACAGGCTGATGAAAAACTCAAATTTTGAGGTTTCAAAAAAGTAAAATCGTTCTCAGGCGTGTCCGGTTAAGA
>JAIEMT010000059.1 GCA_019751945.1 bacterium
CCACGCATGGAAAAAAGCTTAGAACGATTTTACTTTTTTGAAACCTCAAAATTTGAGTTTTTCATCAGCCTGTTAGTATTTAAAGATCAAATATTAGGAACTCACGCCGGATCGTGCTAGGCACGCCGGCGTGAAACTTTTTTTAGCACCTCTTTTTTTTGCAATCGCAGTTTCTACGAGCGCGTTCGCGCAAGATCGAGATTCTTGTCCGCTGAATCCCTTCACAACAGACGGCTGTTCCATGTTCTGGGAAGGCACCAGCGCTGAACCCAATCTCTGGTTAAATTGCTGCATCGACCACGACTACGCTTATTGGAAGGGCGGAACAAAGAAAGAACGCCGACAGGCCGACGTAAAACTCAGCGATTGCATCGAGCAGAAAACGCACGATCCATTGCTTTCTAACGCTGTTTTTGCGGCCGTCCGATTCGCTGCCTCGCCCTACCTTTCAACCAGCTTTCGCTGGGGCTATGGCTGGTCCTGTACCCGAGACTACGGTCCGCTCAGCCCAACTGAACTAGCCGAAGTGGCGGCCCTGGAACCCCAGGACATCTACTCCACCCCGGTGCAAAAACCGGATACTTACTTTCCGCTCCTCCCCACCTCCGGGAACTACTGCACAGACTTTGTGTACCGATGGCTGCAGAAGCAAGGCATTGATTCTCAATCGATTCTTTCGGTGGGGGAACCTTTTCCCAGCATCCATGCTGAGAATCGCTACTGGATCAAACTGAACAGCTGTGAAGGGGGGATTCAGATCGTGATTTCCGGAAGAACCCCACTGGACTGTCGGGTTCCCCAGCGAGCCATTGACCTTCCCAAGTACCCCATCAGCGTGTTTGTCAGCGGTTCTTGCAAGGACGTCCTGCGTTAAATTCATTTGCATTCCTAAAAACCTCAGTATAAATCGCGAGCGCAATTTTGCATTTAACCTAGGAGTATAGATATGAAGAAACTCGTTTCTCTTTTTGTGTTGGCATTTGCTATCAACGCACAAGCAGGTGACTATAAGACTTATAACTGCAGCAATAAGGCTGGCAGCAGCGACAGCTACGTGACCCCAGACGATTTCACCATTCAAGTCAGCGATGAAGCGGATGATGCTGCAATCATTTCTCAGCTTCACAAGACTTCTCCGGCTTCCAGCTTCAGTAGAGCTTCCGATCAAAGCATTCCGGCTGCGATCGAAGGCAGCTTCAATGGCGGCTCGAAGTACACCACCAAGAAGAACCCCAATAGCTTCTTTAGCTCTGGCGACGCTTGTGACTACGAAGTTCTGTTTGCTTTCATCAGCAACGGCTTGATTCGTCACAATGACAGCGGCAGCGTGAAGGTTGCTTACAAGGCAACCGACAAGTGCCAACCGAGCACCAACAAGCATCAGTGGACTCGCGAATACGCGTGCCAAGCTAAGTAATTAGCTTTTGCATTTCCAAAGCTCCCCCGCCGAAGCGGGGGAGCTTTTCTTTTTCTTCTTTGATTTACTCCTCAGAAAACTAACTAGGGCTTTATGAAAAAAATTTGGATTGGCATTTTCAGTGTTGTGGGATTGATTGCAATAAACTCCGCATTCTCGGATGACTTCACACCGAAGGCGCCCATCTCTCTCAACTGCAAAGAGACCAAGTCTCCTGATAAAATTATTGAAGCCCGCATCCAGTCGTTTGAATTAGAAATCTCTGGCGGTGAGTTCAAGCTTTTCTCTATTCGAATGCACCCTTCTTATTTCAAAAGGGTGGATGGCGATATCGCCATTGGCGCTAAAATCGTTCGCACGGGCTATGATGTTGTAGGTGAAAAAGTAGACGCTGAACGCATGAAACGCGTGAGAAATTCGCATGAAAAGAATGAGCGACTCCGAGTGGCCATGGGGGCTCAAATGCTTCGCGCGACTTTCACGCCTTACCCTTACAAAGATTCGGCCAAACAAGATGGAAGTCCGTCGGTTCGTTTCAAGTACAGCCCGGAACAAACCGGAGATGACCTCGTCGACGTCCTGTTTAATTACGAAGACGCCTATTTTTTTGTACCGAAAGAGTTGATCTCGACCGGCAAAACGAATCAGGACCTCACTTTTATTGCCATCACTCACGGCCCACAAAGCCAGTCCTTTCAGTGTAATTGACTTATAGCGTCACCCAAGTTAGACAGCGACTCATGACTAGATCTGCTTTGGGATGGCTGTTGCTCAGTGCGCTCGCAATGAGCGGAAGTTCGTGCAACAACAGCTCACCTGAACAACCATCGAATGAGTCGTCTTTCGTTTTGGATGAAGGCCAGGCTTCGGCCCTGAAACAACCGATGACTTCAATGGCTGACCCAGAAGAAGCCCATGGACAAAACCATGGTGACCTCGAGCCGTCCCTGCTTCCAGGAATGGCAAATCTCACTGAAACATCCATTCTTCACCCCGTGCTACCGCTTCGAGTGGCGCAAACGAGTTTTTTTGAGAACATCCCCAATTCCGATTGGGCTGCATGCTTGGCAGAACAGATTGTTCAATCAGCTGCGGCAGCAGAATTTGGAATTGCAGAAGTCTTCGACATCACCGGTCCCTTTACTTCTGACTCTCAGAATTCGATGGACTCGAAGGATTCCAAAACAGAAAAAAAATATATTTCAACGGGTGGGACTATTTTCTACATCGCATCGACCAACAATGGAGACTCCTCCATTTTTTTTGAGGCGAATGGCGCGAACCCCACCTGGAAGGTGGACAAGTCCAAGGCTTGGTTTGCCCTCGCAGTTGGCGGCGGTACTTCTGAAATTAATGTAGCCAGTACGGACAGCATGAGAGCCACTGCTCTCTTCAAAGTTGACGAGGGTCAAGATCGGCTACTCGATCTCAGACCGTGTTCCGAATATTTTAAATAGACTAAATCTTTCCCTGTAACTTTCGCGTGCTCTCGTCGCTGATTTCTGCGTATCTTTTCAGACAAGAAATTCGATAGGGCCGAACATCGTTCGAAGCAGACCTGGGAGGTTGAACCAAGACCGTCATCCGATGCTCGTCGACCTCTTCCACCGTAAAGGACCAATTCTTAGAGGAAGGCGATTGCATCAACGATTCCACGACCGAGCAAGGCACCACATCCTGCTTAGAGCCCACGTCTGCGCGAGCGGGGATGCAGAGGAATCCAACCAAAAGTACAACACTGTAGTTTTTCATGAGAGATCTGCGCACTTTATTACTAATTCGAGAGATTGAGTAGTCCTAAAATCGGGAGAGTTCCATGTACTCACCGATGCAAGCCGGCCTATTTAAGAGGTTTCCGAGGATTGTTTTGGCCTTTTGACGAATCTCACCGGATTCTTCCCGGCTGTTGCTGACTCTTCTAAGAAAGAGCACAACGTCCATGGGATACTGATTGTTGGGAAAGGCGCCTCTCCCGGGCAATCTCTCAAGCAATACCTTCGTGATTGCACTATCCCTTTCGTTACCAAAATAATGAAGAACATCCCCGTACCTCTTCGCATGGGTTTTTAGGAGCTTGTCGAGCTGGCTTGCGATCTCTAGCTCTTGGTTAAGAAATGCTCTCGCAAAACCTTTCTCCGCAGACTCCAGAACCCAGTTTGGGGGATCATCCGACATCAACTTTGTCAGAATGGATAGCAGCTCATCTGCCGGAAATCCTTGCAATGCCTTCCGAAGCTGCGCCCATTCCGCTGAATTCAATTCACCAAACGAAACCTTCCCACCAGACATCACCCCAGCCTTCTGAAGAATTCGAAGGCCCAAGATTTCATCAGTATAGGGTTCTCGGGGAACAATTCGATCTGCAATAGGCAGTAGCGCAAAAGCCTTCTGGTTTTTGGGATCTAAGATTTGGTCCATTCTCTCCGGGGTCAGTTTGGAAAGAATATGATCGGAGAGTTCCTTCACACTTTCCTCTTCAGGCAAGCTGACCAAGCGAATGTTTCTAGGAAGCTCTTGAAGCAAAGGCTCTTGATGAGCTCGACTTTCAAGACGGTCCGGACGCACCAGACGGTATAACCCCTTCTCTTCAACAGCTTTGAACCCGGATCTTACATGGGGCTCAAGGGCTTTGTCCCAACCCAGATCGAGGCGATCGACCAGAGCTCGAAGGTTCATCAACTGCACCACAGGACGAAGAGGCTTTCCCTTCACACTCATGTGGTAATGGAACGAACTTGTGTCTTTCTGGGCCGTTTCGGGATTGAAAATTTGATCTGTGATTCCAGCATACGAACTGAATTTTTTGACGTCTTCCAGAAACTCGACGGGATCGGTGACTAGATGAGCATCCCGGTGTTTGAACTCCGCTGCCCCGGCTGGATCCAAATGCCAGTCGAACTTGGCCATGAACGTTTTGGTTTCCTGCGGAAGGTCCGCTCTCAATTTTAGTTGTTCAAAGGCATCACTCGACTGTGCAAGAGCGGCTTTCTTGTCATTGCCTAAAAATTCCCACCGCACGTACTTCGATTGTTCGTCAAAACCAAGAGCCTTCCACCGATCAAAAACTTTTCGAAGTTCATTTTCTTTCTCAACTTCACCGAGGACTCGTTGATGTTCCGGGTTTTTCACTTCGGGCTTTTGAATTCCTCGACTCTGGGGAACTGAGGTATTCGGCAAAACAAGTCGAGACCCTGTATTTGAACCCAGAGGTTGGCCATTGGGACCTAAAATTCTCCCCGCTCTTTCATTTTGAAATCGGAGTTCTTCGGCGCGGGTCGGCTTAAAAAGCTCGGCCTCCGACAGCTGCAAACCTTGAGTGAGCTGCCTTCGAACTTCTACTGGGAGGGAATAATAAGCTCTCTCACTAAGAAGGTAGTCGCTATAAAACTCTCGATTCCTAATAAGAACTTTCGGTCCACCGAAGTGATCCACCTCATCCTGAAACCGATTGAAATCGAACATCGAAATAATTCGAGCCAGAGCCGGAAGGCTCAACTCGATTTCCATCCCGATTCGGAACCCCTGCGGCACTGCAATCTGCTCAGGCAAAGAAACCTCCCGAGCGCTCACCCACGCCCCGGAAATCCCCAAGCAGATTGCTAAAAGAAGTCGTACCGCCATCGACTTAATATCGGCTAAATAGCGTAATTCTTTGAATAAAAGGATTTTTTAGAAATGGTGGATCGCGGAGGGATCGAACCTCCGACCCGCTGATTAAGAGTCAGCTGCTCTACCAACTGAGCTAGCGATCCACCTGACGAGTAGGAAAGACTTAGCATTCCCTTCAGCTAAGTGCAAAAATAAAGAGATGCGACCTTTTTTGGCACTGCTCGCAAGCCTTGTAACGCTGCCCCAGGCCCTAGCCACGACCTTCATGCCCGTGCCCTTTCCCACTGCAGTGGAAGAAGCCCCCGTCATTGTGCGCGGCAGGGTGGGCAGTAGCTATGCGAACTGGGGAGAGGGAATAGACAAAACCCGTCGCATCTACACCTTCACCGAGATTCAAATTGCCGAAGTCCTCAAGGGGAAAGGCGCTCCCGGCTTAAACGGCAGCAGCGTGATTGCCCGCGAGCTAGGCGGTGAAAAAGACGGGATGGGCATGCAGGTAGCGGGGGTGAGTGAATTTAAGAAGGGCGAAGATGTAGTGGTCACCCTGGCCAACCCTAACTCGGACGGCTCGCGCGATGTTCGCGGCATGATGATGGGAAAGTACAACGTGGTTCGCGATGATACCGATGGGAAGGAATACCTCGAAGGCCCCGGAGTCATGGAATTGACGGATGACCACACCCATGCTGACACCGCACCCGGTAAAAAACTCCAACGGCGCTGGAGCATCAACGACCTAAAGGACCTCATTAAGACCCAAGCCGCCGCCCCCAAGCAATCGGATCCCAACGCAAATTCGTCTCCATTCCCAGCAGTTAGCTCCAATCCCTCCAGCGGATCAGGAAATGCCCATCCCGCTCAGGACCCGGCATCCGGGTTGCAACGTAATCCGGATGAGACTCCGAGCGAGTCTCCATGGTTCGCGGGGGGCAGAGCGGTAACCATTCTGATATCGATCTTGCTGGTTTTGATCGTCCTCAGATTTCTGATCACCCGTAAAAAGTAAGTAATTCCGACAGCCACGATGGCTGTCTCAAAGGAATGCAAGGATGCACGGGCGGGTCTTACACCAGCTTCTTTTTACACTCCTTTTATTGAACTCCAGTGCAGCGCTCGCGTACGTTCCAGCCATCACCCCTGAAGGAATGCCCATTCGTCTCTCTGGACGCCCGCGCCTTGCCCTAGCCGGAAACCCCACCAATCGAAGTGGCCTCCCCGCCCAAGCTTTTTTTGACGCCGTCACCAAGGGTCTTCAAAGATGGCAATCGGCCTCGAACGGCGTTTTAGATTTCGATTACTGGCAGGGCACCGACACGGACGTCTACGAACCCAATAGCAATTACAACGGACAATCGAGCGTGTACTTCGCCTCACGCGGATCAGAGTCCATGTCTCCGAACACTATCGGACTGACCCAGGTTTGGTACGACGTTTCAAGCGGACGAATTATTGAAACCGACATTGTCTTCAACGACGTGAATTTCAAATTCACCGAAAATGTTTGGGACACTTCCGGGTTTGGCCTGCCCAATGGCACCGCTTTTAGTAATCGCGTGTACATTCAAAACGTCGTCACTCACGAACTCGGGCACGCGCTCGGTCTTTCCCACAGCGGAAACCTACAAGCTTCGATGCTGTACACGGAATCACCCGAACAAGCGCTTCTCTCCTGCGATGACCAGCTTGCCATCCGCGCCATCTACCCCTCGAACGACGCGGGATCGCGAGCACGTCTGAGCGGCCGTGTAGTTTCAGAAAATGGTTCTGGAATTTTTGGAGCCCAAGTCCACGCCATTTCCCGGAAGCGCGGTGTTTCGCTCGCAACGGTTCTGACAGGATCCGATGGCTCGTATCAATTCAATTCTCTCGAGCCGGGGACTTACTTCTTGATGGTCGAACCGTACTTCCCCTCCGCAACTTCTCTGCCATCCTATTTTTCTAAAATGAATTTGGGAGTTTGTGGTGGCCGTTCTTTCGGACGAAGTATTTTGGCCATTGATCATCCGTCCGAGCCCACTCCGATTTCCATTTCATCCGGACAGTTTGCCTCTGCACCGGACCTCGTTGCCCGCTGCCCGCTCAGCGGGTCTTCTGGCAAAACGGCGATCGTCAATTTCGAAGCGCCCGACACCCTGAAGCTGACAGCAAATGGATTTGGAATCTGGGATCGCTTTGCAAACACGGCAGCAGCGAGCACGAACTCCTACAAAGTTCCGGCAGTGAACGGAAACATCGAAGTGCACGCGCTTTCTTACAGCTTGTATTCCCCCGTGGAAGTGTCGCTCGCGCTTTTAGACAGCCGAGGAAATCCCGTAGCTGGAGCCGACAGCTCCAACTTTTTAGGATTCTCAGGCTACGTGAATTACGACAGCGAATTGAAAGCGTCCGGCCTCGACGAAAACGAAGACTACATTCTTCAAGTGCAGTCGAACCCGCTGAAAGTTTCAGACTATCCGGCGGGTCCCATTGCGATGGATTCCGTACCTTTTGTGATGATCACCGGCTCGCTCAATGAATCCGAACCCAGCTTGAGCAGCCAACATCCGCGAAATGCTCGCTGTGAGAAGAAAGACGACTTCGCCGCCTACCAAAGCCCATCTGGCAATCCTCCGCGGCAGAGCACGTCTTCCAGCGGCACTGGTTTCTGCGGCAGTATTCGTTCTGACTCCTCGGGAGGGGGCGGGGCGTCACCTGGAGCGATTCTCGGCTGGCTACTCCCCTTCTTCGCAAGCTTTGGCATTTTCAGGGCTTCGAAGAGAGGGTTGCGTAACGCCTCATCAGAAGTTACTTTAGAAGTGTGTGCGCTGGGAAAGCTCCAGCCTGCTTGCAGGGAACCGACCGAGCCTGAAAGGCAGCAAAAGGTAGTCCTGCCG
>JAIEMT010000071.1 GCA_019751945.1 bacterium
TCACGGCTCGGAGAAAACAGGAAAACGCGGCATGAGGATCAGGCCACAATTTCAACTAAAAAAAGCTTGCTCCCGTTTTGAACTGCAGGAAGTGCAGTAGACCCTCTGAAGGCCTTCCTCTGTATTGGAGCAACAGTATAACTGTCTGCCCATACTTCGGCGCTAACCGTTCCAACTAAAAGTCCCAAACTAATCCAGACGAATTTGCTAACCATAGATCTTTTCACACCTCAAACGCTCAGCAACCAACTTAACGCGGGGAGTAAATATCAAACCCGACATATATAATCAAGCAATATGTTAAGATGTGCTAATATCTTGATATCATGGGACTTATGGAACACATAGTAGACATAATATTTCTTATCAGACTCAAGCAGAAGCGGCTTCAGCAGACAGATGCCCGCTTCCGCAGACCGCCAACCGCAAACAGTCTTCAGAATTTATACGGGTCGGTCTCGCCGTGCGCCCGCTTCTGGGGCGGATTCTTGCGGATTTGGAAGGCGTAAAGATTCCCACCCGAAGAAAGCGTGTAGATGCGCTGACTGGTTTTATCGTAGGCCGGAGAACCGTAGAAGCCACTGTCATAGCCCACGTTGTATCGGTACAGACCTTTGCCGGTCGCTTTATCCAGAACATACAAATACTGATGGGTCGAACCCATGATGACGTACTTGTCCGTCACAATGAGCTTTGTGGGAGTTCCCCCATCCAGCTCAAACTTCCAAATCTGTTTGCCACCGTCTTTTTTCAGAGCGTAGACGGTGCCATCACTCGACGGCATGAAGATCTTGTCTTCATCTAAAGTCACGGCCTTGCTTCCGCCGCTGTCAAAGCGCCAAAGAATTTCGCCCTTCTGACGTTTCAAGGCGTAGAGCGAACCGTCGTAAGATGGAACGTAGAGAATTCCACTTTCCAAAACCGGATGCGCATCGACGTCCGTGAACTTCGGAGCGCTATTCAGCTTCTTTTCCCAGAGCAGCGTGCCTTCATTGAGCGAAAGCGAAATCAAGAACCCATCGCTCAAGCCCACGATGACTTCATTGCCATCGACGAGCGGTGAAGAAGCTCCCAAAATTGTTGCGGACTGAGACGAGCGGCGTTTGTAGTGCCAGAGCCACTTGCCAGTTCCTGCATCGAGAGCGTAAACCGTGTCATCAGCAGTGGTCACAAAGAGTCGGCCACCAGAAACTGCGGGCTTCGAAATCACCGGGCTGTGCAAATCATAGCGCCAGTTCACGCGACCCGTTTCCGTGTTCACGCTGTAAACAAAGCCATCGCCGCCGCCAAAGAAGACAGCGCCCCGATCGACGGCGAGTTCACTCACTACTCCCCGCTTGATCTGCAAGGACCAGCGAACCTGGCCAAGAGTCGGATAAAGAGAAATCAAACCTGTCGAATGGTTTCCAAAGATCAGCGCGTTCTCGAGCAAAACGGGGTTTGAAAATTCGTAGCCCCGATCGCCGGCGTCCCAGCTAAACGAGTCGCCTCGAGTCGCCATGGTCCACTTACGAACTAGAATTTTTGGATCTTCTTTTAAATCCTTGTGAACGTTCTTGCCCGCACAGCTCGCGGCAAAAACAGCAAGAAGACAGGACAGGAGAGCGAGATTACTTTTCAAGCTGACCTTTGAGTTTCTGAGCTTCATGAGAATAAGGTGAGTTTGGCAATTCCTTGATCACTTGATCTAAGGTGCTCACTGCTTTTGCTTTGTTTTTAGCCAAAGAATAGTTTCGACCTGCGCCCAAGAGCAGCTCCCCTTTTAAGCCGGCGATTCCCATTCCCACTCCCTTTTCAAAAGCAGTGGCCGCATCCGCATGCTTATCGACTTTTTCAAAAGAGTACCCCAAGGAATAAAGTGAAAGTGCTTTTTCAAACCCATTGTGAGCGGTGTCGGCAGCGCCTTGGTACCACTCGAGCGATTTCTCGGCTTCGTTATGGTTGAAGTAATAATCGCCCAGCGCCAATCGCGCTTCGAAAGCCGCGCGGGAACTTGGAAACTTTTGGACGACGTCACGCAGTTTGTCGGTGTTATCTTTGGCGAGAAAGAGAGCGTTCGCAGCCTCTTGATTGCCCTTCGCCTTGGCGGTGAAATACAGCCCCGCCCCTACTCCGCCCGCCACCAAAATGACGGCGAGGGCCACCATTAAGGTGGTCTGTTGAGAAACCGACTCAAAGATTTTTTTGGTCGTCACAACAAATTCGTCTGCTTTTTTCAAGGACTTGCGGTCCAGCTCTGTGGAGGTGCCTGAAGCGAAGGTTGAAGCCATATTCCCGTGTTTAGAAAACTATGAACGGCTTGTCAACGTATCCTTTTTCCTCATCTTTTTGTTCGACGCACCGATACGCATAGAGAATGGGAAATCTTTTGAACCCTAAAAAACGCTTTGCATTAGCGATTCTCGGTGCGGCTGCGCTCTGGGGCGCCCTCCCCTCGATCTGCGAAGCCAAAGACCTCCAAGGCCGATTCGGCCTGGGCTACAACAATGAGTTTTCGAGCTCGAGCGCCGAAAACGGCGTACCGGCCATTAGCTTCAAATACCACTTCACAAAAGACATCGGAATGGAAGGCGTCATCGGCGCTAGCACGGCTAGTCCCAGCAATTCTGTGTTTGGCGTGAAGTTCTTTAAAAACCTTTTCTACGAAACCAACCTGAACTTCTACTTCATGTTGGGTGGCGGGCTTTTAAATGCGTCGAACCGTTCCGGCGCAGAATTCTTAGTAGGATTTGGGGCTGAATTCTTTATTCCAGGACTGGAAAGCTTAGGATTCTCGGTCGAAACTGGCGGCAGTTTTGGAAATCTGAGCGGCCGCTTTGTCCTGCAAACTCTAGGTGCGAGTTTCTTAAATGCAGGAATGCACTTTTACTTCTAACTTGAAACGAATCATCGGAATGATGGGAACGGTGCTTCTGCTGGTTGCACTGACGGCACCGGCCTATGCCGATCCGACACAGGGACCAGGCCCAGGACCTCAAGGTCCCGATCCCACGAAAGTTCCTGAAGAAGACGATTACAAACAAACCCCGTACACCGGCTTCGGTGATTTCAACGGGGAAGATGAAGAGGCCGCTGCCACCAAGTATTTCCAATACGGCCGCTTCTTTGCGTTGAGTTTAGGTTTAGGCTTTGAATCCGTCAGCGGAAACCGAGGCGCACTCTGGCAGGGTGGGTTCCCCTTAGTCGAACTAAAAGCCCACTACTGGTTCAACTTTAACTTCGCACTCGATCTCGACTTCTACAACGTCGGCCACTTCTACCCCAGCGCCAGCGGCCCCAACACGACAGTCAAGATGTCGTACCTCGGCGCCAACGTCCGCTACTATTTCGACACAAAAAACCTCCCCGCCGGCGTGACATTCGCGAGCCCGTTTATTTCCATCGGCGGCGGTTCGTACTCTAAAACAGAAACCAGCGGCAGCACGGCAGCCGGCACTCCCGACTCTGCCTTCGGATTCGCAGCCGGCGGAGGCTTCGAATTCGTCGCCAGCCCCCACAGTGTGTACGTCGTACTCGAAGGCAAAGTCCACTTCGTGACTTTCACCGACACCCAAAACCAAACGTCGACGTCAAGCGGAGCGACGCTTCCAGATCTCACTGGCGAATTCTACACGGGCACCCTCAGCGTCATGTTCACCTGGTAGGCTCGGCGCTCGTTCGCTTAAAAAACTCCTCTCTTCTCTCTCAGTCTTTCTCTTGATCAGTCGGGTCGGGGTGAGCATCCATGCTCCCTGGTCCCCGCATCCTGCGGGGCCCTTTTACGACCCGACTGATCAAGAGAAAGACTGAGAGAGAAGAGAGCATTCCTCATTTGAACGAGCGCCGAGCCTACCAGGTGTCCGCACGTGGGGAACCCGACGCAGGAAAACACCGATGAGACGGGAATCATAGACGCGTCAGCGTTTGACGGCGTGAAAGAGACGCGATTGAAAAGCCGAAATGAACCGACGGGGTCGGTGGCTCTGCTCTGCCCCCTCTCTAATTTAGTTTTAAAAAAACGAGCCATAAAAGGGGCGACCAGGATGGGAGGCCCAAGGAGCATGGATGCTCGCTTGGCTCGTTTTTTTAAAACTAAATTAGAGAGGGGGCAGAGCAGAGCTACCGCCGCTCGATGCCGATGTCGTTTCTATTTTTTACTTTGACGAAAACTAACCGCAGTGGCGACCCCATGTAGCCCCACTTTTCCCGCATGGCATTCACTAAATGCCGACGCAAGCTGAAGTGAACCTTATCGGGATCGCTGACATGGCAGACGAAGGTCGGCGGGTTGCGCCCCGTCTGATGGGACATGTAGAACTTGGCGTTCTTCGGATTGTGGATGGCAGATTCTGCGCGAACCCACTCGGTAAATTCGTGAGTGGCGACCTTCACTCGGCGCTGCTCTAGAATATCGCGAACGATGTCGCCCAGATCTTCGAAGCCGCGGCCCTTGATGGCGCTGGTGAAAAGGATGGGAGCGTATCGCAGGAAAGCCATCTCTTTTCGAATGCGTTCGGCGGCCATGTCTCGGGTGAAACCGCTCTTTTGCTTCTGGATGAGATCCCATTTATTCATGATGACGATCACACTGCAGCCGACTTCTTCGATCATCCCGCCGATTTTTTCGTCTTGGTCGGTGATACCTTCTTCTGCGTCGAGGAGCAGAATTGCAATGTCACAGCGTTCGAGAGCTTTTTTGGCCTGAATGACGGAGAGGACTTCGACACCTTGCTTGGTTTTGTTCTTGCGGCGAATTCCCGCGGTGTCGATCAAAATGATGGGCTGAGTTCCCAAATAAGCGGGAGAATCGACCGCATCGATCGTGGTGCCTGCGATGGGGCTGGTGATCATGCGCTCTTCTTTGAGAATGGCGTTGGTTAAAGTGCTTTTGCCGACGTTGGGGCGGCCGACGATGGCGATTCTCGGGATGCGGTCGGTTTGCTGTTTGCTGTCTGCGGAGTCGGGCAGCGGGTCTGCGGAATCTGCTTCAGGGAGCGGGTCGCTGTCTTCGGTTGCTATTGGAGTTGCTTCGAAGTTTCCGGTGGCGACTAGCGCTTCCTTGATGGCTTGTTTTAGGTCGTCGGAGCCGCGGCCGTGTTCAGCCGAGATGGAAAGAATTTGTTCTAGGCCGGTTTCGTAGAATTCGGAGACCTTTTCTTCGTGGGCTTCCACATCCACTTTGTTCACAACGCCGATCACGATTTTCTTGCGATCGGAATTGCGGAGCTCGACGTGAAGCTGTTGGAGAATTTCTTGGTCGGCAGGCAAAAGCCCGGCTTGTGCATCGAAGCAAACTAAAATGACGTCGGTTTCAGCTACTGCCAAGCTCACTTGGCGGGCAATCTCTTCGCCGAACGCTTCGCCTCCCAATCCGCCGGTATCCACTAAGAGAATGGGAAAGGATTCGCCGCCCATTTTCCAATCTACTTTTTCAACTAGGCGATCGCGGGTCACTCCCGGCATGTCGTGCACAAGCGCGCGCTTTCGGCCAAAGAGGCGATTAAAGAGCGTGCTCTTGCCAACGTTGGGACGTCCAATAATCGTGAGAGCCGGGAGGCGCCGAGTGCTCATAACGCGTACCCCAGATCTTTTAAGCGATTCTTATCGCGGCTCCAGTCCTTCAAGACTTTCACCTGAAGGCCTAGGAAGATTTTTTGATCCAAGAACTCTTCAATGTCCCCGCGCGCGGCCGTTCCAATGGCTTTAATTTTGGAACCCGCAGCACCGATCACGATGCTCTTTTGCGAATCGCGCTCGACGAAAATCGAGGCCTCAATTCGAACCGGCTTCACGTTTTCCTTGAAGGTTTCCACCTTAACGGCGCAAGAATAAGGCACTTCTTCGCCTAATTGCCGCAACAGCTGCTGACGAATCTTTTCGGCCACGAAAAATTTCACCGGGCGATCGGAGAGCTGTTCTTCATCTGGGTAAAGAGCAGGGCCTTCGGGAAGAATAGACCAGGTTTGAGCTAAGAGTTCCCCTACCCCTTTGCCTTTCAGGGCAGAAATCTGATGAACCGAACGCACCGTCAACCCGCTCTCGACTGCTTTCTGTCGAATTTCTTCTTCAAATCGGACGAGATTGAGCTGAGTGGCTTCGTCACTCTTATTTAAATCCATCTTATTGAAAATTAAAAACACCGGGACATTCCCGGCTGCCTTCAGGAGCTCGATGACTCGAGACTCGTGGTAAATGGCCGACGAGGGGTCCACCAAATACCAAATCGCGGAAGCGCCTTCGAGAGCTTCGCGCACTTCATTCATCATGAATTCATTGATGCCGCCGTCTTTGGCGTTGTGAATTCCAGGCGTATCGATAAAAACGATTTGGCCTTCCTTCTCGCTCAAAATGCCTAAGACTCGCTCTCGCGTGGTCTGGGCCTTGGGACTGACGATGGAAAGTTCGGTCGACATCACACGGTTCAACAGTGTGGACTTGCCGGAGTTAGGCCGACCTGCGATGGCGATAATTCCAGATTTTTTCAAGTCATCCACCTTAATTCACCGACTGCATGGCTGCAGCGGCCGCGTTCTGTTCGGCTTCTTTTTTAGAATTTCCAGTGGCAGATGCCAGGGTCTTTCCGTTCATACGAACTTCAACTTCAAAAACTTTCAGGTGATCGGGTCCACTCGTCTGAAGCAGATGATAGCTTGGTGTCACCTTCCACTTCGCTTGAACCATTTCCTGCAATTGTGTTTTGTGATCACAGAAAGCGAGATGGTGACGATCAAATGCAAAGAGGGGTTTGAACAAGTGGCGCACCACCGGATAAACCGCATTGAAACCGCCATCGAGATAGATAGCTGCAATCAAAGCTTCTAGGGTGCTGCTCAGAATGGACGGTTTGAGCTGCCCACCCGTTTGAATCTCGCCTTTTCCAAGGCGCAGCACTTCTTGTAAGTGAATCGATTTTGCCATTTCGGCGAGCGTCTTTTCGTTCACGACCGCTGCGCGCATTTTGGAAAGATGACCTTCGTTAGAATTGGGGAAAACCTCGAGTAGGATATCTGAAATAACCACGTCGAGAATGGCGTCGCCCAAGAACTCGAGGCGTTCGTTGTTTCGACCTGAAATCGGTTTTTCTTGGAGGAATTCGTGCCCATACGACGTATGGGTGAGTGCCTGAAGGAGAACCCCTCGGTCACCGAAGGAGTAGCCTAATCTCTGCTGTAATCGCTCTATATCCATTGGTGAAGGTCCTTACCTACAGCCGTTATTACCTTCCCCGCCAATCATCCACACGTACCACTTTTCAGGCCTCAGTGTTTATAATAGGCATCAATTATTGTCAAGTGATACGGGCACTTATCTCGAATACCCCTATTTTTTCAACAGGTTAACTAGAAGAGTTTTTAGGGTCAGCCAATGCTCGGAATGTCGATCAAATTTTGAATTTATTTTGAGGGCTTCAAATCCAAACATTCGACATCAAACTGATTATGTAGCTTCAGGACTGCATTTTCTCCACTCAGACCTTTCTGGCCTGAACCATTGAGAACTTCGCGATAGGTATATCTGAAGCTCTTAGGAAAGCCACTTCGCGAGACACCCTGAGAAACGATATACAATTCAAACTTATCCAGAATATTCTGAACGCCTTTATAGCTACTGTCGGTATACATTCTGCCTTTATTCGTTTCAATGTGGGCCAAGATTTCCTGAAGATTGCGGCTCTCGAGATCATACAAAATAAAATAGTCCCGGGAGCAAGCTTTTTTTAGTTGAAATTGTGGCCTGATCCTCATGCCGCGTTTTCCTGTTTTCTCCGAGCCGTGAAT
>JAIEMT010000031.1 GCA_019751945.1 bacterium
CATTAATTGACGCAATCAAATCAGGTGTCGTCCGGTATGTGGGACGATACTGTCGTCGGTTACATGGGACGGGACAACTAAGGTCGTTCTCTCAAATGAGGATCGCGACGAATTTGAAACATTCTCAGAACAGTGCATTCTAGCTCTTCAACCAATCGGAGAAATTGAGGCTCTTTTAGCCGATCGAATCATCATGATGACTTGGCGACTTCGTCGAACCTCTGTGATTGAGAAAGATCTATTTAAAAAGGATTTACTGGAATCTCATTTCCCCACCTCTATAGGGGAACGTTTTCAGAATCGTACAGCTGCCTTTTCTGTCCTCTCTCGTTACGAAGCGGGAATTGAACGTAGTCTTTTTCGTGCACTCCATGAGTTTCAGCGGATTCAGGCATTCCGTAACGGAATAGTAGTTCCTCTTCCAGTGGCGATTGACATTCAGTCTAGTGAAGAAACTCCAGGGAAGTGAAATTTGGGTTCGTTTGGAAGTTTATCTATTTCCTCTAAGTCTCTAACCAAAGAACTAGCCAGTGTTTGTATAATCTGGCCTTGAGGCCGAATTTGCTCTTCGTTTACCGAGGGCAGATTTTCATCCACTCTTGTTATTAGTTCTTGTTCATTAGTCTTGTTAGGATAACCGTGGGTTAGTGATTTGCGTGACTTACGGTTACAGGTTTGGTCACTAAAAGTTATTAGCACCGCGTTTTTCGGTAACCCAGGGTTATCAATTCCATGCAGTTCATAATAGATTTTTTTGCCGCTCTTGTAGCGCCTTATTGCATTATGTTCTTCAAGAGCCCTTAACGACCGTGAGATCACATTTTGCTTTTTGATACCAAGAAGGTCCAAAAGTCTTTGGTAGCTTGGAAAAACATTGTTGCCGTGAAGAGCCAAAGCAACATAGGTCATCTTTGCATACACATCTAATTTCTTAGTTTCGATGACGACGTTGGGAACCCTGGTAAAGGGGATCAACTTGCCTTTCCTGTCTATCAGTTTTCTCATAGAACGCCTGGAAGACGTGTAGCTGGATTAGGCACTGTTCTGCTTTTCGGCAGCGGTAAGCTGTGTTTGGCGGTCTGCTTCGGCCTTACAGTTTTTCATCCATTCATTAACCGAAGATGCCGAGATGAAAGTTATTCGTCCGCTTTTGAACGTTTCTAGGTGTTTCTTTGCAATGAGATCATAAATCGTTGTTCTCCCTACCCCAAAAGCCGACATGAGCTCACTAATGCGATAGGCCTTCTTTTCAGTCGTTTCTTTTTTCATGCTTTACCTCTCCCCTGTTTAAAGTTTGCAATTCGTAGGAGGTTGTTTACGAGCGGACGCGAGGAAAATCACCTGGAGTAAATAGGAATTCTCCCAGGTTTTAGAATGAGAGGTGGGGTTAGAATTTATTTAGCAGGCTTTTTTACTTACCGCCGGGGAGAAGTTTATTTCTAGGCATCCTCAAGAGTTCCAGTACCGTTTCTTTTGTCGGAATAAGCTTTTTTAGACCCAGTTCGTGAAAGCGAACGATCAACATTTCAATGCGTTCGTCGTAAGATTTGGCAGGGTGCTCTATTTTAAAGAAATCCATAAGAGATCGCATTAGCCGTCTCAGTCCATCGGGGTGGGAAGAGCGGCCACGGCCTTTACTTGGGGTAATATCGAGGGCCGTCTTAATTACCCGTCCAAACAGAGCATGGTCCTTGTCGCCAAGGTTTTCATGGAGAATTTCGAGAAATGAAGCTTTTCCTTTGAAGGCTAACTTGCCGTCCTTATATGCTTCGAGAAGAATTTTGGAAATGATTTCCAGTTCTCTTCTGCGCTGAAGCCAAAGAGTCCGTTCCTCTTCTACCAACCCCCGGCTGCCCTTCCAGGTTTCGAACTCTTCAACAGTTAAATAATCAAAGTCACCTCGGTACAGGTGATACAGTTGGGAGAATCGCATCATCTTTTCTTCGTACTTTTTTTCGTTCTCGGGTTTCATGCTAGCTAGGCCTCACGAGCCGTGCTGATTCCAATCACGCTTGCAGGGCTAACTATTGCGGTAGTTGGAGAACAAAAATCTGCCCAAGCATTCATCAGCTTTCTACGTTTTTCGAAGAAGTCGCCACGTCTGTAGGCCGCTTCGGTTTTATCCCTGAGAACGTGTGCTAAAGCTGTTTCAGCCACTTCACGGGGAAATACTGTTCGATCGGCTGCCCAATCGCGGAATGTGCTGCGGAAGCCATGCACCACTGCATCTATCTTCATCCTTCGAAGGACCATTAAGAGGCTCATACTGGACAGCGATTTGGTGGGGCGCCGACCATGAAATACGAGGTCATTGTCGGTATGAATGTTCTTATTTTTCTGCACGGTCTCCAGAATTTCAACTGCTCTTGGAGAAAGAGGCACACGATGCTCTCGGCCGGCTTTCATGCGGACCGCTGGGATCGTCCACATCTTTGAAACAAGGTCGATCTCCGACCATCGAGCGCCCAAAACCTCGCCTGTTCGGCATGCCGTCAAAATCACGAACTCCAGAGCAAGCGGTGCCATGTCCTCTTGCGCACGAAGACGTTCCATTAAGGTGCTGATTTCTTCTAAAGGTAGGGCCCTGTGGTGTTGAATCTTCTGCACTCTACTTCGCGCCGGTAGGAGCTTATCGAGATGTCCACGCCACCTCGCCGGATTCTCGCCCGTGCGATGTTCTCTAGCTGTAGCCCAATCAAGGACTAACTCGATGCGATTACGTAAACGGCTAGCGGTTTCCGCTTTAGTTGCCCAGATAGGCTCAAGTACCCGCAATACGAGTGAGGTATCAATAGACTGAACCGGAAGCCTTCCTATCACCGGACTGGCATAGCTGCCGAGAGATTGACGCCATTGGTGGCGATGCTTTTCGTTCTTCCAGCTAGCCTCATGCGAGGCAATGTAGGCTTCTGCACACTGATCAAAGGTAATAAGTCGCGCTGTCTCTAATGCCCGAGCCCTTCGATGCTCTCTTCGAGCTTCTATGGGGTCCATGCCTTCAAGAAGTAAACGACGGCACTCAAGGGCTTTATGCCGTGCTTCAGCAAGGCTCCTAACAGCTGCAGAGCCAAATCCCATTTCTCGGGCCCGACCATTGAGCATAAAGCGAAAGACCCAAACCTTACCTCCCGCCTTACTAACCCTTAGATAGAGACCCCCACCGTCAGAGAAGAGTCCTGGCTTATTGGCTCGCTTAATCGTCAATGCATTCAGTTTGGAAGATTGTCTAACCATGATCCCTCATCCATCAAATTGACCCATAAATTTGGGCCGGATCATGCCGGACGAGGGCGAACGTTGCAAGACGTTTGCTCACCAAAAATTACTACCTGTATAGGTCATTTTTTGCTATTTTGGACATAGGCGGACGTTGGCGGACAGTTCGGTTATCGGACACTCTCTCCGCCATTATCCGAAGCCTCCCAATTTATTAAAATCCAAATCTTCTGAACTTCTAGTCTTCGAACAGAGAGCGGAGAGAGTGAGATTCGAACGTGAGGAGCGGCCGCGATGAACGCGCAGCGCTTAGCGCGGATTGGCGCGCAGGATGCGCGACAAAGCGACGAGGCCGCCCCCGGAGCCGAGGCCTGGAGGGCCGAGGCGCGAGGGGGCGAATCTCACTCGTCATCGGCACGATCTCTGCTAAACTCCTAATCCGTGCAAGCCACCGATCGGGGATTTGAAACACTATTGCAATCGTCTTTCCGCCTGCCTGGGTTTCGCAAAGGCCAGAAGGAGATTATTTCGAACATCCTCGACAAAAAGGATGTCTTGGCGGTTCTGCCTACGGGCGGGGGCAAGTCCCTCTGCTTTCAGTTTCCCGCCGTTCACAGCCAGCAGCTAGTCGTGGTGATTTCACCGCTGATTGCTCTGATGAACGACCAGGTCGCCTCATTAAAGAAGAACGGAATTCCTGCGGGGTGTGTTCATTCTGGAAACTCGCTGGCTGAACAGCGAGCGGTCTTTGCCCAGCTTCAAAAACCTGGACCGTTTGTTCTGTATCTTTCGCCAGAGCGGGCCAACAAAGAAGGCTTTCAAAACTGGATCAAGACTCGGGAAATCAGTCTCTTTGCGATCGACGAAGCTCACTGCGTTTCACAGTGGGGCCATGACTTTCGCGAAGAGTATGGCCAATTGAAACTTCTCAAAACGTTGCGACCCGACGTTCCTGTGCTGGCCTTAACTGCGTCGGCAACTCCCACCGTGCTTTCCGATATTTCGCGGCAGCTTCAGTTAAAAAATCCGGTGCGGATGGTTCATGGTTTTTACAGATCCAATCTTTATTATCAGGTCGAGAATTGCTCAGACGAAGCGACGAAGATTCCGTTGCTCTTGCAAGCCCTCAAGCAGACCCCGGAAGGTCGGTGCCTGATTTACTGTGGCACTCGAAAATCCACCGAAGAAGTCGCCGAACGACTCGACGAAATCTACGACGGCGTCGGTTACTATCACGCCGGTTTGGATTCGGAAGTGCGCCAGAAAACCCAGGAACGCTACGCAAGCGGTGATCTGCGTATCTTAGTGGCGACCAATGCCTTTGGAATGGGGATTGATCGTCCCGATGTTCGCCTAGTGGTTCACTTTCAGATGCCCGCAAACATCGATGCGCTTTATCAGGAAATGGGACGAGCCGGACGAGATGGAAAGTTTTCCACCTGTCTCACTCTCTATTCGGCGAAAGACAAAGGTCTTCAGGCCTATTTCATCGAAAGTTCCAAGGCTTCGAAGGAAATTAAAAACCTGAGATGGCGCAACTTAGATGCGCTGGTGAACTATGCGGAAGGGGGCGAGTGCCGCCATGCGGAGATTCTGACCTACTATAAGGATTCCCAGCGGATCACGGCTTGCGGCCACTGCGATTCCTGCGATCCTCAATCCGTGCATCGGATTCAGCGACCGACGGTGATTCCGGCCACACGAGTCGCTTCGGCGCCCAAAACTAAGCTGAGAAAAGCGAGGTCCACCACGGTTGATATTCAGCTCGATTCGCGGCAGGAAGATCGCTTCCAGATTCTGCGCCTCTGGCGAAAAGAGAAAGCGACGGAGCTGGATATGCCCGCATTTGTGATCTTCAGCGATAAAGCCCTGAGGCATCTGGCGGTTAGTAGCCCTAAGAAGATGGAAGACCTTCGAGGGGTCTATGGGGTCGGCGAGGCGAAGCTGGAAAAGTTTGGTGCTGAGCTGATGGCCATCCTCAGTGGTTCATCCTGAGAGGTGACCACTTCCTGGGATCTTTCCCCTCAAAAATTCTCCTTCAAGAAACGTGAGCCAGGCGAGCATCCATGCTCCAAGCCTCCCATCGTGGTCGGCTTTTTATGTCTCAGTTTCTTGAAGGAGAATTTTTGAGGGGAAAGATTCCAGAAATGGCTACCTTTCGAGATGAAACGCTCTTGGCACGTCAGCGGAAGAGGAATCTCGATCTTGCTACTAAAAATACTCGCTCTCGCTCTTTTCCCACATTGACTTCTTCAGAAACGGACAATAGGAAACCACAAACTTTTTGGGAGTACCTTATGAACAATAAATGGATCGGTTTTGTTTTTGGAATTTTGGCTTCGTCGACTGCTTTTGCTGAGGGGGAGTATGAAGACGTTTATCAAGCGAAGGTGACGATGGGGGAAGTGGTCTATGGATGTCCTCCTGGCACAAAATGCCTTGCTGAAGCCTATTCTGTGGAGCTGAAAGTGTTTTTGAAAAACTGCTCGGACAAATTACTTTCCTTCGACATGTACCACGTGAATGATACGGGAGCAGGAGAAGTCTTGATTGCATCGGCAGTTGCAGCGTCTCCCCCCAACTCTGAGAATTGCGGTGGAGAAAAAGTTGTAACTCTTTGGAAAATGACTCCCCAGAAACCCAAGGCCGTTTTTACTTTTGACACCAAAAGTCCAGAAGTTTTATGAAAAAACTCTGGTTGCTGACGACAGCAATCCTTGTATTGGGATGCGCGTCTGCTCAGAAAGCTCCGCCTGAAGCACCACTAAAGAATACTGAGATCCATAACTTTGCTTTGGATTTCATTCGGTACTGGGAAAAAGTGGAGAAGCTTCCTGTTGAAGAACAGGTCCGACTTTTGAAGGCGGACTTTTTTCCGAAGTTTCCAGAATTCTACGCGGATAAAATCGAACGCTGGAAGAAAGCTGGGAAAAATCCCGATGAAGAAATGGCGAAGCAGCTTTCGGAATTCCCTGCCGCGAAGAAGGACTTTGTTAAAAAAACGAAAGCCATCCAGGCCAGTTTAAAAAAGGGGATCGAATTCTTTTCGAAGAAGTTTCCCGATTTCAACAGAGGCTTTCGCATCTACGTGACCCACAGTTTTGGCGACATGGATGGGGGCACTCGTCAAATTGATGGGAAAACCTACTTCATTTTTGGCGTGGATCTCATGGTGAAGAACCACAAGGGTTACACGAGTGAAGTCCCGTTCTTCCATCATGAGCTCTTTCATATGTATCATCGTCAGTTCTTGCCCGAAGAACGAGTCATCTGGAATTCTCTCTGGGCGGAAGGCCTTGCCACCTATGCCGCTAAGAAATTGAATCCGAATGCCACGATGAAGGACCTCATCCTGGATCTTCCCGAGGGAATGATTCCAAAAATTAAGAAGGATTTGGCTTTTCATTGGAGCGATCTGGCCTCCAAGCTTACCTCTCGCGATGCTGACGATCACAAATCCTATTTTCGACTTTCCTCGGAAAATAAGAAGGTTGTGGTACGTGCTGGGTACTACTTGGGCTATCTGCTGGCTCAGGAAATCGGTAAGACCATGTCGCTTTCAGAAATGGCTCAACTGGACGAGGCTCATTTAGTTCCGCTCCTTCAAAAAATCATCGCTACGAAACTTTGAGTTCTGTAACGAGAAACCCCACTGTTCTCCTAGACCACAAAATTTTAATTTTGAGATCTGTAACTCAAACTGCAAAACAGCGGAAATCCCACTTGTTTTCGACTTATTTGGGCCCTTAATTTGTTCCTCAGAAGAGGTGACAGATGTTGAAAACTCATTGTCGAGGATGTGGCGCAGAACGCGGAAGCGATTTATTTGGCCTGGTTCCGGGCACGACCCAAAGGCTTCACTCCATTAAATATTCAGTTTGGCTCTGCTCCCAATGCCACTCCTACAATGCTGTGGAATCGGTCGACTTCGACGACATCTACTCCGACTACCCCATTCAAAAACAGAAACTCGATCTCTTCACGAAAATGATGTTTGCCAAACGACTTCGAATCTTAAAATGTGCCGGAGTTAAAAAGACCGATTCCATTTTTGACTACGGATGTGGCAGTGGTCACTTCGTTGGATATCTGAAGCAACATGGCTATCGCTGCGTCGGTTACGATCCTTACAATAAACACTTTAATCAGAAGGAATTGCTTCAACAACACTATGACGTCGTCATCAGCCAAGATGTGGTCGAACACACCGAAGATCCAAAAGAAATTTTAAAAAATTTCAGGCGTGTCCGGTTAAGAAACAAGTTTTTCACAGTGGTTTGAACGAGAATAAGGGTGAAAGAGGG
>JAIEMT010000006.1 GCA_019751945.1 bacterium
CCAAAACGAAAGAAAGAAAATCCAGATTCAGAGAAAATCAAACACTAAAATTTGGATTTTTCATCAGCCTGTTAATTGAGGGCGAATGATTTTAACGTTTCCCACTCAAAGCTCTTGTGTGTGTGTTTTGAAAGAGACAAGGATCGAAGTTCATCGAGCTCGGACGACAAACCGGTGCGCTTGCAAACGATGAGCGCAGATATGGAATATTAAAATTAAGTTTCTTTAAATTGGATGGATTCTAGCTTTAAGGCTTGGAATCTTTGGAATTCAACTTGAACCTTTGCAGGAAATGAAAAGGTATCCTGCAAAGCTAGCGGCATCTACCGCAAATTCTGCTTAGCCTCTCGGGCCTGATCTTCAGGCATCGTCGTCTCATCTCCTATCGTCAGGGCTCACGTTCTCTATGGAACGGGCCATTAGGCGAGTCCCTTAGCCCAGGCAGTAGCTCTTGGGCATCTTCAGTCTCAATCGAGACACATCACTTCAGTCTCAAAAAAGGAAACAAAACTGCTCCGGGAGGATCGCTCTGTTTTTTGCTTTTCTCCCGGAGCAACGCCAGACAGCGAAAATCTGTCCCGACGTTTAAACAAGAAAAGGAGAATTCTTAATGAATTCTTTTAATAAAAATAACAAACCCCACCCTCCCTCTGAGAAGTGGGAAGATCGGCTCTTTGACACCGTGGTGATGTTCTTCCAACTGAGCTTTCTAGTGGTTAAGGAAATTGTCCTCGGAATCGTAAGAGGAACCTTCCCCTGGCTTCACGTGGGAATCGGACTCGTTTTCACGTATTTGATTTTTCAATACGGATTCGATCGAAGCCTATTTCAGTTCTTCGATATGGTCAGGTGGTATCCCCGGAATGCCACCCTGTATAGTTTATATTACAAGTTCTGGGTGTCCTCTCCCCTTTGGGGCTGGGGACTCTACCAGGTGATCCAGAAGCGCAGGCTTCGAAACCGCATGGAGGAAGTATCTCACTCGGTAGGACTCAAAAATGGCATTGGCAAAGTTTCCACACCCGTTTTTGATCAACGCAATTACGATGGCGTCACTCGTACTCTAAGACTGGCTAAATCGGGGCTTCCGATTCAGGACTTTCAGAAATCGAAATCCGCTTTAGAGAGTGCCATGAATGTCTATGTCGATGACATTCGGGAAAACCGTGCCAAAGGAACGGTGGACATCGTGTATTCGAGTGATCCCTTAACGGATCATTTCGAGCTTTCAGAAATCGCAAGATACGGAGACTGCCGCTTTACGATTGGAACCACCCGGAGCCAGAAGATTTACGGGAGCCTAAAAGAAACGCCGCATCTCCTCATCGCCGGTCAAACCGGCGGGGGAAAATCGACGTTCTTACGTCAACTGCTGACAACACTCTCTATCTCTAACGTTGATCTTGAAATGACCCTCGTCGATCTCAAAGGGGGACTGGAGTTTCAACTCTTTGAGAACCTGCCAAAGACGAAAGTGATTCCTGATTTAGAGCAAACGGTGCGCGAACTCTCTTCAATCGAAGAACGGCTTCACGACCGAATGCGCTATCTCAAGAGTCGGGGTTTAGTGAGCATCGATCAGGTCCGAGAGAATCTGGATCAGATGACGACCCGGCATCTGGTCGTGGTCGATGAAGCTGCTGAGATTTTCTTAGGAGCCTATGATTTAGGGACAGCGAGACTTCAAGAAGCTCGAAGGATTCTCAGTCAAATCGCTCGTCAGGGAAGAGCCGTTGGCATCCACTTGGTGCTTGCGACGCAAAGACCCGACGCTAAATCTCTCGACACGCAGGTGAAAGCCAACCTTACCGGCATCCTTTGCTTCCAGATGCCCAACAACACGTCAAGCATCACGGTCTTAGATTCGGGACGGGCATCGCTACTTCCCGATATCCCAGGGCGCGCGCTTTGGAAACACGGAGCCACACTCGTGGAAGTCCAAACTCCTTTTCTTTCGATCGAAAGAGCACAGGAGGCTCTAGCACCTTACAAGATCAAAAGAGGAAATTCGAATTTAAGGTCAACCCATGATTCCTCTCAGAATCTTGAGATGGATACTTAAGTGAGAAAGGAAATGAGATCATGAATAGTTATCTCAAGAAAAATGACGCTGTATTGACGAAGGCACGGGATCTCCCGTGCCTTCGGTTTTTATGGCGCTGGAAAGTCGCCACGACTGAAGCCTTGTGTCGGAAATTTTATGCCGAAGCTGCCCTTCACACGGGCTACAAACGATTACTCAGACTCGAAGACTCTGGGTTCATTCAGTCCCGAGTGGACCCTACCGGAAGTATCCATGTTTGGATGCTCACTCAAAAAGGATTTCAAACAGTCCGGACGTTTTTACCTCCACTCAAAGAAGAGGGATTTAAATCCGAGAATCTGATTCACGGTTGGCTCGTGAGCGCGATCCACTTGGGAGATCTGCTGATAGAAAAAAGAGAAGGAATCGGGCAAATCTCTGAACAGGAACTGAGACGCGTGGAGCCCGATTTCTTTCCTGGGTGGGTCCCAAAGTCGACGCTCCACCGTCCCGATGGCTATACGCGAGTGGACCTTTCGAAAGAAGGACAGGGCACTCCTAAAACGATTGCACTCGAAGTGGAGCTGTCTCTCAAGAGCACCGCTCAATACCAGCAAGTGGCGGAGTTCTACTCCAAAAAGGAGATTCACCAAGTGATTTGGATTACTCCCAAAGAGAGTATGGGTCACCGGATCGAGCGGATCTTGGCGTTAGGCACGCACGGCGAGCATTTTTCACATTCGTTTGTAGATCTTCATGACGTGATTCAATCGGGAACGGAGGCGTCGATTCGTTCGGGCTTAGAGTCAGGCTCGACTTTAGGAAAATGCCTCTACCCAAGACTCGGAAGTCCCTCGCAACTTTCTCCGACCCGTTGGATGTTGAACGCCAGAAAAAGTCCCTACAATTCCGACAGTTCAATAGAAAACCGGCTTGCCGGAATTTTCTAACTGTCTTAGCTTTTAGCCCTTTTTAAGGAACCTTATGTTGAATTTATTTAAAAAATACGTCTCGCGGAAGTCCCTGCGTGGCCACATCATAGACCACCGCTCAACCTCACCATCCGTGGAGAAAATGCATGAGTAAATGGCAATGCAGTCAAAAGCCCGAACTCGTCCCGGTGCCCCTGACTCAGGGTCGCTATGATCAAATTCTTGCCGAAGTAGCAGAACTTTTATATACCGGATGGGCCAGCTCAGTTTGCTCACCCCAAACGTCCTTAGCTTGTTCCACTGGACCTCAATCTTCTCGGACTCAACGCCGCGCCCGTGCGGCAGAAAGGACGGGAAGTCATGAATAAAGTGCAATCCCATCAGATCGCTTTTTACATTCGAGTCAGCACCGAGGAACAAGCCGAAAACCCAGAAGGCTCCATCCGAAACCAGGAGGAGCGTTTGCGAGATACGGTGCAGTTCAAAAACCGGGAGCGTCCCTTTGGCCAGGTGGTTGGAATTTTCATTGACCGTGCCAGGTCTGGTAAAGATACCAATCGACCAGAGTTGCAACGTCTGCTCGCAGGCATTCGTCGCAGGGAGATCACTCTTGTCATGGTCACCGAACTCTCACGCCTCTCGCGAAGCATCAAGGATTTTGCTGAAATGTGGGAGATGATGCAGGCCAATGGATGCGCGTTCCAAAGCCTTCGGGAGAATTTCGACACGACGACAGCGTCTGGAGAAATGGTTCTTTTTTCACTCGCCAATATCGCGCAGTTTGAAAGAAGGCAGGTTGCTGAACGAGTGACAGCCAATATCGTCGCCCGAGCGAGCCGTGGCCTTTACAACGGAGGCCCAGTGCCACTCGGCTATCAGCTCATTCCTGAGAAGCGCGGGTACCTGGCTGTGGACGAAGAACAAGCCCCAGTCGTTCGCCAAGCCTTTGCCACGTTTCTTAAGGAACGCTCCTTAGTGAGTGCAGCCAGGTCCCTAAACGCCTCGGGAGTAAAATACAAACGACAGATGCAAGGTGGTGGCAATGCCCCAAGGCTCGGGCATTTCACTGCCGATAATCTCTACTGCATTCTTAAGAACAAGTCCTATGTTGGAATCAAAGCCTACCTGGCGCATGGAGAACCCAAGGAAGCCCGTGCCGTTTGGGAACCGATTATTGACCAAAATACGTTTGAGCGAGTCCAAGAGATTCTGAAAAAGAATTACCGGCGCTCCAAGCGCAATATGAAGAATCGCTATCCGTTTTTAATCGCGGGACTAGCCATCTGTGGTCAATGTGGAGAGCGGCTTTCTGGAAAATCAGCTTACGGGAAATGCGCCAAGATTCCCTATTACGAACACGCTTGGAGTACCAAGCGGCAAGCGTGTTTGGTAGAAAAATGCTTTCACTGTGACCCGAGAAGAATTCTCGCCAAACGGATTGAGCCGCTCATTTGGAAGGAAGTTGAAAATCTCTTGAACGACCCAAAAGTGGCAAACGAATTGCTCTCTGACGCGAGAGCCATTCATTCTAAACGGACTTCCCAAAAGGATCAGGACCGAATCCAGGGAAAGATCCATAGCATTAGTAGTCAGATCGACGCGCTTGCCGAACGGATCGCGCTACTCCCGAAGGCGATTTCGGCTGAACCCTTTTACAAACAGATGGAGAAACTTCAGGCCTCAAAAACGGAGGAAGAAGAAAAATTACGGACCATTCAGAGAGAGGGGAGTCCACTCGACGCACCTTCAGAGATGGCTTCTTACCAGGCGTTCTTAGAGGGCATCCGACGGTTATCCGAGGAACCCATGAAACAAGAACTTCGGGCTCAGATTACTTCGATGCTGATTCAAAAGGTGGAAATTTTCCCAAACACCTTTCGGTTGCATTTTTTAGTTGGAAAGAATTACATCGACAGGGAGCTGGCTTCGGCCGGCTCCCTCGTTTTTTTATGTCCAAAATTCGCCGGCAACGGCGGGCCTAGGGCACACGAGAGCCTGAAGCCTTTGGCCCCATTTGAAAAATCAGCCTTAAAATTTTCGGCTCGAACCGGAGAACCGTTCGAATTGGGTTGGGCTAATTATAATTGTGGTTGGAAAGTGGCGTGCACAAGCCGCTTCATATCGAACGTTCTTCATAGAAAATCCTTACTACAACGTCAATGCAATCAAAGAGTTAATCGCAGCCTGACCTGTTTCCGGAAACAATTGTTATCACGGAAACACGGATTGGAAACAAAGGGTTTTGTTTCCGGAACTGTTAAAGCACTCTAGTGAGTGCTTTGTGCGTCGTATAACTATTTGCGGGTTGGAAGAGATAGTTGGAGAATGCCTGGAAGTCGCTAAAAGATTAATAAAATCAGTCCCATAGGTCGTGAATCAACGATCTGGTCAGATAGCTAAAAAGTGTTATCGGGGGACATTCATCGACGCGCACGCGATACAGCGTGGAAAAATCAATTATCGATTTTTGGAGCAGGCAAATGCATAAGCTTGCGCTCTTCTTCTTCCAGTTCTTTGAGGCGCTTATCAAGCCGTGCCATATGAGCCGCCTCGCTTTCTCCCGGACGGATTCCAATATCACTATCGACATTAGCCCGTATCTGGACGCTTTGAGTCTGGCTGACCCTACGCTGAACAGCGCTGCCCAAAACCCGATCTTCGACCTGTTTACTGACCTGTAGGACTGCTTTCACGTTTCCAGTGATGACGTTTCCTTTCTTGTCGTAGAACGGAAGCTGCATGATTTCCCAATAACGCTCCACCATGCAGTACAAGAGTGGTTCGAGGCTCTTTTGAAAATCTCGAAGTGGGCTAAGAAGCCAGGCAAGCTTCTCTGGCACGGAAAGCATGTTTTGATGCCAATTTGCGTAAGAGCAGATTCCACCATAAATGCGCTGAGGCTTGATGGTGGTGATATATTCGCCAGCCAAACGGATCTCATTCCAGAATGCGAGCTTTAAAGCGTAGTCAGTGCGGGAGGGCTTGGCGAGCTTTTGGAGGTCTTCCTCGCTCATTGCCCAATACTCGTCGGGAACCTTCTCAAGTGCCTTTTCAAAAGCCTCGCCTTCAATCATTGCTATAAGGCTTTTTGGATTGCTTCTGTCGAGATCTCCTGGATTTGGATGCTTCTTGGAGCCCTTCATGGGACTACTTCTCCTTTTTGGATTCCGGCTTCTTCTTGAGAGCTTGGTACTCACGATCCAATAGCCATTCGATGACATCGGCTTGGCTGAGACCATTGGATTTAGCCAGGGCCTTCAATTGATCTGCCGAAACCTTTGAAATCCGAAAAGAAACTCCAACGTTTCTTGGCCCGTTATCGGGAAGCTTAGGTAGTGTCATCCCTCATATTCTATACAAATACTATCACTCCACAATACTTGCACATTGCTATACATTTTAGATCATAGTATGACGCTCTCCATGAGTAGTTCCAAGAAAGCCATGATGAAACCTTGTTGTCAGAAGTTTGAGCAGTTTTCGATGCGCTACCAGGACATTGTTTGCCATGACGATTACCGGCTACGAATGATCGCAAATCTGCTTTTGAACATAAAAGACTTGGAATGCTTTGACGTTGAAAGTCTTGAAGAGATCGCGCATACGATTGACGAGTATATCAATCGCAAGATCGTGAGAGAGTACTACTTCTTCGGGCGAACGCTACGCTCTTGCACCTTTGATTCCGTGGAGCTGGGTGCAGAAATCCATCGTGTTCATGCACGGATCAAAGAATCAGAGGAGTTGGAATCATGAAAAAGCGTGTCGCGCTTTATGCCAGGGTATCGTCGGAACAGCAGGATACCGAATTGCAGATCCGCGAGCTGACAGAATTTG
The DNA here is from genome assembly GCA_019751945.1 of bacterium. Lineage (GTDB taxonomy): Bacteria > Bdellovibrionota > UBA1018 > UBA1018 > UBA1018 > JAIEMT01. The sequence goes on from JAIEMT010000006.1 coordinate 6,793, forward strand.
CCGCAAGTAAAGGCTGGGAAGTTTACAGGGTCTACGAGGAGAAAATCACGGGTACGACCGCCAATCGCCCCCAACTCAAGCAGATGCTCACTGATATGCAGACTGGCAAGTTTTCTTTAGTTCTCGTGTGGAAGCTCGACCGTTTTGCTCGTTCGTTGAAGGATTTACTGAGCTTGCTTGAGACGCTCCAGAATTGCCGTGTGGACTTCATTTCAATGAAAGACCACATTGACCTAACCACCCCGGCAGGACGCCTTATGGCCCACCTGATTGGCGCTTTTGCGGAGTTTGAGGCCAGTCTTATCCGCGAAAGGGTTCGTGCCGGTCTTACCAACGCCAAGAAGAAGGGTCGAAAGCTTGGACGCAGGAAAGAGCGCGATGACGAGGCGATCCGTCAGCTTCGATCTGTGGGCCTCTCTATTCGCCAGATAGCCACCAAGCTTGG